>CAYMAG010000062.1:0-12133 GCA_964388335.1 uncultured Vicinamibacteraceae bacterium | reverse complement strand
CGGTTCACGGCTTGCCCGCCGTAGCCTCGGCGAAGGCGGGTCCACGGGGCTTGCAAGGAGTTGCCGTCATGCGTCGTGCCCTGCTGCTCTGTCTCTCACTGTCGGTTGGCGTGGGCTGCGCCGCAGACCGCGCCCCCGCCGGCGCCGAACCATCCGCCGAGCAGGTCGAGGCCGAAACCTCGCGCCTCAATGCGTGGTTCGACGCGCGCCACGAAGAACTCCTGCAGAAGAGTCCCATCGCCACCACGTTTCTCGGACGGAAGGACAACTACGACCGTATCGACGAGATGACGGAGGCCGCCGCGGACGAGGAACTCGCGTGGCGCCGTCACACGGTCGAGACGCTGAAGCGCGACTTCGACTACGCCCGACTGACACCCGAGGCGCAGACGTCGTACGACATCTGGGTCGACCAGTTCGAGCAGGCCGATCGGCATGCTGAAGATTCTGGAACTGCGTGAGCAGGCACGCGCGCAACTCGGCGCCGCCTTCGACATTCGCGGGTTTCACGATGCCGTCCTTGGCGGAGGGGCGATGCCCCTGTCCGTGCTCGAACGGCGCATCGGTGAATGGGTGGCGCAGCGAAAGGCCGGCAGCTGAGGCGAATCCTCAGCGACCGCCGACCATGATCGGCTGCGTCCACGCGACGTGGCCGTTCGAGTCGCTGATCTTCGCGCGAACGTAACCCTCGGTGCCACGGATGTGGTACTCGGCGGGGCTGTCGGTCGCGGTCTCGAGCACCGTGCCGCCCTTGCCGATGAAGTCGATGCGGTAACGGCTCCAGCCGTCCTTCCTGACGGTGACGCGTACGGCCTGCGAGGTGGCCTCGTAGTCGGAGAGCGTGACGCCGGTCGACGCGTAGAAATCGCCGCGTTCCATCGCCGCCAGCAGCGCCCGCGCCTCGAGCGCAGGTGCGCGCACGACAATCCATCCCTGTCCAGGCCGCGACGACGTGCTGTCCCATGGCCGCTTGAAGTGGTGCGCGTCGTCGGTGGCGAGTCCGTACAATTCGAGACCCTGCGAGAGCAGCATGTCCCACGCTTCTTCGAGGCTCGGACGGTCGCCGCCGCCGAGGTTGTTGACCATCGGATGCCCGTTGAAGACCTCGAACAGCTTGTTGTTGCGTACGGCGCCGAGTTCCTCCGGGCTGATGGCCCACCGGAAATTCGGATGATTGATGTGGGGAACGCCTTCGACGGCGCGAATGGCGTCGACGTTCTTCTGCAGGACGTCGACCACGCTCGTGCCCGTCCGGGGTTCCACCCGTTCGGCAGGGTCGAGCCCGTTGATGTGCAGCGGCTTCTTGTCGAAGCTCGCGCTGACCTCCTCGCCCTTGATGACGAGGAAGCGGTCGTCGGCGCCGTGCAGCGCCTGCAGGGCCGACACGTCGGTGATGAAGTTGTGATCGGTGAGGAAGACGAAGTGGTAGCCGTGTTCACGGTACCAGCGCACCACCTCGTCCGGCGTGCTGTCACCGTCACTGTTGAGGGTGTGCGTGTGCGTGTTGCCCTTGAACCAGCGCAGTGACGGCGACGCCGCCTGTTGCTGACCGGTCACGACGGTACCGAGCGCCAGCATCGCCGAGACCACTCCAATGACCACTCGTTGATGACGCATGCGCGAATCCTACCAGACGGGTTCGTCGATCGCGTGACAAGGTGCTGCGATCAGGCTTCGGCCTGTTCGCCCTGCTCCGCCTTCATCTGCGAGACGATCTTCGCCTGGAGGTGCGGCGGCACTTCTTCGTAGTGCGAGTGCACCATGAAATACGAGCCGCGTCCGCCGGTGGCCGACGTGAGGTGCTGCTCGTACGTCAGCATCTCCGACATGGGCGCGTGCGCATGGATGACGGTGGTCTGGCCCTTGGCATCCATGCCGCTGATACGACCGCGCCGCGAGTTCAGGTCACCCATCAGATCACCCGCGAAGTCACTGGGCGATCGCACCTCCACGCGCATGATCGGCTCGAGCAGCACGGGACGCGCCCGCGTCATGGCATCGCGGAAGGCCAGGGCGCCGGCCATCTTGAACGACAGTTCGTTGCTGTCCACCGCGTGGAACGATCCGTCGTACACCGTGGCCTTGAAGTCGACGACCGGATAGCCGGCGAGGAACCCCTTCATGCGCGCGTCCTGAATGCCCTTCTCGATGGCCGGCACGTACTGGCGGGGGATGGCGCCGCCGAAGATCTCGTCGCCGAAGGCGAAGTCTGCGCCGCGAGGCAGTGGTTCGATGCGGATCTTGCAGTCGCCGAACTGGCCGTGGCCCCCGGTCTGCTTCTTGTGACGTCCGTGGGCCTCGGTGCTCGCCGTAATGGTCTCGAGATACGGGATACGAGGCAGCTTCAACGTGACGTCGACGCCGAAGCGTCGCTTGAGTTTGGCGACCGTCACCTCGAGATGCAGCTGGCCCTGGCCGGAGATCAGCTGCTCGTGCGTGCGCGGGTCGCGGTCGGTGCGCACCGTCGGGTCTTCTTCCTGCAGCCGGTGCAGGGCGCTGCTGATCTTCTCTTCGTCGGCTCGACTCCTGGGCTCGAGGGCATACGACATGAGCGGCTCTGCGAACTTCACGGGTGGGAAGGAGTCGGCGGTCGACTTGTCCGCCAGCGTGTCGCCCGTCTGTGCCTCCTTGAGCTTCGCCACGGCCCCCAGATCGCCGGCATGCAGTTCGGGAGTGGGTTGCTGCGTCTTGCCCTGGACGGTCAGCAGATGCGCGAGGCGTTCCTGCGATCCCTTGCCCACCAGGGTCAGCGTCGTGTCGTCGCGGACGACCCCGGTGACGACCCTGAAGAGGGTGATGCGGCCGGCAAACGGGTCGGCCACGGTCTTCCAGACGAACAGGCGCGTCGGCGCGCTGTCGGACGCCACCGCCTCCAGCGTCTCACCGGATGCGGACACCGCGCGCACCTGGCGTTCGAGCGGGGACGGCACGAGGCTGACGAGTGCCGACAGGAGCACGTCGGTGCCGATGTTCTCGAGGGCCGACGTGCACAGCACCGGCACCACGGCGCCGGTGCGGACGGCGGTCCTGAGACCGCTCGCCAGTTCCTCGTCCGACAGGGTTCCTTCCTCGAAGAAGCGCTCCATGAGCAGGTCGTCGGCCTCGGCCACCAGTTCCACGAGATGCTCACGCGCCTCTCGCGCCGCGCTGCCAAGATCGTCGGGAACAGGTCCGCACGTGGCGTGACCCGTCGTTCCCGTGTACCGGCATGCCTGCATCGTCAGCAGATCCACCACGCCGCTGAACTGACGCTCGCTTCCGATCGGCAACGTGATGGGCACGATCGAGCGGCCGAATGCCTCGCGCAGGCTCTCGAGCACACGGGAGAGATCGGCGCGCTCACGGTCCATGCGGTTGACGACCACCAGGCACGGGGTGCGTTCCTCGGCGGCCATGGCCCACACGCGTTCGGTCTGGGCCTCGACGCCCGAGACGGCATCCACCACGACGAGCGACGCGTCGGTCACGCGCAGCGCCGCGCCCGTCTCGCTCAGGAAGCTGCCGAAGCCCGGCGTGTCGATGATGTTGACCTTGTGTTGTCGCCACTCGAGCCAGGCGGGTGTGGCCGCCAGCGTGTGCTTGCGGGCGATGGCCTCGTCGTCGTAGTCGGTAGGCGCGGTGCCGTCGTCCACCTTGCCGAGTCGGGTCGTGGCGCCCGCCGTGAAGAGCAGGGCAGAGACGAGTTGCGTCTTGCCGGCGCCGTTGTGGCCGACGACGGCGACGTTTCGGATGGCATCAGCGGATACATTCGACATGGGCACCTGCGCAACCTCGCGACGCGTGTCTGCACGCATCGCCGTCTGGTCGTCCTGCCGACCGACCACCCGGCGCTCAGCTACTGCCGAGACAGTGCCGGCGAGCGTCGGTCAACTGGTGAGCAGTGATGCTATATCGTCTACCGCCGACCGTCTACCCGCCTTCGCCGAGGCTACGGCGGGCAGGCCCCTGAACCATGGACCGTGGACCTTTTTCCAAGTGGCTGATGGCGCTGGACTTCTGGTAATAACCGCTTGCGCACCAGTGGTTACGGCGCTTCGATTCGTTCACTGCCGTCCCCTTCACTCCTCCCGTGTTCACCTCCGTCTTGGAGACATTCTGGAGACGGTTTCGCGCCTCTCGAAACAGGCCGGAATCGCGTCAAAGAATGCAGTGTCGCGGGAAACGCGCTCTGACAACTGGGAGTGCCGGGCGCATCACCACACTGCTCCAGGCGTGCCGAGGCCCTCATCGCGGCTGTGGCAACCTACGATCTCACCGGCCTTCATGGTGGCGCGTTTCAGGAATATGCGCGCCGGCTGGGGATGGCGCTGCCGTGAGCGCGCCGGCGGTGTTCGTCCTCGATTCGGACGTCTTCATCGCCGCCAAGAACGCGTACTACGCGTTCGACATCTGCCCTGGCTTCTGGCAGGCGCTCATCCGCGGCAACGCGGGAGGCGCCTCTGTGCGGCACCTCGGTTGCCGATGTGCTCGCCGCGCGCGATGAGCGTCCGTTGTGTGCGGAAGCCGCAAGACATGTCGCCGACCATCCGCCTGGTCGCAACCCACGGGAACGTCAGCGCGCCTCGAGAAACACAAGTCGTCTGTAAGGTTTCGCTCGCTGCCTGCGTTCATCTGAGTAGAGCGCGCTGACCGCAGGCTGACCACACGCACGCTCCGAGACGAGATCTTGCGGGCGTGCTCGGCGCGGGCAAGACGCGGGCGACATTGTGCCTCCTCAGGCTACACCTCAGAAAGTCCAGGGATTCGGAGGGTGCGGGCGACGACCGCGTCTTGCCATTCTGCATTCTAGATTCTAGAATACAGAATGGCTCAGAGTCTCCTGCCCCAGGACGTCGTCGCGCTGGCCAAGCTCGTGAGCTACGGCGGACAGCGGCCGTCGATCGCGCAGGTGGCCAGCGACCTCGGGTTGAGCCCGTCCCAGGTGCATGCGTCGCTCAAGCGCCTCGAGCGGTCTCGACTGATCGATCCTCAGACGGGCCGACCGCTCTTGAGGGCGGTCGAAGAGTTCCTGATCCACGGTGTGAAGTACGCGTTTCCGGTTCAACGTGGGGAGGCCACTCGCGGCATGCCGACGGCCTATGCGGCTCCTCCGCTGAGCAGTCAGATTGCAGACAGCGACGACCTCCCACCGGTGTGGCCGGATGCCGAGGGCGACGTACGTGGGATGACGTTCGAACCCCTTCACAAGGCCGTGCCGAAGGCGGCTCGGCGTGATCCGGTGCTTCATGAACTCCTGGCGCTGGTCGACGCGCTGCGCGATGGACGCGTCCGGGAGCGGCAATTGGCGGAGAAGGAGCTGAGCGCGCGGTTGCGGAGACTCCTCCGTGGCTGATCCGAATCGCGTGCTCTTCGAGTGGGTCGTGCGCCTTCTCGCGCCGGTGCTTGACGAACTCGTGTTCGTCGGCGGCTGCACGACGGGTCTGTTCATCACGGATCCGGCGGCAGGTGGCATCCGGCCGACGAAGGATGTCGACGCCATCGTGGACGTGACGTCCTACGCCAAGTACGCCGCTCTTTCGAAACGGCTGCGCGCGCTGGGACTCGCCGAGGACGCGACGCCAGGCGCGCCACTCTGCCGGTGGCGACGGGACGATCTCATCGTCGACGTCATGCCCGTGGACGAACACGTGCTCGGCTTCAGCAACCGGTGGTACCCGGCCGCCATCGAGACGGCTCAGCGATTCGACGTCGCCGGGTACCAGGTGCAAGTGGTCACGCCGGCCCTGTTCATCGCGACCAAGCTCGAAGCCTTCCACGGGCGTGGTGGGGGCGACGTCGTCGCCAGCCACGACCTCGAGGACATCGTTGCCGTTCTCGACGGACGGCCCGAAATTGTGGCCGATGTCGCTGCGGCTAATGACGACCTGCGCGAGTACATTGGCACCGAGATCCGGTTCCTGCTCGACAACCCGGATTTCACCGATGCCCTCGGCGGCTTCCTTCTTCCTGACGCCGCCCGTCAGGCGAGGCGGGGCCTCCTGATGGAACGGCTCAGACGCCTTGCGGCGCCTCGCCGTCCCGGGCATTCCTGAGTGTGGGCGGGGTAGCGGACAGATTCCCGGGCGAATGCGCGTTCTACAAGTAGGCGGGATTGCTGCGAGGAGGTCCGCCTTCGCGGGCTGCGCCCGCTTCGGCGAGACAGACTTCGCCTGAGGGAAACTCGCTTGGTGCTGGCCGCCTTCGCGGCTACGCCGCTTCGGCGAGCCTGGACGAAGCTCGGCGAAGCCGAGCGAAGTCTGGCTGGGAGGCAGGGATTCGAACCGTGGACCGTGAACCGGCCGCCGGCCTCATTCGTAGCGCAGCGCCTCGATGGGGTCGAGCTTGGCCGCCTTCATCGCTGGCAGCATGCCGAAGAGTATGCCGACGGTTGCGGAGAAGCCGACGCCCAGCGCGAACGACCACCAGGGCAGGGCCGACGGGAAGCCCGCGAAGTACGTGACGGTCAGGCCGATGGTCACGCCGAGCAGAATGCCCAGCAGTCCGCCGAGCGAGGTGAGGAACACGGCCTCCAGGAGGAACTGGAAGAGGATCTCGCGACGCCTGGCGCCCAGCGCTTTGCGGACGCCGATCTCGCGTGTCCGCTCGGTCACCGAGATCGTCATGATGGCCATGACGCCAATGCCTCCGACCATGAGGGCGATGGACGAGATGACCACCAGCGCGAGGAAGACGGCCTGCGTGAACTGGCGGATGAAGCCCATGAGGCTGTCGGCGGTCATCAGGTCGAAGTCGTTCTCTTCCCCCAGCTTCAGGCGATGGCGACCGCGCATGATCTGTTCGATCTCGACCTGAAGTTCCGTCTGGCCAACCCCCGGCGCGGCGCTGACCGCCATCTGCAGCGGACGGTTCAGGATGCCGCGAAAGCGTGGCGTCGGATACTTCTTCTCGTAGGTCGTGAAGGGCACGACGGCGAAGGCGTCCGCATCGCCAATCGACGCGGGGCGCTTCGCGAAGACGCCGACGACGGTGTAGAGGTCACGGCCGATGCGCACCTGCTTGCCGATGGGATCGATCCCCTTGCTCAGGAACAGCGTGTCGGCGGGCCCGAACCCGAGCATCACGACCTGCCTGCGGCTGGTCACCTCGAAGTCGACGAAGGGCCGGCCTGCCTCGAGCGCGATGAAATTCGTCTCGGCAAAGTTGGCGGTGGCGCCCACCAGCGCGGATGCCTTGGTGGCATCCCCGCCATAGGTGATGCGCTCCATCTGGGTGAACGGCCCTCCACCGATCTGCAGGCCCACGCTCTCCACGAGCGGGGAGTCGGCCAGGGCTCGCGCGTCCTCTTCCGACAGGTTCGGCCGCTTGACCAGTTCGACGAAGTCTCTGCCGCTTCCAAAGCTCTGGATGCTGAACTTGTGAACGTAGACCGTATTGCTGCCCAGTTGCCGGACCTGGGCTTCGAGCGACTGCCCGAACCCGTTGATGAGCGACGTCATCGCCACGATGGAGGTCACGCCGATGACCACCCCGAGGATCGTCAGCGACGACCGCAGCTTGTTGCTGATCAGCGTCTGTACCGCGATCTGCAGGATTTCCTTGACGAGTCCGATACGTAACGCCAAGGCTCACTCCCTGCGCAAGGCCTCGATGGGGTCGAGGCGGGCCGCGCGGATGGCGGGATACAGGCCGAAGAAGACGCCCACGATGGCCGTCATGCTGATGCCGAGGACGACCGACCATGGCTGGATGGCCGCCGGAAGCGGGCTGTATGCCGACACGATCATCGCCGTCGCGAACCCCAGTCCGGTGCCGATCATTCCGCCCACGACCGACAAGGTGGTCGATTCGGTCAGCACCTGCCAGACGATGTCCCGTCGACGCGCGCCCAGGGCCTTTCGGAGGCCGATCTCGCGGGTCCGCTCACTCACCACCATCAGCATGATGTTCATGATCACGATACCGCCAACCACCAGCGAGAGCGAGACGATGCCGATGAGGACGGCGAAGGCGCCCTGCGAGAAGTTTCGCCACAGATCCATGAAGGTGTCCGACGTGATCAGGCCGAAGTTGTCGCGGTCACCGGGCTTGAGCTTGCGGGCGATGCGCAGCGCCACGCGCGTCTCATCCATCGCCTCCGGCACGAGCGACGGGTCGGTCGGCTTCACCGTGAGTTCCAGGCTCCGTCGCGACCCGAACAGCTTCAGGAAGCTGCCGAGCGGCACCAGGACGAAGTCGTCGAGCGAGTTGCCGAACATCGAGCCCTTCTTCTCGTTGACGCCCACCACCCGGTGATGCACCCCGTTGATGAGGATGGTCTGGTCCACCGGGTTGCGTCCCTTGAAGAGCTTCTCTGCGGTCTCGAACCCGAGAAACGCCAGCGGGCGTGAGCGTTCGATCTCGATGCGGCTGATCGTGCGCCCTCGCTCGGCGTTGTAGCCGCTGAACTGATCGTACTCGGCCGACACGCCGCGTACGCTCACGCTCTCGATCACCGTGTCCCTGAACGAGACGTTCGTCTGCCACGACGACTCGGACATCACCGCATCGATCATCGGGCTGAAGCCACGCACGGCGCGGGCGTCGGCCGTGGTGATGAAGGGGTTGCGCCTGCGTGCCTCGTTCTCCTCTTCTTCGTTGGTGATGACGCCGACCCGGACGACCTTGAACGTCCCGACGCCCACTTCCTCCACGATCGTCTGCGCGACGTACCCGTTCATGCCCTGAATGAGCGAGACGACCGCGATGATCGACGTCACCGCCACGATGTTGCCGAGCACCATCATGAACGACCGGAGCTTGTTGGCCCAGATCGATGAGAGTGCCAGAGAGATCGCGTCGAGGAACTTGTTCATGGTGACGATCGCCTGCGGCGCTACGACCGCTTCTTCGCGGGGTCGTCGATACGGACCTCGTCGCCGTCCTGCAGGTCGCGGACGGAGTTGAAGGGACCGGTGATGACGCGCGCACCCGCGTCGAGCCCGTCGAGCACCTCGAAATACCGGTCACCGGCGATGCCGGTCTTCACCGGGGTGAACACGGCGCGGTCGTTGTCGACCACGAAAACGCCCTCGGTCTCGCGCCGGGTCTGACCCTCCGGCAGCTCAGCCTGGGGCGTCGGCGTCGTCGACCGTGCCCTGCCTTCTTCGCGGGGAGGACGCACGATCGCCCCGCTCTGATCGTAGACGACGTCGCGCACGGCCATCGCCTGAATCGGAACCGCCACGGCTTTCGGACGCGTGGCGGTCGTGACCCGGGCGGTGCAGGTGAACCCCGGGCGCAGCTCCTCGATCGCCTCGTCGAGGGTCACCTTCACCATGAAATTGGTCGCAGACTGCCCGGCGGCAGATGACTGTCCAGTGGACGTCTGAATAGGGCTGTTGCCGATCTCCGTCACCTTGCCGCTCAACTCGCGGCCGGGGAGTGCATCGATCGTGATGATCCCTGGCTGGCCGATGCGTACCGACGGGATATCGGTCTCGTCCACTTCGACCTCCGCATCGACGACGGACATGTCCGCGATGGTGAGCAACACGGTGCCGGGGTTGTTCATCGTGCCGATGACCACCGTCTCGCCCTCTTCGATGTTGCGGCGCGTGACGATGCCGTCGATGGGTGACTCGATGCGGACGCGGCTCAGATTGAACTGCGCCTGTGCCAGACCTGCCTCCTCCTGACGGATGCGCTGCTCCTGTGTCTTCACGTCCTGCTCGCGCTGTGACAGTTCGGCCTCGCCGACCTTGACGGCATTCTCGGCCTGGTCGAGCGCCATCCGAGTGGTGAGCTGCTGTGCCCACAATTCCTGCTCTCGCCGGAGGTTCGCGCGCGCCAGGCCGAGATTCTCCCTGGCCGAGACAATCGCCATCCGCTGCTGCTCGAGTTGCGAGCGTGCCGCCTGCAGGCCGGCCTGGCCCTGCAGGACGGCCGAACTGAGCAACTGCGGATCGATCTGGAGCAGGAACTCGCCGCGGCTCACGCGCTGACCCTCCTCGACGGCGAGTCGCGTGACGCGTCCCATGTTGTCGGCGCTGATGTTGACGGTGCGCTTGGCCTGTATCTTCCCCGAGGCGGAGACAATGGCGGTCAGGTCCCGCGCCTGGACGAGTTCGGCCGTCACCTGCTTGCCGGTCTGTCGCCGGTAGCGCATGTTGGCCACCACGACGGCGCCGCCAATCGCCACAATCACCGCACCGATCACCCACTTCTTCGTCGACGACTTCATCTTCCCCCCAAGGCGACCTTCAACGTCGCAACGGCGACGCCAATGACAACCAGCGCGGCGAGCAGACCGACCGCGATCGGACCCGTCCGCCGCCGGTACACGGCCGCCAGCCCGATGGCCAGGACGACGGCGTACCAGATGTAGAACAGGTCCATCACGCCCAGGAGCGACGCGAGGAACGTGCCCTCGTCGAGCATGGGCAGAAACACTGCCAGACTCGTCGTACTGCTCATGCTCTGCCGCTGATAGTTCAAGGGCAGCGTGAGCAGCGGCTGCAGCATGGTGACCACCCCGGCGTGCACGACGACCGCGAACACGTGCCGATACGTCGACTCGCCACCCATGACGGTGAACACACCGAAGAGCACCGCCGCCAGCACGGCGACCACGACCGGGCCGAAGACGACAATCGACACCGCCTGAATCACGTTGGCGAATTCGGCCTGCCGGCGAATGCCCTCGTACATCTGGTCGTTGACCGTCTGGCCGTAGCTTTCAATGGTGCTGACCGACTGGTCGACGTAGGCCGCCTTGCCGACGTCGGTCGACAGGAAGACGCCGAACGCCGCGGCCGTGACGAGGAGCTGCACCGCGAGCACGCCCAGCCAGGCCGGGTGCGCGGCCACGCTGCGGAAGGTGTCGACGGGCGACACGATGACGCCGACGAGCCGCTGGACGAGCGACAGGCGAGGAGCGGGCGCAGTGGCTGCTGGTTCTGTCATGGCAGTGTTCGCTGGGATGGACGGACGTACGCGTGGGGCGGGCGACCGGCCCTGGTCCACGTACAGCTAGGCTGTGCTCACCGCCTATAGTACGCAACCACTTACTGCGATGTTCGGAATCGGACGCTCGGGTCGGCGCCCGTCGCGCAAACGGGACGAACGGCCGGCGGGCCATCACGCCGCCGGGCAAGCGCGGCTTGCGGCCCGGCCTCCGCTGCCACTCGCCCGGCAACGATACACTGGCAGGCGATGCGCGGTGCGTCCTGTCTTCGTCTGATGGTCTCGTGTCTGGTGATCGCCTGGTCCGCTCCGGTGGTTGCCCAGTCGCCAGACGGGGTCGGTCTTCGTGCACTGGGCATGGGCGGCGCCTTCGTCGCCGTGGCCGACGACGCATCCGCGGCGTACTGGAACCCTGCCGGACTCGCCACCGGGCGATTCTTCTCGTTCGTGTTCGACATCGGACGTACCGAGGCCGATCACGCCCGACACACCGGTTCGCTCATTGCCGTCGGAACCCCGCCCCTCGGCCTGTCCTACTACCAGCTCTCGTCGGTGGCCGCCGGCCCGCTTGCCCGCGAGGACGAAGCCACCCCGCTGGCGCGCCTGCGGACGTCGAACGTCGGCGTGACGCTGGTCCAGACGCTGATCGACGGCCTGCACCTTGGCGGGACGCTCAGGTACGTGTACGGGACGTCCGCTGCCGGCTCCGCCCCTGGAGACCTCGAGGATCCTTTGGACCAGGCCTCGACACTCGCCGGTACCGGGAGCAGCGCGTTCGACGTGGACCTCGGGCTCATGGCCGACTTCGAGAAGGCACGCGCCGGGATTGCGGTGCGCAATCTGCTCGAGGCCGGATTCGAGACGCCGCACGGCGACACCCTGTCGCTCACACGGCAGGTGCGCGCGGGCGTCGCGTTCTTCCCCACGCCGACACTGTCGCTGGCGGCCGACGCCGACCTGACCCGGTCACTCGACGTCACCGGCGAGCGTCGGCTGTTCGCCGTCGGGGCTGAACAGCGCCTGTGGCAGGAGCGGCTGGGGCTGCGTGGTGGTGTACGGGTCAGCACCGCGGGTGATGCGCGGCCTGCGGTCACCCTGGGGGCCAGCGGTGCCGTCCGGACGGGCATCTATGCCGATGGGTACGTGGCCATCGGTGTGGGCCAACTGGCGGGCTCTGGCGGCGGTGTCGGCGTACGTGTCATTTTCTAGCGGGCCTCCGGCCCAGCGAGGGCCTCGGCCCGCAACGGTCGCT
>CAYMAG010000061.1:0-28865 GCA_964388335.1 uncultured Vicinamibacteraceae bacterium | reverse complement strand
TGCTCACCGACATCGCGGGTGCCGAAGACCACTACGGCGACATGGACTTCAAGGTGGCCGGCACGGCGGACGGCATCACCGCGCTGCAGATGGACATCAAGGTGAGCGGCATCACCATGGAGATCATGCGCCAGGCGCTGGCGCAGGCGCGTGAGGGTCGCCTGCACATTCTCGGCAGGATGGCCGAGACGCTCGGCGCGGCGCGCGCGAACATCTCGTCGTTCGCCCCGCGCATCGTGTCGATCAAGATCCCGGTCGACAAGATTCGCGACGTCATCGGACCGGGCGGCAAGATGATTCGCAGCATCATCGAGCGCACGGGCGTGAAGATCGACGTCGAGGACAACGGACAGGTCAACGTCGCGAGCAACGACGAAGCCGCCGCCGCGAAGGCGATTGCGATCATTCAGGAACTCACAGCCACGCCGGAAGCAGGCAAGACCTACATGGGCAAGGTCGTACGGATCGCCGACTTCGGTGCGTTCGTCGAGATCATGCCCGGCCTCGACGGCCTGCTCCACGTGTCCGAGATTGCCCTGCACCGCGTCAAGGACGTGCGAGACGAGTTGAAGGAAGGCGAACAGCTGCTCGTGAAGGTGCTCAGTGTCGAGCCGTCGGGCAAGGTGCGGTTGAGTCGGAAGGCGTTGCTGCAGGAAGAGACGCCGCAGGCCTGACGCACACGTCGGACTCTGGGGAAGGCAGGGACGCCCGCCACGGGGGCGTCCCTTTTTCGTATGATCGGGTCCATGGGAGACGTCTCGAGGCGCCGGGTGATCCGTAAGGCCATCACGACGGTACTGGCGGCCGTCGGGCTCACGCGGACCGTCCGTGGCCAGGAGGCGGAAGGACGGCGAGCCTTCGCGATGAAGGCCAGCCGCTACACCTTCGATCCGGATGTGCTCGACGTCCGGCTGAACGACATCGTACGCCTGACCATCACGTCCGAAGACATCGCCCACAGCGTCACGATCGACGCGTACCGCATCCAGAAGCGCATTCCCCCGGGCGGCTCGATCACGTTCGAGTTCCGCGCCGACGAAGCCGGCCGGTTTCCGTACTACTGCAGCATGCGCGCCGAGTCCGGCTGCAGCGAGATGCGTGGCGAACTGATCGTCCGGTAAGTCACGGTCGGCCGTAACTCCGATGGCACTTCGGACGCGGCGCCATCGGCGGGGCGTCACGCCATGTCCGCGCGATGTTCCACGTCGGCGAGCGGGACACGCCGGCCGCGATGAACTGCCGCTGGCGACGGCGGACGGCGGCCAGATAGTCGTCGCCATGTCCCGCCCAGGCCCTGGAAATGCCCTGATTGTAGGCACGAATGGCCACGTCGACGTCTCCCTCCGCTTCCCGCAGCATGAGGTCGAACCAGAAGGCGACGAAGCGGCCGGCGTGCCATGGATTGAAGTAGTCGTCGGCGTCGAGGGTGAAGTCGAGTCGACCAGCGGCATGCCACTTGACGACGACCCCGCGGGCGTAGGCCGACGCACCGGCGAGTCCGATATCCTCGGTGCCGTCGCGATTGACGAGCAGGGATCGGTGCTCGAACCACGACTCCGACATGACGACGGCCTGGACTACCTGGACCATCTGGACGATGTCGTGCTCGAACAGCTCGCCCACGGCGTAATACCTCGTCCAGTACTCGAGGACGCCCAGAATGGCGATGGCCCGGATCGGCTGGGGTACCACATCCCAGTGCTGCGCCGTCATCAGGGGCCAGCAGTCGCCGGCGTGTATCACGGTCCCGCTGCGGATGAGCATGTTCCGCAGCGGCTCCTCGCGCTCGTGAGCCGGCAGGCGATCCCAGTCTTCGAAATGCATCCTGGCCCACAGGGGGTGGTCCGTGCGGAATTGGTAGCGTGGAACGCGCCTGGTGAACTTCTCCCATGCAGCCGTGTACTGCACCTCGACCGACGTGGTGTCGAACCATCGGAACAGCAGCGCCGGCGGGTGGTCGGCCGGGACGGCGATTTCCCTGTCGATGTACCTCGCAACCGCGCGCACCTCGAGCCCCAACCGGGTGCCCCACCCCGCCGTTGCGGCGACGACCAGTCCCAGTGCGCTCACCAGTACACGTCGGCGCACGACTACGCCACCTGCAGGTCCTTCATGGTTCGCAGGTATTGCTGCCAGTCGTACATCGTGATGTCGTGTCCGCCGGTGCGTACGTGGTAGCGGACCATCCGGCCGACCGGCCGGTCCTGCTGCGGCATCTCACGCGTGCCGAGCCCGTCGACGCGAAAGAGCCGGTAGAGCGGGTCGAGTTCGGCCGCCGCGAGGAACTCGCCCCGTGGATCGGCCCAGCGATCTTCCACGGCGCTGGCCACGTAGAGTGCGCGGGGCGCGACCAGTGCCAGCAGCTGATGCTGGTCGATCGGCAGCGCCGCTTCGCGCTCCGCGTAGCTGGCAAACCTCGGGCAGAACCAGTGGGGGAAGGCGCTCGTGATGCGGCCGACGGTCTCGCCATACGCGCGACGGCTCAGGGCCGCGCCGCCGCACCCCGAGTTGTTGGAGATGACCATGGCGAACCGCTCGTCCTGCGCACCGGCCCAGAGGGCGGCCTTGCCGAGCCGTGAGTGACCGAGCACCGCCACGCGCGCCGGATCGAGACCGGCCAGGCCATCCACGAGGTCACGCATACGCGACAGCCCCCACGCCCACATGCCGAGGGCGCCCCATCGCTCGTCGGCCGGCAGCGCCGCGACGTCGGCCGCAAACAACGGCGCGACGCCTCCAGAGACCTCGGCAACGGCGTCCGGCGCAAGGTCACCGCAGTACGCGGTCATGACCGCGCAACCCGCGTCGACGATGGCCTCGACCGGCCATCGACTTGCCGCCGTTCCTCGCGACTGCTCGGAGGCACGATGGTTCTGGGTGCGATGCGGCTCGCTCTCACGCATCCATCGCGACGACAGGCGGATGGCAGGATCGCGGTGGATCGCGTGATTGCCGAAGAAATTGAGACCGGCGAACACCGGCACGCGCTCCGCGAGGTCGGCAGGCTGGTAGATCAGCACCTCGAGTGACGGCACGGCTGGGTGCTCGGGCCACTCCAGGCCGATCTGGGTGCGGCGCGCACGTCCGTCCAGTGCCGGCACGCGCTCCTCCCGAACGACGATCCGTGACGCCGGCGGTCGCCAGGCCTGGGCCGCCGTTGCGGGAGTGCCGGACGAGCCCGGCGTCGCGAGACCCACGTTCGGACGACGCGGTCCCGGCGTCCAGCCGTAGACGTGGGCCGAGAACGTGTCGAGCAGCTCGACTCGCCGGGTGCGCCAGTCTTCGACGGTCCGGACCTGCCGACCGTCGTCGAACCGCATGAGAGGCGGCAGGGTGTATCGCGGCACCCGCCCCTCGTCGTAGTTGGGCGTCCACTGCATGGCACGACCGCCGGTGCCGCCGACGAACAACGCCAGAGTGCGCACGGCAAACGATCGACGCGTGAGCATGGGCACACGTTACCCGATGGGTCGGGATCTCGCCAGGCGCTCTTCCCGCCAGGCCCGCAGGTGGGCCACGCGATCCCTGACGGAGGGATGGGTCAGGAAGAAGGCGGCTTCGAGCGGCGAGGGGTCGGGAGCGGTCGTATGGTGCGCCCAGATGCGGGTCAGGATGCGCTCGAGCACGTCAGGGCGCCCCGTGACGTGCAACGCGAACTCGTCGGCTTCGAGTTCATGGGCTCGCGACTGTACCAGCCACCGTGGTCTGGCGAGCAACGCGACCGCGGCGATGGCGAGCAGCATCAGCGGCAGGGCGCGGGCGTCGGCAGGGCTCCCTCCGGTCGCCGCCGCCCGAGCCAGCGCTGCGACCTGCGCGGCTGCCAGAGCGGCACCGGCGACCGTCCACATGGCGCGCATGCGGCGCCAGATGTGCCCCCGGGCGTGGTGCCCCAGTTCGTGGGCCACGACGACGTCGATGTCCTCTGCCGCGAACGTCTCGAGCAGCGACTCCGACAAGAGCAGGCGGCGCCCCGGACCTGCCCCCAGCAGCGCCGCGTTCGGATCGGCAGCCGAGGTTCCGTCACGCCAGGCGTGGAGGCCCGCCACGCGCAGACCGGCGCGTCCGACGAGGGCATGCAGACGGCCAGCGAGGGCCTCATCGGCCAGCGGCGTGACGCGGGGCGACCAGGTGATGAGCCAGGGCGACGCGATGAGCAGGACGAGACTGCCGACCACGGCGGCGGCGGTCGTGGCTGGCACGACGAGCCACGGCGACTCGCGCTGCAGCCACTGAAACCAGAGCCACACCGGCAGGGCGGTCGCCATCGTGAGCACCCACTGCCAGAGATGGCGGCGCGCCCACGGGGCGGCCGCGACCGTTGGCCTGCCGAAGCGCCGCTCGAGCGTGATGTCGCGCACCCACGCCCACGGGGCACTGACTCCTGCGAGGAGGGCAGCGACGAGGACGAGCGCCACGGCGTCCGTGATGACGGGCTGACCGACCGCTGGAAGCAGGTGCGGCGCCCACGTGAGCCCGACCAGCGCGAGCGCCACGCTCGCGGCCTGCAGCATCTGGATTCGCCGCTGCACGCGTCGATGGCGGGTGCTCTTGTCCTCGTTCACCTCAGTGTGTCAGGTCGAGCCGCAACACCTTCGAGACACCGGGTTCCTCCATGGTCACGCCATAGAGCCGGTCGGCAATCTCCATGGTCTTGCGGTGGTGCGTGATGAGGACGAACTGCGTGTGGTCCTGCATGCCCCGCAGCATCTCCACGAAACGCCCGATGTTGGCGTCATCGAGCGGCGCGTCGATCTCGTCGAGCAGGCAGAACGGGCTCGGTCGATACTTGAAGATACCGAACATCAGCGCCATTGCCGTGAGTGCCTTCTCGCCTCCCGAGAGCAGTTGCACGTTCTGCAGGCGCTTCCCTGGGGGCTGTGCCACGATGTCGATCCCGCTTTCGAGCACATCATCCTGGTCGAGCATCACGAGGCCGGCGCGGCCACCGCCGAAGAGCGTGGTGAACATCTGCTCGAAGTTCGCGTTGACGGCGGTGAACGCGTCCTGGAATCGCTCGCGCGTGGTCTTGTCGATGCGGTGGATGGCTTCCCCGGTCGCAGCCATCGCGTCGACGAGGTCCTGGCGTTGGCCCGTCAGGAACGTGTGCCGCTGTTCGAGTTCGTCGAACTGCTCGATGGCCATCATGTTGACGGCCCCGAGCGCCGCGATGCGGCTCTTGAGCCTGCTGATGGCCTGCTCCGCCGAGACGACCTCTGCCTCGACGGCGGCCATGCGTGACTCGGCGGCCGCGTCGTCCGACGCATCAGTGTCGATCGCGGTCAGCGCATCGCTCTCGGACGTCGGCACCACGACATCGTCGGCGTCCTCATCGGTCTCGGGCTCTTCCGCTGCGGCAATCGAGGCCGCGCTCGGGACGGCAGTACCGTCCGCACGCATGCGCGCCACTTCGTCGGCAACGTCCTCCAGCGGCATGTCGAGCACCTCATGGCACGACTCGGCGAGGTGACCCAGGTCGGACTGAGCGGTGGCATGCGCGACTTCGAGCGCCGTCGCCGACGTCCGGATCTGGTCGAGCTGACGCCGCTCCTCGCGCCCCCCCTGCTCGCGCTCGAGCAACGCCGCCTGCAGCTGCGCGACGGCCTCGTCTTCCGCGACGACATCCTGCTTCAGCAGGTCGAGGTCGACGAGGTCTGCATCGAGCGCCTGGCGCAGCATCGCCACCGACTGTTCGAGCGCAGCGCGACGCCCGACCGACGCATCGAACTCGCCCTGCCGTGCCGCGATGCGCTGGCGCAGCTCGTGCGACGCGTCCTCGAGACGACCGGCGTCCTGCGCCAGGGCCGAGGCCCGTTCGACGAGCGCAGCATGGGTCGCCCGCCCCTCGGCGGCCCGGCGACCGATGGAGGCCTGACGCTCACGGGCGTCCAGCAGGAGACGCTGCGCCTCAGCCAGGGCATCCGCCAACGACTGCTGCTCCAGTTCGAGCCGCTCGACCGACTGACGCGCCTCGTCCTCCCGGGCATCGAGCGCGGCACGCTCTTCCTGTGCGCGACGCTTCTCGCGGTCGAGCAGTTCGAGCCGGCGCGCCAGACGGTCCAACTCGTCCGACGCGCGCGTCTGTCGGAGTTCGAGGCCGAGAATCGTCTTCTCGTGCGTGACCTGCTCGGCAGCCGACGCGGCAACGGCCTCCGTCGTGCGCGCGATGATGGCGTCCTGCTCGGACACCTCCGACGCCATGATCGCGACCGACGCGCGCTCACCGGCGATGCGCTCCCGCAGTTCCTTGATCTCACTCTTCGTCTGCAGAATCTCGCGGGCTTCGGCACGGCCGCCGCCGGTGATCACGGCGACGCCGCGATACACGTCACCCGCCGGGCTGACCACGGCGCCCGGCAGGACGCGTGCGGCGACCCTGGCAGCGGTTGCGTCACTGGCGAACCAGGCTGAACCCAGCGCGGCCCAGATGTGCGCCGCGGCCGGCCCGGTGATGCGCAGGGCGCTCGAAAGGGGACGCACGCCCGGCACTTCGATGTCATGGTGCGCGGACGCCGGCGGGAGGGCGTGCTCCGTGACGACGAAGCCGACCCGGCCGGCGTTCTGCTCGCGCACGAGTTGCAGGCCCGCCTCGGCATGTTCCACGCGCGAGACCACGACGTACTGCAGCAGCTCACCGAAGCACGCCGCCACGGCGGCTTCCGCGCCGCGCTCCACCTCGAGCGCATCGGCCACCGAGCCATGGTGGGCCACCTGTTCTGGAGACGACAGAACCAATCGTGCACCGTCTCCGTACTCGGCACGCGCCGATTCGAGTTCCTCGAGCGACTGCAACCGGGCGACGAGCCCGGACAGCGCGTTCTCGCGTGCCCGCAGTTCGCGCTCGCGCCACTCACGTTCGATACGCGCGCCGCCGAGCGTGGCCTCGAGCGCCGCACGACCACCAGCCACGCTGTCGAGCGCCGCCTGGGCTTCACCGAGCAGCGTCGAGGCATCAGTCTTTTCGGTGACCACCTGCTCGCGTTCGAGATGGAGGTCGTCGACTTCAACCTCGAGGCGACTCATCTCCTGCGCGATGCGGTCCCGTGCTTCGATCGCGCGCTCGATGGCGCCGCGGAGTGTGCTGGTCTGGTTGAGGCCCGCATAGACCTCGTGGCGAGCGGACTCGACAGCCGCCTCGTGCCGGGCCACGTCAGCGAGCGAGGTGTGGACGGCGGCATCATCGTCGGCGACCCGGGCCGCAGCGGCATCACGCTCGACATCCGCCTGCCGGGCGGCGTCACGCCGTGCGAGCAGTTCCTGCTCGGCGGGTGCCACGCGTTCGTGGAGACGGGCAAGGTCCTCGCGCATCGCGACGAG
This sequence comes from uncultured Vicinamibacteraceae bacterium, assembly GCA_964388335.1. Lineage (GTDB taxonomy): Bacteria > Acidobacteriota > Vicinamibacteria > Vicinamibacterales > Vicinamibacteraceae > JAEZDP01. The sequence goes on along the minus strand of CAYMAG010000061.1, from coordinate 21,551 downwards.
CGCCTCGGCGAGACTCCCGATCTGCTGGGTGTCGAACTCGAGCTGTTGCTGACGGCGGCCGCTCTCGAGTTCACGCGCATGGGCGGTCGCACGGGCCGCGTTGGCACGGGTGTCGGCTTCGGCAAGTTCGAGACGGACGCGCTCGAGGCTGGCCTCGAGTTCCGCCACCCGCGTGGCGATGTCCTGCTCGCGCGCACGGGCCAGCGCCAATCGTTCCGACGCGCTGGTCATGGCCTGCTGCAGCGACTCGTATCGCTGGGCGAACATCAGCTTTTCCCACTGCCTCAGCTCTTCGCGCAGCTTGCGGTACCGACGCGCCCGCGCGGCCTGCCGCTTCAGCGACCCGCGCTGCTTCTCGAGTTCGAAGATGATGTCGTCGACGCGCGTCAGATTCTGCTGCGCCGCCTCGAGCTTGAGTTCGGCCTGACGGCGGCGAGCCTTGTACTTGGTCACGCCCGCGGCTTCCTCGATCAGTTGGCGCCGCTCGGTGGGCTTGGCCGCGAGGATCTGCCCGATCTTGCCCTGCTCGATGACGGCGTAGCCCTTCACGCCGACGCCCGCATCCATCAACAGGTCCTGGACGTCGCGCAGACGCACGACATGGCCGTCGATGAGGTACTCACTCTCGCCGGAGCGATAGAGGCGCCGCGACACCTCGACGTCTCGTGCCAGCACGATGTCGGTGAGGTCGGCGACCGATTCTTCGAGTTCTTCCTCGATGGTTTTCCGCCTGACCGGGGCGTCGGAGCCGACGCGCGAGATCACCCCGCTGAGCTTCAGCTTCACCTCGGCAGTGTGCGTGGGCTTGCGGGCATCGCTGCCCGCGAAGATCACATCCTCCATCCGCTCGCCACGCAAGCTGCGGGCACTCTGTTCGCCGAGCACCCAGGTGATGGCGTCCACCACGTTGCTCTTGCCACAGCCGTTGGGGCCGACGATGGCGGTCACCCCCTGGTCGAACGCCAGGTCGGCCCGGTCGGGGAAGCTCTTGAAGCCGTTGATTTCGAGACGCTGAAGACGCATGGCGGCAGGACCGGGCTGGAACAGCCCGGAGTCTAACAATAACTAGGGATAGCGGCAAGGCTTGACGCCAACCACAACATCTGTGGTGGTCGAGCTTTGGACGAAACGGTCCGTGGCGGGCTACTGGCCGGGACGGGTCGCAACAGAGGTGGATTGGCCGAGTTGCGTGAGGCGAACGGCCTCGCCGAACTGGCTCAGCGCGAACGTCGCCTGCGGATCGTGGCGCAGCAGATTGCGACGCGCCTCCTCGACGCCGAACAACGCGAGGTCGATGTCGTGATGAATCATCGCGCGAACGAACTCCCGATCGGCGGTGAAGGCTTCGTCGTCGACGCGGATCGATCGCTTCTCGAGGAAGGACCGGAAATCGGCGATCATCTCGTCGTCCACGGCGAACCCGCGGGCCACCACCTTGCGATTGCGGGCTTCGCCCCGGACGCGGGTGTCGCCGGCCGCCGAGAAGAGTTCCGCGTAATCGGCAAACACCTGTCGAGCATACAGGCTCCGCCCGAAGCGCGTCGGATTGAAGCCCTCGACCGGCCCCGCGATGTACTTGTCCGGCTCGATGCCCCCCCCGCCGTACACCTTTCGGCCGCCATCGGTGAACTTCAGGTCGGCCGGATCGCGCTGGCGCTCGGCGTCCTGTTCGCGCAGCGAGTAGGTCAGGTACTCGTCGAATGCCCCGTCCCATGGCCGCTGGATCAGGCGGCCGCTCGGCGTGTAGTACCGGGCGGTGGTCAACGCGAGGCCGGCACCCTCGCTGATGCGGTAAATCGACTGGACGAGTGCCTTGCCGAACGTCCGCTCGCCGACGACGAGACCACGGTCGTGGTCCTGAAGGGCGCCCGAGACGATCTCTGCGGCGCTGGCACTGTTGCGGTTGACCAGCACGACCACGGGAATGCCGTCCATCGACGCATCGTCCTGGGCGCGGTAGTCCTGATCGGAGTTCCTGGTACGTCCGCGCGTGTAGACCACCATGTCGCCACGCGGCAGGAACCGGTCCGAGACCTTGATGGCCTGGTCGAGGGGACCGCCCGGGTTGTCACGCAGGTCCAACAGCAGGCGCGTCATGCCCTTGGTCTGGAGGTCGTCGAGGGCGACACCGAGGTCGCGGTCGGTCGTCTCCGAGAAGTCGCGCAGACGAACATAGCCTGTCTGGTCATCGACCATGAACGCCCCGTGAATCGTGGGGATGTTGACCTCGTCGCGCTCGACGGTGAGTTCGATCAGCGCCTCGTAGCCCTGGCGCCGGAGGCCGAGGTTGACCGTGGATCCCTTGGGGCCACGCAGCGCCTTCACCGCCTGCTCGTTGGTCCAGCCCTTGGTGTCTTCGCCTTCGATCCTGGCGATCGCGTCACCCCGGCGGATGCCTCGCTTGTAGGCGGGCGAGCCTTCGAAGAGCGACACGACATTGATGTCGCCGTCCTGCGCGACGATGCTGATGCCGAGGCCGTAGTACCGGCCCTCCTGCCGCTCGCGCATCTGCGCGTACTGACGGGGGTCGAGGAAGCTCGAGTGCGGATCGAGCGTCTGCAGCATGCCATTGATGGCGCCGTACACGAGCCGATCCGACGGCACGTCCTCGACGTACTCGCGCTCGATCGCGGCGAGCGCTGCCGTGAACGTGCGGTAGCGTTCGGTGACCGGATCCGAGGTGGCCTGGGCGCGCCTGCCGAGCACGCCGCCGACCAGGGCCGACACCACCACGGCGAACAGAACGGCCGGAAGCACCCGCTGCTTGTACATGGAGTTCAGACTATCACGCGCGCGTAGGGCGCCCAAGCCGCCCGTGGCAAGGTTGACCCTGCCACGTGACGGTTCCTATAATCAGTTTTCCGATTCGGGTGCGTCGACGCAGCCATGCGCCGCTGACGCAAGCCCAGGAGCTATCCATGTCTGGCCCTCTCGCAATGTTCGGCCCCCTCGGCATGCCGGAACTGGTGGTGATCTTCGTCATCGCCCTGATCGTGTTCGGGCCCCGGAAGCTGCCCGAGCTGGGCAAGTCGCTCGGCAAGAGCCTCGCGGAGTTCAAGCGAGCGTCCAATGAGTTGCGCAACTCGCTCGAGGACGAGATTCGGCTCGAGGAAGACAGGGACCGTGCGGCCAAGGTCGCTCCGCCCGTCGTTCCCGCACCAGTCGTGGCTCCGACGCCCACGCCTGACGCGTCCGCTGACGAAGCCGAGATGGTCGACAGTTCGACAGAGGTCCCTGACGACACGACGCCGCGCGGCGCCGCCGTCTAGGTCCCGCCCCTTCCGACGTCCCGCATGCCGCTCTCGCCAGTCGTCGCCACCCCGCCGCCCGCTCGCCCTGATGAGGAGGAGGAGGATGACGAGATCGGCGGGAAGATGTCGTTTCTCGAACACCTCGACGAACTCCGCCGCCGCATCATCCGGGCGCTGGTCGCGATCTTCGTCGGCTTCCTGATTGCCTTCGCGTTCATCGAGCGGGTCTTCCGCTTCATCATGGAGCCGCTGCAGGCGGTGCTCCCCGATGGCGGCAAGCTGATCTACACGGAGCCGGCAGAGGCATTCATCCTCTACCTGAAGGTCGCTGCGCTCGTCGGCCTCATCATCGCACTGCCCGCCTTGCTCTGGCAGGCCTGGGCGTTCGTGGCGCCCGGGCTGTATGCCAACGAGAAACGCCTGGCGATTCCCTTCGTCGTGTCGGGAACGATCTTCTTCGTCTGCGGCGCCCTGTTCTCGCACTACGTGGTCTTTCCAGCCGCCTGGGCATTCTTCGCCGCCTTCTCGACCGACTACATGGAGTTCATGCCGCGCATCGCACCGGTCTTCTCCCTGTACGTGCGGATGGGCCTCGGACTGGGCGCGGTGTTCCAGATCCCCACCGTCGTGATGTTCCTGGCCCGCGTGGGCCTGGTGACGCCGGGGCTGCTGGCGCGCAACCTCAAATACGCGCTGCTCGCGGTGTTCGTGGTCGCCGCTATCATCACGCCGGGATCCGACCCGCTGTCGCAGGTCCTGGTGGCGATACCCATGATGGGGCTCTACATCCTCAGTATCGGTATTGCATGGGTCTTCCGGAAGCGCGCGAAGCCGGAGACGACCGACAACTGAGACACCACCCCGCCATGGCAGGGGTTCGCGTGTGGTGAGACTTACCTATTGTCGTTGACGACACCTCCTGATATCGTTGACGACGTTGGGCACGCCCGATACTATTGGCCCGGGCAGCTTTTTAGATTCAATGAGATGCTTCAGCACGTTTTTCCGAGGGCTACCGATATGACACGGCTCGTCAGGGTTGGTCTCGCCGCCGTAGTGGGAATGGCGATGGCGGCGCCTGCAGGATTCGCGCAGGAAGCCACGGGGTCGTCGGGTGACGTCGTAACCGAGACCCGTCCTGCGACGACGACGTACCAGGGCGACACGGGGTTGTGGTTCGTGCCGCTGGGTGAGGTACTGCCGGCCGGGGGCTGGTCGTTCAGCGCGTACCGCACCAACTTCGACCGTCAGGAAGGCTTCACCGACCTCTCCTTCTTCCCCGTGACGGTGGGCTACGGCATCGGGAACCGCGCCGAAGTGTTTGCGGCGTTCTCGGTAGTGGGCCGCATCGACCGCGACATCCGGTCAATCTTCGTTCCGGACAACGCGGCCGGTGGCCCCGTCAACGACTACCCGCGGGTACGTCAAGGCTGGTCGGGGAATGCGGTCGGCGATCTGATCGTCGGCGGCAAAGTCTCACTGCTGTCGGAAGCGAATCAGGACGCCGTGGCGATGGCGCTGCGTGCCATGGTCAAGTTACCGACCGGCAGCGTCGACAACGGCACCAGTTCCGGCCAGGCCGATGTCCTGATCGACTACGTCGTCAGCAAGGAAGCCAACGCCAATGTGGACGTGGCGGGGTATGTCGGCGCGGCCATCCGGGCCGATGCGGAGCAGACCAATCAGTCCAACGGGCTGCGGTACGGCTTCGGCGTGGGCTTCCCCACGCGCAGTGCCGTCAAGCTCACGGCCGAGTTGTTCGGTGAGAAGTACTTCGACGACAGCATCTCCATCAGTGGGCTGACTGGCGTCGAGGATGGCAGCATCGTCGACGGGACATACCCGCTCCGCAGCCCGCTCGACCTCGCCATCGGCGCGACCTACACGAGCCAGCGCGGCTGGTTCGCCGGTGTGGGTGGCACATTGGCGCTGGCCCACGACAAGCGTGCGGATTTCCTTCCCGAATACACCAACGGCATCGAAGACCGCCTGGGCTTCCAGGTGCGCATCGGGTACCACCCAGGTGCACGCGTCTACTCACCGCCACCGCCGCCGGCCCCGTTGCCGCCGCCTGTCGCCGCGGGCGAAAATCGTCCTCCAACGGTCAAGGCTCGGTGCAACCCCTGCACCGTCGAGATCGGCAAGAGTTCGACAGTGACGGCCGATGCCAACGACCCCGATGGCGACCCGCTCACCTACAAGTGGAGCACGCCCACCGGCACGCTTGCCAATCCTGCGGATCGCGAGACGCTGTGGACGGCACCCATGCAGGAGGGCCCGGTTCCCGTCACCGTGACGGTCGACGACGGCAAGGGCGGAACAGCGACAGACACGGTGACCATCCAGGTGGTGCGTCCGGCTGTACGCGAGGTCGAGTTCGAAGACGTGCACTTCGACTTCGACCGCTACACGCTGCGCCCGGAGGCGACGCGCATTCTCGACGAGGCCATCAAGGCTCTGCAGGACAACCCCGAGCTTCGTCTCGAGGTCGAGGGTCACACGTGCAGCATCGGCACGGCGGAGTACAACCTCGCACTCGGCGAGCGCCGCGCCTACTCGGTTCGCGACTACCTCACGTCACGTGGCATCGGCGCCGACCGACTCCGCACCGTGAGCTATGGCGAAGAGCGTCCGAAGCACGACAACAGCCGCGAGGAGACACGCCGGCTGAACCGTCGCGCAGCGCTCGTGGTCCGCATCACTCAGTAGCTCGGCACAGGCACACATCAAGAGGGCCCGGGAGATGACCTCCCGGGCCCTTTTGTCGTCTTGGCGTCACGTGACGCGCCATCCCGCCTACATCGGTGCCAGCGTTCGCAGGCCAGACAACTGGACGCGCTGCCCCACCTCGACTCGGTGCCGAGCCGCGAATCCAGCGACCGTCTCGATGACGTAGGAGGCCCGAGTACCCACGGCCGGTGGCCACGTCGGACACCCGTCATCGGCCTCACTCGTATTGCCACAGGGCGGTACATCGGCCTGGATGGACACGATCGTCCCGTCGGCCGAGAGCCAGAACAGGTCGAGGGGAATCAGGGTGTTCTTCATCCAGAAGGGGTAGAACCCCGGCTCGTCGAAGACGAAGATCATGCCTTCGTTCGGCGAAAGGGTCTTGCGATACATGAGCCCGCGCTGTCGGAGGCGCTCGGTGTCGGCGATCTCGAGTGACACGCGGACGTCACCCGCGAACACCGCGTGCGCTCGAGGGGTCGCATACTGCGCCGGCGCCGGCGCGTGAAGCATGGAGATCAACAAGCCGCACAGCAACACGCGCATCACGATGCCTCCCGGGAGTCGACGTCACCTGTCCGCGGACGAGATACAATCTGCGCGTCATCGGTACCTCACTGTGGCCACGCGGCGCAAGGGCCTGGCCTTCTCGTGACGCCGATGCTGACCTGACACCGTGCCTGAACGACCCGGACAGTCTCGCACGCTGATCGCGACCCTCCTGGAAGACGATCCGGTCGCCGCCGAGGCCGCGGCAGCGCGCCTGGCCATCCTCGGCCGTCCCTCGGTGCGCAATCTCGTGCTCGCCCTGCCAGGAGCCTCGACGCTGCAGGCCGTCCGCGTGCTCGGCGTGCTCGAGCGGCTCGGCGATCCTCTGGCCCTGCCGGCGCTGGCGCAGGCCGTCGCGGACCCGCGGGCTGAAGTGGCCGAGGCGGGAGTGGCGGCGATGGCAGCACTGCTCACCACGCCTCGAAGTGCGGTGGCAGCGACCGCGCTCGACCACGTGGCCACGGCGGCTCTCGACTCGTCACGCGCGCGACAAGTCCGCCTGGCCGCCCTCCGCGCACTGGTCGGCCTCGACCTCGACGTCGTGGCGTCCCTGCGTGCGCAACTGCTGACGGATGCCGACGAACAGGTTCGCGCCGCCGCGGAGGCCGGATCGTCGGACGCTCCGGGCGGTGACGCCTGGCACGCGGCCGGGCCGTCAGCTGCCGGCGCATCACCGGCCACCATCGTGCTGGCTGCCGCGGCGGGTACGTTTCCTGCCGACCCGGACGACCTGCGGCAAGCGCTGGCCGGCGCCGGCGGGGACGTCCCGCTGGTCGACCTGCACCGTGTCATCCAACGTCTGCGCGAGGTCGAGCGACTCTCGCCGGCGGCGGAGGCATGGAGGGGCGCGCGAGCGGCTGCGCATCAGGCCCTGGCGACCAGGGGCAGCCGCCTCGCGGTCTACGACCTGCGTGAAACGGTCCGGGAACTGGGCGCGACGACGCCGGTGGGAGTCCTGTCAGCGCTCCAGGCCGTCGGCGACACGGCGTCGCTCGACGCGATCCTGGAGGCATGGGTGGCGGGCGATGACAGCTGGTTCAGGGGCCAACTCGCCGCGGCATTCGCCGCCATCGTTCATCGCGAGGCGCTGACGCGTCGTCACGGCGCGGTGCGCAGGCTCGCACAGCGCGCTCCAGAGGCGCTGGCCGCACTGTGGCCGAAGCGTCAATAGGCCTTCGCGAAGCAGGCAACGACGGTCGCGGGCCGCCCTGTCACGAAGCACACGTTGCCATCCGCAGAGGGCGCGTCGAACGGGTAGTTGCGAATGGTCGCCTGCGTCTCCGCCTTCACCTGCGCCTCGACCTCGGCATCGTCGCACCACGGCGCCGTCACGAATCCAGGACGCGTCCCCGCCATGAGGGCCTTGAACTCGTCGTAGCTCTCCGTGTAGTGCGTCCGGTCGGCCCGCGTCTGCACGGCCCGGTCGAACAGGGATCGCTGGATATCAGCCAGCAGCCCGGCGACCTGCTCCTCCAACCCGTCCATCGGCACGAACAGCTTGGCGCGTGTATCGCGGCGCGCCAGCACGACCTGCTGCTTCTCGATGTCCTTTGGACCGATCTCGAGCCGCAGCGGTACCCCCCGCATCTCCCACTCGTTGAACTTCCACCCCGGCGTGTAGGCATCGCGATCGTCGATCATGACGCGGACGCCCCCGGCCTGCAGGCGATCGCGCAGCTCGCGCGCTCTCGGCAGCACCGTCTCCTGCCAGTTCCCGCGGGGAATGGGCACGATCACGACCTGATACGGCGCGATGTTCGGCGGCAACACCAGGCCCGCATCGTCGCCGTGCACCATGATCAGGCCACCGATGAGCCGCGTGGACACGCCCCATGAGGTCGTCCAGCCGTACTGCTCCACCTTGTCCCGCCCCTGGAACTTGATGTCGAACGCCTTCGCGAAGTTCTGGCCGAGATTGTGCGACGTGCCGGCCTGCAACGCGCGCCCATCGCCCATGAGGGCCTCGATCGAGTAGGTGCGCGAGGCGCCGGCGAACTTCTCGCTGTCGCTCTTGCGCCCGGTCAGCACCGGGATGGCGAGTTCTGTCTCGACGAATTCCTTGTAGATGCCGAGAATCTTGAGCGTCTCTTCCTCGGCTTCCGCCTCCGTCTCGTGCACGGTATGGCCTTCCTGCCACAGGAACTCCGTGGTGCGCAGGAACGGCCGCGTCACCTTCTCCCATCGAACCACGTTGGCCCACTGGTTGATCAGGATGGGCAGGTCACGCCACGACTGCAGCCACCGGGCATACATCGTCCCGATGATCACTTCGGAAGTCGGGCGAAGAGCCAGCCGCTCTTCGAGCTTGTCCTTGCCGCCGTGCGTCACCCATGCCACCTCCGGCGCGAAGCCCTCCACGTGCTCGGCCTCCTTCATGAGCAGACTCTCCGGAATGAAGAGCGGAAAGTAGGCGTTTACGTGTCCCGAGGCCTTGAGGCGTGCGTCGAGCAGAAGCTGAATGCGCTCCCAGATCGCGTAGCCGTACGGCCTGATCGTCATGCAGCCCTTCAGGCCCGGCGTGTAGTCGGCCAGCTCCGTGCGGAGTACCACGTCGAGGTACCAGCGCGAGTAGTCGGTCGACTGTGGAGTGATCTCGGTGGGGCCTTCCTTGGCGGAATTCGCGTGTGTGCTCACAGGTACCTTCTCGCTCAGCGAGCGGAACGCGCATCGGTGCAATGGAACAGCCATTGCTCATCGTTGCGCGAGGGGAAGTCAGTGCGGTAATGCCCTCCGCGGCTCTCGGTGCGACGCGATGCCGCGCGAGCCATGAGATGGGCGACGGTGACGAGACTGCGCACATGAGCAGCTGCGGCCGTCTGCGGTGCGACCTCCGGCAGGGCGGCCAGTGCAGCCGTGGTCTTCGCCAGCGCCTCGCGCAGGCGGTCGGCGCTGCGGACGAGGCCCAGGCATCGCCAGGCCAGCTCAGGCACCCACGTCGCATCGCCACCGTGCCACTCCGCGTCCGACGACGTTGGCGACAGCAGACGATCCTCGACGGGTGCGCACTCGCGGAGCCGCTCGGCAGCCCACGCCTTGCGCCGTGTCGTGGGCCCCGTCATGGCCGCTCCGGCCCGGGCGCCGAACACCAGGCCTTCGAGCAGCGAGTTGCTCGCCAGTCGATTCGCCCCGTGTACGCCGGTGCAGGCCACTTCTCCGGCGGCCAGCAGCCCAGGCACCGACGTTCGGCCGTCGAGGTCGGTCACGACGCCGCCCATCACGTAGTGAACCGCCGGGCTCACCGGCAGGGGATCCCGGGCGAGGTCGAGTCCGGCGGAGCGGCACGTGGCGGCAATGAGCGGAAAGCGCGTGCGCATCGTGTCGGCGGGCAGGTGGGCCATCGACAGGTAGACCGGACGTCCTGTCCGCTCCTGCTCCCGCACGATGGCCCGCGCCACGCGGTCACGCGGGGCCAGTTCTCCGGCTCGCTCGTAGTGCGTCATGAAGCGATCACCGGCGTCATTGAGCAGCCAGGCGCCCTCACCGCGCAGGGCCTCCGACAACAGGAATCGCGGGAAGCCCTCCACATCGAGGACTGTCGGGTGGAACTGCACGAACTCGAGGTCTGCGACCTCGGCCCCCGCGTGATAGGCCATCGCCACGCCGTCGCCGGTCGTCACGTCGGGATTGGTGGTCTCGGCGAACACCTGACCCGCACCGCCCGTCGCGAGCAGCGTCGCGGCGGCTGTCACCGTGTGGGTGACGCCGGCGCGGTCGATCCAGGTGGCCCCGACACACTGCCCGGCCTCGATCCGCAGCGAGGTGACTCGCGCGTGATCCACGATCTCGACCATCGGCATGGCCGCGACCCGCGCGAGCAGGACCCGGGCAATCTCGCGTCCGGTGGCGTCGCGCGCATGCAGCACGCGACGGACCGCATGGGCGGCCTCGCGAGCGAGGGCGGGGGCGCCATGGGCGTCGGTGTCGAAGCGCGCGCCCCAGCCGACCAACTCGCGGACGTACGTGACGCCTTCCTCGACCATGACGCGCACGGCGTCGGCCTCGCAGAGGCCGTCTCCGGCCAGCAACGTGTCCTCGAGGTGCAGCGACGGCGAGTCGTCTGGACCCAGCGCCGCAGCGATCCCCCCCTGCGCCCAGCCCGTGCTGCTGTCGTCGGACGCCGCCTTCGTGAGCACGAGCACACGTCCTCGCCCAGCCAGCGCGATCGCCGCCCGAAGCGCAGCGATGCCGCTGCCCAGCACTAGAAAGTCTGCGCGCGTCCCCACCAGTCCGTCCGCTCCCGTCACATTCGAGGCCGGAAGACCGGCTGCGACCCTGCTATCCTACCATCCCGTTTTCGCGGCTTCCTTCGGAGGAACGGGACGCTCACCGCCATGTCCGACCTGATCATCGACGTTCGCACGGGTCCAGACGCGTGCCACCACATCCGCATCGCTTCGGGCCTCTCTGCACGCCTTGGCCCGGTGGTCGCTGAAGCGTGTCCCGCCGCCTCACGGGTGTACGTTGCATCGAGCCCGCGGGTCTGGCGTCTCAGCGGACCAACGGTCCTCCAGGGACTCGCCGTGCCCGCAGACCGCGTCGTGCTGCTCCCGGACGGCGAGCGCGCGAAGACGCTGGCCACGATGACGCGGCTCCTCGACGCCCTGGTGGTCGACGGCGCAGACCGGAAGGCCGTGCTGGTTGCCGTGGGCGGAGGCGTACTCGGCGACATGGCCGGATTCGGGGCCGCAGCCTTCCTGCGGGGCATCCGTCTGGTCCACGTACCGACGACGGTCGTGGCGCAGGTCGACAGCGCGATCGGTGGCAAGGTGGGTGTGAACCATCGGCTGGGCAAGAACCTCATCGGCGCCTTCCATCAGCCCGCGCTCGTGGCGATCGACCCCGATCTGCTGAGCACGCTGTCGCGCCGCGAACTGCGCGCGGGCCTCTACGAGGTCGTCAAGTATGCCGTCATCGCCTCGCCCGAACTCTGGACGCGACTGGAGCGCGACATGCCGGCGTTGTTGCGCGGTGACCAGGTCAGTCTGTTGCCGGTGATCGAGGCGTGCGCGCGGATCAAGGCGACCGTCGTCTCGCTCGATGAAAGGGAGCAGGGTCTTCGGCGCATCCTCAACTTCGGGCACACCGTGGGGCACGCACTCGAGGCCGTCACGCAGTACCGGATGCTACGCCACGGCGAGGCGGTGGCGTACGGCATGCGCGTGGCCTCGGCGATGTCCGTCGCCCGTGGCCTGTGGCCTTCGGCCAGTCACGCCGCCTTGTGCGCACTGCTCGACGGCATGGGGCCCCTGCCTTCCGTGGCCGGCGTCCCGGCAGCAGACTGTCTGACAGCGATGGGGCGCGACAAGAAGACGATAGGCGGCAGACTGCATTTCGTGCTGCCGACACGCGTGGGTGACACGACGATCGTGAACGACGTGACGACCAAGGAGATCCGCCGTGGCCTGACCGTCATCGGTGTCCGGTGAGTCACGCCCGGACATCACGGTACCCCGCCTCCCGGTTCAGCTGTCATGGGAGGTTGAGTGTAGCGGATCCGACCGGCGGCCGCACCGGCTCGTCGGTCAGTCTAATTCTAATCGTGGAGCGATCTTCACCCGGGGTGCCACGCCACGATGCGCGTCGACGTCTGTCCGGGGAAGCGCCTGACCGTCATCGTGCGGATGGCCCGGCCGCGGACCGGATGCAGGGCCACGAGGTGCAGCGCCAGTTGGTCTGGTGCCGCGACACCAGTCCCGCCAGGCATGTTGGCCGCCCACGCCAGTAGCCACGGTGTAGCCCCACGACCTCTCCAGTCGCCCTGCAGGCTCCCGGCGTCGCATCCGGCGATGAGCCGCCAGACCGGATGGGCGGGACCGGTCCATCGTGAGGAGGCATCGGTCGCGGCCTGCAGTCGCGTGGTCTCGCCCGCAACATCTACGACCGCGGGCAGAGGCGACGCGGACGCGGAACACCCGAGTTCGACGCCGGAGTCGAGCAGTGCCTGCCAGTCGGCCACGGCCGCGAGTTGCTGCGACATGACCTCGGCCAGCGCATCCGCCGCACGGGCGAGCGCGGCCGTCTCCTCGTCGACCACGTGCATGCGGTGGTCCCAGACCGAATGGGCCACCAGCCAGCCGCCGATCCCTGTGAGCCAGAACATCACGAGCAGTACTGCAGGGAGCGCAGCCCCTGCCTGCCGAGGAGCGCGAGCTGTTGGCGCCGGCTGCATGGTCAACCTCCGGCCGCGAGCACACGCGGCGTCACGAAGATGTCCAGGGCGACGTCTGGAACCTGTTCCGCCACGCGACGTGAGATTCCCGGGTGCAGGAACTCGAGCCCACTCCCCCGCACCGCCGCGGCCGCCGCCTGCAGCCGTATGGCCACGCGAACGGCCCGAAGCCTCAGCAGGTCGGCGTCGAACTGCCAGGGTGTGCGCCCGCACCAGGGGCCATCGGACAGGTCGGCAAGGGCCAGTTCCACGAGAGGCGCCGGGGCAGGACCCGCAAGCGGCAGCAGCGGCTGTCCCGAGGCATCCACCACGCAGGTTGCCTCGCCGGCGACGGCCGGCCGTCTCGGCGGCAGCGGGTCGCCATAGTAGCGGACGGACATCCAGACAACGTCGTCCACCAGCGGCTGGTCACTGCCGAAGCCGTCATAGCGACGGAGTTGACGGCGCGTCGCATCGAAGTAGATGACCGTCATGTCGACCGCTGTCGCGAACGATGGCGTCTCGACAGCATCCGGGATGGCTTCGTCGAGTTGAAGGACGAGTCCAGAGGTGCCGACGACCCGGCTGAAGGAGACGGCACCAGCCTCCTCCACGACGGCCAGGTGGTCGCCGGTCGAGAACCCGCACGACTGGTGTGTGCCGCAGGCGCCGTGGCCCGTCAGGGTGAGCACGTTGGGGGCGACACCGGCGAGAGGTGCTTGCGCGGCCAGCCACGGTACCCGAAGCGTGGTGAATCGATCGGCCCACGCCGAGCCATCCGGGTCGGGCTGCCACCGGCCGAGGCGCCGCGGCCACACGGCCGGCACCGCGTCGGTGAGCAGGCCGTGCCCGAGCAAGTCGGCGCCGGCACCGGCGGACTCGAGCGCCCCGCGTATCACCGCGGCCGCCCCACGCGACCGGTCATGCAGGCTCGTGCCTTCGGGCACCCGCACCACCTGGTCGAGGGTTGGCTGGACGAGCAGCAGCAGAGCCGAGAGGACGACGGTGGTCAGCGCGAGCGCGCCCAGCGCCTCGACTGCCGTGAATCCCTCGCGGTGCGCCGTCATGGCCTGGCACCATCTGCGCACCGGATGGTCTGCGCGCGGCCCAGCGCCGCCTCTTCCATGGGAACTCCGTCGGCAAGTGCGCGCGACAACGCCACCTCGACGATCAGCAGGCGGCATGACGGCAGTGCCGGCACGAGCGTGACACGCCAGCGACGCGTCAGCACCGCACCAGCAGGAAGCCCGCCTGCCGGCGGAACGACGTCCGAATGGGACGTCGTGTCCGTCTCGAGCGCGTCTGCAGCCGACTCGGTGAGCCCTGGACCGCCCGACATGAAACCGTCGTCGTGCAGGAGGCTCCAGGTGTCGTACACGGTGCCGCCACCGCCCGGGAGGTCGTACCACGGCAGCGCTCGCAGGCGATCGGCCTGACTGGAGGCCGCGGCATCCGCGACGGTGGCCAGCCGCGACAACTCGACGATGGCAACCGCTCGAGCAGTCACCGGTGCGACCGCGGCGAGCAGCAGCGCCACGAGTCCGATCGCCACGACGACTTCGATCAGGCTGGCTCCCGTGAGCCCTGGACGATATCGCTGTTCCACGACCACCGGAGTAGCAAGCCGCGCGCCAGCGGCGAGTCGTCAGTGGAGCCGCGCAAACCGGCGGAAAGCGGCTGCAGTTCGAGGTACTGGCCCGGAACGATGGCAGAATCGGCCGCCTGCACCCGGCGCGGGCGTCGCAGAAAATTCGTCGGCCGTCAGGAGACGCGTTCGTGATGGACGAGGCACATCACGCCATCCACGTCTCCGGCCGGCGTGGTGAGAGGGATGGTCGTGACCGGAAAGGCTCGACCCTCGTCACCGGCCGCGGAGACTGTGCCGTCACGTCGCGCGTGGTCGTCGAGGGACGCCTGTGCCAGCGCACGCAGCGTCTCGGTGCCCTCCACATTCCACAGAATGCGCCCCGTCACCGGCTCCGGAAGGCGCAGCCAGGCGACGGCCCATCGATTGGTGAGCCTGATGTGCCCCTGCGGGGACAGCACGATGATGCCGGCCGGCAGTCCTTCTGCGATCTGGCGCAGGAACGAATCGAGGGCGTCGTGGCGGGCACGCTGGGCGAGTTCCTGTCCCCGGAGACGCGTCATCGCGTCGGCCAGCGCCTCCGACAGCGCGGAGTCGCTGCGTCGGCTCTGCAGGCGCGCCTTCCGAAGGACCGTCGCGCGCGTGGTGGCACGCCACCACGACAGCAACATGAACGCCAGCACGAGCAGAAGCGAACCGATCAGCAAGATCACCATGACGTGTCAGGACTACCAGGGAGACGCGGGCGGACGCGCCCGTCACAGCGCGTACAACCCCAGATACCACGTGAGGAGGCCATCGCCAAAAAGTGACGCGACGAGTGCGCCGACCGCCAGGAAGGTACCGAAGGGCACGGCCGTCGTCCGCGCGTCTGCACGCATCGCGATCAGCGCCATCCCGAACAGCCCGCCGGTCAACGACGCGAAGACGAGCGTGACGACCATCAGGGGCCAGCCGAGGACAGCGCCAACCATCGCAAGCATCTTCACGTCGCCCATGCCCATCCCTTCGACGCCGCGGACTCTCTCGTAGAGGGCGCCGGTGCCCCACAACACGCCACCGCCGGCCACGGTGCCGATGAGCGACGACACGAGCCCCGGCGGAAGGAACGCGGCTGCTATCCAACCTGCGACGATGCCGCCCAGGGTGATCTCGTTGGGCAGGATTCGGCAATCGAGGTCCGTGAGAAACAGCACGACGAGGGCCGCGGCGAAAGCCAGCCTCACGGCCAGCAGCGGCGTGGGACCGAACCACCAGGCGTGGCCGACGAACAGAACGGCCGTGAACAGTTCGATGAGCGGGTAACGCCAGCTGATGGGCGCGCGACAGAACGCACAGCGCCGGCCGAGGGCCACCCAGCTCAGGACCGGGATGTTGTGGTACCAACGCAGCGGCGTCCGGCACTCGGGGCAACGCGACGGCGGCGAGACGACCGACTGGTCGTTGGGCAGCCGATGAATGCAGACGTTGAGGAAGCTCCCGACCAGCAGGCCGAGGACACCCGCCGCGACGAGCAGTGCCGGGTCAGCCATCAGCGCGTCGGCTCCCGCGTACCCGTCCGCCCAGCGGCTACCGGTGGCGGCGCGGGCAGTGGCCAGAGAGGCGATTGCTGCGAGAGGTCGATTCGACCGGTGGTCATGTCGATGGTGAGTGGTACACCGACGGCGTCCTCCGGCACCACGGTCACGAGACCACGCTCAAAGAGCACCGCCCACGACCAGGGCGGTCCGAGGCCATCGCGACGCGCTCGCTCGACGCCTTCCGACAGGCGACCGATCTGCTCCATGGTGTCGATCTGCTGGAGGCGGCGCAGCGCATCGTCCCGCACCCAGTCGTTGTCGGTGGTCTCGAGCAGCATCTGCCAGAGAAAACGAGAGTGCTGCAGGTCACCTCCCGCGGCCAGGGTCGTCGCGGCCATCGACTTCAGCCACCATGGAGCGCCGGGCACCTGGGCGCCGCGCTCGAACCACGACGCCGCCTCGACGTAGTCCTGCGACCACCAGTAGTGGACGAACCCGATGTCCTGGTAGTACTCCCATCGCGACGGGTTGTTGGCGATGCCCTTCTCGAGCAGCGCGACGGCCTGGTCGGAGCGTCCTGGTCCCCCGGGCGGCGGCTCCGACAGGAAAATCGCACCGAACCTGTAGGCCACGTTGAATCTCGGGTCGAGCGACGTCGTGAGGTCGAGGAACGGGTACAGGTCGGCGTAGCTCTTGTCGCCGCCGACCCGCAGCCGGGTGCCGCCGAACTCCTGCAGCGCACGCATCCAGTACAGGTCCGCGGCGAGCAGGTCATACGAGAGCGCCAGCCGGCGGGCCACCTCGGGTGATCGGAGGTAGCGAACGGCTGGCACGCGCTCACGCGAGGCCGCTCGGCTGGCCCACGCGACCTGCACGCCGGCCGACGCGGCGAGGCACACGACGCCGACAACTGCCAGCAGGGCTCTCACTTGAACTCCCGCTTCGAGAAGACCAGGATGGCCAGGGAAAGGACTGCCGCGACGTAGCAGACGGCATAGGCACCAGCGTACGGGAGTTGCCCCGGCACCAGGGGCAGTCCATGCACGACCTCCGCTTTCGCGTCGAACAGCGCCAGATTCGGCAGCACCCACGAGACGGCGGCGGCCAGCCAGCGCGTGCCCGAGCCGACGCCGATGGCCTCCAGTGAGCGGAGGTCGGTGACGAAGTGCCCTGCGACCCAGAGGGCAGCCGTGAACGATGCCGACAGCAGCGCGCTCGAGTAGGTCGAGAACAGCAGGGCGATGGCCGTGACGACGGCCAGTTCCAGGTAGATGAGGCCAAGCGCGATCAGCAGGCGCGGGTCGGCGGGCGGACGAGGCCAGGCGGCGAGTTCACCTGGCGTCGCCAGCCACTGGTACACGCCGAGGACGGCGAAGAGCGCTCCGGCCATGACCGTGATGTTGACGGCCAGCGTGAGGAGCAGTCCCAGATACTTGCCGAGCAGGAATGCGGGGCGTCCGACGGGTTTCGACAGCGTGCCGTAGATGCTCCGCCGATCGACTTCCCTGGCCACGAGCTGAATGCCGAGGAAGATGGCGATCCCGACGCCGAACAGCGACGCCGCGGCCAGACCGATGTCCTTGATGATCTTGACGTCCTGCCCAGCCGCGAGCTGTCCGATCACGACCGACGCGCCGACGAGCAGGACGGCGAAGAGAACGAGGTTGTAGAAGACGCGGTCGCGCACCGCTTCGCGAAACGTGTTGAGCGCGATCACCTGCACGAGGCGGATCATCGTGGCACGTCCCTGTCGCCATCGTCCGTCTCGCGACGCTTGCCCGCGACGAACCGGACGAACGCATCCTCGAGCGTCTCGCGGATGGCGCTGAGCGAGAGGACCCGCGCGCCCGCGGCGGTGACCTGTTGCAGAACATCCTCTGGCGTGGCCGGCGCCTCGAGGTGCACGTGTACGCGATCGTCACCGACTCCCGTCACCCGCAGGCCCTGCGACGCGAGCGCGCTGCGCAGGCTGCCCGACACGCCATCGAGCAGCAGTTCCCACCCCCGCACGCTGAACTCCACCAGTTCGTGCATGCCACCGATCGCCTGCAGGCGCCCGGCAGCCAGAATGGCGACACGACTGCACAGCGTCTCGGCGTCCGAGAGGATATGGCTGCTGAAGAAGATCGTCCGCCCCTCGTCCCGCAGTTCCAGGATGAGCGTCCGCACGTCGCGCCTGCCGAGCGGGTCGAGGCCGGACATGGGCTCGTCGAGGAAGATCACCTCGGGGTCGTTGATGAGTGCCTGGGCCAGGCCGAGGCGCTGCACCATGCCCTTCGAGTAGCGGCGGACCGCAAGGCGGCGTTCCGCACCGATGCCGATGCGGTCGAGCAACGCGGCGGCACGCGCCCGTGCGTCACGGGTCGTCAGGCCGCACAGCTGCCCGAAGTACGCCAGCAGTTCCTCTCCGGTCAGGTAGTCGTAGAACGCCGGATTCTCGGAGAGGAACCCGATGCGCCGCCGCATCGGATGGTCGTCGAGGGGCCGCCCGAGAATCGACGCGGATCCCTTCGTCGGGAACACCAGACGCATCAGCAGCTTCAACGTGGTGGTCTTGCCGGCCCCGTTGGGTCCGAGGCATCCGAACACCTCGCCACGCTGGACGTCGAGCGACAGGTCGTCGAGGGCGCGGTAGGGACGCGGGCGCCAGAAGCCGACAGGATAGTCCTTGGTCAGGTGTTCGAGCTGGATGACTGGGTCTGGCATGACGCAACGGACAGCACCGTGGTCATCGGCCGCAGTGTCCGATCACTTCACCTCGCGGCCGACGCGATCCTGCTCAACTCGTACTCGATGACGTAGTCGAGCACCTGCGGCGGCACGCCGCCTACCTTCACGCCGTTGATGAAGAACGTCGGCGTCGAGTTCACGCCGAGGCTGGCGCCGAGGGAGGCATCGTTCCGCACACTGCCGAGCACGGTGGAGTATCGCGCGTCGAAGTCGGCCACGCCCGCCACGGCCTCGACGCCCTCACGCACCAGCGCCGGCGTGAGCGTGGACTGCCGGGCGAACAGCCAAGCCTCCATCTCATCAGCCTTGCCCTGCTCGCGGGCGAGACGGACGGCGACGGCCGCTTCGCAGGCCGCGGCGTGCGCGCCGTTGGGCGCGCTCGGATTGCACTCCCCTTCGAGGGGGAAATCGCGTGAGATGAACCGCACTTTGCCGGGCGCCGCCGCGTCCCACTTCGCCTTCAGGGGTTGATACAGCTCCCAGGTCTGCCGGCAGGGCGGACACTGGTAGTCGTTGAACTTGACGATGACGACGGACGCACCCGCCGCATCGGCCGGGACGATCGCCCGCGGTGCTGCGTCGAACGAACTGCGCACCTGCGCCTTCTGCTCCTCGGTCAGCGGAGGCCCGGCCTGCTGTCGACTCACGGCGGCGGGCCCGGCCGACGTCGACGTGGCTGTGGCCGCTGGGGGCGTCTCCGCGGGGAACATCGTCGCCCCGGCGACGGCGGTCGACGCCACGAGCAGGACAGCCACGATTGCCGCCGGACTGGACGACAGCCGCCCGAGGTCGCGCGTCAGGCGCGCCGGGAGACCGGAGAGCGGGAAGGGCATGGCGGCACCAGCGACGAAGAACAGACCGATGACCGCGGCATAGATCGCGAGACAGAGCACACACAGGGTGCCGAGGACGAAGAACGTGGCCCAGGCGTAGTAGAGCACCACGGCGAGGCCCACTGTCGAAGCAACGACGAGGTAGCCCGAGAGCGCCTCGAGGCGCCGCCCGAGGGTCATGAGCAGCGACAAGCCGAGGAAGTACGTGACGCCGAGCACGGCGACGGGCACGCCCAGCACCCGGGCGTACGCGCTCTGATAGGCGTCGGCACAGTTGAACGTCGCGTTGACGTCGCAGAAGCTCACGTAGCCTGGCGTTGCGGCCAACTGGTAGTGGACCCAGGTCGCTGCGAGTGAAGCGCCGAGACCGAGGAGGACGAACGCGATGGCCGCGAGAAAGGCACGAGTGGACATGAGCGTTTTCGATGCTAACACGTGGCGGGGCGATGCCTTCCACCGGACCGGCTACGTCGTGCGACGCCCGCGTGGAGCCTCCAGGCGGCGCACGCGCAGGTCGAGGGCGTCGAGCGATGCGTCATGGCCATCGACCCGCCGCTCGAGCGTCTCGTGTCGCTGGAGATGCGCATTCAGGGTGTCGGCCATGAGGCGAATTTCGTGCGTCTGCGCCTCGAACAACACCCGCACCTGGCCGACAGCCTCCTGAATGGCCTCGCGCATCTCGTCGCGGGTCGGAAACGCTTTCAAGTCCTCCTTCGTCGCGAAGGCCTTCAGATCCTCCTTCGTGGCAAACGCGTTCAAGTCCACCTTCGTCGCCAGGGTTGGCAGAATCTGCTCGACGCGATCGACGCGCCGATCGAGATTCCTGAGATGTGCCTCGGACTGACTGCCGCTTTTCATGGGAAATCCTCCTGCTGCCTCTTGCAGGAAGCACGGACCGTGCCCAGAGACGATGCCATCGTCCCCGGCGTGAAGGCAAGTAGCGGAATCCCCTGCGATTACTGTGACTCGAGCGGCGCCACGGTTGGACCCGGCGTGAAGGGTTCGGTCGGCGGTACGCCTGTCGCGTCCTGCCAGAGGGTGCCGTGCTGACTGGTGGCGAAGCCTCGCCGGCCGGTATTGACGCTGACGGGCTCCGCCGTGAAGTAGTAGCCCGTCTGGTGCAGCAGCATTGCGACCTTCGTGAAAACGCCCGCTGGAGTGTGACTACTCCAGCGGGCATCGTGGCTCACAGGAGCCTCTGGCGAGACCCCGTGGGCTACTGCGCAGGGCTGATCGTGCCGCCCGTGACCAGGTCAGCCGCGGCGGCGAACGGGACGTCGGCCGTGTTCTGCCAGATGGTGGTGCGGACGTCCGTGCCGAAGTGACGGCTGCCCGTGCTGTCCCAACCCGCGGGCGCGGCGGCCGCGAAGTAGGAAGGGAACAGCGTGGCAGCGGCGGCGGCGTTGCACGAATCGAGCGTGGCCGTGCTCACGCCTTCCGGGGCCAGCGATACCTGATAGCCGCTCTTGACCACGAACGCCGCACCCGCCGGGTCGAGGTCCGGGCTGATGAACCCGGGTGAACCGGCCGCCGCACCCTGGATGAGGTCGTCGAGCGTCGACGCGTAGTTGCCCTGGGCGCAACTGGACGAGAACGTCGCCTGCGCGCTGTTGATCGTGCGCAGCGACCCGATGGCCGACGTCTCGTTGCCCGACATGCGGGCGCGCAGCAGACCGGGGATGGCGATGGCGGCAATGATGCCGATGATGGCCACGACGATCAGCAACTCGATGAGCGTGAAACCCTGGTCCTTCTGAATCTTCTTCATCTGGTGTCTCCCTTGACCCTGTTCGTGAACCCAGTAACGAAGGCCGCCCCCGCGACCCATCCTGTGTTGCCCATCAACAGGAGCAAGCGCTGTGCCAGATGCACCGGAGGGGCTCGGTCGACACACTTTCCGCTGATTTCCGTTGTCTTCAGGCATACTCACGGCGCGTCGGCCACCTGCACCATCAGATATCGTCGGGCCGAGCGACGAATTCTGTCAATCGGAGCAACAGTGGTTGTCACCCGACCGGCCCCGGGGACACGAACCGTCACATCCAGTGCTTGGACGCAACTTGCCGCCCCGTGGACGTACGACGCCCCGAAGGCGCGCCACTCGTGCACCACGAGGCCGTCGAGGGGAAGGAGAGGCCGCCGGACGAGCGGCTAGAGGTCGTACTTCTTCGCGTAAGTAGCGAGAGCTTCGAAAGCTCATGCCGA
>CAYMAG010000060.1:0-28913 GCA_964388335.1 uncultured Vicinamibacteraceae bacterium | reverse complement strand
CTCCGCTGCTTCGTTGTGCACCCGTGTCCTCCGTGGTCTCTCCCTCCGAGTGTCCACCGCATCGAACCCGCGCGACGTGCTCAGGACGGTCGGGTCCGCGAGCCGATGTCCCCACCAGGCGTCAGACGTGCGCCGGGGCGACGTACCATATGGCGTCTCCAGCATGGGTCACGAAGCATGAGACATGAAGCCCGAAGCCTGAAGCTGAGACATGAGGCATGAAGCATGAGGCATGAGACATGACCTCCCCCTATCCGCCCGCGACGGTCGCAGCGGCGCGCATCCACGCGCACCTGCGCGGCGCCCTCGCTGCGCTCGCCCCCGGAGGCTCGCCGCCGTTGCCGGACGAACCGTTGCTGGTGCAGGCGCTGGAGGTGGCGTTCTGGGCCAGCCTGCGGCGCGAGGAAGGCCTCGCGCCCACGATCTCCCTCGCCCTCACGCCCGCGGACGCTGCGCTCCTGCCGCTGCGTTTCACGCGGCCACTGGCCCTGGCGCCGGCCCCGCTCGCCAGGCTCGCGCCCGCGGTGATGCGTCCGGGCATTCACCTCGGCGTCTGGTCGGGTACCGGCGGTCCTGAAGCCTGGGGCACGACCATGGACCTGCCGCCACTCGCGCTCGTGATCGAAGTCGTCGCGCCTGGTCTCATCGTGGCGAAGTACCGCCGCGACGCCGACGCTCCGAAGTACACCAACATCCTGGTGCTCGAAGGCGACACCGTGCGCATCGTCGACACCAGCGTGCCGCGACGCCCTGAGTGTCCGCAGGTCGTGACCTCGTTGTTCGGGTTCGAGTCGGCGGCCTCGTGGGTCGCCTCTGCGGACGTCCTGATGCAGATGGCCGTCTCGATGCGCGGGCACGGGCGCGGGGGCGCGCTGCTCGTCGTCCCCCCGGACGACGACAGTTGGCACACGTCGGTCGCCACCCCGGTGACGTACGACGTGTCCCCGCCCTATCGCGCGATACGCCAGACCCCACGCGCCGTCGCCCTCGTCGCCGGGCTGACGGCCGTCGATGGCGCCACGGTGCTGACCACCGGGTACGACCTCCTCGCGTTCGGCGTGAAGCTGATTCGTCGCAAAGGCTGGCCGGCCATCGAGCGCATCCTCGTCACCGAGCCCATCGAGGGGCAGGTGCCGGTCGAACTGCAGCCGGTGCAGCTGGGAGGCACGCGCCACCTGTCGGCGGCGCAGTTCGTACAGGACCAGCGCGAAACCGTCGCCCTCGTGGCGTCGCAGGACGGGCGGTTCACTGTGTTCAGCTGGTCCACGTCGCACAACTGCGTGCACGCACACAGGGTCGAGGCGTTGCTGCTGTGATCGAGGCCTGCCGGTAGGCGACCCGTCGGACGCAGGTTCGTCTCGATTACCACCGACCGTATGCGCGCCAGCATCGAACTGCGCGCGCGTCCCTCCTGTGCGGTCTGGCGTCGTCCGTCGTTCAGTAAGCAACACGGCGCCGTACGGACGTCAGCATGTCGAAGAACATCGTGCTCCTGTCGGACGGCACAGGGAACAGTGCCGCGAAGCTGTTCCGCACCAACGTGTGGCGGATCTACGAAGCGCTCGAACTGTCGACGCCGCAGCAGCAGGTGGCCTGCTACGACGATGGCGTCGGGACGTCCGGCATCACGCCCCTGCGCATCCTGGGAGGGGTCTGTGGCATCGGCCTGAAGCGGAACGTCCTCAGGCTGTACCGCTTCCTGTGCGAGCACTACCAGCCCGGTGACCGCATCTACGCGTTCGGCTTCAGTCGAGGCGCGTTCACGATACGCGTGCTGCTCGGGCTGATCCACACGCAGGGCGTGATCATCGCGGCGCGAGGTGCGGGTGGGTCCGAAGGCGTGCACGGTCCAGAACTCGACCGGCTGACGCGACAGGCATATCGAGCATTTCGCTGTGGGTTCAATCACACGGGCGGCATCGTCGCGGCAGCGCGCTGGACGCGTGACGCGGTGCTGGCCGCCGGCGACAGGCTGCTGCGTCGCCGCGGGCTGGACGACGTGGTGCGGCTCAAAGTGCCCGCGATCGAGTTCGTCGGGCTGTGGGACACCGTCGATGCCTACGGCCTGCCCATCGACGAACTGACCGACGGCATCGACCAGTGGGTCTGGCCGCTGTCGATGCCCGACCTCACGCCACTCCCCTTCATTCGCAAGGCCTGTCACGCCCTGGCGCTCGACGACGAGCGCAACACGTTCCATCCGGTGCTGTGGGACGAAGCGGGGGAAGCGGCCCTGGCCGAGCGCGAGGGACGTCGATGGCCTCCCGTCAGCCTCGACGACGAGCGCGTCTCGCAGGTCTGGTTCGCCGGCATGCACGCGAACGTCGGCGGCGGGTATGCAGACGATGCACTCGCGCTCGTGTCGCTGCAGTGGGTGGCGGACGCAGCCGAGATTCACGGCCTCCGGTTCGTGCCCGCGCGGCTGACGCAGACGCTGGCGGGACGCGATCCCCTTGGCCGGGTGGAAGATTCGCGTCACGGCCTGGGTGGGTACTACCGCTACCACCCGCGGCGCATCGAGTGGCTGACCAACGGGCAGGTGCACGAGCAGGGGTTCAGGCTGCCCCGACGCGTGAACGGGGCGTGGACGCTCGCGCCGTGGCCCGTCGTGCGAACCCCCGTCACCATCCGGCGCCCGAAGATCCACTACAGCGTCATCGAGCGCGTACTCGGCGCGCCTGACGGCTACGCACCGATCGTCCTTCCGCCCGTATACGACGTGGTCACCGATGACGGGCGGATCATTCCGCCGGAGGACCACGCATGGCAGACACCAGACGCGAACCGCGCCCGCGCCGAGGCGCAGGAACGGGTCTGGGATCTCGTCTGGTGGCGGCGTCTCGTGTACTTCACCACGGTGGGCGTGTCGGTGTGGATCGCGTCGGCGCCGATACGGCCCGGCGCGGAGGCGGCGCGGGCCTCGCTCGAGCGTGGCGTGGTCGCACGGCTCGTGGCGGCCGTGGGCGACTGGCTGCCAGCGATGGCGGCGCCCTGGGTCGGCCACTACGTCGGACGGCCGTACGATCTCGTGCTCGGGCTGGCGATCGTCCTGGCGCTGGCGCTGTGCGGACGCTGGCTCAAGGGCCGCATCACGAGCGCCATGCGCGACGTGTGGTCGGATACGCTCGACCCGCCGATTCCCCCACCGGCGAGCGGCGGTCGTCCGGCGGCAGGATGGCTGCGGCGCCTGCGGCTGCATCGGTGGTACCAGGGGTTCTTCGCGGTGGTCCGCCGAAAGCTCCTGCCGACCATGGTTGGCGTCACGGCCCTGTTGTGGCTGGCGGGAGGACTGAATCGGGCGGCGTTCGAGGCGGCGAGCGGGCTCGGACTGACGTGCGCGTCCTCGTCGGTGTCGCTCGAACGGCTGGCGGCGGGCGAGGTCGCCGAGCGTGACCTGGCCAGTGGTGCGTTCTGCCGGGCGACCGGCATCGAGATGCAGGCCGGGGCGTCGTACACGGTCAGGTTCACCCCGAGGTCGGCGCGCTGGTTGGACGACACGATCGATGCGCCGATGCCCGAGGGGTTCTCGAGTGTCGATGACCGACTGTCGATCGTGCAGCGTGCGGTGTTCCTGGGCGCGACACCCTTTCGCCGCGTGTGGACCAGCCGGTGGTTCGTCCCGATCGCCCGCATCGGCGAGGATGGGTTCGATCAGTACCCACTCGCCCGGCAGGACGTGACGTTCACCGCCCGGACGTCCGGTGAACTGTTCCTGTTCGTCAACGACACGATCGTGCCCGTGCTGCCACGGCGGTCTCCGCCGTTCGTGTCGGCTGGCTGGAGTGCGGGGTACGGGAACAACGAAGGCGTGGTGCAGGCGCGGGTACGGCGGATACGGTAGGAGGGGGCGCCCGGTGTGCGGTACGCGGTGCGCGGTGTGAGCGCCGGTGGGCGGCGTGCTGTGCGGTGCACGGGCGCGGCGCGCGGGCGCCGGCGCAGGCGCAGGCGCGGGCGCGGCGAGACCTGGCACCTCGCGTGCCTGACCCCAGCGTCTCAGCGTCAGCGCACGGTGCGCAGGCCGACGTGATTCGCCGGGCTGTCGATCGCGCCTTTGCCGCGGCCGCCGGGGCGATACCGCCCGCAGTACTGGTCGGTGCACAGGAACGATCCGCCCTTCTGCACACGCTTCGGAATGCCCGGCTCATCCGGATCCAGACTGCTCGCCGGGCCGGTCGGATTGCGCACTGCCTGATCGAGCCTCGCCGGCGCGCGGCGGGCGTACGTGTCTGGACGGTACCAGTCGGTCGTCCACTCCCAGACGTTTCCAGACATGCCGTACAACCCGAAGTCGTTTGCCGGGAAGGCACGGACGGGCGCGGTGGCCACGTAGCCATCGGCGGCCGTGTTCTCGTGCGGGAAGTGTCCCTGGTGGATGTTGGCCTGATGCGCACCGCCGGGCAGCGGCTCGCTGCCCCAGACGAAGGGCTCGCGCGTACGGCGTCCGCGCGCGGCGTATTCCCACTCCGCTTCCGTCGGCAGTCGGTTACCGGCCCATGCGGCATATGCGACAGCGTCCTCGTACGCGATGTGGACGACGGGATGGTCGTCGCGTCCCTCCAGTCGCGAGGCGGGACCCTCGGGATGGCGCCAGTCTGCGCCCGGCACGTACGCCCACCAACGCATCGGATTGTCGAGCGGCACGGGCGCATGCGGCGCCGAGAAGACGATCGAGCCGGCGACGAGCAGTTCTGGAGGGACGCCCGGCGCATCGTCGGGGCGTGGCGTGCGCTCGGCGGCCGTCACGTACCCCGTGGCCTCCACGAAGCGCGCGAAGGCCGCGTTGGTGACTTCGGTCTCATCCATCCAGAAGCCGTCCACCGCAACGCGATGCACGGGGCGTGCGTCCGCGAACATCGGCTCATCCGACCCCATGAGGAACTCGCCGCCGGGAATCCAGATCATGCCGGGGGGCGCCGCGCCTGGCGGTGGCTCGTCGGACGGCCCGAGCGCGCGGGTCAGCGTGACCGGCTCGTCCGCGTCCGTGCCGGTAGGACGCGAAGGCACGACCGCCAGCGTGACAACGACGATCGCCAGCGCCGACACGATCAGCGCGGTGAGCTTCACACGCGCGGACGCAGAACGACGCGGCGCACCCTGAGGGTCCGCCGCGCCGCCGGAACCTGCGCGTTGAGGCGCCCGTTCAGGCGCCCGTGGTGCCTTACGAGCCAGGCTCCACTCCCGTGCCCCTGCCGCCGGCCCCCATGTCGATACCGTCCCTCGTCATTCAGCCTGAGCCACCTGCCCATGCGCGAAGCGTGCGTGACAGCGCAACTGCACTTCGCCGTGGGTGGTTGTTCGATTTTGATCGTACCACGCAGGGGCGGCGAGCCGCCTCGACCGGACCCGCGTGCTAGCATGCAGACTTCTCTACTCCACAGGAGGTTCTGGATGGCTGTCGCTCGAGTTACCGAAATCACCTCGGCTTCGAAGAAGAGCTTCGACGACGCGGTCAACTCCGGCATCGCACGCGTCAACAAGACGGTGCGCAACGTCAGCGGCGCCTGGATTCAGGAACAGACCGTCGTCGTCGAGAAGGGCAAGATCGTCGAGTACCGCGTCAACATGAAGGTGACGTTCGTCCTCGAGAAGGAATAGCCGGATCCGTCAGTGGCCCCACGGCGCCGGCGGCGCCTCGACGGGCGTCGTCAGGTCGAACTCCACACGGAACAGACGGCCCGGACGGGCGAGTTCGTAGACGAACCGCCTGCCCGGCTCGATTTCCATCGCCCAGACGTTGGTCAGTGACACCTCACGCTTCTCCCGCGTGAACAGTGCCTTCGACTCCTCGTCCACGGGAAATGTCTGTCGCGTGGCGCTGCCCGCCTCGGCGCCGGCGCTGTCTCCGCCATACATCGTCAGAACGTCGCTCGATCCGTCCGCATGTCGATGGTCGTGCTTCAACCGCAGCCCGCTGCCGGTGCGCGTGAGTACCCACGTGCGCGAGCGATCGTCTCCGACGTGGAAGGGAATGCTCACGGTTGCCGGTGCGCATTCGCGGACGTGCATCACCAGCGTCTTGCCGACGAATGGATCGTCGGGCGTGGCGGGGTCATTGGCAACGATGCGGCCGGCGAAGGCCTGACCGCAGTGCTGGCGGACGGCCGCGAGGAAGCTGTCGACAGGTGCCTGCTCGACGGCTGCGCCGGCGGGCGGCGCGGCCGGTCCCGCACTGCATGCCACGGCGAGCACGAGCGCGGAACCGGTAACGAGAGCGAAGGCGGTACGCATCGGCCCGTACGTGCCGGACATCAGATCGTCGACACGTCGGTGAGGTGCTCGATGCGCCCCGTACTGTCGCCCACCGACTCGGGCTGCACGCCCACGCGGTCGAGCAGCGTGAGGAACAGGTTCGTCATCGGCGTGTCCTTCGGATAGACGATGTGCCGGCCGGTCTTGAAGGCGCCGCCGCCGCTGCCGACGACCACGACCGGCAGGTCCTCGTGGGTGTGGCGGTTGCCGTCGCTGAGCCCGCTGCCGTAGACGACCATCGAGTGATCCAGCAACGTGCTGTCGCCTTCCGGCGTCGCGGCGAGCCGGCCCAGGAAGTACGAGAACAGGTCGGCGTGGAAGGCGTTGATCTGCGACACGCGCTCCACCCAGTCGCCCTGATTGCGGTGGTGCGTGAGCGGGTGGTGCGGGTCGGGGACGCCAATCTCGGGGTACGTCCGCATACTGCCCTCGCGCCCCATCATCATCGTCACGACCCGCGTCATGTCGGTCTGCAGCGCCACCACCTGCAGGTCGAACATCAGCTTCACGTAGTCGGCGTATTCCACCGGCACGCCCGTCGGCTTCTCGACCCCCGCGGGGATGTCCGTCCAGTCGTGCTCCGCCGCATCGATCTGCCGCTCCATCTCCCGGATGGACGTCAGGTACTCGTCCACCTTGCGGCGGTCGGCGGCGCCCAGCGTGCCGTTCAGCTCACGCGTGCGCGACGTCACGACGTCGAGGATGCTGCGGCGGTTCATGAGCCGCCGCGCCCGCACGGCCGGATCGAGCCCGGCGTCCGCTCCGCCGAACAGCCGCTCGAAGACGAGGCGAGGATTGGTCTCGACCGGCATCGGCGCCGTCTCGCTGCGCCACGACAACGTGTTGGTGTACGCGCAACTGTAGCCGGAGTCGCAGTTGCCGACGGTGCGCGAGTCGTCGCAGCCCAGTTCGAGCGACGCGAACCGCGTCTGCTTCCCGAGATGCTGCGCGGCGATCTGATCGACCGAGATGCCGTTCTGGATGTCTGCCCCGGCGGTCTTGCGCGGGTGCACGCCCGTCAGGTACGAGGCCGCGGCGCGTGCGTGGTCGCCAGGACCGTCACCGAGCGCCTTGCCGTTCTCGTGTGCGAGGCCGCTCAGCACGAGCATGCGGTCCTTGTACGGGGTCAGCGGCTTCAGGATGCGCGACAGCTCGAAGCCGGAACCCGCCGTCGCCGGCGTCCAGTCGTTCATCGTCACGCCGTTGGGGATGTAGGTGAACAGCAGTCGCGTCGGACGTGCGGCTGTCTCGGCGGCGCGCGCCAGGGCCGGCGTCATGGCGTCGAGCATCGGCAGCGCCACCACGGTGCCGAGACCGCGAAGAAACGACCGTCGTGGCAGGTGCGTGCGCGTGAGGATCATGACGCGGGGCTCCCTCGCCGCTGCTGGAACGGCAGGCTGTTGACCACTTCGAGGACCAGCCCCGAGAAGCGGTACTCATGGGTCGGTATCTTCTGGACGATACCACGGACCGTCCGTCGATCGTAGCGTTCGAGGCCACGTCCGAGCGCGTAGGTCATCAGCTTCGACGTGAGCGCGCGCGTGAAGTCCTCGCGGTCGGCGGCGAGGATACCTCGCAGGTCCGCCGGCCCCTGGAACGATCGCCCATCGGGCAATGCGCCTGACGGATCGATCTCGAACGTCCCTTCCGTGGTCCGCCATGCGCCAATCGCGTCGTAGTTCTCGAGACCGAAGCCCAGGGGGTCCATCCGGCGATGGCACGCCGCACAGGTCGGGTCCGCGCGATGCGCTTCCATCTGCTGGCGCATCGACGCGGTGCTTCCGACGGCCGCCTCGTCGAGCGCGGGCACACCTGCCGGCGGATCGGGGGGCGGCGCGTCGAGCAGGTTGTCGAGTATCCACTTGCCGCGCAGGACGGGCGACGTTCGCGTGGCGTACGACGAGACCGTGAGCACGCTCGCGTGCGACAGCACTCCGCCACGCTCGGGCATCGCCAGGCTCACGCGGCGGAACTCGGCGCCGGTCACGCCTTCCACGCCGTAGTGGCGCGCGAGCCGTTCGTTGAGGAACGTGTAGTCGGCGTCCAGGAACTCGAGCACGCTGCGGTCTTCGCGAACGATGGCCTCGAAGAAGCGAACGGTCTCTTCGCGCATCGACAGCCGCAGGTAGTTGTCGAAGTCCGGGAACCTGTCGCGATCGGGCTGCACGGCCTCGAGGCCACGGAACTGCAGCCACTGCCCCCCGAACTCTTCGACCAGCGCACTGGCCTTCGGGTCGACGAGCATGCGCCGCACGTGCGCCTCGAGCACTGCCGGCTTGCGCAACTCGCCGCGGTCCGCGGCAGCCCGCAGCGAAGGGTCCGGCATGCTCGACCACAGGAAATAGGACAGCCGCGTCGCCAGTTCGTGCTGGCTGATGGGGTGGTACGGCGCCTGAGGCGTGGCCGGAATGTCTCCTTCGATCCGAAACAGGAAGTCGGGCGACACCAGCGCGGCCTGCACGACGATGGCCATGGCCTCGCCGAACGACTCGCCGCGCGCCGCCGCGTCCGAGGCAAGCGTGACGAAGGGCTGCACCTCTGCACGCGACACGGGACGCCGGAACGCGCGTGCGAGGAAGCTCGCGGTGTTCGTGCGCGCGCACGCTTCGTCGAACGGCGCGTCGGGACGTCCGCACGCGAATACCGTCTGCAAGCTGTCCTGCGAAGGCCCGCGCGGCTGGGTGAACGGTCCCGCCACCTCGAGCGCGCTGACCCGCGCCGCGTTCAGCGGCGGACGCTCGAGGTCCTTCTGACGTTTCTCGAACTCGGTCTGCAGCTGCGCCACGCGCTCGGGCGGCAGGTTGGGCCTCGGCCTGAAAGTGCGCGGCTCGGGCACGGGGCGCCTGGAGGGGTTCGGTCCGGCGAAGCGCGCCGGCAGTCCCTCGTACAGGTGCATCACTGACGCCGCGACCCAATGCTCGCCAGCCGGCACGCGCGCCCGCATCTCGAGCGTCTTGCCGCCAAGCTCCTGCTCGTCCTCCGAGAACGAGGCCGAGGCTTCGGGGTCCAGCGTCGCCTCGTCCACCAACGCGCCGTCCACGAACAGGCCGATGCGGAGCGGCTCGGAGCTGAGCGGACGGTTCCCACCGACGAACACGCGGAACGTGTACTGGCCGTCCACAGGGAACATGTGTGTGCCGTGGAGCGAGTTCGGCAGGCTCAGGCCCGACGTGTCGTAGGCGGCCGGAACGTCACGCACCTGCTTGACCTGGGCCGTCTGCACGCGCAGGCGGACCAGCGTGGGCGGTGTCGGCTCCGGGCCGAAGATGGCCGTCCGCGCCACGCGCTCGGCCGCGCCCATGTAGCGCTCCATCAGGACGGGCGACAGGGTCAGCACGTCGGCAATGGTGTCGAAGCCGTACCCGGTGTCGTCCTGTGGAAAGTCGTCCGCGGGACGCAGATCGACGCCGAGCAGATCGCGCACCGTGTTGTTGTACTCGGTGCGATTGAGGCGGCGGATCGTCACGCGGCCCGGGTCGAGCGGCGTGCGGGCCTCGATGCGCTGCAACTCGGCGGTGATCCACGAGGTCACGCGCTCGACGTCGGCCGGGTCTGGGCGCTCCTCGTCCTCTGGCGGCATCTCGCCGGACCGCAGCTTGTGCAGCATCAACTCGAACGTGTCGAGGTGCGCGGCGACGGCGTCGGCCGTTTCGAACTGCTGGAGGTTGATGTCGCCCTTCTGCCGGCGGTTGTTGTGGCAGTCGTAGCAGGTGTTCGACAGGAACGGCTTGACCGTCGAGTCGAAGCCCGCGGCGTCCGGGACGGCAGGCACGGCAGCAGCTGCGGGGACGATCGAGGCGGGGGGCTCCTGCGCGGCCGTGACGGCCACGAGATACACGAGGGGCGCAACGAGCACTGCAGCGATGGCGCGCACGGGACTCGGGAAGTTTACAGGGCTCTGCGGGCAGGCGTCTACGGGCTTCGGGCAGCCTCATCATTCAGGCTTCGGGCTTCGGGCTTCGGGGCTCAGGCTGCGGCTTCAGGCTGCAGGCTTCGGGGCAGCGCCTGCGCTCGAACTTCACTGCCTGCACCGACCGACCCTGCCGCGGGCCGTCGGCGGCCTGCAGCCTGAAACGCCTGAAGCCTGTAGCCCGTAGCCTGAAGCCTGCTGAAGGCTGTAGCCCGTAGCCTGTAGCCCGTAGCCTGTCCCCTACTGAATCCCCAACAACTCGATCTCGAAGATCAGCGTGGCATTCGGCGGGATGGAACCGCTGCCCTGGGAGCCATACGCCAGGCTCGGCGGCAGCACGAGGCGCCGGATCCCTCCGACCTGCATGCCGACGACGCCCTGATCCCAGCCCCGGATGACCCGCCCGGCCCCGAGCACGAACTCGAACGGTCCGCGGACAGCCGACGAGTCGAACTGCGTGCCCTTGTTCTGTGCGGCGTTGACGTCGTAGAGCCACCCCACGTAGTTGACCGTCAGCAGGTTGCCGTTGGCGGCGCCCGGGCCGGTGCCGACGCGCAGGTCGGTCTGGCTGTACGGGATGTTCAGGGGTGTCGGGGCTGTCGGGGCCGTCGGCGCGGAGTCGCCGCACGCGGCGGCGAGCGCAAGCAGGACGGACGAGACCACGAGGCGCGCACAGCGCGAGAATGGCGAGGTAGAGAGGGAGTTCGTCATGAGTGAGAAGTGCGTCGCAGGCAGGCGAGCCCAACCATGATACCCGCCTTCGCGCGTTGCGCGCTTCGGCGGGGCTCGCCCCCTGGAGATTCGACTCGCTGCGCTCGCTCAGGGAACCCCCGCGTCCTTTTCGCCGTCAAACGCCCGCGAGTCCCCGGTTCGAAGGAGTGCCCGATCATGTACCGCCGTGCCATCCTCTTCGGTTTGTTCGCCCTCCTCATCACGGCCCCGCGTCCTGCGCACGCGCAGGCCCGCACCTTCGACAAGGCCTTCGCCGTCTCGGGGGACGCGGTTCTCGACGCCACCTCCGACAGCGGCGACATCGTCGTCCGCACGGGATCGAGTGGCACGATTCAGGTGCGCGGCAGGGTCGAGGTCCGCCGCGGATGGGGTGTCCCGTCGAACGCGGCCGAACTGGCCCGGAAGGTCGCCGCGCAGCCGCCCCTCACGCAGGACGGCAACACCGTCCGCCTCAGCCGCATCGAGGACGAGACCACGCGCAAGGCGGTGTCCATCTCGTACGACGTGACGGTCCCTGCACGCACGGCCGTCAGCGCCCGGTCAGGCTCGGGTGACGTCACGGTGGACGGCGCGCAGTTGGCCGTCTCGGCCCGGACAGGTTCGGGCGACATCACGGTGCGCAACGCCGGCGCGGACGCCGATCTGCGCACGGGGTCGGGCAGCATTCACGTGGACGGGGTCGCGGGCATGGCGCGCGTGGGCACCGGCAGCGGAAGCGTGCGCGCCACGGCGATTGGCGCCGGACTGCATGCCAGCACCGGCAGCGGCGACATCGACGCCACGCTCACCGGCAAGGGCGACGTGCAGACCAGCACGGGGTCGGGATCGATCAACCTCTCGGGCGTGGTGGGTGGCGTGAGCGCCTCCACGGGCAGCGGCGACGTCCGCGTCTCGGGCAGCCCGACTGGCAACTGGAAGCTGTCCGCCGCGTCGGGCAGCCTCGACGTGCGTGTGCCAGGCGAGCAGGGCTTCACCCTCGACGCCCGCACCTCATCCGGCTCGCTGAACGTGGACGTCCCGTTGACCACGCAGGGGCGCCTGGATCGCCGACGCGTCCAGGGGGCGGTGCGAGGGGGCGGGCCGACGCTGGAGTTGTCGACGGCCAGCGGCTCGATCAGCGTGCGGTAAGGGTCGCGACCCTGCTGACTTCGTCCTCGGCGCTCGACCCGCATCGGGCAGCCGCGAACGGAGGTCACGGAGGCAACGGGGTCACACAGAGAAACTGAGCAGCAGAGGACCTGCGCTACTTTGGACCTCCGCTTCTCCGCTCCTTCGTTGTGCACCCGTTTCCTCCGTACGCCTTCGTTGACTCGCACCCGCTGGACCGTCGTTCGGGCACCGCGAACAGAGATCACGGAGGCAACGGGATCACACAGAGAAACTGAGCAGCAGAGGACCTGCGCTTCTTGGATCTCCGCTTCTCCGCTGCTCCGTTGTGCACCCGTTTCCTCCGTACTCCTCCGTTGCCTCGCGCCCGCTGTGCGTTCGGGCGCGGCCTACGTCGCGGGGTCCACGAACCGGCGGCGGTCGATCTGCAGCTTGCGCATCCGCGCGCGCAGCGTGTGCGGGTTGATCTGGAGCAGCCGGGCCGCCCCGTGCCGCCCCTCCACGCGGCCATGGGTTTCGCGGAGCGCCGCCTCGATGTGGCGGCGCATCACCACGTCGAGCGGTTCTATCGTGGCTGGCCGGACCGTGTCGGGGGCCGCGACCGGTGTGGCCGGTGCCGGGCGGGTGCCTTGGCCGAGGGCAGCCCGCACGTTCAGTTCCCGCCCTTGTCCGATGAGCACCGCCCGGTCCATCACCGCAGCCATCTCGCGCACATTGCCGGGCCATCGATACTCGGCCAGCGCCTGCACGTCAGCGTCGGACACCGGCACCGCACGGACGCCGAAGCGATTCGCGGCACGTTCGGCGAAGTACTCGGCGAAGGCTCGAACGTCGGCGGGACGATCGCGAAGCGGCGGAATGACGATCGGGAACACGGCCAGCCGGTAGTACAGGTCTTCGCGAAACGTCTGGGATTCGACCATCGCCGGCAGGTCCCGATGCGTCGCGGCCACGATCCGCACGTGGACGCGGATCGGCTTCTCGCCACCGACGCGCACGACCTCACCGTCCTGGACCACGCGGAGGAGTCGCACTTGTGCCGCGGGCGCGAGTTCTCCAACCTCGTCAAGGAAGAGCGTCCCTCCGTCAGCCTGCTCGAACCAGCCCTTTCGCCGGCTGACGGCGCCGGTGAACGCGCCCGGCTCGTGGCCGAACAGCTCGGAGTCGATGAGTTCGGAAGCAATGGCCCCGCAATTCACGCGGCGAAACGGGCCGTTCCGAAAGGGAGAGTGTTCGTGAATCGCGCGGGCGATGATCTCTTTGCCCGTTCCCGTCTCTCCGAACAACAGGACGGGCGCCGTGCTCCGTGAGATCATCCGCGCCCGCGCCATCACGGCAGCGAGGCCTGTGTCGCCACCGATCAGCCGCTCCTCGTCCGCGCGCGGGTCGCCTGCGATCAGGTGCGCTGGAACCGGGATGACGCGTCCGCGGTCGATCCGCTGTATCCGTGACATAAACTGAAAACTGTAGCATATAGAGACGGAAAAACGAGTATATATAACGGATACAGGCCGACAAAATGGCACGCCGTTGCTCTTTCCGCCAATTTTCGAGAGCGGACCGAAACTTGCAAATCATCCCGCCGTGTTCGTCCCCCTCTGCCGCCGTCGGCCCTGTGCGCGTCCAGCGTGTCGCTGCGCGTGTACACGGCCGACGGCCGGCAGGTGAGTGTGATGCCCACCGGGTGAGTCCAGAGATCCTCTCTCTCCGCGTCGATCGGCTGACCCGCGCATCCATCAGTTTTTGAGTCGCCGTGTGCGGAAATCCGCCACATGGCTTCGTCGGCCACGTCTTCGCGTGGCCTGGGGAGAGCGTTGATGTTTGGCTGGTTGCGCCTGTTTGTAAGAG
The DNA here is from genome assembly GCA_964388335.1 of uncultured Vicinamibacteraceae bacterium. Taxonomy (GTDB): domain Bacteria; phylum Acidobacteriota; class Vicinamibacteria; order Vicinamibacterales; family Vicinamibacteraceae; genus JAEZDP01. Next base: position 15,067 of record CAYMAG010000060.1, on the reverse strand, counting down.
TATTCGCGGTCACACTGCTGCCGGTTCTGGCTGTGGCCCAGGACGGTAGTGGCACGCTCGCCGTTGCCATCCAGGACTCGTCCGGCGCAGCGATGCCCGGCGCCACGATCCGCATCGTCAACGCCCAGGGCCGCACGGCACTCGATGCCGTGAGTGATGGCCAGGGCCTCTATCGCGCCGAGGCGCTCGCGCCCGGGCGCTATCGCGTCGAGGCCACGATCGACGGGTTCGATCTGGTGGTTCGCGAGATCACGGTCTCGACCGGCGAGGCAGCCGCGCTCAGCCTCACCCTCAACCCGTCGCGACTCTCGGAGTCGGTCGTCGTGACCGCGCGGCGCGTCGAAGAAGTCGCCCAGGAGGTCCCAATCCCCGTGTCGGTGGTGAGCGGCGCGCTCGCGGCGGATACCGGCGCGTTCAACGTCAATCGCCTGAAAGAGCTGGTTCCCACCGTGCAGTTCTACTCGTCGAATCCGCGCAACTCGGCGGTCAATATCCGCGGCCTGGGCGCGCCGTTCGGTCTCACGAATGACGGCATCGATCCCGGTGTGGGCTTCTACATCGACGGCGTCTTCCTGGCACGGCCCGCCGCCGCCACGCTCGACTTTCTCGACTTGGAGCGGGCAGAGGTGTTGCGTGGTCCACAAGGGACGCTCTACGGGAAGAACACGACCGCCGGAGCGATCAGCATCACGACGCGGAAGCCCAGCTTCACGCCAGAGACGCAGATGGAACTCAACCTTGGCAGCCTCGGTCTGGTGCAGGCCAAGACGTCTGTCGGCGGGCGCCTCTCGCAGACGGTGGCGGGACGCCTGTCGTTTGCCGGTACGACCCGGGACGGCACGCTCACCGACGTTGTCACCGGCGACGACCTGAACGGCCTGAGCAATCTGGGGCTCCGTGGACAACTCCTGTACGCGCCATCGGCGAAGACCTCCATCGCGTTCGCGGTCGACAACACACGCCAGCGCCCACGGGGCTACGCGCAAGTCGTGGCGGGCGTTGCGCCGACGTTGCGGGCCCCGAATCGCCAGTATCAGCAGATCGCCGCCGACCTCGACTACGTCGCGCCGAGCTTCAACGCGTTCGATCGGGTGACGGACGCAGACTCGCCCCATCAATCCCACCAGGATCTCGGCGGTGCCGCCTTGACGATCGATCGCGCCGTGGGGCGTGGCCGGCTCACGTCAATCACGGCGTGGCGCTACTGGAACTGGGACCCATCGAACGACCGCGACTTCATCGGCCTGCCCGTGACCACGATTTCGGCCAACCCGTCCAAGCAACGACAGTGGACCCAGGAAGTGCGCTTCGCGGGAGACATGTCGCCCGCCGTGAGCTTCGTCGTCGGGGCGTTTGGCTTCTGGCAAACCATCGACTCGACGGGCAGGCAGGAGCAGGGCGCTGCAGCGGCGCGGTTTCTCCTGGCGCCCACCGCGCTCGCGGCGACGCCGGGACTGCTGGATGGCTACGGCCAGACGTCCGACATCCGGTCGACCAGCGCCAGCGCGGCAGTGTTCGGACAGCTCGAATGGTCGGTGACGGAACGCCTCCGGCTGCTGCCGGGCCTGCGGTTCAACTACGACGACAAGTTCGTGGACTACGACAGTGACGTGTACGGCGGTCTGCAGACGACCGACCCCGCGCTCATCGTGCTGCAACGGTCCATCCTGGCACCCCAGGCCTATCAGGCGGGCGCCGAGGATTCGAATGTGTCCGGTCAACTGACGGCTGCGTACAGGCTGTTCGAACGCGTCAATGCCTACGCCACCTACGCCACCAGTTACAAGCCGATTGGTCTCAATCTGTCGGGCGTACCAACCGACGCATTGGGCCGTCCGGCACTGGATGTGGCGACTGTCAAGCCGGAGGACGAGCGCCACATCGAGATCGGGCTGAAGACGGAGCCCCATTCCGGGGTCACCGCGAACTTCACCGTGTTCAACACGGACATCAAGGATTACCAGGCCAACGTCGTGAACGCACAGGTGGGCGTGCTGCGTGGCTACCTCGCGAACGCCGAGAGGGTGCGGGTGCGTGGGGCCGAGTTCGACGGGACCGCACGCGTCACCCGAACGCTCTCGATGTACGGCTCCCTCGCCTATGCCGACGGCACGTACGTCTCCTTCCCGGATGCACCGCCGCCGCTCGAGGAAACGGGCGGGCCACAGGCAAAGGACATCTCCGGTTCCGTCCTCCCGGGCATTTCCAAGTGGGCCTTCTCGGTGGGAGGAGAGTACGCGCGTCCTGCGACGGCGCTCGGCCGGACCGGCGAGTTCTTCAGCGGCCTCGATGGCAGCTACCGATCCTCGTTCTCGTCCAGCGCGACGGCCTCCAGGTACCTGATGGTCGATGGCTATTCGCTGCTCAACGCACGGGTCGGGTTTCGCTGGGCGGATGGGTGGTCGGTGTTCGTCTGGTCGCGCAATCTCCTCGACACCAGCTATTTCGAGCTGCTCTCAGCTGCGCCCGGCGGATCGGGACTGTATGTCGGGCTGCCCGGGGATCCCCGAACCTTCGGTGTGACAGTGCGCATGGCGCTGAGCGGGCGCCCGTGAGGCACACGATGATGATGCGCCTCGCGTGGATTGGAGCGGCACTCGTCCTGGCCGCCTGCGGCGGTTCGCCCGGCAGTAACGCCACGGCGAGCGGTGGCGCGATCGAACTGCTCAATGTCTCCTATGACCCTACGCGCGAGCTGTATCAGGAATTCGATGGTAGCTTCGCGAAGGCCTGGCGCGACGAAACAGGCGAGACGGTCACGTTGCGGCAGTCGCATGGGGGGGCCGGATCGCAGGCGCGGGCGGTCATCGACGGCCTGCAGGCAGACGTGGTCACGCTTGCGCTGGCGTACGACATCGATGCGATTGCCAGGGCCGGACTGATCGCGCCGGACTGGCAGGCGCGGCTTCCGCAGAACAGCGCGCCCTACACGTCGACGATCGTGTTCCTCGTCCGCAAGGGTAATCCGAAGGGGATTCGCGATTGGAGCGACCTGGTGAAGCCCGGCGTGTCTGTCATCACGCCGAACCCGAAGACCTCGGGCGGCGCGCGCTGGAACTATCTCGCCGCGTGGGGATACGCGCTTCGACAACCGGGCGGAGACGATCAGGCGGCGCGCCGGTTCGTATCGCAACTCTTTGCGAACGTCCCGGTGCTCGACTCGGGTGCGCGTGGCGCGACCAACACGTTCGTGCAGCGCGGGATTGGCGATGTACTCCTGGCCTGGGAGAACGAGGCCTACCTCGCCCTGGACGAGACGGCCGGCGTGGTCGAGATCGTTGTACCGTCGGTCAGCATTCTCGCCGAGCCGCCGGTGGCGGTGGTGGATCAGGTGGTCGACAAGCGGGGCACGCGCGCCGCCGCTGAGGCGTATCTCGAGTTCCTGTATACGCCGGTGGGCCAGGAACTCGTGGCGAAGCACCACTATCGCCCGCGGGATTCCGAGGTGGCTGTGAAGCACGCCAGCAGGTTCGCCCAGCTGGATCTGTTCACGATCGACGACGTCTTCGGCGGTTGGCAGAAGGCGCACGAGGCGCACTTCGCCGACGGTGGCACCTTCGATCAGATCTACAAGCCGGGGCGATGAGGAACGTTGTGGCGCGGTGGCGAAGTGGCAACGCGGCGGTCTGCAAAACCGCCATGCGAGGGTTCGATTCCCTCCCGCGCCTCCATTGTTGGTTCTACGCGGCGAGGAGCGCGTGACGATCCGAGTGGTGACGACCGAGGCCACAGCATGACGGGAGCCCCCGCGGCGCGAAGGGGCGTCCCATCGCGCGTCAGAGCGCACAGCGTGCTGCCGGGCTTCCGCATCACGCTCGGTTTCACGCTGTCCTACCTGGTGCTGATCGTCCTCGTTCCGTTGGCCGGGCTTCCGGTCCGGACGGCGTCCATGGGTTGGGATGCGTTCTGGCGGGCGATCACCGATCCGCGGGTAGTGGCGTCGTACCAACTGACGTTCATGACGTCGTTCTGGGCCGCCTGCGTGAACGGTGTCTTCGGGCTCATCGTCGCCTGGGTCCTCGTGCGCTACGAGTTTCCCGGACGCCGACTCCTGGATGCCGTCGTCGACCTGCCGTTCGCCCTGCCCACCGCGGTCGCCGGCATCACCCTGACGACGCTCTACGCACCGAACGGCTGGCTTGGCCGCCCGCTCGCCGCCTACGGGATCCCGGTGGCGTTCACGCCCACTGGCATCACCGTGGCGCTGATCTTCATTGGACTGCCCTTCGTCATTCGCGCGCTTCAGCCAGTGATTCAGGAGCTGGACGTCGAACTCGAGGAAGCGGCGACAAGCCTTGGAGCCGGGCGTTGGCAGGTGCTCCACCGCGTCGTCCTGCCGTACCTGTTGCCGGCGTGGCTCACCGGCGTGGCGCTTGCCTTTGCGCGGGCCATCGGCGAGTACGGGTCGGTCGTCTTCATCTCCGGCAACATGCCGATGCGCACCGAGATCGCCCCGCTCCTCATCGTGACGAAGCTTGAACAGTATGACTACGCAGGGGCGACGGCGGTGGCATTCGTGATGCTGCTGGTCTCGTTCGCCTTGCTGCTGGCCATCAACCTCCTGCAGGGCTGGGCGTCACGGAGGGTCTCCGCATGACGGCGATGGCGGCCGACCGGCCGATCCCGCTCCATGCCGCCAAACGACGGCAGCTCACGGAGCCGACCCTCGTTCGGTGGTTGCTGATCACGCTGGCGCTCGCGTTTCTGACGCTCTTTCTCGCCATCCCCTTGATCGCCGTCTTCGTCGAGGCGCTGGCCAACGGGATCGGTCCCTACGCCGCCTCGATCGTCGAACCGGACGCGCTGGCTGCGCTGCGGTTGACGCTGCTCACGGCCGTGATCGCGGTGCCCGCCAATCTCGTCTTCGGCCTGTGCGCCGGATGGGCGATCGCGAAGTTCCGCTTCCGCGGCCGGTCGCTGCTCACCACGCTGATCGACTTGCCGTTTGCCGTCTCGCCGGTCGTGTCGGGCCTGGTGTTCGTGCTGCTTGCCGGCCGGCAGGGCTTTCTCGGGCCGTGGCTCGCGGAGCAGAACATCCAGATCATCTTTGCGGTGCCCGGCATCGTTCTGGCGAGTGTCTTCGTGTCGTTCCCCTTCATTGCCCGTGAGGTGATCCCCATCATGGAGGCGAGCGGGACGCACGAAGAAGAGGCCGCTCGCGTGCTCGGAGCCAACGGTTGGCAGACGTTCTACCGTGTGACACTGCCGAACATCAAGTGGGGCGTCGTCTACGGTGTCATTCTGTGTACGGCGAGGGTCCTGGGAGAATTCGGCGCCGTGTCGGTCGTCTCGGGTCACATCCGCGGGGTCACCAACACGCTGCCCCTTCACGTGGAGATCCTCTACAACGAGTACCGGTTTCAAGCCGCGTTCGCGGTGGCGTCCATCCTGACGTGCCTCGCGCTCGTGACACTGGTCGTCAAGACCGTCGCGGAACGTCATGTCCGCTAGTTCGAAGGCCAGCGCTCGATGAGTATCGAAGTTCGGAACGTGTCGAAGATGTTCGGGCAACATGCGGCACTCCGCGATGTGAGCCTGACCGTGAACTCGGGCGAGCTTCTGGCGTTGCTCGGTCCGTCTGGCTCGGGGAAGACCACGCTGCTCCGCGTCGTGGCCGGACTCGAGGCGCCTGACGCCGGAACCATTCACTTCGACGGCGACGACGCCACCGCACGGAGGGCGACTGATCGTCGCGTGGGCTTCGTGTTTCAGCACTACGCGCTCTTCCGTCACCTGAGCGTGTTCGAGAACGTCGCCTTTGGACTACGCGTCATGCCGCGGCGGCACCGGCCGCCAGAGGCCGACATTCGCCGCAAGGTGAACGAACTGCTCGCCCTCGTTCAACTCGACTACCTCGGTGACCGGTATCCGTCGCAGCTGTCAGGGGGGCAGCGGCAACGAGTGGCGCTCGCGCGGGCGCTGGCGGTGGAGCCCAGGGTGCTGCTGCTCGACGAGCCCTTCGGGGCGCTCGACGCCCGAGTGCGGCAGGAGTTGCGGCGCTGGCTCAGGCGTCTGCACAGCCAGATTCATGTGACGAGCGTGTTCGTCACGCACGATCAGGAGGAAGCCCTCGAACTCGCGGATCGCGTCGTGGTGATGAACGAAGGAAGAATCGAGCAGGACGGGACGCCTGCCGCGATCGTCGAACATCCGGCAACACCGTTCGTCATGACGTTCGTCGGCGAGGTGAACATCTTCCACGGCCGCGTGCAGGACGGTAAAGCGGTGCTGGGATCGCTGGCGATCGACTATCCAGGACACACGTCGGCAGAGGCGAAGAAGGCCGTGGGGTATGCGCGGCCTCACGAGCTGGAGCTGAGTCGCGACGGAACCGCCGATGGGCTGCCGGCGACCGTGCGGGATGTCAGAGTGTCAGGTGCCGTGGTGAAGATTGAACTGGTGGACGGCAGCGAAGGCGTGATTCAGGTGACGCTGGGACGCGATCAGCATGAACAGCTCCACCTGTCCGCGGGCGATCAGGTGTTCGTGAAGCCGAAGCGGATGCAGGTGTTCACGTCGGAGTAGCCGCTCCACCGTAGGAGACCCCACGTCAGAATCTCCGGACCCACAATAGGGAACAGAGATCACGGAGGCAACGGGTTACACACAGAGAAGCGGAGCAGCAGAGGACCTCCGCTGCTGGGATCCCTGACCCTCCGCGCCCTCCGCGCCTCCGCGTGATTCCCCGGCCCCTTCCGTGTCCTCCGTCTGCCTCCGCTGGCTCGCCCCCGCCGCACCTTCGGTCGGGCAACCGCCTTCGTTGTGCACCCGTTTCCTCCATCTGCCTCCGCTGGCGACCTGCCGGTGAGAGGGGCCGCTCGTACGCCGTGGGGCGTTGGCCCGGTAGAATCACGCCGTCTGGTTCACGTGACGCGCGGCCGCAGCGGAGATGTCCGGCCGTGTCACGGACCGGCCGTCACGCGCCCTGCTGCTGCGAAGGCCCGGCGCCTGCCCCGCCGCAGCCTCGGCGATGGCGGGTCTGCGTCGTGACGACGACCCGCGGGTTCCAGGAGGCCGGCGGGACGAACCGACGGCGCGCTTCGTCGGACGCCAGCGTCGCCGCGTCGTAGATCTCCTCGAGCACGCTGGTGCCCGTCGTGTAGAACTCCGGCGCGCGGCGCTCGAATTCCGCATAGTCGTGCGGACCGAGTTGCCGCATCTTCTGGTGGATCAGCCGCGCGTACGCCACCGTGATCGTCTCGTGATAGCGCCCGGGCTGCCCCGCCCGGATGGTCAGTTGCTCGAGGCCGCGACGCAGGCGCGCGAGTCCGTCACGGAACGGCACGTCACGCAGGCAGAGCCACGCCGCACGCACGTGGTCGGCATGCCGGAAGCCCGCCGGGTCGAGCTGCCCGGCATCGAACGCCCTGAGGAACTCCTGATCGGTCATGAGAGCCAAGCCTGTCCACCACCAGAAACTGCTCGCGCCTGGAAACCAAGTCGGCCATAGAATGTCGCCATGCGCATCCTCCGTTGTCTGACCGAAGACGGCCAGGTGGTGTTCGCCGCAGAGCAACCCGACGGTCGTACCGTCCTGCTCAGGGGCAATCTGTATGGCGACCTCCAGACCACCTCCACCCCCATCCGTCCCGCCAAGTATCTCTGCCCGTTCGACCCGAAGATGATCTGGTGCATCGGTCTGAACTACCGTCGGCACGCTGAAGAGACCGGCGCGAAGGTTCCCGAACAGCCCGTCGTGTTCGCCAAGGGGCCCAACGCCGCCCTCGCGCCCGGCGCGCCCATCGAGATTCCCCAGTTCCTCGCCAGTGAGCAGGTGGACTACGAGTGCGAACTCGCGGTTGTCATCGGCCGGCGCTGCAAGAACGTCACGCCCGCCCAGGCCCTCGACTACGTCCTCGGTTACACGTGCGCCAACGACGTCAGCGCGCGCGACTGGCAGATCAAGAAGGGCGGCAGCCAGTGGTCGCGTGGCAAGACGTTCGACACGTTCGCGCCGCTCGGCCCCGTCCTGGTCACTCCCGACGAGATTCCCAACCCCAACGCTCTGCGCATCTCGACGCGGCTCAATGGCGAGCTGGTGCAGGACAGCAACACGTCGGACATGATCTTCGACGTACCTCACATCATCTCGTTCCTCAGCGGCAGCACGACCCTGCTGCCCGGCACCGTCATCCTGACGGGCACCCCCGAGGGCGTGGGGATGGCGCGCACGCCGCCGCGCTGGCTCGAACCGGGCGATGAGGTGAGCGTCGAGATCGAGCACATCGGTACGCTCACCAATGCCGTGGTCTTCGAAGGCGCACGCGAGGGCATGGACGGGTGACCGTCCCCGTCGACGCGCCGGCCACCTTCCGGGGGCGGATCCGGCAGCTTGGCCCCGGCCTCATCATCAGCGCCGCGATCGTGGGCTCGGGCGAACTCATCGTGGTGCCCAAGCTGGGTGCCGCGGCCGGCTTCTCGCTCCTGTGGTTCCTCATCATCGGCTGCGTGCTGAAGGTCTTCGTGCAGGTCGAACTCGCGCGGCATGCCATCGCCCATCAGCACACCACACTCGCCGCACTCGACTCGCTGCCGGGGCCGCGGCTGCGCGTCTCGTGGGTCGTCTGGGCATGGTTGCTGATGTACATCGGCACCGTCCTGCAGGTGGGCGGCATCATCGGCGGCATCACCGCCATCGTCCGTATGTTGGGGGCATCGTGGCCCGAGCCCGTCTGGCTGGCCATCGTCACGGCCTCGGGCGCTATCCTGCTGCTCTCCGGACGCTACCGCACGGTCGAGTGGTTCTCGACCGGCATGGTGGCGATCTTCACGCTCTGCACGGTCATCGCCGTCGTCGCGCTGCAGTGGACGCCGTATCGCGTCACGGGCAGCCAGTTGCTGGAGGGGTTCTGGCCTTCGTCCCCCGCGTCGTTCACCCTCGCGTTCGCCGCGTTCGGCGTGACGGGCGTCGGTGCGTCCGAGCTGATCTACTACCCGTACTGGTGCCTCGAGAAGGGCTATGGTCGAAGCGTGGGCCCGCCGACGGGCCCGATCGCCGCCTGGGTGGCACGCGCGCGCGGCTGGATGGCCGTCATGCGGCTCGACGCGTTCGTGTCGCTGGCCATCTACACGGTCGCCACGCTCGCTTTCTACATCCTGGGCGCCGCGGTGCTGCACCGGCAATCGCGTGACGTGAGCGACACGGATCTGCTGCCGGCTCTTGCAGGCATGTACGAACAGTCGCTCGGGCCGTGGAGTACCGGCATCTTCCTCGTCGGCGCGTTCGTCGTGCTCTACTCCACGTTCTTCGTGGCGACGGCTTCGAACGCGCGTCTGCTGGTCGATGCGACGGCGCTGTTCGGCATCATGCGGACCGAGACCGAGGCGCAACGGCGACGGGCCATCCAGGTAGCGTGCGTCCTGCTGCCGGTCGCGTCGGCGACGGCCTACCTGGTCTGGCCACGGCCCGTGACGCTGGTCCTCATCGGCGCGGTCGGCCAGGGCCTGATGCTGCCCCTGCTGGCCGGCGCGGCAGTGTACTTCCGCCACCGGCGCGTCCCCGAGGGGCTCGCGCCCACCCGCGCCTGGACGATCGGCCTGTGGATCTCGGCGCTGCTCATCGCGGCCGTCGGCCTGTACCAGCTCGCCGGCAGCGTGTAGCGAACCCAGGCCGAGTTCGCTGGGGCCAAGGCCGGGCCAGGGCCAGGCCGCGTGGCTGCCCGAACGGGCGCCGAAACGGCGACGGAGCAGGCACGACCCTGGCGCGCCGGTCGGCCACACGCCGCGAGCCGCTATCATGGAGGACGTGTACAGGCTGCGCATCACCGCCCCGATGATCGTCGCCGCCCTCGTCGGCGGTCTTGCCGTCACCGGGATGGACGCGCAGCCGGTGCAGGCGCCTGCGTCGCCGCAGCCAGCGACCCCGCAGCGTACGACCTGGACGGTATTGCGTGAAGACGGCCCTCAACCTCTGCCGGTCTCGCGCATCGGACGGTTCGACTACGTCAGCGGCGCCGACCTCACGGCCCTGTTCGGTGTCACGCTTCGCGAGGACCGGGCCGGCGGACTGATCCTCACCTTCCGCGATCAGACCATCGTCCTCACGCTCGACCAGGGCCTCGCGTCGGTCGGGGATCGCGTCGTGAAGCTGCCGACCCCGCCGGTCCGCCAGGGGACCGCATGGCTCGTCCCGGTGGACGTCATCGACCGCGTCTTCGCCGCGGCGCCCGGTGACGGCCCGCGCATCGACGTGCGGCGCCGCTCGTCGCTCATCATCCTCGGGAACGTGACGGTGCCCGCCGTCACGGCCCGCACGGAACCCATGCCAACCGGCACGCGCGTCGTCCTGACGCTCGCCCCGGCCGCGTCACACACGGTGGTCCATGAGAACGACCGCCTGCTCGTGCGGATTGCAGCGGACGCGCTCGACGCCGACCTGTCCGGCGTGGGGTCGTCCACCCTGCTGACGGGCGCACAGGTCGTGCCGCCCGCGACCATCGCCTTCGGCCTGGGGGCGGCGTTCGGCAGCTTTCGTGCGACCGAGACGCCGGACGCGGCCGATGCCCGTGTGACGATCGACCTGCTGCCTGCCAGCGTGCCCGGCGCGCCGCCGACCGCACCGGCGCCGGCGGACACCGAGACGATGCCGCCACTCCAGTTGGAGCAGACCGGCCTGCGCACGATCGTGCTCGATGCGGGCCATGGCGGCACCGAACTCGGCGCGCGCGGTCCATCGGGCACGCTGGAGAAGGACGTCGCGCTCGCGGTGGCGCGCCAGCTCAAGGCCGGTATCGAGGCGAGGCTTGGTCTGCGGGTGCTGATGACGCGCAGCGGCGACGAAACCGTGGCCCTCGACGAGCGCGCCGCGCTCGCCAACAACAACAAGGCCGACCTCTTCATCAGCCTGCACGCGAACGCGTCGGTGCGGTCGTCGGTGGCGGGTGCGGAGGTGTTCTACGTGAGCCTCGGCGACTACGACGCCGCTGGCGCAGAGGCCGCGGCGCCGGGGGCGATGCTGCCGGTGCTCGGCGGAGGACTGCGCTCGGTGGACCTCATCCTCTGGGAGATGGCGCAGGCGCGTCACCTCACCGAGTCCGCGCGCCTCGCGGCGTTGATCGAGGAGGAACTGCGACAGCAGGTCCCGATGTCACCGCGCGCCATCCAGCAGGCCCCGTTCCGCGTGCTCGTCGGCGCCAACATGCCCGCGGTGCTCGTCGAGATGGGCTTCATCACGAATCCCGAGGAAGAGAAGCGGCTGGTGAATCCCGCGTCCCAGGGGCAGCTCGTCGCGACCCTGCTCAACGCCATCGTGCGCTACAAGGCATCGGTCGATCGCGTCGGCGCCGGCACCGCCCTCGGGCAGGCAGGGCGCTGACATGCGCTGGTTTCTCACGGCCCTCGGCGCCGCGCTCCTCGTCGCCCTGGGGCTCGTGGCCATGGTGTACGTGCCCGTCTGGTTCGCGCCGGAGACGGCCGACGTCCCCGTCGGCGCAGAGGCAACGGCCGAGGACGGCCGACGGATTCGCGCCACCTTGTTCTACGTGTCGGAGGATGGCCTCTCGCTCGAAGCCGTGGACGCCGACGTGGCCTACGGCGCCGACAGCGTCGAGCAGGCCCGCGCCCTGCTCGAGGCCCAGTTGCGGCCAGCACCGCCGCCCTACGCCCAGGCGATTGCCGAGGGAACGACGATCCGTCAGATTTTCGTGACCGATTCGGGCGACGCGTTCGTGGACCTGTCGAAGGAAGCCGTGGCCAACCACCGCGGCGGCAGCCTCGACGAACTCTTCGCGGTCTATGCGATCGTCAATACCCTGACCGTCAACCTGCCCGCCGTGAAGCATGTGCAGATTCTCATCGACGGCCAGGAAGTGGACACACTGGCGGGCCACGTCGACCTGCGGCATCCTCTCGCCCGCAACCTGACGTGGGTCGGCGCACGCGCGCCCCACCCCGAGGCGCCACAGCCAGCAGCGCCGCCGGCCGAGGTGCCACAGACCGCCGCGCCGCCGGCCGGGGTGCCACCGACCGCAGCGCCGTCGACCGAGCCCACGGCTGCCCCGGCGTCGTAGGCTACACTGGTCGGCTATGACTCGTGCCGACAGCCGCGCTGCTGACGCCCTCCGTCCCTGTCTGATGACGCCCCAGGTGATGTTGCACGCCGAAGGGTCGTGCCTCATCGAAACGGGACGCACTCGTGTGATCTGCACGGCCAGCGTCGAAGATCGCGTGCCGCCGTTCCTTCGCAACCAGGGCAAGGGATGGGTCACGGCCGAGTACGGCATGCTGCCCCGCGCCACCAACACGCGCGTGCAGCGCGAGTCGACGGCCGGCAAGGTCGGCGGACGGACGATGGAGATTCAGCGCCTCATCGGTCGGTCGCTGCGCGCCGTCGTCAACATGAACAAGCTCGGCGAGCGCACGATCTGGGTGGATTGCGACGTGATTCAGGCCGACGGCGGCACCCGCACCGCCGCCATCACCGGCGCGTTCGTCGCGATGGTGCTCGCGATGCAGCACATGGTGGACGCGAAGATGATTCAGGCCATCCCCGTGCGCGACTACCTGGCCGCCACGAGCGTGGGCGTCATCGACGGCGTGCCGATGCTCGACCTGGCGTACGAGGAAGACTCGCGTGCCGACGTCGACATGAACATCATCCGCACGGGTGACGGTCGCTTCATCGAGGTGCAGGGCACGGCCGAGAAGGACCCCTTTCCGCGCGCGACGCTCGACCGCCTGCTCGACCTGGGCAGCACGGGTATCGACCAGCTCATCGACAAGCAGCGCGCCATCGTCGGCGATCTGCTGAAGCTTGCCGTCCCGGCCCGCTGACGTGTCCGCGTTCGACCGCCTGCTCGTGGCGACGCAGAACCCCGGCAAGCTGCGCGAACTCGCGGCGCTCTTCGAGGGACTTCCCGTGGAGCTGCTCTCGCTGGCCGACCTCGGGCAGCCCCTCGCCGAACCCGACGAGACCGGTGCGACGTTCGCCGAGAACGCACGTCAGAAAGCCATCGCTTACGCGACAATGAGCGGGCTTCCGTGTCTTGCGGACGACTCGGGCTTCGTCATCGAGGCGCTGGATGGACGCCCAGGCGTGCTGTCGGCACGCGCGCCGGGCGGCAGCGACGCCGGACGTGTCCAGTGGGCCTACGGCGAACTCGACGCGCGCGGCAGCCGATCGTCCGCGGCGGCCTTCGTGTGCGCCATGGCTCTCGCGTCACCCGACGGCACCGTCCTGCACGAGACCGAGGGACGGGTCGACGGCGAGATTTCGCCCGAGCCGCGGGGTGCCGCCGGATTCGGTTACGACCCGATGTTCCTGTACCCGCCCGCCGGACGCACGTTCGCCGAGATGCGGCGCGACGAGAAGGCCGCGGTGAGCCACAGAGGCGCCGCCGCCCGGAGCATGCGGACCTGGCTCGCCGCGCAGGTCAGCGACGCCGTATAGACACAGGGACGGGGTCCCTGTTCCGTCGCCGGCCGCCGCGATCTGTAGGCGGCCACGCCGCTTGGCCTCCGACGAATGTGTCGAGGGTCGCTGCCCTGGATGCCGGGTTGCTCAACCTCACCACGGACGTGGCCGGCGCGCGTGGCTCCATTCCAGTCGCCCACAGAACGAGTCGACTGCGCCGGAACAGACCCCGCCCTTCCCCTGACGGCGTGGCGGACCTGGCTCGCCGCCCGATGCTAAGCTCTCCCCGTGCAACGGCGTCTGTGGTTCGGGGTCGCGATGGTGTGTGCGTTCGGCTCGATCTATGCCGGCCTGTTCGGACTGAAGACGGTGCAGTACGTCCTCATCGGCCTCGCGGTACTCGTGCTGATCGTCGGCCTCCGCGCACCATCGCCCCCGGAACAGCGGCGGCCGGACGGTGGGGACTGATGGGTCATGACTCATGCTTCATGCTTGGTGCTTGGTGCTTGGTGCGTGCTTGGTGCGTGCCCGCCCCTACACCCGCCGCAACTGCACCCGCTGCACCGCGTGGTCAGCGCCCTTCACCAGAATCAGGTGCGCGCGGACGCGCGTGGGCAGGATGTTCTCCTGCAGGTTCAGGCCGTTGATGTTCGACCAGATCGACAGGCCGACCTCGCGCGCGGCGTCCTCGCTGAGCGACGCGTAGCGGTGGAAGTACGACCGCGTATCCTGGAAGACCGTGTCGCGCAGCCGGAGGAAGCGTTCGACGTACCAGTGGCGGATATCGGCCTCATCGGCGTCCACGTAGATCGAGAAGTCGAAGAAGTCTGATGCGAACAGCTGCGAGGCGCTTCGATCCAGTCCCGGTGCCTGCAGGACATTCAGCCCCTCGACGATGACGATGTCGGGGGTGCGCACGACCTGTGACTCGCCGGGAACGATGTCGTAGGACTGGTGGGAGTACACGGGCACGTACACTTCCGGCACGCCGGCTTTCACGTCGGCGAGGAAGCGGACGAGGCGGCCGCGGTCGTAGCTCTCGGGAAAGCCCTTCCGCTGCATGAGTCCACGGACCTCGAGCGCCGCGTTCGGCAGCAGGAAGCCGTCGGTCGTGACGAGGTCGCAGCGCGGGTGGTTGGGCCATCGCGAGAGCAGCGCCTGCAGGATGCGCGACGTCGTGCTCTTCCCCACCGCGACGCTGCCGGCGAGCCCGATGATGAACGGCACCTTGCCCTCGGTGTTGCCGAGGAAGGTCTGGGTCGCGCGGTAGAGCCCCTGTGTGGCCTGGATGTAGAGGCTCAAGAGGCGGGACAGCGGCAGGTAGATCTGCACCACCTCGTCCATCGACAGCGCGTCGTTGAGGCCGCGCAGCGTGACGATGTCGTCTTCGGACAGGGTGAGGGGCGTGCTGTCGCGCAGACGGGCCCACTCGTCACGGGAGAACGTGAGGAAGCGCGACAAGGCGGGCGCGGCGGTGTCTGTCATGGCGGCGGGTGACAGGATGCCACGGAATTGGGGTAACGGGGGGCTGCCTGGGGGTCAGTCTGAAGTGGCCTGGCTGGGGGCACCGCAGACCTGACCCCACCATGCCCCGCAGACCTGACCCACCGTGACCACGGGCGACGCGGACGTGCTAGGATCTGGAGTTCTGGTCGGGGCGTAGCGCAGCCTGGTAGCGCACCTGCCTTGGGCGCAGGGGGTCGCTGGTTCGAATCC
>CAYMAG010000059.1:15803-29175 GCA_964388335.1 uncultured Vicinamibacteraceae bacterium | reverse complement strand
GGAAGTGAGAATCTTCCCCGCCGAAAGCCTAAGGTTTCCTGAGCTAGGTTCGTCCACTCAGGGTTAGTCGGGACCTAACGCGAGGCCGAAAGGCGTAGCGGATGGACATCCGGTCAACATTCCGGAACTACTGGACCGTCGTTATCACGATGGGGGGACGCAGGAGGCTAGGTGAGTCTGGTTAGGGCCGCAAGGCGACCAGATCGAGGTCTGTAGGTAGATTGGTCAGGCAAATCCGGCCAGTCGTCAATCTGAGGGACCAGAGCGAGACCTTCGGGTCATAAAGTCACTGACGCCACGCTGCCAAGAAAAGCCTCTAAGGAGATGGTCTGGTACCCGTACCGCAAACCGACACAGGTAGGCGAGGAGAAAATCCTCAGGCGCAAGTGAGAACACTCGTTTAGGAACTCGGCAAATTGGCCCCGTAACTTCGGAAGAAGGGGTGCTCCGTCAGCGTGATCCGGCTTGCCCGGTGAGCGTGAGGGAGTTGCAGTAAAGAGGCCCAGGCGACTGTTTACTAAAAACACAGGGCTCTGCGAAGTCGAAAACGACGTATAGGGTCTGACGCCTGCCCGGTGCCGGAAGGTTAAAGGGAGAGGTTAGCCGCAAGGCGACGCTTTGAACTGAAGCCCCGGTAAACGGCGGCCGTAACTATAACGGTCCTAAGGTAGCGAAATTCCTTGTCGGGTAAGTTCCGACCTGCACGAATGGCGTAACGATCTGGGCGCTGTCTCAACGAGTGGCACTGCGAATTTGTGGTACCGGTGAAGACGCCGGTTGCCCGCGACTAGACGAAAAGACCCCGTGCACCTTTACTACAACTTAGTAGTGAATGTTGACGTGTTATGCGCAGGATAGGTGGGAGACGTCGAGCCGAGCCTCTTGGGGTTCGGGGAGTCACCCGTGAGATACCACCCTTAGCACTTCGACGTTCTAACCTCGGCCCGTTATCCGGGTCAGGGACACTGCTAGGCGGGTAGTTTGACTGGGGCGGTCGCCTCCCAAAATGTAACGGAGGCGCGCGAAGGTTCGCTCAGGCTGTTTGGAAATCAGCCGTAGAGTGCAAAAGCATAAGCGAGCTTGACTGCGAGACATACAAGTCGAGCAGGTGGGAAACCAGGCTTTAGTGATCCGGTGGTTCCGCGTGGAAGGGCCATCGCTCAACGGATAAAAGGTACGCCGGGGATAACAGGCTGATCTGGGCCAAGAGTTCACATCGACGCCCAGGTTTGGCACCTCGATGTCGGCTCATCGCATCCTGGAGCTGTAGCAGGTTCCAAGGGTCCGGCTGTTCGCCGGTTAAAGCGGTACGTGAGCTGGGTTTAGAACGTCGCGAGACAGTTCGGTCTCTATCTGTCGTGGGCGCAGGAGATTTGAGTGGGTCTGTCCTTAGTACGAGAGGACCGGGATGGACGAACCTCTAGTGTACCAGTTATCACGCCAGTGGTAGCGCTGGGTAGCTACGTTCGGAAGGGAGAAACGCTGAAAGCATCTAAGCGTGAAACCCTCCACAAGATGAGATCTCCCTGGACGTAAGTCCCTGAAGGCTCCTGGTAGACTACCAGGCGATAGGCCAGGTGTGTAAGGGTGGCGACATCCTCAGCTTACTGGTACTAATCAGCCGTGAGGCTTGACTATGAATTCCACCCACACACTGTGGTGTGGGAGCGTAAAAACTGCCGTTTGCAGGATATTCAGTTGTGCCGCGCTCGCGCCGGCCTCCGCCTCGTGGAGGCGCCGGCCGGACGACCCCGCGGACCAGTCATGGGGCGAACCCATGGCCGCTCTTTGAAATGTGCGACTGCGCGTCATGCCCCCGGGTATGCTGGGGCCCCAGATGCGCTGTGCTTCGACAGGACGACCTCGGTCGCCCGCGAGGCCGCGGTACAGGACTCACGTCTTGTGCCGGTCGCCCAACGGTTTCCCGGTGGCCATAGGGGAGGGGAACCACCCGTTCCCATTCCGAACACGGAAGTTAAGCCCTCCACCGCCGATGGTACTGCAGGCGCAGGTCTGTGGGAGAGTAGGTCACTGCCGGGATTGTTTGCTGGCAAGACGCCCGAAGCACTCGTTGCTTCGGGCGTTTCGTCGTTTGCGGCGTCATACGTGGTCACGCATCAGGTCGGCATCGACGGCGCTGAGCGGGCCCGGGCCGGCGGACGGCTGGATAGTCGACGTCCGAGGCACGGCGGCTGGTGGAAATCGAGGTCGTGGGACGCGCCAGGTTCGAGTGATGCGTGGAGGAGTACCGATGGTCCGTCGAGTTCCGGAACGGCGACATGCCTGCTGATACCGCAGACGACACGCGTGTCGTCCTGATCACTGGCTGCTCCTCGGGCATCGGTGCCGCGACCGCTGCCCACCTCCAGCGGCAGGGCTGGACGGTCTACGCCACCGCCAGGCGAATCGAGACGATGGACGCACTGGCCCGCGCCGGCTGCCGACTCCTGCCGCTCGACGTGACGGACGAGACGAGCATGCAACACGCCGTCGAACGCATCACCGGCGACGCGGGAGGCATAGGCGTCCTGATCAACAACGCCGGCTACAGTCAGTCGGGAGCGATCGAAGAGGTGCCGCTGGCGAGCGTCCGCAGGCAGTTCGAGACGAACGTGTTCGGCCTGCTGCGCCTCACGCAGTTCGTCCTGCCGGGCATGCGCGCCCGTCGCCGTGGCCGCATCATCAACATCGGCTCGATGGGCGGGCGATTCACCGTTCCTGGCGGCGGCATCTACCACGCCACGAAGCACGCACTCGAGGCCGTGACCGACGCCCTGCGGTTCGAAGTCGCCGCCTTCGGCGTTCAGGTCGTGCTGATTCAGCCGGGCCTCATCCGCACGGCCTTCACCGACGCCGCGACGCGCAGCCTCGCGGAGGTCCGCAATGATCGCGGGCCATACGCGCACTTCACGCGCGAGGTCGAACGTATCACGCGTGAGTCGTACGTCACCGGAAGTCTTGCGCGCCTGGGCGGGACGGCAGACGACGTGGCGCGCGTCATCGAGACGGCGCTGCGTGCCCCCGTTCCCGCCGCACGATATCGGGTGACGCACTCGGCGCGGCTGTTGATGACGCTGCGCGCCGTGCTGCCGGACGGGCTCTGGGACGCCTTTCTCGCCCGGACGTACCCGCGGCCAGGCGCGCCGACGGGTCAGTCGTGACGCGTGCGCTCGAGGCCGTCCACCGGATACCCCTGGCGTGCGGCCGCGGCGACGAGTCGCTGATAGACCGGCTCTCCGACGGCGGGCGTGCGCGCGAGCAGCCAGAGGGACTGTCGGTCGGGCGAGCCGACCACGGCCGTCGTGTAGTCGTCGCTGAGGTCGATCACCCAATAGTCGCCCCAGACGAAGGGCAGGAACGACAGGAACGCCGGCGCGAACCGTACCTGCAGCCTCGCATTCGAGTCGGGCGACGCGGTGCGCGCGACGCCCCTGGCCTCGGCCACCGTGCCGTCTTCCTCTCGACAGCGATTGACGATGTCGACCCGTCCGTCAGGTGTCAGCGTGTACGTCGCGGTGACGTCGCTCACGCACTGCCGCTGGAAGCGGTTGGGGAACCTCGCGATCTCGAACCACCGCCCCGCGTAGCGATCGAGGTCGACCGACGCCACCGTCGCGGGCGGCGGGTCGTCCTGCATGGCGAAACCTGCGCGACTTCCGCCGACGCTGCAGGAGAGGATCAGAACGAGCGTGATGGCAGCGCGGAGCATCGATGAACGGAGTTTGCGAGAATGATGTGTCACCAATCGCGTTTCGACAAGGGGAGCCTGCATGAGGATCACGAAACCCGCCTGGACGCCGCCCGCGGCGGCCGTCACCATTGTCGTCGGTGCCCGGGGCGCAGGGTCGTCCCCTGGCGTGGCACAGCCGTAGCCGCGCCGTGAACGTGAACCCCACGATTCCGGTCGAGTACGACACCCACCGGCCGATCCGGACGCGCAACAAGCTCTACTACCGCTGGCTCCACTGGCCGATCTGGATCTTCGTCTTCTTCATCGCGCCTGGACCTCTGACGTTCGACCTGTTCGAGCGAGGCTTCGACGGGCGGATGCTGGCCTGGCTCGCCGTGGTCGTCGTGGGGACGGGCATCCCGTTCCTGCGCGGACGGATGCCCGGCTGCGAGCCCGCGCCCTACATCATCCGCTTCACGGAGGACCGGCCGAACCCGGTGTATCGTCGCGTCTGCTACTCGTTTGCATGGGGCGAGGCCGTCGCGTTCGCCGTGCTCAACATCGCGGGGCTCGTCGTGGCGATCGTTACCGGCGCCTGGATGCTGAAGGAGATCTACCGCTACGGCTACTTCCCGCTTGCCGGCACGATCTGGGTCGTCGGTCTGCTCGGCTACCTGCCGCGTGTCCGTCCCTCCACCTCGGGCGAGGGGCACGAGCGCCGGTACTTCTACGGCACGGTCTGGGCGGTCGCCATTGCTCAACCGGTGCTGTGGATGCTGTATCTGGCGCTGCCGCGGACGCAGGCCATGGATGTGCTGAAGCTCGTCGTGTTCGTCGGCGTGCTGACCGGCATGGGATGGCTGGCCTACCGTGGACGCCTGCCGCGCACGCGGCCCATCGTGGCCGGTGAACTCGCCACCCTCGACTGACCGTTGCCGGGCGGTTCCGGGCGGTATACTGCGCGCGTCTCCATGTCCCCAGCCGACCAGCCGTTGACCATCCTGTGCCTCGCCACGTTCGAGAAGGGTGCGCCCTTCATGCGGGCGTGTCACGCCCTCGGCTGCCGCGTGCTGCTCGTCACGCTCGACACGCTCGCGGACGCGCCGTCGTGGCCCCGCGACGTCCTGCACGAGACGTTCTACCTGACCCGGGACATGTCGCAGGACGCTCTGCTCAAGGGCATCAGCCATATCGCGCGCTCGCATCGCATCGATCGCGTCGTGGCGCTCGACGACTTCGACGTGGAGACGGCGGCGCTGATTCGCGAGCACCTGCGCATCGCGGGGATGGGCGAGACCACGGCGCGCTACTTCCGCGACAAGCTGGCGATGCGTTTCAAGGCAGAGGGCGCGGGCATCACCGTGCCCGACTTCGTGAGCCTGTTCAACGACGCCGCCGTGGAGTCGTTCATCGCCCGCGTGGCGCCGCCGTGGTTCGTGAAGCCGCGGTCGCAGGCCGCGGCGCTTGGCATCAGGAAGGCCGCGTCCCGCGACGAGTTGTGGGCGATTCTCGAGACGCTCGGGGACGAGCGGTCGTTCTACCTGCTCGAGCAGTTCGTGGAAGGCGACATCCATCACGTGGACAGCGTGGTGTTCGACCGACAGGTGGTGTTTGCCGCCGTGCACCGGTACGGGTCGCCGCCCTGGACCGTCGCTCACCAGGGTGGTGTGTTCACCACTCAGACCGTGCCGGCCGGCACGGTGGACGCGGCGGCGCTGACGCGGCTCAACGCCGCGATTCTTGGCGCGCTCGGCCTGGCCCGGGGCGTGGCGCATACCGAGTTCATCCACGGTGGCGACGGACGCTGGTACTTTCTGGAGACGTCGGCCCGCGTGGGGGGTGCCTTCATCGTCGACGTGGTCGAGGCGGCGACGGGCATCAATCTCTGGCACGAGTGGGCGCGGGTGGAAGTCGCGGGTGAGCACGGCAGCTACGCGCCACCGCAGGCTGCCGAACGTATCGCCGGTCTCGTGCTGTCCCTGGCGAAGCAGGAGCATCCCGATCTCTCGGCCTACGATGCGCCCGAGGTCGTGCGCCGCCTCGACATGCCGCACCACGCCGGGCTCATCGTCGCCAGCCCGTCCAGCGCGCGTGTGACCGAGTTGATTGGCGAGTACGCCGACCGCTTCACCCGCGACTTCTACGCCTTCGCCCCCGCCCCGGACTCGCCGGCCCACTAGGAGTCGAGCGTCTGGCGAGGCATCGACGCGATGCTGTCGGCGCCGGAACTGGCGTCGCTCACCGCGTCGACAGAGAAGGCCGCCGTGCTGGAACTGACGTCCAAGCCGCCCGACGATCTGGCACTTGCCGGAGCGTCGGCACCAAGGGGGGCGAGTCCTGAACGGAGACTCAGGCTGACGCCGCCAGCGACTCCAGCCTCTTCAGCGTGTCCGGGTACTTCCGCACCAGCCAGATCAACGCAGCCGCCTGCTCGTTCGGCTTGCTGCGACCCTGCTCCCACCGCTCGAGCGTCCTGGGGTTCACCCCAAGCTTGAACGCGAAGACGTGGCGCGACATCTTGAGCGCTTCCCGCGTCTCGCGGACCATGCCCGCGTCGATCGGTGGAACCGTGATCGGCTGCACCTGTCTGGTCTTCAGGGTGAGCCGGCCTTCGCGATGATCCCGCATGGCTTCCACACCCGACATGAGTTCACTGAAGAGGCTGCGCGTCTTTCGGGTCACGGGTCGCTTCCTTGCTGCCACAGTTCACTTCCTTCGAGGTCGGCGTCGCACCGCACGCCGTGCCAGTTCCGCATCGACGGCCGCCTTCAGTAGTCGCTTCTCAGCCGCGCTCAGGTCCGCGACTTCTCCCTTGTCGTAGAGGGTCATCAGCCAGACCTGGGCATTGGTCAAGAGGTAGTAGTAGATCACTCTGAGGCCACCACGCTTGCCCTTGCCTCGGCGCCTGTCAGCCCACCGCAGCTTCCGAAAGCCACCAGTCCCTGGCACTACGTCGCCGGCTTCTGGCTCGCCTGCCAGGAACGACTGCAACGCCCGGTACTCATCGTCCTCCATGTACTCCGCGATGGTGGCGGTGAACATGGGCGCCTCGATGAACTCCACGGTCACAAGTATACGCAAATTGCGTACGCACGTCCAAGGTCGAACCACGGCGCCTGGTCTGGGCGTGAAGTCGCGATTGGCTCGGGTGCGCCAGAATCGGGCAAGATCTGACGAGCGGCGGCCACCTGCGGTAACATCCGCAGCCGTTCCAGTCGGCTCGTAGCGACCAGCGACGCCAGGCCACCATCGCGAGACGAGAGGAGTGTTGATGGGCAGTACGGTGGGGCGCCCGAGCGGATCGAAGACGAGGTCGGCCGGAACGGCCCAGCCGCTGAAGCCCACGCCCTTCGGCCACGCGATGAAGCGTCACTGCTGCCGCGTGCCAGCCGAGCTGGTGGCCGTGGGCTTCCCGGGGCATCGGCCGCTCTGCAGCCCCGCGTGAACGATGTCCCGCGAGATCGATGTCCTCACGTCGTTCACCCTGAAGCACCTGCGCGACCGGTGGTGGACGCCCACCTGGGCCCGTTGGGTGCAGGGGCATCTCGACTGCGGTCCGGGAGACCGGCTGGCGCACGTCGGCTGTGGCAACGGCGAGGTGGACGTTGCGCTGGCGCTGGCCACGCCCGGTCTCAGCGTGGTGTCGCTCGACTGCCTCTGGCACCGGGTCGCGCACACCCGTGATCTGGGCCGCGACGTGGGTGTACCGCTTTACGGGGTCGTGGGCGATCTCAGGGCGCTTCCCCTGGCAAGGCACGCGTTCGATGCGGTGGTGTGCCTGGGGGTCCTGCAGCACCTCCAGCGCCCGTCGGACGCGGCGCATGCGTTGGCTCGCCTCGTCCGTCCAGGCGGCCGCCTGCTGATTCTGGAGCCCGACCACGAGTCCAGGCTCTGGTACAGCGCGTCGGACGCCGGGGTCCGGGCCTTCGAACTGGCCCGACGGCACTTCGCCCGGCAACACCTTGCGCAGGCCCCAGAAACGCCGCCGCGGCTCGGCCTGCACGTCGCCTCGTGGCTGCGCGAGGCTGGACTCGATCCACTGTCGATCGAGACGATCCCGGTGGGCGAGACACGCCTCGGCGCGCCGCCGCCCGGTGCATGGGACGTCAGGGAGCGCGCCCTCGCGGCGTTGCACGACGTGGCGACCGACGTCGCTCGCGAGGAAGTCGGAGCGCTCTGGGACGCGGTTCGTGCCTATCGCGCCGACGGCGAAGCCCAGGCGGACGCCTTCGTCGAAGTGCAGCACACCTTGCTGATTGCCACGCTGGCGCAGCGGCCCGGGGAACCCGCCGAGGCATGAAGGGCCACGAAGGCTGGGATGCGTACGCGCCCTACTACGACTGGGAGAACGCGCGGACGATGGGCCGCCGCGATGTGCGCTTCTGGACGGGCGTTGCGCAGCGGATTGGTGGCGGCGCGCTGGAACTCGGCAGCGGGACCGGGCGACTCACGGTGCCGCTCACGCGTGCGGGTGCGGCTGTCGTCGGTATCGATCGGTCCGCCGCAATGCTTGCGCGGGTGAGCCCCAGGGCTCGACGAAGCCGCGTCGCGGTGCCGCCTGTCGTGCGCGGCGACATCACGGCGCTGCCGTTCGCCACTGGCACGTTCCGGCTGGTGATGGCGCCCTACGGCCTCGTCCAGTCGCTGCTGAGTGACGTCGTGCTCGCCCGCACGCTGCGGGAGGCTGCGCGCGTCCTCGTGCCAGGGGGCACGCTCGGTGTCGACCTCGTGCCGGACGTCCCGCGGTGGCGCCAGTACACGCGCAGGGTGGTCTTCTTCAGTCCACGCGGCCCGCGCGGGCTGCCGCTGACCCTCATCGAGACGGTGCGGCAGGATCGGTCGCGAGGGCTCACCACCTTCGAACAGGAGTACGTCGAGGGTCGCGGCCGCACGAGGCAGGTGACCCCGTTCACCATCCGCTTCCGGACGCTTGAGCTGCCGTCGCTCGTCTCGCGCCTCGAACGCGCAGGCTTCGACGTGGAGACCGTGCTCGGGGACTACCGCGGTCAGCCCTGGGATCCGCGGGCGGATGCGCTGATTCTGCTGGCGCGCCGGCGCGCATAGGGAGGGCGGGAAGGCCGTCGACGGTCACCTCAGGCCCGAAGCCCGAAGCCTGACGAGCCTGAATCAGCCCTGCGGCATGACCGCGCCGTCCCCCACGACGGTCGTCCACGCTCGCACCCGCCAGTTGGTGATGAGTCCGTTCTGGACATAGGGGTCGTTCGTCGCGAAGGCCTCGGCCGCTTCCTGTGAGCGAAACACGAAGATCGCGCCGTCCACGGGGTCGGCGAGCGCGCCAGCCAGCACCAGGTCGCCACGATCGTGAGCGTCCCGGGCCATGGCGAGGTGCGCTGGACGCAGCGGTGCCCGTCGCGCGAGGTAGTCGTTGGCCACGTCGTAGATCAGCAGGTAGTGCATGGGAGGAGTGTAGAAGACAGGACGGAAGGAACGAAGGAAGGAAGGAAGACAGGAACGAAGGAAGGGAGGAACGAAGGAACGAAGGAAGGGAGGAACGACGGAAGGACGGAAGGACGGAAGACAGGAACGAAGGGAGGGAGGAACGAAGGAACGAAGGAACGAAGGACGACGGAGGGAGTCAGGTAGCGCCCGGCTCGCCGAGCCGGGCGCCCCGGGGTCCGGGGCAGTGTCCTGCCAACCTTGGCGTCCCGATGATAAAATCCGGGGGTTTTACGAACACGCGCATCCATGGGAGTTCCAACGCAATGTCCGGTCATTCGAAGTGGCACACGATCAAGCACAAGAAAGGTGCCCTTGACGCCAAGCGCGGCAAGATCTTCACGCGCATCATCAAGGAGCTGACCGTCGCCGCCAGGGCGGGCGGGGGCGACCCGGTCGGCAACCCCAGGCTGCGCACCGTCATCGCCGACGCCAAGGCGGTGAACATGCCCAACGACAACATCGCGCGGGCGATTCGGCGGGGCACGGGTGAAGAAGAGGGCGTGTCGTACGACGAGATCACCTACGAGGGTTACGGTCCGGGTGGCGCCGCCGTGATCGTCGAGACCCTGACCGACAACCGCAACCGCACGGTCGGCGAACTCCGCCACCTGTTGACCAAGCACGGCGGCAACCTCGGCGAGTCGAACAGCGTGGCCTGGATGTTCGATCGCAAAGGCTACATCGTCGTCGAGAAGGACAAGGCCGACGAGGAATCGCTGATCGCAGCCGTGCTCGAAGCCGGCGGAGACGACATGGCGGAGGATGGCGACAACTGGGAGATCACGACCGACATCTCCACCTTCGATGCCGTACTCGAGGCCGTGAAGGCCCTGTCGGTCGAGCCGGCGACGGCCCAGCGGGCCGCGATGCTGCCGAAGAACACCATCAAGCTGGAAGGCAAGACCGCCCAGCAGATGCTGAAGTTGATGGACGCCCTCGACGACCACGACGACGTCCAGCAGGTGTGGTCGAACTTCGACATCGAAGAGAAGGAGATCGAGGCCTCGCTGGCGTGAGGATTCTCGGGATCGACCCCGGCTCGGTGCGGACCGGCTATGGCTGCATCGACACCGACGGCACCCGCTGCCAGTTGGTATGTAGCGGGGTCATTGCGATGTCGTCGCGCCTGCCGTTTCCCGACCGCCTGCTGGCGATACACGCGGCGCTCACGCAGACGATCGCCGACGCGCGGCCGACGTGTGTCGCGGTCGAGAGCCTGTTCCACGCCGTCAACGCGCGCAGCGCCTTCGCTCTCGCACACGCCCGAGGCGTCATCATGCTGGCCGCCACCCAGGCCGGACTGCCCGTCGTCGAGTACGCCCCCGCCGAGGTGAAGCGCGCCGTGGTCGGCTACGGCCGCGCCGAGAAGCAGCAGGTGCAGCACATGGTGCGCCTGCTGCTGCGCCTGGCCGACTTACCTGCACCCTTCGACGTCGCCGACGCACTGGCCGTCGCCATCTGCCACGCGCAGACGACCAGCGGCCCGCTGGCCGAGTCTGGCACCACGCCCTTCGCGACGCGTCGCACGGGCGAGCGCGGCGGACCGCCGCGCCGCTGGCGCGACATGCGGCCCGAAGACCTGGAGCGCCGATGATTGCCGCACTCCGGGGCCGGCTGGCGGCCAAGCAGGTGCCTCGCCTGATCGTGGACGTGCACGGAGTCGGGTACGACGTGCAGGTGCCGCTCTCGACGTACGCGCGCACCTGCGAGATCGGCGAGGAAATCAGTCTTCACATCCACACGCACGTCCGCGAGGACCAGATCGCGCTCTATGGCTTCGCGTCGATGCTCGATCAGCAGATTTTCGAGCGCCTGCTCGCCGTGAGCGGCATCGGGCCCAAGGTGGCACTCGCCGTGCTGTCGGGCATCCAGCCGTCCGATCTCGTGACAGCCGTGCAGACGGCGGATCCCGCCCGGCTCACCGCCATTCCCGGCATCGGACGGAAGACCGCCGAGCGCATCGTCCTCGAGCTACGCGACCGGCTCCCGGCCGCCGTGGCGGTGTCGGACGACCCGGGCACCGCGTCCAGCACCATCCGTACCGACCTGCTCTCGGCACTCGTGAATCTCGGCTACCCGCGCCCCACCGTCGAGAAGACCGTCAACACCGTCGTCAAGGCGCAGCCCGACGCGACATTCGAGCAGGCCGTGCGTGACGCGCTCACGCTCCTGGCTCGCGCCTGAATCCCTCCATGCCCGACCCGCGACTGGTCACCGGCGGAACGTCCGACGACGACGCGCAGTACGAGGCCGGGCTGCGGCCACGCACGCTCAACGAGTACATCGGGCAGGACCGCGTGCGCGAGAACCTGCAGGTCGCCATCGACGCGGCGAGGCACCGTGGCGAGGCGCTCGACCACGTGCTCGTCTCTGGCCCGCCGGGACTGGGTAAGACCACGCTCGCCCATGTGATCGCGAACGAGATGGGCGCATCCATGCGGGCGACGTCCGGCCCCGTCATCGAGCGGCCAGGTGACCTCGCCGCGATCCTCGCCAACCTGCAGCGCCACGAAGTGCTGTTCATCGACGAAATTCATCGATTGCCGCCCTCGATCGAGGAAATTCTGTATCCCGCGATGGAGGACTACGAACTCGACATCGTGATCGGGCAGGGGCCTGGCGCGCGGTCGGTGAAGGTGGCCGTGCAGCCGTTCACGCTGGTGGGAGCCACGACGCGTACGGGTCTGCTGACGGCGCCGCTGCGCAGCCGCTTCGGGCTCGTGCATCGCCTCGACTACTACGGCGACGCCGACATGCGCGAGATCGTGACCAGGTCGGCGCGGATCATAGACGTCCAGCTCGACGCCGACGCGGCGACCGAGATCGCGCGGCGCTCGCGTGGCACGCCGCGCATCGCGAACCGGCTGCTGCGGCGCGTACGCGACTTCGCGCAGGTCCGGGCCGACGGGCAGGTCACCGTGGCGGTCGCGCGAGCCGCGCTCACCCTCCTCGAAGTGGACGATCTCGGCTTCGACGAAATCGACAGGCGCCTCCTGCGCGCCATCATCGAGAAGTTCGACGGCGGGCCCGTCGGGTTGAGCAGCCTGGCTGCTGCCCTCGGCGAAGAGCGTGACTCGATTGAAGACATCTACGAGCCGTTCCTCATCCAGGGCGGTTTCCTCGAGCGCACGCCACGCGGACGCATCGCGACGCGGCGCGCTTACGAATATTTCGGGGTAGACCCCAAGGGAAAGGACTTCCGACTGTGGTGACTCGACCATCGACTGATCGTGCGCTCACCGGCGCGCTCAGCGGACAACGCATGACCGTGGACTGCTGCATCTCGGGCCTGTCCACCTACCTGCCTCCGCGCACGCTGACCAACGCCGATCTCGAGCAGATGATCGACACGAGCAACGAGTGGATTCTGCAGCGCACCGGCATCCGCAAGCGCCACATCGTCGACGAGGGTGTCGCCACCTCCGACCTTGCGGCCGAGGCGGCGCGCGACGCCATCGCGCAGGCCGGACTCACACCCGCCGACATCGACTTCATCGTTGTCGGCACGACGACACCCGACACGATCTTTCCGAGCACGGCGTGTCTCGTGCAGCACAAGATCGGCGCGACGCGCGCCTGGGGGTTCGATCTCGGCGCTGCCTGCTCCGGCTTCACCTACGCGCTCACGACGGCGGCGAGCTTCGTGAGCGGCGGCTCGGCGAAGCACGCGCTGGTGATCGGAGCCGACGTGATGTCGAGCATCATCGACTACACCGATCGCACCACCTGCGTCCTGTTCGGTGACGGCGCGGGCGCCGTGGTCGTGTCGCAGAGCAGCGAGCCGGGCCTTGGGCTGATCGACTTTATCCACGAGGTGGACGGTAGCGGGGGCCCGGCCCTGTGCATGCCGGCGGGTGGATCGAAGCTGCCGGCGTCACACGAAACGGTCGACGCCCGGCAGCACTACGTCCATCAGGACGGCCAATCGGTGTTCCGCTTCGCCGTGCGCAAGAACGAGGAGATCTGCCGGCGGCTGCTCGACCGCAACGGCATCGGGCCCGACGATCTCGACCTGTTCGTGTCGCACCAGGCCAACAAGCGCATCATCGAGAACACGGCGGAGCGCATCGGCCTGCAGCCCGACAAGGTCGTCGTCAACATCCAGGAGTACGGCAACACGACGGCGGCCACCATTCCGCTCGCGCTGCACGATGCCGTCAAGGACGGCCGTCTGAAGAAAGGCGATCTGGTGCTGCTCGCGTCCGTTGGCGCGGGGTTCACCGTCGGCTCGGTCCTCTTGCG
>CAYMAG010000059.1:0-15703 GCA_964388335.1 uncultured Vicinamibacteraceae bacterium | reverse complement strand
TGGTGCTGCTCGCGTCCGTTGGCGCGGGGTTCACCGTCGGCTCGGTCCTCTTGCGATGGGCTTACTGAGTAGGACGGAGGAGGAAGGCCAAAGGATGTGGCGGCCGGGCGCGCTGGCCTCAGTTCCCCTCCATTGGCCCATTGTCCGATAGTGATAATTTATCAACATGAAGGCTATACAGATCACTGTTGATGATGCCCTGCTTGCGCGCCTCGATGCCGACGCCGAGGTCCAGCGCGTCGGTCGTTCGGCGGTGTTCCGCAAGGCCGTGGACGAATATCTGCGACGCCGGAGGAAGCAGGCCGTCGCCAGCGCGTACGAGCGGGCGTACGGGACCGGCGATGGTCTGGGCGCCGAGTGGACAGGATGGGAGGAGGAAGGCGCGTGGCCGGCAGAGTCGTGAGCCGGGGCGAGATCTGGCAGTACCGTTTCAAGGCGCCGGGCAAACGTCGTCCAGTGCTCGTCCTCACGCGCCAGGAAGTGATCGGGCTGCTGCAGACCGTGATGGTCGCCCCGATCACGTCGACGGTTCGCGGCGCGCCCAGCGAGGTACCGGTTGGTGCGGACGAGGGGTTGAAGCACCCGTCGGCCGTCAACCTGGATCACGTCCAGACCGTGGAGCGTACCCGCCTGGTGGGCTACGTCGGGTCGCTGCCGCCAGCGAAGATGCGCAACGTCTGCCGTGCGCTGGCGATTGCCACCGGGTGCGCGGACTGAGGGGCTGCCTCAGGGGCCGGAAGAATCCGACCCCTACGAGTCTGCCTCGAGGGCCGGAAGCCTCTCTCTCCCGTGTTCCTCACTCGTCTCGCAGCAACCACCTGATTTTCGTTGACGCTGCTCGGCCATGTCGGCTCATTGCCCCCAACGAAGAAGCGCCACATTTGCCGTACGCACACCGACCTGCCCCCAGCAGGCCACTACAGACCTGACCCCACCACCATCCTCGTGAAGGGCGGCACGTACGCCTGCAGGTAGACCAGCAGCCCCATCAGGACCGCAAGCGCCAGGCTGTGCAGGAACACCCACCGCAGAATCTCTCCCTCGTGCCCGTACCAGTTCGTCGCCGTGCTCGCGACGACGATGCTCTGCGCGTCCACCATCTTGCCCATGACGCCGCCCGTGCTGTTGGCCGCCGCCATCAGCACCGGACTCACGCCCACCTGCTCCGCCGTGATGCGCTGCAGGCTTCCGAACAACACGTTCGACGCCGTGTCCGACCCCGTCAGCGCCACGCCCAGCCACCCGAGCAGCGTGCCGAAGAACGGATAGAACGACCCCGTACGCGCCAGCGCGAGCCCGAGCGTCGCGTCGGCCCCCGAGTACTTCGTCACGTACCCCAGCGCAAGCATCGCTGCGATCGTGATGAGCGAGTACCGCACCGTCACCAGCGTCTCGCCGTACACCCGCGCCATCTCGCGCGGACGGTACCCCATCACGAAACCCGCCAGAATCGCCGACACGAGGATGCCCGTGCCTGTCGCCGACAGGTAGTTCAGCGTGTAGATGGCCGCCTCGGGCGCGGCGCCCTCGGGCGCGACCGGCGGCACGCGCTGCACCAGCTGATGCAGTCCGGCGACCTCGAACGTCGGACGGTGGGCGGCGTCGAGCACGCGCTTGGCCTGCGGAAGTCCCCAGGCGAACACCACCACGCTGAGGACGATCCACGGCACCCACGCGCGGATGACGGCCTCGCGCGGCGGCCGACCGGACGTTTCGCCAGCGGCACTCCCGTCGCCCGACGCTCCGTCGCGCCTGGTGCCGCCATGAACACCAGCCAGCGGCGGGCGTCCCTTCGTCGGCAGCGCCCACACCTCGCGCGGCTGCCACCACGTCAGCAGGATCGCCACCGCGCCCATCGACGCCAAGGCCGCCACGATGTCCACGAGCCAGGGGCCGTGGAAGTTGGACACCACGTACTGCGGCACGGCGAACGCCACGCCGGCCGTCAGCGCCACCGGCCACACGCCGAGCATCCCCCGCCAGCCCGCCAGCGCCCACACCACCCAGAACGGCACCAGCACAGAGAAGAAGGGCAGCTGCCGTCCAGCCATCGCCGACAACTCGAACAGGTCGAGCCCCGTGACCGCGGCGAGCGTGATGATGGGCGTACCGAGCGCGCCGTACGCGACGGGCGCCGTGTTGGCGATGAGCGACAGCCCGCACGCCAGCAGCGGCGGGAAGCGCAGCTGGATCAGGATGGCGGAGGTGACGGCCACCGGCGTCCCGAACCCCGCCGCGCCCTCGAAGAACGCGCCGAACGCGAACGCAATCAGGACGACCTGCACCCGCGGGTCAGGCGCGACGTGCGCCAGGTGCTGCCGCAGGATGTCGAACAGCCCCTTCCGCACCGTCAGCGAATACAGGAAGATCAGGTTCAGGATGATCCAGCCGATGGGAAACAGCCCGTACGCCGCGCCGTACACGCTGGTGGCGACGACGGCAGTGACCGGCATGCCGAACCCGACGGCCGCAATCACCATCGCCGCCCCGAGCGCGATGGTCGCCGCGAGGTGGATGCGCACGTGCCAGACGGCAATCAGTCCGAGCAGCAGCACGATCGGCACGGCCGCCACCACCGTGGACACGAAAGCATTCCCGAACGGGTCGTACGCGTGCAGCCAGATCATGACGGAAGGACGCGGGGAGCATACGTCACCACGACGCCGGGTGGAAGAGGGGTACCATCTGGGACGCGGCACGGCGTGGCACCAGACCGGTCAGGCAATCGGGTCATGCCGCGCGATCACGACACGATGACCACGACGCCCACGACGCCCGCCACGCCCGTCACGCCCGCCGCGCCGATACCGACGGCACCCCTCGCGCTGCTCACGGAACTGCGCCGCCTGGTGGGCGATGCCCACGTCCTTGCCACGCCCGAAGCCCTGCAGGTCTACGAGTGCGACGCCTACACGCTCGAGCGGCGCCTGCCGCACCTGGTCGTGCTGCCGGCCAACACGGACGAGGTGGCCGCCGTGGTGCGCACCTGTGCCGGATATGGGGTGCCGATCATCCCCCGCGGTGCCGGCACGAGCCTGAGCGGCGGCGTGCTCGCGGTGGACGGCGGCGTGATGATTGCCCTCACCCGGATGCACCGGGTCCTCTCCGTGGACGCGCGCAACCGTCGCGCGCTGGTCGAGGCCGGCTGCGTCAACGCGTGGATCTCGCGGGCGGCGGCGCCGTACGACCTGCTCTACGCCCCCGACCCGTCCAGCCAGACCGCCTGCACGATTGGCGGCAACGTCGCGACCAACTCGGGCGGGCCCCACACGCTCAAGTACGGCGTCACGACGAACCACGTCCTCGGCTTCGAGTTCGTCCAGGCTGACGGCGAGGTCATCTGGCTCGGCGCGACGCCCGACGGCGGCGACGACGTGGACGGCTACGACCTGCGCGGGGCGGCAATCGGCAGCGAGGGCATGTTCGGCGTCGTCACGCGCGTGCTGGTGCGGCTGGTGCGGCGTCCGCAGGCGTGGAAGACCTACCTCGCGGTGTTCGAGAGCGTGGCGGACGCGAGTCTGGCCGTGAGCGAGATCATCCGCGCCGGCATCGTCCCGGCCGCCCTCGAGATGATGGACCGCGGGATCGTGATCGCGGTCGAGGCCGCCTATCACTTCGGCTTCCCCCTCGACGCGGGCGCCGTCCTCATCGTTGAACTGGACGGCCTGGCTGCCGGACTCGAGACGCAGGGCACCGACGTCATCGCGCTGTGCAACCGTCACGGGGCACGCGAGGTGCGCGTCGCCCGCACCGATCAGGAACGACTCGCGCTGTGGAAGTGCCGCAAGCAGGCATTCGGCGCGGTCGGCCGCCTGAGCCCGGCGTTCCTCACGCAGGACGGCGTCGTGCCGCGGTCGAAGCTGCCGGAGATCATGGCCTTCATCATCGAGTGCACGCAGACGTACGGTCTGCGCATCGTCAACGTCTTCCACGCGGGCGATGGCAACATTCACCCGATCGTGCTGTACGACGAGCGCGATCCCGACCAGGTGCGTCGCGCGGTGCACGCGGGAGAAGCCATCCTGTCGCGTTGTCTCGACTTGGGCGGCAGCGTCAGCGGCGAGCACGGGATAGGTGTCGAGAAGATCGACTTCATGGCGCGGCAGTTCTCGCCGGACGATCTCGAGGCGATGCAGCAGTTGCGACGCGTGTTCGACCCGGAGGGGCGCTGCAATCCGCACAAGATCTTCCCCGGCAGCAAGCGCTGCGCCGACTTCCAGCCGAGAAAGCGGGCATCGGCGTGAACGGCGTCGTGTGGCGTCCCGACTCGGTGGAAGACCTGCGGCAGGCCGTTGCGGACGCGCACGCCGCGCGGCAGCCGGTGTCGCCGGTGAACCTGACCACGCTCTCTCGCGTGGTGGACTTCAGTCCCGACGACATGACCGTGACGGTCGAAGCCGGACTGACCGTCGAGGCGCTGCAACGAACGCTCGCGACGGCGGGCCAGTGGCTGCCGATCGATCCGCCGCACGCGACGACGACGTCGATTGCCGACCTGCTGCACGACGACATCAGTGGACCGCGACGGTTCGCGCACGGCACGATTCGCGAGCACGTGCTCGGGATGGCCGCAGTGCTCGGCGACGGGCGCCTGATCCGATCGGGCGGACGCGTCGTCAAGAACGTGGCGGGCTACGACATCGCGAAGCTGCTGGTGGGCGATCGCCGCAGCCTTGGCGTGCTCGTCGAGGTCACGTTCAAGCTGAGTCCGCTGCCCGCGGTCGAGCGGTTCTTCACGTGGTCGTCCACATCGCTGGACGCCGTCGAGGCCGAACTGGCACGGCTGTCGAGCGGCGCGACCGAGCCGGTGCTCGTCGACCTCCACAACCTCGATCGGTCGGGCAGCCCGGACGCTGCCCCCGGCAACCTGCCTGGCGGCGGTCCGTGGTCGCTCGTCATCGGGTTCGCCGGCCATGCCGACGACGTCGCGTGGCAGGCAGCGCAGCTGGACGCCTCGTGGACGTCGCTCGACACGCTCGATCACGACGACCGCTTCTGGGCGGGCCGTACGTTCGCGTCCACGCGCCGAGTGTCCGTGCTGCCTTCGCGCCTGGTCGAGCACGTGCGGACGCTGCCGGTCGGCGTCGCCTTCGTGGCGCGCGCCGGCAACGGCGTCGTCTACACCGCCGAGCCGCGCGTGTCGAGCCGCACGCCATCCCGCCTCGAGCAACGGCTCAAGGCAACCTATGATCCCCACGCCATCCTGCCGGGTTTGAGTTGAGCGCACCTGTCCGAACCGTTTCGTTCCTGCCCGACGACAAGGCGCGCGCCTGTATCCACTGCGGACTGTGCCTGTCGTCGTGTCCGACGTACCTCGAGACCGGGAACGAGAACTACTCGCCGCGCGGACGCATCTACCTGATGCGTGCGCTCGAGGACGAGGTGTTGCCGCTCAATGCGGACACGGTGCGTCCCCTCGACCTCTGTCTGGGGTGCCGCGCGTGCGAGGCGGCCTGCCCGAGCGGCGTGCAGTACGGCGCGTTGCTGGAGGCGACCCGTCACCACATCAACCAGACGCACACGCGGTCGCTGCCGCAGCGGGTGCTGCGCCACGTCCTCATCGAGCAGGTGTTTCCTTACGCGCGGCGGATGAAGGCGGCGCTCGTCCCCGGGCGGCTGGTGAAGGCGCTCGGTCTCGCGGCGCTGACGCCCACGCTGTTTCGTCCGCTGCTCGACCTGATGCCGCGCGCGTCACGCGCCGTGGTCGTGCCGGAGCGCTCGGCGGCGCGGGGGGCGGGGGAGCGGCGGGGCACGGTGGGGTTCATCCGCGGGTGCGTGATGAGCGTCCTGTTCAGCGGGACGAACGCCGCCAGTGTGTCGCTGCTGACGAAGGCGGGCTTCGACGTGATCGCGCCCGACCCGCAGGGGTGTTGCGGCGCGCTGTACGCCCACAGTGGCAACCTGGCGGCGGCGCGGGCGTCAGCACGCGCGCTGATCGAGGTGTTCGAGGCGCACCCCGTGGAGACCATCGTCATCAACGCGGCCGGATGCGGGTCGACGCTGAAGGAGTACGGGCACCTGCTGGCTGACGATCCGGCGTGGGCAGCGCGCGCGCAGGCGTTCGGCGCCAAGGTCCGTGACCTGAGCGAGGTGCTGGTGGATGCCGGCTTCGTCGACCGGCTTCGTCCGAGGGCGGATGCGTCACGCGATGCGACGGTGACGTTTCACGATGCATGTCACCTGGCGCACGCGCAGCGGGTGACGGTGGCGCCGCGGGCGCTGGTGAAGAAGGTGGCCGGCGAGCGGTTCGTGGACCTGCCCGAGGCGGACGTCTGTTGTGGCAGCGCGGGCACGTACAACGTCACCGAGCCGGAGATGGCGGGACGGCTGCAGACGCGGAAGACCGGCAACGTCCGGCGGAGCGGCGCGCGCATTGTCGTCAGCACGAACCCTGGGTGTCTGATGCAGATCGAGGCGGGGCTGGCGAAGGACGGCGGCGGGCGGGTGGAGGTGGTGCACCTGGCGGACTATCTGGATCGGTGGGGTCAGACCTGACCCCACCGATCCCTGGCGCGCAGCGACGCGAGGGCGTCGAGCGCCGCGCCCCGTGCGCTCGCGCTGTCGCCGTTGGGCATGATGTGGATGGGGATGTCGGCCTGCTCCTCACGCTGAGCCGGCATCCCGGCCCGGATCTCGCCGACGAACCACGCCTGGAACTCCGCGGTGGCCTCGATCGCTCCGCCCCCGACGATGAGCGCGTCAGGGTCGAACGTGTTGATCATCTGATCGAAGAACAGCCCGAGCGCGTGGGCCTGCACGCGGAAGATGTCGCGGCACAGCGCGTCACCGCGCTCCGCCAGCCCGCGCACGTGCTTCGACGCCTCGCGGACGCTCTCGACCTGCGCGAGTTCGTGCGTGGGGTACCTGGTCAGGAAGTGGGGCAGCAGCAGGTTGCGGATGGCCGTCAGAGAGCACAGCGACTCCAGGTCGCCGACGCGTCCGCAGTTGCAGCGGGGCGTCAGTCCCTCGATGCCCGCCAGGCTCTGATACGGCAGCAGGACGTGTCCCAACTCGCCGCCGAACCCGCGCGCACCCTTCACGTCACGTCCGTTGACGATGATGCCGCCGCCGAGACCGGTACCGATGATGGCGGAGACCGACGAGGCGCTGCCGTCACGGCCGAACAGCGAGACGTGCCCCCACAACGCGCCTGCGTTGCCGTCGTTCAGGTACGTGACCGGTGTGCCGAGGCGGGCCGACAGTCCTGCCGGCAGGTCGAAGCCCGCCCAGTCGTCGTGCACGAAGTTCGTCGAGCCCCGCGCGCTCAGCACGCCTGCCGCACTTGCCGGCCCCGGCGTGTCGAGGCCGACCGCGACGACGTCGGCGGCCGACAGGCCGACGCGTGCCACCGCGAGATGGAGCCCGTCGGCAATCTGCGTCAGGCAGACGTTCGGGCCCTCGATGGAACGGGCCGGGTGCTCGCAGAGCCCCTCGATGAGGAAGTGGCCGTCCGTGTCGAGCAGCGTGTAGTTGATGGCGGTTCCGCCGAGATCGATGCCGGCAATGATCTGCATGGTCTGGGGCGGCATTGTACTCTCGTCCGCCCTGTGCGACGCTGCCCTCCGCAGCGTTACTGCAAGAGAAATGGACGACTATCTCCGACGCACCCGCGCGGCGCTCGACGAGGTCGATGCCGCTCTCACGACGCTCTCCGCCTCGGTCACGACCACACTCGCGGCCGCGACCGTGCCGAAGGCCGCCGCCTCGCGGCTCCACGACGCAGTCGACCGGCTCACGCACGCGTCGAAGGCGCTGCGCCTGTCGTTCAGCCACATCGAACGCACCGCGCTCGACGTCGTCGACCTCCAGTCGAGGCTGGAGGGCGAGACGGCGTCGATGGCGTCGGCCCTGCGCCTGCTCGGGGAGACGGTCGAGGCGTCCCCGGCACTGCGGAAGGGGCTGACCGCGGCCTGCGGCCAGCTCGAAGAAGCGGCGTCGGCGCTCGCCACGGCGACGTTCCCGAGTGCGGTGGAAGGTCTGGCGGCCGTCAATCGCGCGCTGTGGGATTTCCAGGGCCCGGTCTGGAAGGCCTACGAGCGCAAGCTTGCCGAGGTCGTGGGTCGGCGGACCTTGACGCCCCTTCAGGTGTCGAAGATTGAAGCGACGGCACAGGACGTGCGCGCTCGATTCGAGGCGGTGAATACGCTGATCGACGAGTTGGCACGCGGGGCCTTCCACGATCGGAAGACGGTCGCGACGATGGTCGCGGACGCCAGGCACAACCTGACGCGCGCGCTGAGTTCCGCCAAATCGCGCGCCAACGACGTGTACAAGCCGTTCCACGGAGTGCTGGGCCAGGCGGAGTCGGTCGCGGGGCGCGTGCTGCGCCAGCTCGAACGGTGCCGTATTCCCCTCTTTCCCCAACAGGATGCGCTCGACGAGGCCAGGGTCTTCGTCGACCATGCCCTGTACACCGGGCTGTCGGGCGTGGGCAGGTTCGCGCTGCTCAATATCCTGTCGTGTCTGCGCACGATCCCTGGTGATGGCGACCCTGGGCACCTGCTGTCCCCGACCTTCGTCCGCCACGTCTTCGCCGTCTTCCCGGATCGGATCTACCTCGAAGCGACGCCGTCGCTGCTGACGGCGACCGAGGCCCTCACGCGCGCCGGATCCTTCACGCCGGCGCCCGCGGCGCTGCATCGGTTCCGCGAGGGCAGCGTGAAGCAACGAGAGCATCGCAAGGGCAACCTGCAGTTCAGCTACGAGCGCGCCGGAGACATCGTCCGGGTGGATGCCGACATCGACCTGTATCGCGGGCCGGTCTCGCACCTCTTCGGCGAGGTCCTGATCAACCATCTCACCGGCTCCACCACCGACCAGTTCGCGGTACGCAGGATCCTCGACGGCCGCGGCGTCGCGCCGATCGGCGGCTTCGAGGTCTGGTCGCCGATCGGGTAACGTCACCACGTGATCGATCCGCGCAGCCGGCGATGGCCGCTCTCCCAGGCAGCCGGGCGTGCAGGCGTCGGCGCGTTGCTGGTGCTTCCTGTCGTGGTCTGGCCGGGGCTTGCGCAGCCGTTCTCCACGCCGAAGCTCTGGGTCATCGCCCTGTCAACGCTGGTGTCGCTGGCACTGACGGCCGTGGGCGGGCGTCGGGTTGCTCCGCGGTTCGGGTGGCTCGCCGTCGCGTGGATCGGAAGCTTCGCGCTCTCTGGCACACTCGGCGAGTTGCCGGCGTTCCCCGACACGCTGCTCGGCATCCTGGCGCCGCTGTTCGCGGTGGCGCTGCTGCGGAGCGGGGTGTCGGCCACGCGGGTCGTCCGCGCGCAACTGGCGGGAGCGTCGGTCGTCGCCGTGGTGGCGTTGCTGCAGTGGGCGGAGTGGGACCCGTTCTCGTGGATGGGTTGGTACGTGCCCATCGAGGGCGCCAGCGTGCGCATGCGCGTCTATGGCACCGTCGGCAATCCCAACTTCGTCGGGGCGTTGATGGCCCTGACTGCACCGTTGAGCGCGACGCTGATCGTGCGTCCCGCCGGACGCTGGACGCATGCGGCCGGCTTCGGCACGCTCGTGCTGTTGATGGGCGCCCTGGTCGCGACGGGGTCGCGCGGTGCCGTGCTCGGGCTGGTCGCCGGTGCGGTGACCTGGGCCGCGCTCCGCTGGTCGGCTCGCGCGCTGGTGGCCGTGGCCGTCGTCCTCCTGGTGGGCACGGTGGTCGTCGCGTTGTCGCCGGCGAGGCCGTTGCAGACGACGCTGGCCGGACGTGTGTACCTCTGGCAGGTGGTGGCGCCGCATGCCGTGGCGCGTCCGCTGGTGGGTCAGGGGCCGGGTGCGGTGTCGCTGCGCTTCGCCGACTGGCAGCACGAGGCAGATGCGCGCGGCATCAGCGACCGTCGTTTCCGCGGCCTGACCGACCACGTGCACAACGATTTCCTTGAAGCGCTGGTCGAGCGCGGCCTGCCCGGCATGCTTACGCTGATGGCACCGCTCGTCAGCACGTGGCTGGTGGTACGGAAACGTCGCCGGGGGCGGACGGCGTTGATGGCGGCGTGCGCGGCGGTCGTGGTCTCGGGGGCGACCTGCGCCTTCGTGGATTTCCCCCTGGCCCGCCCGGTGGAACTGGTGTGGTGGTGGACGGCAGTGGCGCTGGTTCACGCAGAGAGTGGCCCCGCGCCGGTGCCCGGACCCTTGTCGGACGAGGTCGTCCATGGGTGAGGGATGGGTGCGTCGCGTCCGGTCCGGCACGCCCCCCGGGGCGCGTCAGCCGAGGGCCACGTCCAGCGTCATCATCACGGCAAACCCCACCATCGCGCCGAGCGTGGCGCTGTCGGTGTGCCCGCCGCTCTGCGACTCGGGCACCACTTCTTCGACGACGACGAAGATCATCGCGCCGGCGGCGAACGCGAGCGCGTACGGCAGGATTGGACGCATCATCGTGACGGCCGCTGCGCCAATGACGGCCGCGACCGGCTCCACCGCGGCAGACGCCTGCCCGTACCACCAGCTCTTGAAGCGCGACATGCCCTCGCGCCGTAGAGGCACCGAGACGGCGGTTCCCTCGGGGCAATTCTGCAGGCCTATGCCGATGGCCAGCGCGACGGCACTCGCCAGTGTGGCCCCCTCGTAGCCCGCGGCGACGGCGCCGAACGCCACCCCGATGGCCAGACCTTCCGGGATGTTGTGCAGCGTGATGGCCAGCACCAGCAGGATGCTGCGTCGCCACTGCGTGGGCAGGCCCTCGGCGTCGCTCAGGGGCCGGAACAGGTGGACGTGGGGCAGGAGCAGGTCGGCCAGTCGCAGGAAGGCGCCACCGGCGAGGAATCCGACCACCGCCGGTACCCACGGCGTGATGCCCATCTCCTCGGCCAGGGCGATCGACGGTGCCAGCAGCGACCAGAAACTGGCCGCAATCATGACGCCGGCGGTGAAGCCGAGCGCCGTGTCGAGCATCTTGCGGCTGACGTCCTTCGCGAAGAAGACCACAGCCGCGCCGAGCGCGGTGACGCCCCACGTGAACAGCGCAGCAATCAGCGCCTGCCAGACCGGGTGCAGCGAGACGAACCAGTCGGGCATGATCACTGTGGCCCGCGTATCGACGACATCGTGCCCTCCCCGAACCAGCACCTGCGTCCTCCCCGGGAGGCGTCGGTACCGGTGGTGCCGCAGATTGTACACGTCGGGGTCGAGGCGCCGCAGATTTGACGCATCCGTCCTACTCCGCTAGCGTGGGCAGGTTATGACTTCAGCTCTCGTGCCGCCCTCGGTGCGCGTGTTCGGGGCGAGCTGGTGCGTCGATACGTGCCGCTGTCGCCGACTGCTGCGGCGCCTGCATGTGCCCCATCAGTTCCTGGATGTGGACCTCGACCTCGATGCGCTGCGGGAGGCGCTTCTGCTGGAGGGCGGCTCGAGGCGGACGCCGGTTGTGGAGATTGGTGACCGCGTTCTGGTCGAGCCCGACAGTCGGGGGCTGGTGGCGGCGTTGACGGAAGCGGGCGTCCTGGCGGTCTCCGACGCAGTGGCACACGGCAAGGACCACAACGTGGGCGACGTCGACCGGGCCGCCCGCCTGCTCGCGGCCGCAGCCACGCTGCTCGGCACGACACGCCTCCCGCTCGCGTTGCGCTGGCCCCTGCGAACGGGTGCACTCGTGCTCGCCCTGACGGCGGTGCGGGGGTGGTGTCCCTTGTACGATGCGTGGCAGGTGACGTCACTCAATGGCCCTGGTGATCGACCGGACGAGGCCGAGCGCCGCACGTGGCTCGCGTCGTCGGCACAGCCGACGGCCTGGAGCAATCGATGACCTCAGGGCTCGACCTCAGACTGCGGGCCGTGCTGAACGCCACGACCAGCGACCCGTTCGCCGTCCTCGGCCCGCACCTCACGACCGGCGCGACGGGCTCGCGCCTCACCATCCGTACCTTCCAGCCCCGTGCGTCGAGCGTGGCCGTCGTTCCCTCCGGTGCTGGCGCGCCCCGCGTCACCGCGATGCGCGAAGTGCACCCCGACGGGCTGTTCGAGGCTGTCTTCGAGGGCGTCGCGCAGCCGTTCCCGTATCGGCTGCGCATCACCAGGCGTGACGCCGGGACGTTGACGGAGACGGCCGACCCGTACAGCTTCCCGCTGCTGCTGGGAGAACTCGACCTGCACCTGATGGGTGAAGGCAGGCACCTGCAACTGCATCGGACCCTCGGCGCGCACCCGATGCGCATCGAGGGTGTCGACGGCACGCGCTTCGCCGTCTGGGCTCCCAATGCCCAACGCGTCAGCGTCGTCGGCGACTTCAACGAGTGGGACGGCCGCATGCACCCCATGCGGCAGCGGCACGACCAGGGCGTCTGGGAGATTTTCCTCCCGGGCGTCGGCGTGGGTGCGCGGTACAAGTACGAGATCCGCTCGGCGCGCCCGGGCCCGCCCTTCCTGAAGTCGGACCCGTGCGGCGCCGGCTACGAGCACCCGCCGGCCACGGCGTCGATCGTGATGGAGACCTCCGCGTACGCGTGGCGCGACGAGGAGTGGCTGGCCGCACGCGCCGCGCGCCGGGAGGGGTTCGACCAGCCTCTGGCCGTCTACGAGGTGCACCTCGGCTCGTGGGCGCGCCACGAGGACGGGACATGGATGACGTATGCGGAGCTGGCCGAGCGCCTCATTCCGTACGTGACCGAACTCGGGTTCACGCACGTCGAGTTGTTGCCGGTGCTCGAGTTTCCCTTCGACGGCTCGTGGGGGTATCAGGTGGTGGGGTTCTTCGCCCCGACCTCGCGGTTCGGTACTCCGGACGATTTCCGGCGGTTCGTCGATGCCCTGCACGCCGCGGGGATCGGCGTGATTCTCGACTGGGTGCCGGGTCACTTCCCCAAGGATGCGCACGGCCTCGCGCGCTTCGACGGCACGGCGCTCTATGAGCACGACGATCCGCGGATGGGTGAGCACCGCGACTGGGGCACGCTGATCTTCAACTACGGGCGCACGGAGGTGCGCAACTTCCTGCTGGCCAGCGCCATCACCTGGATCGACGACTTCCACATCGACGGCCTGCGGGTGGATGCCGTGGCGTCCATGCTCTATCTGGACTACTCGCGTGAGGAAGGCCAGTGGCTGCCGAACGAGTTCGGCGGGCGTGAGAACCTGCATGCCGTCTCGTTCCTGCAGGAACTCAACACACACATTCACGGGCACTACCCGGGCGTCATGACCATCGCCGAAGAGTCGACGGCCTGGCCGGGCGTGAGTCGTCCCGTGCACCTCGGCGGGCTGGGGTTCACCTACAAGTGGAACATGGGCTGGATGCACGACGTGCTCAGCTACATGTCGAAAGACCCCATCTTCCGCCGGTGGGAGCACAACCACCTGACGTTCTCGATGATCTACGCCTACAACGAGAACTTCGTGCTGCCGTTCTCGCACGACGAGGTCGTCCACGGCAAGCGCAGCCTGCTCGACAAGATGCCGGGCGACACGTGGCAGAAGGCCGCCAACCTGCGCTCGATGTTCGGCTACATGTTCACGCATCCCGGCAAGAAGCTGCTGTTCCAGGGCTGCGAGTTCGGCCAGTGGCGCGAGTGGAGCCACAACGAGGGACTGCCCTGGTTCCTGCTGGCCCATCCGCCGCACGACGGCATCCACCGGTACGTGCGTGACCTCCTGCGCCTCTACCGCACTGAACCGGCCCTGTACCAGCGCGATTACGACCCGTCGGGCTTCCAGTGGATCGACTGCAACGACCACGAGAACAGCGTCGTGTCGTTCCTCCGGCGGGCGAAGGATGTCGACGACCAGGTGATCGTCGCGTTGAACCTCACCCCCGTGCCACGCGTGCGCTATCGTGTCGGTGTCCCGTTCGCGGGCGTATACCGTGAGGTGCTCAACAGCGATGCCCAGTTGTACGGCGGCAGCAACGTCGGGAACGCGGGGGCGGTGCACACCGAGTCCGTCGCAGCCCACGGCTTCGCGCAGTCGGCGCTGCTGACGCTGCCGCCTCTCGGGTGCCTGATCCTGAAGCACGACGGGGGAACGTAGCCAACGGATTCACCCCTCGAGGCCCCGGAACAGTTCCGACTCGTCCCCCAGCTTCGGGCCGTTCACATCATCGAGAGTGAGGCCGCCACTCCGGCCGGCGCTGCATGAGCGCCTCTGCGTCCTGCTCGCTGAGCTGCTCCGTAACCTTCTCAACGAGCAAGGCCGCGAGTTGCATGGGTTCGACCTGCACGCCATGGTCTCGAACCTTGGCCGTGATGGTTTCCAGCCGTTGCAGGGTCTGCGAGGTGAGGGGCAGGAGCCGCCGTTCGGTCCAGTCGGGGTTCGTCGGCCGGCCCCCAC
This sequence comes from uncultured Vicinamibacteraceae bacterium, assembly GCA_964388335.1. Lineage (GTDB taxonomy): Bacteria > Acidobacteriota > Vicinamibacteria > Vicinamibacterales > Vicinamibacteraceae > JAEZDP01. Next base: position 1,447 of record CAYMAG010000059.1, on the reverse strand, counting down.
CAGCTGGAACGCGAAAGCGCGCCGCAATGTCCGCCAGTAGTTGCATCGCGCCAAAGTATCCACCGGAGGCCGCGGTCTTCCCACGGCGCTCAGCGCCCAAGCCCTTGGCGATCTTGTCCATATCGAGCGGTGTCTTCATGGCCTACGTCTCCCCGAAGTCGCGGATGGCGAAGTACTCGTCGCCGATCACCAGACCGACCTCGCCTTGTCGGGCTTGACCCAGGTGCAAGCGGCCCAGCTCTTTGGTGTCACGCAGCCCAGAGTCAGCGACCTCGTACGAGGCAAGATCGACCGCTTCAGCATTGATACGTTGATCGCGATGCCTGGTCATGCCGGCGTCAGGGTCCAGATCGTTCTTGGTCGTTCTTCGAAGGTTGCCTGACGTCAGCTTCAGCCGCGCCGCGTCAGAGATGCAGCGCGGCCTTGGCTGCACGATGATGCTGGCGGCTTGGTCGTGGCGATGCACTCCTGGTGTTCCGCAGACGCCAGGCTCGTCTCTCAGTCTTCCACGAGCGCACCGGCTGTCACCCCGTTCACGATGTCGGCTACCGGTATCTTGTCGGCGGCGAGTTCGTCGTGCCCGTGCGCGGACACGCGCACCTCTGCGCATGCAACCAGCGCTCGTACCTGGTCCAGCGTCTGGCTCAACTCCGAATTCCGCTTCTGATCACTTCTTGATCAGTTCTTCACGTTCTTCTCGTCCCGCCAACGTTCCGGCTCACCAGCGCCGGGAAGCGACGCGTGAGCGGCCGTGGGCGTCGGGTGCCGCCGGATGTCATGCCGTGACTCCCACGTTGGCGCGCAAGAATTCCGGAGCCAGGTCCGCACCGTTCGCCCACACCAAGGTGTGGAACTCGGGATGGATCTGGAATTGTCGGAAGACCAGCGGGTCTTTCAGGGGTTCGAACACCGGCCCTTCGAGAACGGAGGCCAGATCGATCTCGCCGCTGGTCCCGTCTCGGAAGCGAAGCCAGACGACATGCCCAGCGACGTACCGCGCCTCAACGACGTGATAGTTCATGTGGCTCACTCCAGGGGCGCAATCCGCTTCAACGGTTGACCTTGCTTCGTCCTGTTTGTCAGCGCTGCGGCTCAGCCGCGCCGGGCAACGCGCTTCCTTGGAAGCCGACGGGCCGCCGTCGGCCGCAGCCGCTCGTTGGGTTGCGCCTGGCTCACCAACGGGTATTTGTCCGGGTGCTCGATCGATTCCACGGCCACGTCGATGTCGAGGTCTGGTCAGTACAGATGATGCTCACCCGGTCAGAATAGCCCAATCGCCGATTCGCGGCAGCCCAACGTCCTTCTGCTGGAGGTGGCCACATTTCGGCGTGTTCACGCCCGGAGTTGCCCATCCGCAAGTCCAACCCTGGGTCGAAGACATGGGCCTGCAGCTCACCAGGCCACGAGGGACAGCAGCCAGAGCAGCCCGAGCACGGGGAGCATCGCG
>CAYMAG010000058.1:11366-29597 GCA_964388335.1 uncultured Vicinamibacteraceae bacterium | reverse complement strand
ACTTAAAATCCCGGGTCCCGGAAGGGGCGTGTGGGTTCGATCCCCACTCCCGGCAGTCCAGACCCCGTTCGACGGGTGCCAGCCCGTCTCACGCCGCCAGAAATCCTCGCAAAATCGCACACTCCGTGTGTCAGCGCGTCTATACTCGTGTCAGCAGGTTCCGGCGGGATGACAGTAGCTTTGGCGGTAGGGCCGCGTGATCACCTGGCCACCGGGCGGACCTACTGTCGCAGTTACTGTCGCACGAGTGCCCCGGATGCTGACCGATAGGACCATCAAGACGCGCAAGCCCACGGCCTCGGTGCAGCGCGTGACCGACGGGGACGGCCTCTACCTGCTCGTGCAGCCGCACGGCGGGAAGTGGTGGCGCTTCGACTACCGGCAGTCCAGACCCCGTTCGACGAGTGTCAGCCCGTCTCATGCCTGCCGATTCGCGAGCAGCATCAGGGCGTAGCGATAGAGCGTCGGCGCGTACGCGTCGTAGAGCCGCCCGAGGGCATCGGCCTGGTCATCTGGCGGCGGGGCGCGCATGCAACGGGGCTATGGACGCACGAGTCGTGGCGTTTTGTCTTACAGTGAGCGCATCCACGCTGCGGGTCGCGCGCTGTCTACCTGAAGCACCGGGCCGCAGGCCGTCGTACTCTCAGGCATCACTCCGTTCAACGAAAGGCTGCATGTGAGCACCCACGACTCCTCCCCGTCGTCCCCAAGTCGCCGCGACTTCCTGGGCAAGACCGTTGCCACCGTGGCGACGGCGTCTCTGGTTGCCGCACGACCCTCCATCTCCGGCGCGCAGACCCGCGCCGCGTCCGCCGGCCGCGTGCTCGGCGCCAACGACCGTATCCGGTTGGGCTTCATCGGCAACGGCATGCAGTTCCACGCGCTGCTGAGCCGCGGGTTCCAGCGGCGCTTCAAGGAACTGAATGACTTCGACTACGCCGCCGTGTGCGACGTCTGGCAGCCCCGCCTCGACTACGCCCAGAAGCAGACGGGCGCGGAAAGCGCCACGCGCGACTATCGGGAACTGCTCACGCGCAGCGATCTCGACGGCGTCGTGATTGCCGTGCCCGACCAGTCGCACTTCCGCATCGCGAGCGAGGCGCTGCTGGCCGGCAAGGACGTGTACCTCGAGAAACCGATGACCTACACCATCGACGAGGCCGAGAAGCTGCACGAGATCGTCCAGCGCACCGGCCGCATGCTGCAGGTGGGTGGCTCGGGCGTCAATCAGCCGCTGCACTGGAAGGTGCACGAGTTCATCAAGGCCGGTCGCATGGGCAAGGTGTTGTGGGGGCTGATCAGCTACAACCGGAACACCAGGGAAGGTGAGGGCATGTGGGACTACCCGATCCCCGGCGTAGGCGACGACGCCTGGCCCGACGCTCCGGTCACCGCGGCCAACCTCGACTGGAACATGTGGCTCGGCCCGGCGAAGAAGCGCCCATTGAGCAAGGAGCGCTATTTCCGGTGGCGCAAGTACTGGGAGTACTCCGGCGGGAATGCGACAGACCTGCTCTTCCATCGCCTCGGCGCGATGAGCGCGATGGTGGGCTTCGACTTCCCGACGCGTGTCACGGGGGCGGGTGGCATCTACGTCCAGAAGAACCGCGAAGTGCCCGACACCTACATGACGGTCGTCGAGTACCCGGGTGAGTACTGCATCAACATGGTGTCGTGCATGGCCAACCAGACGTCGGCGCCGATTACGGTCTACGGCAACTGGGCCACGCTCGAGATCGTGCCGCCGGCGCGGCCGGCCCCCGGTGCGCCGCGATCGGCCAACCGCGGAGGCACGGCGGTGGTCAGGCCCGAACGGCAGCACATGAAGCAGTTCCAGGAGGCCAACGGCGGACAGACGGAGGTCACGCTCGAAGCCGACCAGCCTGCCGAGGACCTCACCGACAACTGGCTGAACGCCATGCGCAGCCGCAAGACGCCGATCTACGACGTGCTCAAGGGCTATCAGGTGACCGTGGCGATCAACCTGGGCGTGCAGTCGTATCGCGAGGGCCGCACGATGGGGTTCGACCCGACGCGGCGACAGGTGCTCAGCCGTCCCGAGCCGCACGCCGAGTACCTGCCCAAGGATGCCTGAGTCCGCTACGACCGGCAGTGCCCGGTGGGTGTCTCGAGCAGCAACTGCTCGTCACGCCTGCCGGGCGGCTGGTACACGGCGATACGCTCGCCGCTGTCGGCCGACTGCTCCTCGAACACCCAGGTCGGTCGTCCACCGGCCGTCACGACACCCAGCGGCACTCGCCGCGAGACCGAGTCGAGCAGGCACGACGTGATGGCCAGCGAGGCGATGGCCACCTCGGGCCTGCCCTCCGGGTTGCTGTACGTCCAGCCCGCAGCGTAGGTCACGATGTCGCACCAGGCGAGGTCGGCATCTTCCGCGTTTCGCGGATACCTTCGCAGAGCCTCGAACCACGTGACCTGCCCGTTCGGGCCAGGTCCCTCGTGCGCGTTGATGATTCGCAGCGAGTACGTCCGGCGCTGCCCCATCGAATAGGGATGGACGAAGCGGCCGAGATACGCGCCGCGCAACTGCGACTCTTCGACGCGATTGACGTGGGGTGCCAGGGCGTCGGCAAGCTGCGGCAAGAGGGGCGATGCCGCGTCGTGGAACCGAAGGGCCTCGGCGTGTCCGCCGCCCATCGTCGCGAGTCCATGCTTGGGCACGAACGGACCGGCGGGCGGACGCATCGGCGTTCGCACGGCATCGTCGCTGTCGAGCAGCACCTGCTGCCGGCAGAACGACGGCGCCCAGGATGCGCGCGTCACCGTGATGTCACGCGCCGGACCTTCCTCCGGAACGAGGCGCCACGTCGGGCTGAAGGGAACACCCTTGAGCCAGCCCGAGGGAATGTCGGTGAGCCGAATCGGTACGTCCACGGTCCTGGCCACCTGCCGCCAGGCCGACTTCCATCGTCCCTGGTCCACGACGCCGAACGGGTGCAACTTGCCGTCGTCGCGTACGACCGCCACGAGGAAGCGCTCGGTCGCGCCCATCACGGGCGGCAGACCGCACGCAAGCAGCGAGGCGACACACGAGGCTACGAAGACCGTCAGGCGACCCATCGAGTGACACTCCAGCAGGCAGGCCCTCCCATGCTATCGCGCTCATCGCGCTCCGGTGACGCCCCACTCGGCTCCGTGCCGAATCCGCCGTACAATCAGCACCGCCGGCTTTCGACGTGGGCCGCGCTCGAGTCCAGGGGACAGACAGATCATGAATGCGCAGGTTGGCATGGACATCACGGAGCGCGCTCGTCGCGCCCTCTCCCGCATCCCACCGTCCGTCCACATGAGCGACGCGCTTGTGGCCGACGTCGCCGACGCGATTCGGGGCGCGGTGCGATCGGCCTACCAGAACGCGGCGGTCGTGGCGACGAGTCGAGTGCGCGATGACGGCTCGCAAGTCGAGACGTCCCGTGCCCGTCGCGACGAGGCCGAGGCACTGGCCCGAATCTACGAGAAGCTCGCGGATGAGTCCAGGTAGCGTCGCCGGTGCCGCTCTGTCGGCGTGCCTGCTCATCGCCGTCCCCGTCGCGGCACAGGTTCCGTGCCCCTGCCCGCCGGCCGAGCCCGATCCTCCGCCTCCCGTCTGGACCGGCTCGCTCGGCGCCGGTCTGGCGCTCACGCAGGGCAACACGGACACGACCAATACCAACGTCTCGTTCGACGTCAAACGGGACGCGCAGTCGCAGCTGGTCTTCAAGGCGCAGGGGCTCTACATTCGCGCCACGCAGGACGGCGACGACAACGTGGACCGCGGGCTGTTGTCGGGCCGCCTCGAATACAAGCTGACGGAACGCGCCTACACCTTCGGGCAACTGCAGTACATGCGCGACCGCTTCAAGGAGATCGACTATCTCGTCGCGCCGACCGTCGGCCTCGGGTACACGCTCATGGACGACGGGCGTCTGACCGCCGATGTCGATACGGCGCTCGGCCTGGTGGTGGAGAAGAACACGAACCTCGACGCCGAGACGGCCGGTGCGTTGACGTCGGGACAGCGGTTCGCCTGGAAGTTGTCCGACTCGGCGACCCTGTCACAGAGCGTCACTGCCCTGTGGAAGCTGAACGACTTCAGGGACGGTCTCTACGCGTTCGGTGTGGCGCTCGCCGCGTCGGTCACGACGAGAGTGCAGTTGAAGGTGGAGTTCCAGGACGTGTACCAGGCGCGGCCGCCAGCGCCAGACGTCCAGAGCAACGACCTCGCCTTCCTCACAGCGCTGGTGTACAAGTTCTGAGAACGCTTGGGGTCGACGGGCGACGGGCGACGGGCTACAAGCTACGATTTCCTGAAGCCCGGAGCCTGGAGCCTGGAGCCTGAGGACTGAGGACCGAGGAGAACGGGGAGTCTCATGCTGAAGGAGTTCAAGGAGTTCATCGCCCGTGGCAACGTGATCGACCTCGCGGTCGGCGTCATCATTGGTGCGGCCTTCGGCGCGATCACGACCTCACTCGTCGACGACGTCATCATGCCCGTGGTCGGCCTGCTTCTCGGCGGTGTCGACTTCGGCAGCATGTTCGTCGTGCTCAGCAACCCGGGCAACGTGCACGTGCCGGCGACGCCGGAGCTTGCGAAGGAAGCGGGCATCGTCACGCTGAACTACGGCGTCTTCGTCAACGCGGTGACGAATTTCCTGATCATCGCCGCCGCGGTGTTCGTGCTCGTGAAGGCCGTCAACAGGATGCGACGCGAGCAGCCCGCCGCGCCTGAGCCGCCTGCAGCGCCGCCCGAAGACATTCAGCTGCTGCGCGAGATCCGAGACGCTCTCGAGCGATGACCGGCGCCGGCACGCCGATCATCGAGTGTGTGCCGAACGTCTCGGAAGGGCGTGATTCCGGGGTCGTCGAGGCGCTGCGGTCGTCGATTGTCGCGGTGGACGGCGTTCGCCTGTTGCACGTGGACACGGGTGCCGACGCGCACCGCACCGTGTTCACATTCGCCGGCCCCCCTGAACTGGTGGGCGATGCGGCCATCAGGCTCGCCCGGGCCGTCGCGGAACAGGTGGACATGCGACGGCACCACGGCGCGCACCCGCGCCTCGGCGCCCTCGATGTCTGCCCGTTCGTGCCGGTGCGCGGTGTCGGCCTCGATCGCTGCGTCGGCGTGGCCAGGCGCGTTGCCGCGACGCTCGCGCACGACCTCGATCTTCCGGTCTATCTCTATGAAGCTGCTGCATTCCGTCACGATCGGCGGAGTCTGGTGGACCTGAGACGCGGAGAGTACGAGGGTCTGCCGGCGCGGCTCGCTGCCGCCGCTGGCCGGCCCGACTTCGGGCCTGCCCACGTGTCTCCGCGGCTCGGCGCGTCAATCGTCGGCGCACGGCCCCTGCTCATCGCCTGGAACGTCTCACTGGCCACGACGGACGTTGCGATCGCCCGTCGCATCGCCGGACGGGTACGCTCGTCGGGTGTGCGACGGCGTGCCCGCGACGGCGGGGAGGTCGTGACCCCTGGGCGCCTGGCCGCGCTGCGGGCCGTCGGCTGGGCCATGCCGGCCTATGGACATGCGCAAGTGTCCATGAACCTTCTCGACTACTGCACGACCCCGCTGCACGTGGCGTACGCCGTCATACGCGAAGAGGCCGAGTGCGAAGGGACGAAGGTCGTGGGGTCGGAACTCATTGGCCTGGTTCCAGCCGAGGCGCTGATTGGCTCAGGACGCGCACTGCTGGGCGACGGCGCGGCGTCCGAAGATGCTGCAGTCGCGGCCGCCGTAAAAGGGCTCGGGCTGGACCATCTCGGCCCGTTCGACCCCGACACACGCATTCTCGAGCGGTGTCTGTGAGCACAGGCTGCCGGCGAGGTGCTGGCGGACCGGATACAGCCCACGAATTCGCGAACGACTACAATTCCACGCGGTGCGAGTTCTCCAGCCAGCTGCGCGAATCGGCGTCGTGTGTCTTCTGTCGATCCTGCCCGTGTGCACTGCCCGCTCGCTGATCGCGCAGACGCCCTCGGTGCACGAGCAGGTCGTCGTCACAGGTTCCGTCGCGCCCGCCACCCGTGGCTCGGTCGGCCGTGCCGTCACCGTGATCACGGCCGACGACCTCCGTGGCCTGCCCATCCGTACGGCGACGGACGCGCTCCGCCTCGTCCCCGGCCTCTGGGTGCGTGGCCGCGGCCCGTTCGGTTCGCAGACCGATTTCTCGCTGCGCGGCACCGGGTTCGGCCAGGTGCTCGTGCTGGTCGATGGCGTGCGGCTCAACGACGTGCAGTCGGGGCATCACAACGGCGACCTTCCGCTGAGCGCCGACGACATCGAACGCATCGAGGTGCTGGGCGGGTCGGGTGCCTCGATGTTCGGTGCCGACGCCGTCGGCGGCATCATTCACATCATCACGAAGCGCGGAGCCGGGGATCACAGCGTCCAGATGGCCGCGGGGTCTCACGGTCTCGCCCAGGTGCAGGCAGCATGGCGCCCCGCAGACGCCGGCCCGTGGCGCGCCATCAGCGGCGCGTTCGAACGTGCGGACGGTTTCGCGCCCGTTCGCGACTTCCAGCATGCCGAGCTGCGCGTCGCCGCTCAGCTCGGCGCGACCGCTCTGACCGTCGCGCACCTCGACAAGGACTTCGGTGCGGCCGGGTACTACGGTCCTGCGCCCTCGCGCGAGTGGACCTCGCAGACGCTGGTGTCGGCCGATGGCCTGCAGCGCTGGCGCCCGACGACCCGTGTGCAGCACACTGCCTGGTACCGCAGTCACGGGGATCGCTTCCTCTACGACTCGCGTGTCCCGGACGGCGTGCCCAACCGCCATCGGACGCACAGCGTCGGGGGCACCCTCCGCGTGTTCGAGCAGCTGCACGACAAGCTGCAGCTGTCGGCTGGCGGCGAGGCGGCCGTGGACGTCCTGCGATCGTCGGCCCTCGGAGACCGTGACGAAACGCGCGCGAGCGCCTTCGTCGAACTCGAAGCGGTGGCGGGTCCCGTGCGGCTCTACCCGGGCGTGCGACTGGATGCCTATTCGACGTTCGGGCAGGCCTGGAGTCCGTCGCTGGCCGTGGCCTGGCAGGCCACCTCGACCGTCAAGCTGCGGGCCGCGGCTGGCCGTGCGTTCAGGGTGCCCACCTTCACCGAGCGCTACTACACTGACCCCGTGCACATCGCCACGGCTGACCTTCTTCCCGAGCGCGGCTGGACCGGCGAAACCGGCATGGACTGGTTTCCGTCAACGACATGGACCGCCAGTGTGACGGGGTACGTGCGCCGCGAGGACGATGTGATCGACTGGGTGCGGCCGTCGGCCGCGGACAGGTGGCAGACCCGAAACATCCGGGACGTGCGGGCGCACGGCGCGGAGGCCGGCGTGCGCGGCCGTGTGGCGGCGGTCGCCGTGGGCATGCAGTACGCCTGGGCCGCGGTCGAGACCGAACCGATCGTGGGGTTGTCGAAGTACGTGTTGGACTATGCGCGGCACGGACTCTCGGGTGACATCATGGTTCCGCTGGGCGCGCGCACACGCGGAAGCCTGCGAGTCGAGCACAGGCGCCCTGTGTCGCGTCGAGCCTACACGCTGGTCGACGTCCGTGCCCAGCGCACCTGGGGACGCGTCACGCTGTTCGGTGAGGCCAGCAACGTTTTCGACGTCGCCTACCAGGAAGTGACGGCCGTCGACATGCCCGGGCGCTGGCTGCGGACCGGCATCGAGTGGCGCTGAAAGGACGACATCGCGTGGCACGAGGATGGGAGAGCAAGGCGATCGAGGAACAGCAAGCCGCCCGCGACCAGTCTGCTCAGGCCGCCGGGCCGGTCCTGTCCGCCGAAGAGGCCGCCCGGCAGCAGCAGCGCGACTCGTTGCGTCTGGCGCGCGCGCGCGTGCTCTCCGACCTGCAGCGCGCCTGTCGTCCGCCCCATCGGGCCATGCTCGAGGCGGCGCTGGCTGACCTCGACCACCGGCTCGCTCTCACGGAACCGGTTCCAGGCGCAGAGGCGTCGTCTCGATGACCCGTCGACATCTGGTTCTGGCGTTGTTCGCGGCGGCCTGTGCGGCCAGCGCCTGCGGGGGCGGCGACGAGCCGACGGACCGGCGTTCCGCGCGTGCCCGGAGTGTGGCTCCTGATGGCGTCGGCAGCGCGAGACCGTCGCCGACAGACCCTGACCGCCCGCGCATCGTGGCCCTCGGCGACAGCCTGACGGCAGGACTCGGACTCGACCAGTCTCAGGCCTGGCCCGCGCTCGTCCAGCGCCGGCTGGACGCGGAGGGCTACCACTACCACGTCGTGAATGCCGGCGTCTCCGGCGACACGACGGCGGGCGGGCGGCGCCGGCTCGACTGGGCCCTGGATGGCGACGTGCGCGTGCTCGTGGTCGAACTCGGCGCCAACGACGGCCTGCGCGGATTGTCGACCAATGAGATGCGCAACAACCTGGACGCAATCCTCACGGACGCGACGGCACGTGGCATCAAGGTGCTGCTCTGCGGCATGGAAGCGCCGCCAAACTTCGGCCCCGACTACACGCGCGACTTCCGGGCCGTGTTCGCCGGCCTCGCGAGAGAGCACGACGTGACCTTCCTGCCGTTCTTCCTGCAGGGCGTCGCCGGCGACCCTGCCCTCAATCAGCCCGACGGCATTCACCCCAACGTCGAGGGCACGCGCCTCGTGGCCGACCTCGTCTGGACGTCTCTCGAGCCCTTGCTCGAGCGGAGCAGCCCATCTTCATGATTGAACTGCGCGGCATCTCCAAGACCGTCGACAGTGGGGGACGGCCCCTCACGATTCTCCATCCCATCGATCTCGTGGTACCGACCGGGCGCAGCGTGTCCATCGTCGGCCCGTCCGGCAGCGGAAAGAGCACACTGCTCGGCCTGGTCGCGGGCCTCGATGCGCCGTCGACAGGCGATATCGTCATCGATGGCACGACGATCACCACCATGGGCGAGGATGAGCTGGCGCGGCTGCGCGGCCGGCTGATCGGATTCGTGTTCCAGTTCTTTCACCTGATGCCGTCACTCACCGCCTACGAGAACGTGCTGGTACCGATGGAACTGGCCGGCGCAAAGGACGCGAGGGCCCGTGCCACGCACCTGCTCGAGGAAGTGGGTCTCGCGGAGCGTGCGCACCATTACCCCTCGCAGTTGTCCGGCGGCGAGCAGCAGCGCGTCGCCCTGGCTCGGGCGCTGGCCAACAACCCGAAGGTCCTGCTCGCCGACGAGCCGACCGGCAACCTCGACACCGCCACCGGCCAGCACGTCATCGACATGCTCTTCGACGTGAACCGTGACCGCGGGACGACCCTCGTGCTCGTCACGCACGACCGCGAGCTGGCCTCACGCGCCGACATCCAGGTCGTCATGCGCGACGGCCGTATCGTCGATCGGATCGATCGGGACGCGCTCGCCGCGAGTCCGCACGAGGTGGGCGCCTAGGATGTTCACGCTTCGCATGGTCTGGCGTGAACTTCGCGCCTCGTGGGTGCGCCTCGCGTTTTTCTTCCTGTGCGTCGCGCTCGGTGTCGGTGCCATCGCGGCGCTCAGGTCGGTCATCCAGAACGTGCGGCACGCGCTGGTCAGCGAGGCACGCGTCATCACGGGCGCCGACGTCGTCGTCTCGACCAGCCGGCCGTGGGTGCCCGAAGTCCGCAGCCAGTTGGACGACGTCATCGCTGCCGCCCCGGTGACACGCCGCGTGGAGTTCGTCGAGCTGGCCACGATGGTGCGGCCGGACGACCCCGACAGGCCCGCGGCGCGCATGGCGGAACTGCAGGCCGTCGACGCCGGCTTCCCCTTGTACGGGAAGCTGACACTCGAAGGCGGGCGTGTCTTCGACCACGCTCTGCTGCGCAACCGCGGCGCGCTCGTACGCCCGGAACTGCTCGTGCAGCTCGACGTCGCCGTCGGCGATCGGCTCAGAATCGGCGAACAGGCGTTCGAGATTCGCGGCGTCATCGAGAGTGAACCCGGGCGCCGTGTGGGGATGTTCAGCCTCGGTCCACGCGTCCTCATCGACCGCGCCGACCTCGAGGGCACCGGGCTCCTGGCCTTTGGCGCACGGGCGAGATTCGCCATCCTGCTCGAAGTGCAGGAGGCAGGCATCCAGCCCCTCGTCACGACGGTGCGCGATCGCTTCCGCGCGTCCTTCATTGGCGCACGTTCATACCGCTCCACCGAAGACCGTGTGGGCGACGACCTCCGCGTGGCCGAGAACTACCTGAGCCTGATCGGCTTCGTGATGGTGGTGCTCGGCGGAATAGGCGTCTGGAGCGTGACGCGCGTCTTCGTGGGCCAGCGCATCCGCAGCATCGCGGTCATGAAGTGTCTCGGCGCGACGAGCGGGCAGATTCTGACGATTTACGCCACCCAGGTGGCCACGCTCGGGCTCGTGGGCAGCCTGCTGGGTCTCGCGCTCGGCGGGGCAGCTCTTCGCTTCGTGCCGACGAGTCTCTTCGGGATCGACGGCCTGCAGGTGGGCCTGACGGTGGGCGCAGGCACCCAGGCCCTGGCGGTCGGCGTGCTGGTCTCGCTGCTGTTCGCCCTCGTGCCGTTGCTCGAGGTGCGGCGTGTGCGTCCCCTCTGGCTCCTGCGCGACGAGTCGGCTCGCACGTCGCTCGGAGGACGCCTGCCGCGTATCGACATCGTGCAGTGGACGGTCGCGACCGCGGTGGTGCTGGCCCTGGCGGGCGTCGCGTCGTGGCAGGCCGCGTCGCTGAAGGCCGGACTGATCGTCTCACTCGGCCTCGTCGTCGTGACCATCGTCCTGGCCCTCGCCGCAACGTTCGTCGTGAGGCTCGTCCGTCCGCTTCGACACGCCCGGGTGTTCGCCCTGCGGCACGCCGTCCTGAGCCTCGGGCGGCCGGGCAACCAGACGCGAGTCATTCTGCTGGCCGTCGGACTCGGCGCGTTCTTCATTCTCGGCGTCCGCCTCGTGCAGGGCAGCCTGCTCGGCGAGTTCTCGCTCGAACTCCAGAAGGGCGCACCCGACATGTTTCTGCTCGACGTGCAGCAGGATCAGGTCACCGACGTCGAACGCATCCTGCGTGGGGCGGTGGGGGAGACGCCCATCCGCATGCTGCCGGTGCTGCGCGCCCGAGTCGTGTCGGTGCGAGGCAAGGACGAGGACGTGTCGTCGGCGGAGGGCGTGCAGGGACGGCAGGGGCTCGGCCGCGAGTTCGTGATCACCTACCGCGACCATCTGGAGGTGAACGAGCAGGTGCTCGACGGGGAGTTCTGGCCGGAGGCTGCGGCCACGATGCCCCAGGTGTCGATTGAGGAGGCGCTGCAGCGCAACGCAGGGCTCCAGCTGGGTGACATCGTGCGGTTCGACGTGCTCGGGCGCATCATCGAGGCGCAGGTCACCAGCACGCGCAACGTGAACTGGAACGACGTGCGCGCGGGCGGATTCATGTTCGTGTTCCGTCCGGGCGCCCTCGAGCAGGCGCCGCATGGCTTCATGGGGATCGTTCGGGGCCCCGAGGCGCCAACCGATCGCGCCAGGCTCCAGCGTGACCTCGTCCTCGCGCATCCCAACGTGTCGGCCATCGACGTCCGTGAAGTCGTCCAGGCCGTCCAGGGCGTGCTCGCGAACATCACACTCGCCGTGACCGTGGTCGGCGGCCTCGCGCTCTTCAGCGGTGTGCTGATCGTGGTCGGATCGGTCGCCATGACCAGGTACCAGCGTCTGTATGAGTCGGCCATCCTGAAGACCCTGGGGGCACCGCCGGGGACCATCACGGCCATGGTCGCCATCGAGTACGTCGGTCTGGGCGCGCTGGGCGGCCTCGTCGGCGCGCTGGGCGCCGTCGGCCTGAACTGGAGTGTCTCGCGCTACCTGCTCGGCATCACGTGGGAGCCGTCGCCGGGTACCGTGCTCCTCGGCATTGTCTTCACGGCGCTCGTGGTGGGCACCGTGGGTGTGCTGGCCAGCCTGGACGTGGTCCGGAAGCGCCCGCTCGGCGTGCTTCGGGCGGAGTGAAGGCGCGTGCTAAGATCCTCCGGATAGGGACCTGCCCGCAGGACGGCCAGGGGGAGATATCGGGATGGAAATGTCGGAGTTCCAGGAGGCCCTGCTGCGCAAGCGGCGGGAATTGATGGACGGCGACGGCCTTCGCCCCATCGGCGAGATGATGGGAAACAGCCGCCAGGGTGACATGGCCGACCAGGCCGAGGGCATCAACGAGGTGCACATCGCGTTGAAGCTGCGCCAGACGGACGCCAAGATTCTGCAGGCGATCGAAGAGGCGCTCGCTCGCATCGAGCGTGGCACCTACGGGATCTGCCGCGACTGCGGCGAGCCGATTTCCGACGCCAGACTCACCGCGATTCCATGGACGCGCGTGTGCATCGCCTGCAAGGAGAAGCAGAAGTCGTGAGACCGTCCGAACTGGTGGCGTTGCTGCAGGACTTCTACCGCGAGCGGTATGCCGTCTACGACCGTCACCTGCGTGGCGCGCAGGCGGTCGCGGACTACGAGTTCAACAACACCTATCAGTACGTCATCGCGCGGGAGGAAACCCACCTCCGCTGGCTGCAGGACGCCCTGGCCGACCTCGGTGCGGTGCCGACGAGTGAGGCCGCCGTCCTTCCGCTGCCTGAAGGCAAGGGGCTGGCCCGCGAGGTCGCCGTCATCGAGGACGACGCCAGGCAGCAGCGAGCCTTCATCGAACGGTGGGCTCCGAAGATCGACACCGTGCGGCATGCCAGGCACGGCAGCCTGTTGCGACTGGTCGTCAACGAGATGCGCGAGCACCTGCGTTTCTTCGACCTGGCGCTCGAGGGGCGCGACGATCTGCTCGGGCGCCGGCTTCCCGGCGCGAGCACGGGCGACGGTGTGCTGCCCGTCCGGTGGGTGGAGTAGCGCGGGTTCCCGTCGCGATTGCCCTGGGCAGCAATCTGGGGGATCGTGACGCGATGCTGGACGCCGCGGAGGAGCGCCTCGCTGTGTTGCTGTCCGGTGCCGTGGCGTCTGGCCGCTACGAGACCACGCCGGTTGGCGGTCCGCCCGACGCGCCGCTGTACCTGAACGAAGTGGTGGTGGGGTCCACCACGCTCGGCCCACGCGTGCTGCTCGGCGCGCTGCAGGCCATCGAGTTGGAGTCCGGTCGCGACCGGCCCTTCCCCGATGCACCCCGTACGCTGGACCTCGACATCATCCTCTACGGCGATTTCGTCATCGACGAGTCGAACCTGCAGGTACCGCACCCGCGGTTCCGCGATCGCGCCTTCGTACTCGACCCACTGTCGGAAGTTGCCGGAGACTGGGTGGACCCCGTCTCCGGCTTGACGATGGTGGAACTCCGCCGCCGCCTGTAAGGCAGGGGCGGCGAGCGTCCGCGTCAGGCGCGCAGCGTCTCGGTTGCGTCCGCGTCGGCCCGTGCGGGCACCCGACCCTTGCGCAGGCCCGTGATGCCCTGCTCGAACACGGTGTACAGCGTGGGCACGAACACGAGCGTGATGAGCGTCGACGTGACCAGGCCGCCGATGACGACCCGCGCCAACGGCGCCTGCAGTTCCGCGCCTTCGCCGATCCCGAGGGACATGGGCACGAGCCCGAGCACGGTCGTCAACGTGGTCATGAGAATGGGACGGAGACGTGTACGTCCAGCTCGTTCGGCCGCCTCGAACAGTTCCATGCCGTCCCGCTTGCGCAGCGTGGACGTGTAGTCGACGAGCAGAATCGCGTTGCTGACGACGATGCCGGCCAGCATGATCACGCCGATATACGCCTGCAGACTGAACGCCGTTCCCGTGACCAGCAGCACGCCGACGACGCCGATCGCTGCGAGCGGAATCGAGAACATGATGATGAACGGGTCGCGGAACGACTCGTACTGTGACGCCATCACGGCGTACACGAGCACGACCGCCAGCACCAGCAGCCACTGCAGCTGACTGAAGGCCTGGGTCTGCGCCTCGACTTCCGAGCCGAAGCCGACCGTGAAGTCGGACGGCACGTCGAGCTGTGGCAGCACGGCGAGCACGTTGTTCACGGCCTCCGACAGGGGGACCTCGATCTCCGAGTTCACCCGGGCGATGCGCTCCTGGTTGCGGCGCGAGATCTCGACCGGACTGTCTTCGGGCTGCATCACGAGCAGGTTGCGCGCCTGGACGACCTGGCCCGACGGCGTGCTCAGGAGGACGTCGGTCACGTCCGACAGGCGCTCACGGTCTTCGTCGCGCAGACGGACGATGATCGGGTACTCCTGGCCGCGCTCCCGATACATGGCGGCCTGTGTCCCCGCGACGTTCGTTCTCAACGTGTTGGCCACGTCGCTGACGCTCAGCCCCAGGAGTGCGGCCTTGTCACGGTCGACACGGATGCCGAACTCGGGTCGGCCGTCCTCCCGCTCGAGGCGTACGTCGGCGATGCCGGGCACGGTCTGGAGCAGTGCCTGCGCCTCACGCGTCAGGCGGCGCGAATCGTCGAGGTCGTAGCCGCGAATCTCGAGGGCGAGACGCGCGTCCGTGTTCCCACCCAGAATGCGATTGAGCTGGAAGTTGCCGCCCGAGGCGCGCGCCCGCACCTGCACGCCCGGGATGCCCGACAGGTTGCGCCGCAACTCCTGTGCGATCTCTTCGTTCGAGCGTGTCCGTTCGGCCTTGCTCGTCAGCTGCACCGTCATCTCACCGCGGTGCGTACGGCTGCCACCGAAGAAGCCACCTCCGCCCCCCTCGGTGATGATGGTCTGGAGTTCCGGGACCAGCTCACGGACTCTGTCCTCGAGCGACAGCATCGTCTCGAGCGTGCGTTCGACGCGCGTGCCGGTGGGCAGCTCGACATCGACGCGCACTTCGCCCTCGTCGGTCTGGGGCAGCAACTCGAACTTGAGATAGGGCGCGAGCGCAAGGGCCAGGATCAACGTCGCCGCGGCGACCGCCACGACCGTCGGGCGGTGGCGCAACGCGACGTGCAGGAAGCGCGTGTAGACGCCATCGACGGCGTCGAGGGCACGGCCGCTCAGCGTGAAGAGGCGTGCGGTCAACGCGTTGGCCTCCGCGATCCTGGTCGGCGGCGCCATCAGCAGCGAGCAGAGCACCGGCACGAGCGTGACGGCGACGAACAGCGACATCATCAACGAGAAGATGATGACGATGGACAGCTGCTTGAAGAGGATGCTCGAGAAGCCCGCCAGGAAGAACAGCGGCACGAAGACGGCCACGTGCGTGAGGGTGGACGCGAGAATGGCGCTCCAGATCTCCTCGGCGCCGTCGATCGCGGCGGTCACCCGACTCTTACCCATCTCCAGATGCCGCTGTGTGTTCTCGAGCACGACGATGGAGGCGTCGACAATCATGCCGACGCCGAGCGCCAGACCTCCGAACGTCATCGTGTTCAGCGTGTAGCCGCCGAAGTAGAGCAGCGCGAACGTGCCGATGATCGAGATCGGAATCGACAGGCAGATGATGAAGGTCGAGCGGACGTTCCGCAGGAACGCGAAGATGATCACCACGACGAGCACCGACCCGAACATCACCGCTTCGGTCACGGCGCTGATCGACTGACGGATGAAGAAGGAGCTGTCGTTGGTGACGGTGAGCTTGACGCCAGGCACGTCGCGGTTGATCCGCTCGATCTCTTCCTTGACGCGATCGGCGACCGCCACCGTGTTCTGCCCCGACTGCTTGGTCACGCGCATCTGCACGCCCGGCTTGCCGTTGACGCGCACGAAGTTGCGGAAGTCTTCGGTCGTGTCGCGCAGCGTGGCGATGTCACGCATGTACACGGGCACGCCGTCACGGGTCAGGACGATCAGGTTGGCGATGTCCTCCACACTCGTGAACTGGCCCTGGCTGCGTACCAGGTAGGTGAGCGAGCCCTCGTTGATCTCGCCGACGGGGATGTTCTGGTTCTCGGTGCGCAGGACGCTGACCACGCGGTCCACCGGCAGGCCGAGCGCGGTGGTCTTCTCCCTCGACAACTCGATGCGAATCTGGCGGCGCAGGCCCCCGCTCGTCGAGACCGCAGCGATGCCGTTCACACGTTCGAGGCGCGGAGCAATCGTGCGCTCGGCCAGTTCGCGCAATGTGACCGGATCGAACTCGCCCTCGACCGCCAGGCTCATGATGGGGAAGGCGGACGAGTCGAACTTGAAGATGACTGGCGGATCTGCGTCCTCCGGTAGACGCGCGCGGATGCGGTCGATGCGGCTGCGGACGTCCTCCGCGGCTTCGCCGAGGTCTGTCCCCCACACGAAGTTCAGGCGCACGGTGCTGCTGCCCTCGGCCGAACTCGAGTTCATCTGATCGAGTCCCTGGACCGCGCTCACGGCCTGCTCGATCGGGCGCGTCACGCTCTCCTCGATCTCACGCGGACCGACGCCGGAGTAGCCGACGCGGATCGTGAGGCTCGGGAAGCTCACGTCCGGCATCAGATCGACGGGCAGCCGCATCAGCGAGATGGCGCCCAGCAGGACGATCACCGACGACATCATGAACATGGTGACCGGACGGTGAATCGCTATGCGGGGAATACTCATGCGCGTGCCTTTCGTGGACGACTGCTGCTCTCGACGCGTTACTGACCAGTGGCGCTCTTGGTGGCGGCAGCCTTCGGCGCGCCGCCCGTGGCTCCTCCATCTGTTTTGGACGCTCCGCCCCCGCCGCCGGCTCCGCTCAGCTCGCCCGGCAACAGCACCGGGTCGCCGTCACGGATGCTCGACGCGCCGATGGAGACGACCTCTTCACCCTCGGCGACCCCGCCGGTGATCTCGATGCGCTCGGCGTCCTCGATGCCCACCGTCACCGGCCGGAAGACCGCCTGACGGTTGTCCACCGTGTACACCCCCCGGCGCCCGCTCACGTCGACGATGGCCGACTTGGGGACGACGAGCGCGTCCGTCTTCGTGTCGGTGATCAGTGACACGCGGGCATACATGCCGGGCTTGAGCCGCTTGGCGGGGTTCGGAATCTCGATCTCCATTTCGGCCGTGCGGGTCGCAGGGTCGAGCACCGGCGCGATACGCGCGATCCGCCCCTCGAACTGCTCTCCGGGGAAGGCGTCCACGTCCACGGTGCCTCTGGCGCCGACGCTGACGCGGCGAAGGTCTCGCTCCACGAGGTTGACCACCAGCCGGACGAGCGAGATGTCCACGACCTGCACGACCGGCGCGTTGGTCGACACGAACGCACCCGGGTCCACGTAGCGCCTGCCGACGAAGCCGTCCACCGGTGACGTGATGGTGGTGTTGGCCTGCGTGATGCGCAGCTCGTCGCGTCGGGCCGATGCCTGCGCCAGCTGCGCCTTGGCGAGGTCGAGCTGGGCTTGCGCCGCCTGATAGCGCGCCTCGCCGTCGTCGAGTGTCTGCTGGGGCAGCAGGTCGCGCTCGAAGAGGCTCCGCGACCGGTCGAGGTTCGTCTTGGCGAACGACAGATCGGCATCGCGCTGCCGGATCGTCGCCTGCGCGACGTCGAAGGAGGCCTCGGCCTGGCGCAACTGCTCGCGCAGTTCGCGGTCGTCGAGCTGGGCGATGACCTGGCCCCTCGCGACGGGGTCGCCCAGACGCACGGAGATATTGAGGAGGCGCCCACCGGCCTGTGGGACGACCTCGACCGTGGCCGCGCCGATGAGGCTGCCGACGACCTGCACCGTCTCCTGCAGGGGCTGACGCGTCGCGGCCGTCAGGCCGACCGTGAGGGGTTGCCTGCCGAAGCTCTTCTTGGCGGCGCCACCGCCGCCGGCGGTGCCGGAGCTGGCAGGCGCGAACGCGAAGTAGCCCACGCCAGCGGCGACCACCAGCACGAGAACGATGATCCACTTGCGCATGGCTTACTGTCCGCCTCCGCCGGGCACACCCGGGATACCACCACCCTGCTGGCCACCCTGCTGGCCACCCTGCTGGCCGCCCACCTGCCCGCCAAGCTGACCGCCCACCTGACCCGCGCCGCCCGCGCCCACGTTGCCGCCGCCGCCCGTGTTGAGCAGGATCCCGGCGTTGCCGAGCGAGGTCTGCTGCACGCGCTCGAAGTCGACGAGCGACTTGCGGTAGTCGAGAATCGCGCGAAGCTCCACGTTCTCGGCATCCGCCAGGTCACGCTGGGCCTGCACGACGAAGAAGTTGGTCGACAGGCCCACTTCGAACTTGCTCTGCTCGGCCTCGAGGCGCCGCTGCGCGAGTTCCCGCGCCGCGCGCGACGCTTCGACGCGCTTCCAGTTGGCCTCGACCTGCAGCGCGGCGTTGGTGACCTGCGTGGCGATGTTCAGCTCGACCTGCCGCAACTGCGTGCGGTTCTGCTCGAGCGTGATGCGCGCGCGCTGGTAGTTCGCTTCGTTCGGGTTCGTGCC
>CAYMAG010000058.1:8483-11266 GCA_964388335.1 uncultured Vicinamibacteraceae bacterium | reverse complement strand
TCGGTCGGGTTCAGGCGCGCGCGCCAGCGCGGGTCGTCCGTTCCCGAGACGATGAGACGCTTCAGGGCAAGTTCGGCGGTCTGGGCCACGGCCTCGAGCTGCGCCAGCACCTGTCGGCGGGTCGCGGCTTCAGCTTCGGCCTGGACGACGTCGATTGGCGCGAGCGTCCCGACCTCCACGCGGATCCTGTTGTCTTCGACGAGCTTGTCAGCGAGTTGGAGGGAACGCCGGGCGACGTCGACGGCCTGCACGGCGAACACCAGGTCCCAGTACCCGTTGCGCACGTTCGCCAGCGTGTTGACGACCGTCGTGCGCAGTTGAATCTCGGAGATGTCGCGGTTGATCGCCGTGACGCGCAACTGCGTCCGCGTGTTGTCGGTACGGAAATTGCGCAGCAGTGGCTGGACGAAGTTGGCCTGCAGGGTCGAGTTGTACTGCGGATTGAACGTGATGAACGCGTTGTCGGAGTCCTGCCGCCGGTTGTTGAACGACACCGAGTAGTTGCCGCCACCCCAGGGCAGCGTCTGCTGCGACCCGAAGTTGTACGTCAGCGCCTCGACGGTCACGCGGACGCCGCCGACCAGCTGACTGGTGGGCAACACCGCGGTGTTGTTCTGTCCGACGTTGGACGTCAACGTCGGATTGAACTGGGCCCGCAGCGCTGCCAGGCTGAAGTCGAACGCGCTCGGGTTCAGGCGCTCGACGGCGATGTCGAGGTTCCGCTCGAGCGCCAGGGCGACCGACTCGTCGATGCCGAGATCGATGGTCTCGGGCGCCGGTGCCTGCGACCTGCTGCCCGCGCTCGCACCAACGGCGTCGAGCAACTCCCGCACCTTGGCAGACGCCGCGGCAGCCTCAGTCAGCGACTGCGCTCGTCCGACCGGTGCCAGCCAGATCACAGCCATGCCTGCTGTCAGGCAGGCGCCCCATCCCACACGTGATCTCACACACTCTCCTCTGCGCCCGCGCCGAGGCGGGCGGCCCGCTGCACGTCACAGCAACCCTCGACTGGGCCTCGTTAGAACTTGTTGTCCTGACGCGTGTCGGACGCCACGCGTTCCTGTTCGTTGTGGTAGGCATCGAGTCGCACGCGCTGTTCGGGTGAGAGGACGCGCCGCATGCGATAGAGCATCAGGGTGCGCGTCTTGGCCAGCGCGCTGCGTGCCGCTTCGACCCGATCGATCGTGCGAATCACGACCGCTTCGTCCGCGCCATCCGTGCCGAGCAGGCGCGTCAGTTCCTTCTCCTGGCGTTCGAGTTCGGCCTTCTCGCCGCGCAGTTCGAGGACCACCGACTGGAAAATCCGCTCGATCTTCGCCGACTGCGCGTCGGTGATGCCGACGGCGGCTCGCCCTTC
Source organism: uncultured Vicinamibacteraceae bacterium (assembly GCA_964388335.1). Classification (GTDB taxonomy): domain Bacteria; phylum Acidobacteriota; class Vicinamibacteria; order Vicinamibacterales; family Vicinamibacteraceae; genus JAEZDP01. The sequence goes on along the minus strand of CAYMAG010000058.1, from coordinate 9,909 downwards.
AGCCGCCAGCCACCACTTGCTCGGTCGCGGGCGGTCCTGCTCCTCGGCCGAGGCCGCCATCAGCGGTGTCAGCAGCAGTCCGATCCCCAACAGCCAGGTTGCTCCACGCTTCAACACATCATTCCCCTCGCATCAGGAGCTACGGCGACCGTGCGAGGCGTGTTTACCGGCCGGCGTCGTGACCGGCGCCGGCAAACTCCGCCAAGCGCGCGATGGCGTGTCCCACGATGTTGTTCGGCGTCGAGGCGCCAGCCGTCAACCCCACCCGTACCGGACCTCGCGGAAACCAGTTGGTCGCGACGACCTCGTCCACCGTCATCGGGTGTTCGTCGGGCGCCGGCACGGGACGGTGCCGGATGAAATCGCCCGATTCGAGGCAGTCCACGTCCGCGATGTGGTAGGTCGGCACGTGCGCCGCGCAGAGCCGGGCGAGGTTGCACGTGTTGCTGCTGTTGTACCCGCCGACCACGACCATCAGGTCGAGCGGCTCGGTGTCCAGCAGCGAGATCACGGCATCCTGGCGTTCCTGCGTGGCACTGCAGATCGTGTCGAAGGCCCGGAAGTGCGCGTGACGCGCATCCTGACCGTACCGGTCACCCAGCGCCTGTCCGACCATCTCCGCGATCTCGAGCGACTCGGACATCAGCATGGTCGTCTGGTTCGCCACGCCGACACGGACCAGATCGAGATCGGGCTCGAATCCGTCGCTGACGGCATGGCCGAACCTGGCCAGGAACGCGTCACGGTCGCCGCCGTGCCGGATGTAGTCGCACACGGCGCCCGCCTCATCCTTGTCGAGAACGACGATGAAACGTCCCCCGGCGACCTTCAGGGCCTGCGACGCGGTCGCCCGGGTCTCCTCGTGATGCACCTTGCCGTGAATGAGCGACGTGAACCCGTCGCGGGCATAGCGCAGCACGTTCTTCCAGACGTTCAGCACCGACCCGCACGTCGTGTCGACCAGCGTGCACCCGAGGGCCTGCAGACGGGCGAGTTCGTCAACCGTCACGCCGAATGCCGGGATGATGACCACGTCGCCCGGCCCGAGCCGGGATGACGGCTCACCCGGGTCGGACAGAAAGCGGATGCCCGAGGCGCGCAACTTCTCGTTGACGTGCGGATTGTGGATGATCTCGCCAGTCAGGAAGACGCGCTGGTTCTCGAAACGCATCCGCGCCTGATAGGCGTAGTCCACGGCACGATCGACGCCGTAGCAGAAGCCGAACTCCCGCGCCAGGAACAGCGTGAGGGGGCCGGCGACATACCGATAGTCGTCGGCGCGCACCTGATCGACCAACGCACTGTGGTAGTCGCGCGACAGGTCGTCCTTGACGGCGTCCTTGAGGTCGAGGCCCTTGCGGAAGATGAGTGGTTGTGCGCTTGACGCCACAGCCACTCAGTATACGACGCGCAGGGCGGGGAAGTG
>CAYMAG010000058.1:0-8383 GCA_964388335.1 uncultured Vicinamibacteraceae bacterium | reverse complement strand
GCGACCCACCGGCGCAGGGGCCGGGTGCCGCGCGACACACGCGCCTGCAACGGGAACTGCAGCACACGGCCTGGCTGGCCGTCGAGACGGCGTTCGATGACGTCCAGTTGCCGTGCCAGCCGGTCCGTCGAAATGCTCGCGTCGACGGCGTCGACGGCGCTCGGCGCGAGGGCGGCGAACTCGGCCTCCAGTTCCCGCAGGGCCTCGGCGTCCGGGCCGCACCCGCCCGTCCAGTGGTCCATCCATCCACGCCGTCGCAATTCACTCATGAGCACGTGTCTCCGCACGGCAGGTCGCGCCGGAAGACGGGGTCGTCGGCCAGCAGCGTCCTCAGCCGCCGCAGGGCACGAAACAGATGCACACGGATGGTGGTCTCGCGCAGGCCGGTCATCTCGCTCACTTCACGCGTGGTCGCGCCTTCGAGTTGGCTCAACATCACCACGGTGCGCTGGCGCTGAGGCAGTCGCGCGATGGCCTCCATCAGGCTCACGCCGCGTTCCCGCTCCAGCGCCCGTGCCTCGGGGGACCAGTGCCTCGGGGTAGCCGCCCGGTCCATGGGATTCGCGTCCCCGAGGTCTTCCGCCGCAACCATCCAGCGGGATCGCCGGTTGCGCGACTTGACGCGATCGAGGCAGCTGTTCACCAGAATTCTGGTGAACCACACTTCGAACGACCGGCCGTATTCGAACGACGTCAGGTGTGTGTAGGCCTTGACGAACGCATCCTGCACCGCCTCGTCGGCATCCGCGCAGTCGCGCAGGTAGTACAGCGCAATGCGCGTGGCGCGGCGCTGATGACGCCTCACCAGTTCGCTGTAGAGGTCACGGGCGCGCTCCGTATCGCTCGCGGCCAGAGACGCCTTCACCGATGCCGCGAGATCGAGATCACTGGCGGGGGCGATGAGGGCGGTGGCAGACGGTCGCATACCTGGCATCCTGTACGCCGTTGGCTGGAGACGTGTTTACCGGCGTCCCCTCACCCTACTATGGCGCACGGGACGTTTACAATGACCGCCATGTCGGCGATGCGCCAGCCCCGCGCGTCGGAGTTCGTCTTCGCGAGGCTCCGCTACGACTCGGGCGATTGGGACTACAACCCGAAAGTCGCGGCCAACGTGCTCAACAGCCTCGTCGAGTACACGACGATTCCGGTGTATCGCGACGAAGTCATCATTCCGGCCGACTCGGCCGAACTGCCGGCCTTTCCGTTTCTCTTCATGACCGGTCACCTGCTGGTCCGCTTCAGTCAGCGGGAGCGCGAGGGGCTCGCGGCGTTCGTCGAAGGCGGCGGCCTGCTCTTCTCCGACGACTGCAACCACGACATCGATGGACTGTATGCGCGGTCGTTCGAACAGGAGATGCGCACCGTCTTCGGGAGTGCGGGCGAGATGCCCCGGATCGCCAACGATCACCCGCTGTATCGCTGCTTCTTCACCTTCGACAAGGGGCCCCCGACCACCGCTCACGAGTTGAACGGTTGGGGAGACGACCTCGTGCACGAGTACCTGCGGGCGGTCGAGACAGGGGGGCGCCTCGGCGTCGTCTACAGCAACAAGGACTACGGGTGCGAGTGGGACTACGACTGGCGCAACAAGCGCTTCCGCCGTGACGACAACACCAGGTTCGGCGTGAATCTCGCCGTCTACGCGATGACGTCATGAGCATGAAGGGGCAGACGCTCTTCATCGACGCCGACGACACGCTGTGGGAGAACAACGTCTACTTCGACACGGTGATCGATCGCACGGCGTCTCATCTGGCCACCTACGGATTGTCACCGGACACGGTGCGCGAGACCCTGCTCGGTATCGAGCGGCAGCGGACGGTCGTGCACGGCTACGGTGCCCTCAACTTCGGCACGTCGCTGGAGGTGCTCTGCGAGGAGATTGGCGTGGGATTCGCGCTCGATGACCTGCGCCCGCGGCTGCGGGCCGAGGTGGCCGCCCTGCGGCGCAAGCGCCTCGAACTGCTGCCCGACGTGCCCGAGACGCTCGCCAGCCTTCGCCGCCGGCACCGGCTCGTCCTGTTCACGAAGGGCAATCACGACGAGCAGTGGGACAAGGTCATCCGCTCGGGGCTCCGACCCCTCTTCCATCAGGTCGACGTCGTGCGGGAGAAAGACCCGGACGCCTACCGCGATGCCGCCCGGCGTCTCGGTGTGCGGCCCGACCGGGCCTGGATGATCGGCAACAGCCCGAAGTCCGACATCCTGCCCGCACGGGTGGCCGGCTTCGGAGCGGTCTTCGTGCCGCACGCCGGCACGTGGGCGCTCGAAGCGGCTGCGCTGCCCTCCGAACCTGACGCCCGGATGGCGCACGTTCAGCGGTTTCGTGACCTGTTGCAGCTGTTCTGACGCAGTCGCGCTCACGTCATGCCCGCCAGACGGACCACGCGGGCACCGGTGTAGTAGGTCTCGAGCACGGACCGTGGCGCCTGACCGGCACGAACGCGTCCGATCAGTCCGGTCTGGCACAGCCCGACCCCGTGGCCGGCCCCCTGGCCTTCGAACACCACGCCGTCGCCGTCACGCCGCACGTCGAAGCGCGTGCTGCGCAGGCTCGTCGCGCCGTGGGCCGCGAGAATGGCGAGTCGCATGTCCTCTCCGCTGACTACCGGGGCGCGCGACCCCGACAACAGCACATCGGCCGACCGCCCGCCACCATCGCGCCGCACCACCTGCACGCCGTCCAGTCGGTTGCCCACTGCGGTGCGCGGCCGCCGGTTGAGCGCATCGCGAAGGTCGTCGAGCGCCGTTCGCCACGACCACCGGGCCGGCCGTTCGAGCACGCAGTAGGGATCTGGTACCGCACGCAGGTAGGGGGCCGAGCCCCCGCGCCAGACGTCGGTGGCGGCGCTCGTGTGCCCGCCGCAATGCGCGTGGTATACCGCCTCGATGGGAAGCCCCTGCCAGGTCAGCACCAGGCCGCGCGAGCGGGCGGCGGCGTCGCTGATGGCCTGCGCCCAGCGGCTCTGGCGCCACTGGTCTCGCCGGTACACCTGGCAGTGCGTGGTGGAGCACAGGTCGAATCCCTCGGACGCGTGCCGTCCGCGCCCTCTCACGGCGTACGTCCGCGCGACGATGGCCTGCGCCTCGTAGACGGGTGCTGCCAGGGTTCCATCGGACGGTGCGACCGAGATCTCGCTCACGACGACATCGCGCACGTAGTCCTCGAGCGGGATGGCCTGGACCTGCCGCGACCCGGCCGGCCCGACCTCGATGCGCAACGGTCCAGCAGACGGCGCCGCCGCACCCGGCCGGGATGTCGGTGGGGCAGGGGTCCCTGGACGGCGGGTGGCGCACCCGGACACCGCCAGCACGATTGCCATCGTCAGCGCCAGACGCCTGAGCACGGGAACACCCTACACCGGCTGCCGTCGAACCGTCGAACGTCTCCGCCGGCCGCCTGCGTCGACCGGCTGCTTCTGTGGGGGAAGCCCCGTCTCGGCGAGACGGGGCCTACCTGACCCAGGGAGACGGGGCCTACCTGATCCGGCGAGAAGTTCCATGGCTCAAGTCCACTGTGCCGATGTCGATTGCCTCTACGACGAGATGGCACTGCACGCTCCGACGCTCCTGCTCATTGCCCTCGCCGCGGTCGCGCGTCACGCGATGGGGACGCTTGCGGCGTCGGCCGGTTTCGCGGTGCAGCGCGCCGACACGGGCGCAGAAGGACTCGCGATGCTGAGGACGCACCTGCCCGAGGTCGTCCTCGTGCACCTCGACCGCCCGGACGGCGATGAACTGACCCTGATCCGCCGCCTGCGCGAAGAGGCGCCCGATGCGCCGCTCGTGCTCGTTGCCGGAAGGGCCACTCCCCACGCTCCATTGCCTCCGTCCGCTCGCCCGTTGTCGTTCGCCCCGGGGCCCGTGCTGGTGATCGACGACGATCCCGGTATCCGCGACGTGGTGCCACGGCCAGCGCCGCGACGCGGCGGCTGTGCTCCCATCCGTCCTGCGTTCGCGGTTCGAGCAGTTCGACGGCGGCGGCTACCCGAGGCAACTGGCCGGCCACCAGATTCCGCTGGCCAGCCGGGTACTGGCGCTGGCCGACTCTTACGACGCCATGCGGTCGCCGCGCCCGTTCCGGGACGCCCTCACGCGGGAGCAGGCCGAAGCCGAACTGCGGCGCGGCAGCGGCACGCAGTTCGATCCCGATCTGGTGCAGACGTTCGTTCGGCTGCCGCAGCTCGCGCTGGCAGGGGAGTGAGGCGCAGCCGGACGCGACGGCTACAATAGGCGCCGTGCCACCGGCATCCGTTCCTCCTGGGTCCGAGCCCCTCGAAGCCGTCATCGGTCTCGAGGTTCACGCCCAACTCGCCACGCGCACCAAGATCTTCTGCAGCTGCAGCACGGCGTTCGGTGCGCCACCCAACAGCCAGACGTGCCCGGTCTGCCTCGGCCTGCCGGGTGCGCTGCCGGTGCTCAACGCGGCCGCCGTGGACGCCGCCATCGCCGCGGCGTTGTCGCTCGCGTGCGACGTCCAGCCCGTGTCGGAGTTTGCGCGGAAGAACTACTTCTATCCCGACCTGCCGAAGGGTTATCAGATTTCCCAGTACGACCGGCCACTGGCGGTCGGCGGACGGGTCGACCTCGACGTGAACGGCCGCCGGGTGCGCGTGGGCATCACCCGCATCCACATGGAAGAGGATGCCGGCAAGTCTCTGCACGCCGCCGGCGCGGATGCCACGCGTACCCACATCGACCTCAACCGCGCGGGCACGCCGCTCGTCGAGATCGTCTCGGAGCCCGACATCCGCTCGGCCGATGCTGCCGCGGCGTATTTCCAGCACGTCCGGGATGTGCTGGTGGCGGTCGGCGTCAGCGACGGCAACCTCGAGGAAGGCAGCCTGCGCTGTGATGCCAACGTCTCGGTGCGGCCCGTCGGCTCGACGACGCTCGGCACCAAGGTCGAAGTCAAGAACGTCAACTCGTTCCGCTTTCTGCAGCGGGCCATCGCATACGAAATCGAGCGCCAATCGAGCGCGGTGGCGCGCGGCGAGACGATCGTCCAGGAGACGCGTCTGTTCGACGCCGACACGGGGCGCACCGAGAGCATGCGCTCGAAAGAGGAAGCACACGATTACCGGTACTTCCCGGAGCCAGACCTCCCGCTGCTGCTCGTGAGCGAGGCACACGTCGCCCGCGTCCGCGAGCGCCTCCCCGAACTGCCGCACGTGCGCCGGGAACGGTTCGTCGCGCAGTACGGCCTGCCGGCCTATGATGCCGGGGTGTTGACCCAGGCACGCGACGTGGCCGACTACTTCGAGCAGGTGGCCGCAAGAGTGTCCCCGAAGGCGGCGAGCAACTGGGTGATGGGCGAGGTGCTGCGCGGCGTCAAGGACGAAGCGGGCGGCATCGCGTCCGTGCCGGTGTCTCCCGAGGCGTTGGCCGGGCTGATCGCGGCCGTCGAGGCGAATACCATCAGCAGTTCCGTGGCCAGGGACGTCTTCGAGACGATGTGGAGGACGGGCGACACGGCGTCGGCGATCATCGCGCGCGAGGGGCTCGTACAGATCGACGACGAAGCCTCGCTCCGCTCGTCCATCGACGAGGTCCTCGCAGCCAACGCGGACGCCGTTGCGAAGTTTCGCGAGGGCAAGACCCAGTCGTTCGGCTTTCTCGTGGGCCAGGTCATGAAGGCCACGGGTGGCAAGGCCAACCCCAAGGTGGTCAATGGCCTGCTCAGACGTGTCCTCGAAGGCTGAACGGCGACTCGTGTGGCGGGACGCCGGCATCGCCGCGACGCTCTACGCGCTCGTTGCCCTCGTCATCACCTGGCCACTCGCCCTGCATCCCTCCGCGCTGCTGGGGACGCCAATCGGCGAAGGCGATCCTTACCTGAATCTCTGGATTCTGGGCTGGGACCTGCGTGTCCTGTTCGACGCGCCCGCCGACTTCTTCAACGGACGCGTGTTCGACGCGCCGATCTTCCATCCGGCCCGGCAGACGCTGGCGTTCACCGACCACTTGTTGCTGCAGGCGTTGCTGGTCTCACCGGTCTACGCGGCGACCCGTGACCTGGTCGTGTCGTACAACGTGCTCTGGATGGCCTCGCTGTGGGCCACGGGGCTGGCCATGTGGTGGTACCTGCGTGAAGTGACTGGGCATCCGCTCGGTGCCCTCGCCGGAGGCCTGGCCTTCGCCTTCAGCGCCTACCGGATGTCGCATGTCGTCCACCTGCAGTTGCAGGCGCTGTATTTCCTGCCGCTCGCGGCGCTCGCCATACACCGCCTGGTGGCGCGGCGTCGCACACGCGATGGCCTCGCCCTCGGGCTGTGGTTCGGCCTCACGACCGTCAGTTCGGTGTACTACGCGGTCATCGGCGGCCTCGGTCTGGCCGTGCTCCTGATCGTGCTGGTCGCAGCCGCGGGCCGCAGTCGGCTGGGCCGCCTGGCGGTGCCTCTCGCCGCCGCCGGACTGGTGACGACCGTGCTCGTCGTGCCTGTCGCGCTCCCGTACGTCCAGGTGCAGCAACGGGAAGGCTTCGGACGGACGCTCGAGGAGGCGTCGCGCCATGCAGCCACGTCGATCAGCTACCTCAGCGAGCCGCCGTGGCGGCCCGTGCCGCTGGCACCGGTCGGACGCACCGAGGAAGACGGGTTGAGGCCGGGCTGGGGCGTCATCCTGCTGGCAGGGCTGGCCCTGGTGGCACTCCGTGAGCGTCATCGGCGGCCACACGTCTGGGCGTGGATGGCTGTCCTGCTGGTCGGGCTCGTGCTGTCGTTCGGTCCCGAGGGGTTCCGATCCCTGTACGCCTGGTGTCATCGCTGGCTGTTCGGCTTCCACGCCGTGCGGGCACCAGCGCGTTTCGGGATGCTCGTCGCATTCGCCGGGGCCGCGCTGGCCGCCTACGGCGTTGGCTGGGCCTTTGCGCGGACCGCCCGATGGCGAGCAGTCGCGACTGCGGCGCTCGTCCTGCTGGGCATCGAGGCCGTGCTGTGGCGTGTGCCCGCCGTGGCCGCGCCAGTCATCGAGACGCCCGTGGGCGCATGGCTGCGTGATGCCGACGGCCCGGGAGCCGTGGCGTACCTGCCCATGCCGCCCGACCGGGCCGCCACGGGGGTCATGCTCGACACGCTGGTGCATGGCCGTCCCATCGTGAACGGGTACAGTGGCCAGCGACCGGGCTTTGCGGGTGCCGTCGAGGGCGCCCTCTCGACGTTTCCCTCCTCGGATGCGATCTGGATGCTGAGCGATCTCGACGTGCGATTCGTCGTGACACCCACACCAGGTCTCGCGACCGCGTGGCCCCTGACGGAGCGTGCGTCCCTGGCCGATCGCGAGGGTCGCACCGTGTTCGTCTATGAGGTCGCTGACGCCGAACGACTGGAGGCAACGCTTGGGGCCGAGCCGGGAGTCGTGCCACCCGAGCCGATGGCTCCCTCGTTCCGTGCTGGCGAGCGGTCGACCTACGACGTCTTCTGGGACGGTGCCGGCACGCAGGTTGCTGCCGGGACGATCGTGCTGGCCATCGATGCGGCGCGGGGCGACGACGCGCTCCTGCCGTCGTGGGTCTCAGAGACGCAGCGCAATGACGTCGCGTGGCGTGTGAGCGTGCGTCTCGAGACCGCAGCGTGGGTCTCACGCTTCTTCGACGCACAGGACACGTTCACCACGTGGACGACCGCGCGCCTGCTGCCGGTGGCTCATCGCCGGCAGATCCGCGAGGGGCGGCGGCGGGTCGACCAGAGCGTGGCGTTCGACAACGAAGGGCGGGCAGTCGTGGTCCTGCCGTCGGATGCCGGATCGCTCGACGCTGGACCACGGGTGCGCGTGCCCGCCACCGTGCGCGATCCGATCGCGGCGTTCCTGCTGCTGAGGGCCGTGGACCTCGAGGCCGGGGCGGCTGTCAGCCTGCCGGTGTCGGACATGGGGCGCACCTTGACACTCGAGACGGGTGAGGTTGCCGCCGACACGATCCAGTGGCGGGGTCGGCCGATCGAGACGCTGCGGTTCACGCCGGTGCTTTCGCAACGGGTGCCCCGGCGCGCGCCGCCGCAGATCGACGTGTGGCTGGCGCGCGACGACCGTCTGCGTCCAGTACGGGCCGTCGTCGACGCAGGCTTCGGGCAGGTGCGCCTCGAACTGGTGTCGACCGAGACCGATGTGGCGAGTGACTGACGCGTGATTGAACTGGCGGGTGTGACGAAGGCGTACGGGTCGGGCCGAGCCGCCCTCCGCGATGTGACGCTGTCCATCGGCAAGGGCGAGTTCGTGTGCCTCGCGGGTCGTGGCGCTGGTCGTGCTGCGGGTGAGTCCGACGATCGGAGTGACGGCGCGGAGTCAGCGGAGGGGGACGGAGCGAACGGGTGCACAGCGGAGGCACAGAGCAGCGGAGTGCCACGCCCACGCCCACGGTGGATCAGGTCCTTTCGATCGCACG
>CAYMAG010000057.1:0-30000 GCA_964388335.1 uncultured Vicinamibacteraceae bacterium | reverse complement strand
GTCGACTGTTGGCGATCGCGATGCGGAACACATACCGACCGAGATAGTCGAGGACCGCTGCCCGCGGCCGGCGTGCTGGGCATGCACGACCCACGGCGTCGTCCACGTCGAGGATGTGACGTGATCGAGGAGCCCTGCGCGCCGCAATCCGGCGCAGACCTTCGCGCGGAAGATGACCGACAACGCCTGCACCGGCACGAGGAACGCGGGATTCTTCGGGGCGATCCACTGCGTGCCGTCCGCCGACAGGTCGCCGGCCGTGACGAGCAGATGGACGTGGGGATGGTAGAGCATCGCGGGCGTCCACGTGTGCAGGACGGCGAGACAGCCGACCCGCGCACCGACATAGCGCGGATCGGCGACCAGACAGTACTGCCGGAGCTCCTCCTCGGTGATCTGATCGGGACGCCGATGGAAGTGCTCGGCGAGTTGGCACACGGCCAAGACGTACGCCCCTTGGGTCCTTGCGGACAGCCCCCGCAGTTGCATATCCTCCAGCATCCGTTGTCGCAGACGGGTCATGACGGTCTCCTTTCCAGCGAGGTGGCACCCTCCCTGGAAAGGAGATCGTCTTCATGTGGTCGATCGGGTCAACGACGAACTGCGGGTGAGGATGCATCTATCCGCCGCAGGCGGTCCAACACGTGTTGCACCGGACGGCGGCCGGTGCGACTATGAGCCGCCGCCGGCGAACGCTGGCGTTCGGCAGCGAGCACGAAGAACGGTGAACGCAATGAACCGGATGGCGGCTGCGGGAACTCGCGCGAGGTGACCTGAGCCCTCATGACGCCCAAGACCTACGTCGAGACATCGATCGTCAGCTACTTGACGGCTCGGCCGAGCCCGGACCTTGTACTCGCTGCACATCAGCAAGTGACTCGCGACTGGTGGGCCGGCCGGGAGCGCTTCGAACTGTTCATCTCGCAGTTCGTTCTTGACGAAGCCGCTGCGGGCGACCAAGAGGCCGCCGCGAAGCGCCTCGCCGCGCTCGCTGCGGCGGCGGTGCTCGATCTCACGGAGGATGTCGTTCCCTTGGCCGAAAGCCTCACGGGCGTCGGCGGACTTCCGTCGGAGGCGCGGGTTGATGCGCTGCATGTCGCGATCGCGGCCGTGCACGGCATGGACTATTTGCTCACCTGGAATTGCCGACACATCGCGAACGCTGCGCTGCGTGGCACAATTGAAGAGCGATGCCGTGCCGCCGGCTTCGAGCCGCCGACGATCTGTACGCCCTTTGAATTGCCCAGGGAGGAGCCCCGATGATCCGCGACCCGATTCTCGACGAGATTCACGCGATACGCAAAGCCCTCTCACGGGCGTCTGGCGATGAGATCCGACGGATCGCTGAAGCGGCCAGCGTACGCCAATCCGAGAGCGGACGGAAGGCCGTGCGTCTTCCGCCACGCAAGGTCAGGACAATCCGAAAGGCATCCTGAGCAAGACTCCGAAACGTCGATGCCGAACACGGCGATGGACCTGACACCGGGCGGGCCGCTCTCACGCCCCGCCCGGTGCAGGTCATCGCTGCCGTTAGCCAGCACTGGCATCACAACATGGAGACAGCCCAGCTCTTTTGTCGGGTTCAGAAGCGTAGTCGCACAACGATGCAGCGGAGTTCTCTGTTGCTCAGCTTCTCTGTGTGACATCCGTTGCCTCCGTGCCCTCTGCTACCTCCCCGACCGATGATGTGGGGGCGAGACAGCAGAGCGGACGGAGGAAACAGGTGCACAACGAAGCAACAGAGAAGCGGAGTCCTCTGTTGCTCAGCTTCTCTGTGTGAAATCCGCTGCCTCCGTGCCCTCTGCTACCTCCCCGACCGATGAGGCGCCCGGCGCTCATCACGGCTTGGGGATGCGCAGCGTCGCGCTGATCATCGCGCTGCCGCTGGCGGCGTAGAGCAGTGCGAGGGGATGCAGCCATGCCGGGCCCACCCGGTGCGCACCGAGCCACAGGTCCTGATCGGTCCTGCCCAGCCACAGGGCGACGCCGAGCACCGCGACGATCAGGATGCTGGTCGGAATCGGCGTGCCCTCGAAGTACTTCACCTTCCCCGTGTCGGCGTCGGCGAGCGCCTCCGCCGTGACGTTGAACCGCGCCAGTCGGCTGACGCCACACACCACGAAGTACGTCAGGATCAGCATGTCCCATCCGCCACGCAGGCCCAGCGTGTAGCCGAGCACGGCGGGCGCCACGCCGAACGAGATCACGTCGGCCAGCGAGTCGAGGTCGGCGCCGAGCCGCGACTGGCGAGTTCGCGCGAGCCGGGCGACGTAGCCGTCGAGCACGTCGAAGACGAGGGCGCACACGAGCAGCAGCATGGCCATCCACAGGAAGGTCGGCTGCTGCGCGGCAAGAGACTCGAGGCACAGGAAGATCGCTACGGTGCCGGACGCCGCGTTGCCGATCGTGAACGCGTCGGCCGCGGTGTACGATCGCAGCATCGACATGTGGCGGGGTGGCTCGGTCGGCATACCTGCAGTCTACGCGTCGCGGAAGGGGCGCATGCCGTCGGCCAACGGCTGCGCTGCCCAGTCTGAGGATCGGATGGCTCTCTCGAGACCCCCGTTGTGTACCTTCCTTCCTGGCGTCCGAGCGGCGCTCGTGCTCCTGATCGCTCTTTCCTCCGCGTGCGGTGCGCGGTACATGCGGGCGCAGCAGGAGCCGGCACTCGAGCGGTTACCCACGGCCAGCATCAGCAGGCACGTCGTCGTGGTTTCGGTGGACGGGCTCAGACCCGACGCGATTGCCGCGTACGACGCGCCCACGCTTCAGCGGCTGATGCGGCAAGGCAGCTACACGCTGTCGGCGAGTACGATCCACCCCAGCAAGACGCTGCCGTCCCACACGTCCATGTTGACCGGCCAGCCTCCGGAGCGGCACGGCGTGCTGTGGAACAACGTCGCCACCGCCGACACCGACGCGATCGAGCTGCCGAACATCTTCAGCGTGGCGCGCGCGCACGGGTACCGCACCGCCGCCTTCTTCAGCAAGGCGAAGTTCCAGCCGCTGCAATTACCGGGAACGCTCGACTACACCCAGGCGCCGGGCGGCCTGTTCGGCCGATGGTCGAGCGCGCGTACCATCCGCGATGTCTCGGCCTACCTTGAAAGCAACGAGCCGAACGTGCTGTTCGTGCATCTCACCGATCCGGATGCGGCGGGCCATCGCTCGGGATGGATGACGCCGGCGTATGGCCGTGCCGTCCTGGCCGCCGATGCGGCCATCGACGAACTGGTCGGCCTCGCGGAGAAGGCGTACGGTCGTGGGAACTTCACGCTGATCGTCACGGCGGACCACGGCGGTCACGACCGGGATCACGGCAGCAGCGACCCGGCGGACGTGACGATTCCGTGGATTGCCTGGGGCAAGGGCGTGAAGCAGGGTACCCTGCCGGCGTCCACGATTCGCACCATGGACACCGCATCGACGGTGCTGTGGCTGCTGGGGCTTGCGGCGCCATCCGATTGGGCCGGACAGCCCGTCAGACAAGCCTACGAGTCGGGCGCAGCCCAGAAGACACTACCAGCCAGCGATTGACGCATCGGCCGCCGCGATGGCCTTCGCCTTCGATCACGCCGCAGGAGTCAGGTGCCCGCAGCTGTCGTCACCCGCTCGGCCAGCCCACGCAGTACCTCGCCGCCACTCAGCGTCACGAAGGCAATCGCTCCCGTGCCGTCCAGCAGGTAGGTCAGCGGGGGGTGTGCGATCTGCCCCGTGGCGGTGTCGCGCGTCCGCGCCACGTTCCACGCGTCGAGCACGGCTTCGACCTCCTCCACCGTGCCGCTGAGCACGTAGTCGTGGGCGCCGACGAGCGACCAGCGGTCGGCCAGCGCCGGCAGTCGGGCCGGCGTGTCGCGCCAGGGGTCGAGCGTCACCACCACGAGCGCCGCATCATCCCGCGGCCACGCCGCGTCTCGCGCAGCGCGCGCCTGCTCCACGACCAGCGGACAGATGTCGTGGCAGTTCGCGAAGGCGAAGGTCACCAGGGCCGGCCGCCCTTCGAGCGCCGCGAGCGTGACACGCTCGCCGCGCTGGTCCACCAGATCGAGGGCGGGCGCCGTCCGGTCGAGACGCGGATGCTCCTCGGCGGTCATCACCACGGGGAGATCGGTGCGCGGGGCGCGTGCGGCAATGGCCGAGACCACGCGCACGCTGGTGCCGGTCAGCCCACCCAGCACGACCAGCACCGCCAGGGCCAGCGCCGCCTTCCCGAACGGCCCACGCGCCGCGCGGGCCAGCCCCGTGGCCACTTCACGCGGCCAGACGAGCACGAGGAATCCGAACATCCCCAGGGGTTGTCCGATGAGCAGCATCCAGCCTGACGCATCCGGCAGCCCGTCGGGGCCCGTGTTGAAACACGCGATGCGTGCGCGATCGAGCCATTCAGGATTGCCGGGCACGGGCCAGAGCGCCAGCGCCCACCAGCCGACCGTCACCGCGAAGATGGCCGCCAGCGCCACGAGGGCGTACTGGCTGTCGCGCGTCTGGTGGCCGCCATGGCCGGTGGACACCTCGGTCACCCCACCTTCCACGTGAACGACAGCAACGCCCAGTTGGCGAAGTAGTACACGACGAAGGCCACGAAGAACACGGCCACGAGCACGACCGTCCCCGGAACCGCGCCCATGCCGCCAGGTGCCACAGGGTCCTCGTCATCGGTGCGCGGTACTTCCGTCCAGGGCCGTCGGATGAGCCCGGACGGAATGCTTCCGGCGTAGTTGGCCTCTTCACCGGCAGGCAGCGGCTTCCCGAAGAACACCGACCACACCGTCGCGACGATGTAGATCGCGCCACCGGTGATGCCGAGGAGTCCTCCGAGGGCCATCACCGCGATGATGATGTCCATGGCTGGCGAGAACTGGACGTCGAAGGGCGCGCCCGAGAACGTCATGTCCCAGAGACGGCGCGGCGCCCCGAACGTCCCCGCGAAGGTCATGGCCAGGCTGAAGATGAGCATGCCGCCGGCGAAGATGTACGGCTGCACCTTCACCAGCGGATAGAACGCGATCTGCTTGCGGAAGATGAGCGGAATCACGTACCACGTGATGCCCATGAACGCCATCGCCGTGCCGCTCACCACGGTCGCGTGGAAGTGCCCCGGGATGCGCAGCGTGTTGTGCGCGATGATGTTGATCTGCTCGGTGCCGAACGTGACGCCGGTGATGCCGCCGACGAACCCGAAGACGGTGACCGAGAGCACCATGGAGCTGAAGCCGGGGTCACCCCACGGCGCCTTCTGCAGCCAGCCGAAGATGCCCTGCGTGATGCCGCGCAGCCGCATCCCCATCTCGACGCCCGCCGGCACGGTGAAGCCGTGGATCATGCTGGCGAGCACCGCCATGTACATGAAGTAGCTGGTGTTCCACACCTTCCAGGCCGAGCCGAATCCGGGGTCCACCAGCAGGTGGTGCGCCGAGGCCATCGAGATGAAGAGGATGTAGAGCACGAAGGCGATGCGGCTCACCTTCTGGTTCAGCACCACGCCACCGACCGTGAGCGTGGCCAGGAGGTACCAGATGGACACCATGGCCGCGACGTTGATCTGCTGCGACGAGTGGCCGAGTCCCCACCAGACCATCCGGTAGATCTGCGGGTCGACGTGCATCAGGTCCATCGACCAGAGCCACGTCGGGATGTAGATCGCGGCGCCGTGCAGCAACGTGATGACCGCGATGATGGCGGCGGTGAGCGCCCCGAACGTGACCAGGGGCACCGAGCCCTCGTAGGTCCTCTCGCGCTTCGCGATGACCAGCGTGCCGAAGAAGATGCCCGTGGTGACGAGTGTACCGACCGCGAAGAGAATGATGCCGAGGTAGTAGTTCGGCGTCGCGCGCAAGGGGACGTAGCTCGTGAACAGGACGTCGGCCTGCCCGGTCCACATGGTCCACTGCACGAGCAGCATGCCGACCACCATGAGGACGAACCCCGACCAGGCGGTCTTCACCGCGGGCAGCCGGCTGTTCAGCAGCACGGGCCCGGCGAAGACGAGGACGGCCATCTCGAAGAAGATGATGAAGAAGATCAGCATGTTCATCCCGTGAATCGTCAGGATCCGGTAGAACCAGACGGCGTCCAGGAGATGAATGGCCTGCCAGCGTGTGAGCAGCACGAGCAGCGCGGCGATGCCGCCGACGAGCAGCATGACGGTCGCCAGCACCGCATGCGCGCGGATGAGCATCTCGGCGGGCCGGTGAACGTGCAGGCCCGTCGTCGGACACGTGCGGAACTGCCCGGCCTCGTGTGCAGCGGCGGTCGTCACGGTTCGCCTCCTTCGTCTGCCTCGTCGCTCGCGTCGCCGGTTGCACCGCCCTCTTCCTCGACGCCTGCCGCGGGCGCCATCTCGCGCTTGAGGGGCGTACGCTCGCCGGGCGGCTTGTTCCAGCGGCTCTCGGCGGGTGGCACCACCTCGACGCGGCCCACCATCATGTGGTGGCCCACGCCGCAGAACTCGTTGCAGAGGATGCGGAACTCGCCGGCTTCGGTCGGCGTGATGCGCAGGCCGTAGTCGTAGCCGGGCACGACCTGGAAGTTGACGTTGAAGGGGTGCAGGTTGAACCCGTGATTCACGTCGTTGCTGGAGAGGTGCAGCGTGTACTCCACACCCTGCTGCAGCCGCAGAATCGGCATCCATCGCCACATCATGCCGGCGAGGTAGACGTCGCTGCCCGGCGGCGGCTCGACGATGGGAATGCCCTGGTCCTCACCGACTTCGTAGGCGTCGATGAACTCGTAGGTCCGGTCCATGAACGCCGCGGGCTCCACCCGGTGACGGATGCCCGACGTGTTCTGCCCGCCGCGGATGTGCCAGAGCGGCATCATGGCGAACAGGACCATGCACCAGACGAACGCGATGCCGATCCAGACCTTCTCGGCGCGGTGGGCTGGCTTCCACCAGACCCCGGTCGGGGATTGGATACCGGTTTCGTACATGGTCGAGTCTCCGGTGAGGCGGCCGCGTCAGGGCAGCGGAGCCTGCGTGAGCGAGGTGATCTCGACGAGCCCCCAGCCCGTGTAGAACACCGCCATGATCAGGATGCCCACGACCAGCAGCAGGAAGGGGCGCTCGCACAGGCGCTGGCCCAGGGGAATCGCCGCAGGGTCGTGCGTGGGATTCTGCGGCCGGGCGGTCTCGGGTCTGTCCACGATCTCTCCTCCGGGCTGTCGGGACGCTGTCCTGAATTTTCCCCGGACATCCTAGCAGGGTTTTCGCGTTTTCGGACAAACAAGTGCGTGAATAGACGAACGGCCCTATCATGGCGGGGCATGGAGGCATGGAATCACGCACCCGTCCCGACGCTGCCGCGACGCCTGCTCTCGCGCATCGACGCGCTCTTCGACCGCCTGTACGGGTGGCGATTCAACCCGCTCTACCAGAGCGGGACCATCGCCGTGCTGCTCCTGCTCGTCCTGCTCGCGACCGGCCTCTATCTGCTGCTCTTCTACAGGATAGGCTCCCCTTACCTCTCCGTGGCGCGGATGCAGGACCAGGTCTGGTCCGGACGCTGGATCCGCACGCTGCACCGCTACGCGTCGGACGCCGCGATGCTGGCCGTGGCGGTGCACGCGGTCCGGATGTTCCTGCGCCGCCGCACGTGGGGGGCCAGGGCGCTGGCGTGGGTCTCGGGCCTGGGCCTGGTCTCGCTCTTCGTCTTCATCGCCATGACCGGCTTCGTCATGGTGTGGGACGTGCACGGGCGCTTCCTCGCGATGGAGGGCGCGCGCATCCTCGATGTCCTCCCCGTCTTCTCGGAGCCGGTGTCGCGTGCCTTCACCGGGGAACGCACGATGCCCGGTGCGTTCTTCTTCCTCAACTACTTCCTCCACATCGCGCTGCCGCTGGGGATGGCGGTGTTCCTCTACCTGCACGTCTCGCGCATCGCGCGTCCGAAGCTGCTGCCTGCCCGTCCCCTGGCCTGGGCCTGCGTCGGCGTCCTGACGCTGCTCGCGGTCGTGCGTCCGGCGCCGCTCCCGCCCGTCGCCGATCCCTCGATGCTGCCGCACCATGTGCCCATCGACTGGTTCTTCGGCTTCTGGCTGCCCGTCACCCTGCGGATGCCGGCGGCATGGGTATGGGCGGCAGGCGCAGCCCTCGCGGCCGTGCTGCTGACCGTGCCGCTCTGGACGCGCCCCGGCAAAGGTGCCGCTCCAGGGCCGTCGGTCGTCGACGAACGCTACTGCACGGGATGCGAGCAGTGCGCGCTGGACTGTCCGTACGAGGCCATCGCCATGGTCGCGCGTTCGGATGATCGGCCCACGCTGGTGGCGCGTGTCACGCCGGAGCGCTGCGTGAGCTGCGGTATCTGCGCTGGCTCCTGCGGGCCGATGTCGGTGGGCCCGCCCGGGCGTACCGGTCGAGATCAGCTGGCGCACGTGCGACGGTTCCTGGAGGAACGCCAACCCGGCGGCGACGACATCGTGCTCGTGGCGTGCAGCCGCGGTGCCGGCGAGGTCGGGGCCATGCGGTCGTTCGCGGATGCACTCGTCTACCCGGCCGACTGCATCGGCAGCCTCCACTCCTCCGTCGTCGAGTTCCTGATTCGCAGCGGCGTCGGCGGGGTGCTCGTCGCGGGCTGTCCCGAGCGTGACTGCTGGAATCGCGAGGGGACGACATGGGCGCGGGCGCGACTCTTCCACGACCGTGAAGCCGAGTTGCAGGCGCGTGTCGACCGTGCGCGCGTCCGCTTCCTCGAAGTGGGTGCCGCCGAGCGTGCGGAACTGGCCTCGCGGCTTGCTGCCTTTCGACACGATCTGGCGCAACTCGCGCCGGCCGAACCAGAGCCTGCCGTGGCGATTGTGGGCGAATGCGATCTGCCGTCACCTGCGCCGGATGAACACGCTGAGGAGGTGCGCGCATGACCGGGTGGCCGGCACGAGCAGGGGCCGTCGTCGTCACGCTGGCCGGCGCTGCGATACTGGCGGCCCTGTCGGCCTGGCCGATGCCCGGTGATCCCCCTGAGCACGCCCTGCTTCGCCTCGACTGGCGGCTGCGCGGCGAAGAGGCTGGCGATTGCCTCCGCCCCCGGGAGGAGGACCTCGAGCGCCTGCCTGTCCACATGCGCAACCCCGACGCCTGCCTGGGCGCGCTGCCCCCGTACCACCTGCGTCTGTGGGTGGACGGCGCGCTGCTCGTCGACGATCTCGTGAGGGGCGGCGGCGCGCGCGAGGACCGGCCACTGACGGTGTATCGGGCGGTGCCGCTGACGCCGGGCTCCCGGCGGATCCGGGCCGAGTTCGTCCGTGAGGCGCAGACGCTCAGCGACGCGGACCACGCGAAGCCGCCGGTCGCCCTTCACGTGGAGTCGGAGGCGACGCTGGAGCCGGGACGGGTGCTGCTCATCGTGCGGCGGCAGGACACCGGCACGCTGGAAGTCAGGTCACCGTTGCCGTGATTGAGGAGGCACGCCGCTGACGGCCGGCGACGGTTGCAGGTGGCGCGCGTGGTGCAGGAAGACCAGCCAGGCGCCCACGATGATCATGGCCATCGCCTGGTGAACGACGCCGAGCGAGACCGGCACGTAGAACAGCAGCGTCAGGACGCCGATCACGTACTGCGCGGCGACGAGACCGAAGAGTGCGGCGTTGAGGCGCTGCGAGCGCGCGTCCACCGTGCTGCGCCGGACGCGGGCGAAGAACACGGCCACGGCGACCAGCAGAACGGTGCCGAGCACGCGGTGCATCCACTGCACGGCCGACGGGTTCTCGACGAGGTTCAGCAGCGCCGGTTGTACGCGCAGGAAGTCCGGCGGCACGAGCGACCCCGCCATCAGCGGGAAGGTGTTGTAGTAGTAGCCGGCCTTCAATCCCGCCACGAAGGCCCCCCAGATGATCTGCACGCCGAGAAGCCCGCCCAGCCACCCGAGACCCTGAAGCAGCGACGCGCGGCTGCGCCGGGGCACGACCGGCGGAGCGCTGCCCACCGAGAGTTCACGCGCGAGCCAGACGGCGTAGCCGAAGATCACGAAGGCGAGCGAGAGGTGCGCGGCGAGACGGTAGTGGCTGACGCGCGGCTCGTCCACCAGTCCGCTCATCACCATGAACCACCCCATCAGTCCCTGGCCAGCCCCGAGCGCGAACAGCACGAGCGCCCGGCGCGCCAGCGGCCGCGAGAGATACCCTCGCACCGCGAACACGAGGAACGGCACGAGGAAGACGACGCCGATGGTCCGCGCCACCAGGCGGTGCAGGTACTCCCAGAAGAAGATGAACTTGAACTCACCGAGCGACATGCCCTGTCGCAGTTCCTGGTACTCGGGGAAGGCCCGATAGGCGTCGAAGGCCTGCTGCCAGGCCGCATCGTTCAGCGGCGGCACGACGCCCATGATCGGCGCCCAGTCGACGATGGAGAGTCCGGACCGCGTGAGGCGGGTGATGCCGCCGATGATCAGGGTCACCAGCGTCATCGCGGCGATGCTCCACAGCCAGAGACGAACCGTCCGGCGCCGCGGTCCGGGCATGTCCAGACGCCAATCCGTCGGCGGTTGTGCGGCCAGAGTCGTGCGGTCGGGGGTCACGTACTGAGGGGCGGACGTGGCGCTCATGAAGGAGGCGTCGGGTCGGGCGCGGGAGCGAGGCGCCACTGCGATTCTGGCTCAGTATATCGTCCGCGCGTGGGCTCGCGGTTCAGCGAAGCGAGGCGAGTTCGACGGGCCTGCCCGTGCGATAGCACTCCTGCGCCGCGAACACGACCTCATGCGTCAGCGCGGCATCGTCGAGATTGCAGTGCGACTCGACCCCTCGCTCGAGGCACTCGATGAAGTGAGCCATCTGTGCCTGGAAGGGGTGGTGGTGCACATCGCTCGAGTCGGGCTGGACGCCAGGCACCTCCACCCACCCGGGTGAGATCGCCGTATCCGGTGACCACAGGTGATGATCGACAATCGTCCCCCGGTCGCCGAAGACCCGCAGGGGAAAGCGGTACGGCATGATGCAGTCGGCATTGACGCTGACTTTGCCGAGGGCGCCGTTGGCGAACGTCACCAGTGCGACCTCGAGCCCGTCGTACTCCATCGGCGGGGCGGCGTCGGCCCACGTGTTGGTCAGCGGGTTGTACTCGCGGGTGCGGCCCTTGCGATACCCACCGCGCCGCGCGAAGACGTCGACGGGTGTGGCCGCGGCGAACTCGTCCTCGGACGCGAACCAGCGGAGGGCGTCCACGGCGTGACAGCCGCCGACGAGCAACGCACTGACGCCGCCCGTGACCGTGCGGGCGTCGTTCCAGCCCGACCACCAGCTGCCGTTGTGACTGAGGTAGTCGGCCTCGACGTAGTACGGACGCCCGACCGCGCCGGTACTCATCCGGTGCTTCAACTCGCGGAAGAGCGGGTTCCAGCGCAGGACGAAGCTGACGACCGTGCTCACGCCGGCCCCGTGCACCTCGGCCTGCATGCGTCGCATCTCGTCGAGGCTGTTGGCGACGGGCTTCTCGATGACGAGGTGCTTGCCTGCCCGCGCGGCCGCGACCACGTGCTCGGCGTGAAGGTGCTGGGGCGTGCAGATGGACACGATGTCGACGTCCGGATGCGACAGCGCCGGCTCGAGGTGGCTGTAGCAGGCGACGTCGGTGAGTCCCGCCGCCTCGACCAGCCGCCGCGCGCTCTCGATCGATCGACTGCACACCGCCACCACCTGCGCCGACGGATGCACGCCGAACGCCGCGACGTGCTGGCTGGCCACCCAGCCGGCACCGACGATCAGGACACCGAAGGGCCGGGACGTGTTCGACATCGGCTCACAGGTACTCGGCCGGGAACGTCCACGGCGAGCGGTACTCGGGACGGGCCATCCGCACGGCCTGCTCGTCGTCGACAATGCGCTCCGTCACCGGGTCGACGCGCACGGATCGTCCCAGGCGATACGACAGGTTGGCGAGGGTCAGCGCCAGATCGATCTTGTAGTGGTAGTCGGGATTGCAGCTGGGCTGCGCCCGTGACTTGAGGCAGTTCAGCCATTCGCGCTCGTGGCCCGGCGACGGCGGAATCGACTCGGGTGGCGGCGAGGCATGCTCGAGCAGATCGCCTTCGGGCACGACCTCGTGCATCGCGTAGTTGCTGTAGAGCGTGCCGCGCAAGCCGTGGAAGTAGATGCCGAGGCGCCGGTCGGGTACGCCGCGCCCGAAGTCGAACGCGAAGCTGTTGCACATGCTCATCGACCACGTCATGGTCATCTTCGGGTACTGCCACACGACTTCCTGCACGTCCGGGGCGTCGCCGTCACCGCCAACCATGTAGCGCCCACCCGAACAGGTCGTGACCTGGGGTACGCCGAGATCCAGCGCCCACACGGGCAGGTCGACGATGTGCGGCGCCATGCCCGGGGTCCAGCCTCCCGTGTAGTCGAAGAACGAGCAGTGGTTGTAGCTGTTGTCCGCGAGCAGCGAGTTGTACGGCATGTCTGGGCCGGGGCCGAGCCACAGGTTCCAGTCGAGGCCCGGCGGCGCCGGTTGCCGGGGCGCGGTACCGATGCCCTCAGGCCCCTGGTTCAGGACGTTCAGCGTCCGCACGACGCCGATGGGGCCGAGCGCCCCGGATCGGATGCGCTCCACCACGCGCCGATAGTTGTCGCTCGCGTGAATCTGGGTACCGACCTGGCAGATCCGGCCATGCCGACGGACGGCGTTGCGCACGGCAAGCGTCTCGTCGGGGTACAAGGTCATCGGCTTCTGCAGATAGATGTCCTTGCCGGCTTCGACCGCGTGAATCGCCATCAGCGTGTGCCAGTGCGGGGGCGAGGCGATGATTACGCCGTCCAGGTCGTCGCGGGCGAGCAGTTCGCGGTAGTCGCGATAGCCCCGGGCCGACGGGTAAGCGGCGAGGGCGGCGTCGACACGCTTGTCCCACACGTCACAGACCGCGGTGACCTCGACGTCGGGATACCTGGCGCAGTTGCCCAGATTGGAGCGGCCCATGCTGTTGACGCCGATGATCCCCAGGCTGATCCGATCGCTGGGCGGCGGCGCCTGGCCTCGCCCGAGCGCCGAGGCCGGAACGATGTACGGCGCGGCCACGACCGCGGCGGTCGATTGCAGGAACTGGCGACGTGATGTCGGGGCTGTGTTGATCATGGGAGGCTACCTTCCGTCCTGAAACGCTCGCCACTGCGTCCGGTATTCCGCGTCGGAGGGCCGTGGACCTGCGTGCAGCCACAGCCGGTACCGGAGGACGAGCGGCGTGCCCGGGACGAGCGCGTGCCGCGCACCCGCTGCGGGGAACGCCGGCTGGAACCACGGCAGATCCGGATACTCGATGTAGTCGCCCGGGTAGTAGGGGTTGTCGGCACGTTCGAAGACCGTGAGCGACGACGGGCCAGCGGCCCCCTGCCAGGTGCCTGCCGCCGTCTGCCACGCCATCCGTGGCACCGCGGCGGGTGAATCGGCATGATGGGCCATGGCGAGGCCCGCGACTGGCGCCAGCCGGGCGTTCAATCCGCCGTAGAACTTCGTCTGACGGCGTGCGATCGTCACGCCCTCGGCGAGCGCGGCGAAGGCGAAGTGCAGATCCACGAACCGGCCGTGATTCCCGCGAGGATATACACGGATCCTGGCGCGCTCATGCACGATGGGCGTCACGTCGTCCCATCGCCACTCGTTCTCGGCGTCGATCTCTGCGACGTCATCGCCTGACGTCCAGGTGACCTTGCCGGTGGGCCTGGCGAACACGCGCTGCAGGGCGTGCAGATCCCCGAGTTCGCCCCTGTAGCCCACCTCGGGCCAGGCCCAGTAGAAGCCGCGGTGGTGAGGATGGTCACGCGACCAGTCGTCGGTCAGCGGCACGCCGTCCAGACCGTACAACGGATGGATGTAGTTGCTGCGCGGGTGGCCGTAGCGCCGCCAGCTCTCCGCCTCGCGCTCGTTCAGCGAGGGGTCGGAGGCCGGAGGCCGAGGCACGGTGGCGTAGCGATACCGCAGCACCGGCGTCTCCTGCTCGAGAATCGCGATGCCGGCCTCTCCGCCGTCACGCACCGTCAGCCGATGCTGGCGTCCGGCGAGCGGACGGGTGAGGCCGACGGTCAGCATCGCGGTGGCCTGCAGCAGCCACTCACGTCGTCCAGCGATCGTCATGCGCGCACCTCGGCAAAGGCCTCGCCGAGGGTCGCCCAGGCGAGATCCGGGTCTGGCGCCTCGAGGAAGGTGCCCTTCCCGGCGCGATAGGTCCACGAGAAGATCGACTCGATGCCCGCGTCCGCGTAGCAGTGCGCGATGTCCTTGATCATCGTGATGTCGCGCGGGCTGGCGAAGTAACTCATGATCCAGCGCTGCGGCACCTTCCCGTGTCGGCGGGCCAGGCGCACGGTCTTCTCGGCCAGCCGCCGATGCACCTCGAGCGGCACGTCGTAGCTGGTGACGATCGACGTGGAGAAGATGTCGTACAGCGGGTTCGCAGCGATGCGCTCCCAGTCGTCGAAGCCGCGCTGGTACGAGAGGTAGTAGTTGTTCTCGGCGGGCAGGCTGCACTGGGTGATGCGCAGGTTCGGGTTGCGCGCCTTGGCGATGCGCCCCGCCTCCGACAGCAACTCGTTGGCCTGGTCGTGACGGAACTTGCGCACCGTCTCGGTGAGGGTCTTCGGCATCTCGTACCCGTACCTCCGCCTGAAGACGTCCTGCGTAATCGGGCTGCGGCACGACCAGTCGGCCGTGCTCTGGTAGCCGACCGGGTCGATGGGCATCGCGTAGTGCGGCTCGTCCCAGAAGAAGCCGTCGGCATCGCACTCGCGGGCGAGGCGATCGACGATCTCCCAGACGTACTCGCGGAAGGCCGGCGACGAGGGCGACGCCGCCGCCAGCGGTTCGCCGGTCACGGCCGTCCACTGCCGGTCGTGCGGGTGACACTCCTGGAGGAAGCGACTCGGCGCTTCGCCGCCGAAGAACTTGCCGATCCCCCAGGTGTTCAGGTAGACGGTCAGCCCCAGCCGCCTGGCCTCGTCGACGATTCTCGGGATGTTCCTGGTCCAGAAGAACAGGTCGAACTCGGTCAGGGCGAGCAGCACGGCCGTGCAGTGGTGCGCCTTCATCTCCTCGAAGTCGCGCCGGGCGTGCTCGGGGTGCGAGATGCCGTAGTAGCTGACGCCGGTTTCCTTGACGGCCACGGCTCGGTCCTCCAGTCGCGCTACAGGAACTTGACGCGCGGGCTGTACTTCGCGCGCAGGGCGGCGTTGTACTCGTCACCACCCTCGATGTTGGCACTGCGCCAGACGGGCGGCGCGATGCCCCTCGCCACGCACGCCTTGACGCACTCGATCTCGAGGCGATGGGCGATGTAGAAGTCGATGGTGCTCGAGATGCCGCTGATGGGCTGCGCGAACCCGTCGACCTCGATCACGGTGTCACCGAAAGGCACGTAGTCGTCGATGCAGACATCGGCGATGTCGAACAGGTGCTTGCCACTGCGATGTCGAAGCGGAAAGTCTTTCGGCGTCCGTCGATCCCACTCGCTCGACGAGATGCCGACCACGCGCGCGCCCTTTTCCTTCGCCCGCAGCGCGCAGTCAATCGTCGGGGCGTTGAAGCCGTAACTGTGAAAGCACAGCAGCAGGTCGCCGTCGCCGAGCCCGTGGTAGTCGACAATCGCGTTGCCCACGCCGTGCATGCGCTCATGGGAGAGGTACATGTACGCCGGCGTGACCGGGTGGATCGAGAAGTCGATCATCGGGCAGAGGTTGGCCAGCCCTCCCGCGCGCCAGAAGAGTTCCTGCATGACGAGGCAGGTGTGCCCGCCGCCACCGAAGAGGTAGATCAGGCGATCGTCCCGCACGGCATCCGCCATCCACTCGGCAGCCTGTGCCAGGTGCACGCCCTGTTCCTGCTCGAAGCGGGTCGCCAGCGCGTTGAAGGTCTCGAGGAACCGCGCGTCGTAGCTCATGATGCACTCCATCGTGGCGCGGAGATTCGCGTTTGACTTCACCGGGCGTACGGCCAGACGATTTGACACATGACCACGCTCGACCTGGTGCGGACGCCTGAACGGGAGATCCTGGACCTCTCGGCGATGGACCTGCCGGGCGCGCGCGTGCTGGGACGGTATCGCTACAGGTCGCCACACACGCCGCTGCCCCCACATCGGCACAGAGGCATGATCGAGATCTGCTACCTCCACCGTGGGTACCAGACCTACGAGCTGGAGGGGCGGCGCTATCAACTGCGCGGCGGAGACGTGCTCGTGACCATGCCAGACGAGTGGCACAGCACGGGCCCGGATCCCGAGAACCGCGGCGTGCTCTACTGGCTGATCCTGCAGACGGGGCGCATCCGCCAGAGCTTTCTCGGCCTGCCGCAGAAGGATTCGGCCACGCTCAGGGATGCCCTGCAGCACCTGCCGTCCCGGCACTTTCGCGCGCCGCGTGGGTGTCATGCGCAACTCGAAGCCATGATTGCCGATGCCTCGAATGCGGGCGCACTCGACGTCATCGCGCGGCGGTGCACGCTCGTCGGCCTGCTGCTCGATCTGGTACGCGCCTCACACAGGCGGGCGATCCGCGGGTCGGAGGAGTGGCTGGTGCCGGTGTTGCGCCTGATGCACGATGAACTCGACTGCACACGCCAGGTACCAGAGTTCGCCGAGGTCGCCGGACTCTCGGTGTCGCACTTCAAGGCCCGCTTCCGCGATGCGACGGGGACCGCGCCAGCCGAGTACTTCCTCGGCCTCCGGATCGACGAAGCCAAACGACGACTGCGCGAGCGTTCCGACTCGGTGACCCGCATCGCGATGGACCTCGGGTTCGCCTCGTCCCAGAGCTTCGCCACGGCCTTCCATCGCCTGGCCGGCTGCACGCCGAGCCTCTATCGCCGACGCACCAACTGAGAGCGCTCGCTCTCGCCCGACCATGCCACACCCACCTCGTGCCCTCTGCACATCGCGAAGGCCGCGGGCAACACGACGGAGCGGAAACCGTCCCCGGAGTCGGTGTCTGCTACCATCGGCCCACGGCGTGCCGGCGCCGCCACTGTCATGGGCCTCTATCTCTACCGCCTGATGGGTGCGGCGATGCTCGATGCTGCGGTGTACGAAGGCGTCGAGGCCGATCGCAGCACGACCGTCCAGGCCACCCTCACGGTGGTGCTGGCCAGCCTGGCGGCAGGCATCGGCGCAGGCGGCTGGTACGGTGTGCATCCCCTCACACTGGTCGTGGTCAGCGTGATCGCGTGCATCACGTGGCTGGCGTGGGCCGTGATGGTTTTCCACATCGGGACGCGCATGCTGCCGGAGGCCCAGACCCGCGTCACGCTCGGCGAACTGCTCCGCACGACCGGCTTTGCCGCCGCCCCGGGACTGCTCCAGGTGTTTGCCATGCTGCCAGCCATGAGCCTACCGGTGTTCGCAGGCACATGGCTCTGGATGCTCGCCGCCATGGTCGTGGCCGTCCAGCACGCGCTCGACTTCCGGACCGTCTGGCGTGCCGTGCTCGTGTGCCTGATCGGCGCCAGCCTGTCGATGGCACTCGCCGTCGTGCTCGGCGTCCTGTGGGGCCCCACAGTGTCGTGAGCGCGCGGGACGACCTTTCAAGCACGCGCGCGCACGGCCAGGCTCACCGGCCCCTGCGGGCGGTCAACGCAAAGGCTCTACCAGGGCCAGGCGGCGCCGCACCGGCAGCATCGCGACCGCGATGAGGATCTCGAGCGCACCAACGATCACGAACACGATCGCGTAAGGCTCGACGTCCAGCGTCCGGAACACGCCGACGAGCGTCCCGCCGACCAATGGTCCGACAGCGAACCCGAGCGACCCGGCAACGTTGAACCCGGCAAGCGTGCTGGCGCGCTGCTCCGGGCCAGCCAGTTCGGCGGTGAGGACGAGGGAGGGCGCATACATCAGCGCCGCCGTGACTCCGCCTGCAGCCATGGCGGCCGCCAACCAGTCCTCCGGCACCACCCCGAGGAGGACGAAGAAGCAGCCGTAGAGAATGCTGCCTGTCACCATCATCCCGAAGCGGTCCCAGCGGCGACACAACAGGCCGGCGGGCCAGGTGAGAATGGAGAACGGCATGAGGAAGGCCGCCATCGTGAGACCGATGCGTGCCGGCGCGAAGCCCATGACCGTGCCGAGGTAGAGCGAGAACGTGGACACGATGACACCCACGGTGAGCCGGTCCACGAACGCGAACACGTATGGGATGGCGAGCAGATGGTTCCGGGAGAGCGCCTTGACGAGTGCGCGCGGTGACCGACGAGGTCCGGACCGTGGGGCGTCACGAAGGAGGAGGGGCACGACCATGGTCATGACCAGCATGGCCAGTCCGCCGGCCCAGGGCACGCGCAGGGCATCGTCGGCGCCAAGCCATCCGCCCAGCGGCGCACCGGTCGCAACACCGAGACTCACGGCAGCACCCACCGCGCCCATCGAGCCGCCGAGCCCCTCACGCCGCGCGTGGTCGGCACCGAGCGTCATGAGCAGCGACAGCGACGTCATGTGGGCCCCGCCCTCGATGAAGCGGAGCGCCAGGATCGTCGGGTAGCTCCAGTCACCGCCGATCAGCAGGAGCGCCAGTCCGTTGATGGCGAAGCCGAGCGCGATGAGCGGTATCCGGCGGCCAAGACTGTCGGACGCGAGCCCGGCCAGTGGGGCGGCGACGAGCGCGCCGACCATGTTCACCGACATGAACAGGTGGCGCGCGACATCGCTGGTACCCGGATAGCGGCCCTGGGTGAGTTCGGAGAGCACCGGCACCATCGCCGTCACCGGCAACATGAGCAGGAACAGGGACGCCGCCAATGGGAGCGGATGCACCGACGGGGATTCTATGCTGGCGTGGACCGAGCCGCGAACGCACATGCTAGAGTGAACGCTGATGCTCTGGTCCAATGCCTGCGACTACGCGATCCGCGCAGCCGTGCATCTGGCGGAGCATCCAGACACGCTGGTGGCGCTCAAGGACATCACGCGTGAGGAGAGCATCCCGGCGCCCTTCGTCGGCAAGATTCTCCAGGCTCTGGTGCGTGCCGACATCCTGCAGTCGGTCCGCGGGCCGCGCGGCGGCTACGCGCTCGCGCATCCACCCGATCGGATCACCCTCCTGATGGTCGTGAGGGCCATCGACGGCACGAAGGCGCTCGACGGCTGCGTGGTCGGGCTCGGCCACTGCTCTTCCGACATGCTCTGTCCCCTGCACGACGCGTTCGCGCCCGTGCGGGCGTCGATTCGCGCATGCCTCGAAGACACGACGCTCGCGGAGATGGGTGGCGCCCAGCGTGCCAAGCTGGCCCGCCTGGCGCGGGCGCCGAAGGAACCCGCGGCCCGGAAGACACCCGGACGCCGTCCACAGGCGCGGCGCTGACGCATTCCAACGGTGGCCGTGGTAAGCCGTCATGGCGCCCGTCCGCTCCGGACCGCGGACGGTGGGCGCGCCCGTGCACGCGCGGCCTCGATCGCACCGTGCAGGTCGTCGTACACGCGCGCCAGATCGGCGTGAGCCCGTGGATACGCCGCGGCGTCCCCCGCGTCGCCGACGACCGCCCGGCACCCCGCGCCGGCGTCGCCCCGAATGGCGAGCCACGACGCGCCGAAGACGCTCTGTCGCGCCAGCGCCTGCCACCTGCGCTCCGGTGCCGACTTCGCATCGCCTTCCTCGCTCCAGCGGGAGACGGCCTCGGGCGGGCACAGCCGCGAGACCGCGGCAGCGAAGTGCGGCCGCGCCGCCTCGCGTCCCTCGGCACGGTACGCCAGATAGCCGAGCAGGAAGGGCTCCGGCACGCTCATGGGGCTGTCGGCGTCCATCTCGATCAACAGACGACGCGCGGCGTCCACATCGCCCCGCAGCAGACGAACTTCAGCCAGGCCCAGCCGGGCGGCACTGTCGGGGTCGACCTCCAGCGCCTGACGCAACAGCCGCTCCGCGTTCTCGAGATCGAAAGGCGCTCCGGGACGCAGCGACGTGTGCAGCAGCGCGGCCTGCACCTGCGCCCGCGACGAGCCTGCGGGGTTGAGCCGCGCCAGGCGATCGTAGCTCTCGAGCGCCTCGACATACGCGCCCAGGTCCGCGAGGCAGTTCCCGAGGTAGTAGAGCGTGTCCTCGTGGTCGGGGCGCTGGTCGAGTGCCTGTCGATACAACGGTACGGCACCCGCGCAGTCGGACGCCATCCGACGGGCGGTGGCTTCCTGATACGTGGCCCAGAACGCGCGAGCCGCGACTGCCGGTGTCTCCTCATGCGCAGCCGTCAGCGTCTGGTCACGGCACGCGAGGCCAGACGCCATCACGAGCCCCACGGCCAGAGCGCGCGCGGCCGGGCGACACCGTCGGGTCATGACGGGCCTTCCCGGACCACGAGTACCTGATTCGCGCGCACGTTCGTCGCTCGCACCTCGCGTCCTCCAGGGAAGCGCACGACGACCTCGTCCACGACGTCGCGTGTGCCAAGGCCGAAGTGCGCCACCTGCGCGTGCTGCGAGAGATAGGACGACTGGGAACCGATCTCCTGGCGCTGCGTGCCGTCGGCGGTCGTGACGGTGACCAGCGCGCCCAGCCCCGCGCGGTCGTGCGTGCCCCGTGCCCGCACCTGCAGCCACGGGCGTGCGTTGCCGCCGTCGTTGCGCCAGAGCGCAACCGGGCCTCCATGGTTGACGACCACCAGGTCGAGGTCGCCATCCAGATCGGCGTCGGCGAGCGCGGCGCCGCGCCCGACCGTGGGCGTCGTGAAGACCGGGCCGCTCAACGCGCCCACCTCGTGAAAGCCGTCACGGGGATTCCGGTTCCAATACAGCTGGTGGCGCGACGGCAGCAGCCGGCGACGGTCGGCGGGATCCTGGAACGTGCTGCCGCCCACCGCGACGAGGTCGAGACGCCCGTCGTGGTCGTAGTCGAAGAACGCGGTGCCCCACTGGATGAACTCGATCGACGCCTGACCGAGGCCGACCTGGTCGGCGAGGTCCATGAACGCCAGGCGGCCGGGTGCCCGGCCGGCCGTCCCGGCGTGCTGGTTCGAGTACAGCGCGTTCTCCTGGGCCACCCAGTGCGTCACGAAGACGTCGACGTCACCGTCGCCGTCCCAGTCGCCCGTTGCCAGCCCCATCGCCCCCCGGGGATCGGCCACCCACGTCGTGTGCGACACGTCCTCGAACGCGCCGTTGCCGAGGTTGCGGTAGAGCGCGTTGTCGGACACGTCGTTGGCGACGTACAGGTCGGGCCACCCGTCCCCGTCCAGATCGCACCAGGCGGCCGAGAGGCTGCGTCCCGTCGGGTTGCTGACGCCAGCCTCCTCGGCCACGTCGGTGAACCGTCCGCGGCCGTCGTTCTGCAGGAGAAGGTTCCGCTCCGGCCCGAACGAGGCGGGGTTGAGCGTGAAGGGGACCTCCGCTTCGTACTGCAGCGACACGGCATCGGTCCGCAGTCGCTCGCGGGGATAGCGGACGTAGCCGGTGACGTACAGGTCGAGGTCGCCGTCGCGGTCGTAGTCGCTCCACGACGCGCCCGCCCAGAAGCCCGTGAAGCCGTCGAGGCCGGCCTGCGCGCTCACGTCCTCGAAGCTGCCGTTCTCGCGCTGGCGGAACAGCCGCACGCGCTCGCAACTGGTGACGACGAGATCGAGCCGACCGTCGGCGTCGGCATCGGCCCACGCCGCGCCCATGCCACAGTCGCGCAGCGCAAGTCCGGCCAGTGCGGTGACGTCGGTGAAACGGCCCGCATCGTTGCGGTAGAGCGCTGACGTCGCCGGAGAGGCGTCGCGCTGAGCCGCACTCCAGGTCAACGGGCCCGCGACGTTGACGATGAACAGGTCGTCGTCGCCGTCGTCGTCGTAGTCACCCCAGGCGGCACCGGAGCCCATGTCCTCGGGCAGTTGCGTCGACCGCTCGCCGCTGAAGTGCCGGAAGTCGACGCCGACGTCACGGGCGACGTCGGTGAACGTCACGCGGGGGTAGTCGTCGGGGACGCTCCGGGCGAGAGCGGAGGTGATCCCGTCGGCCGTCCTGCCCGGGTCGTAGTTCGTGTCGGTCGAACCGACGAAGGCCGCACCGACGAGTGCGGCCACGAGCAGCACGCAGGCGGCCGCGGCCAGCAGCGTGCGCCGGTGACGTCGCGACAGCCGGGGGCGCGGAGACGCCTGGCCCGTCACCTGACCTCCACGGAAGCACGCGCCTCGTGCAGGTCGGTGACGGGCGCGGTCAGGGGCTTGCCGTCGAACTCCGGAAAGAAGCCCACGGACCGCATGTAGTTCAGCAGGAACTGGTCCACCTTGCGGTAGCGGAGACGGGCCGTGATGTCGAGGCGCCCGGGCGCGGACGCCGTTGCCGTCCCCTCGACGGTGGTGCGGGCACCGGCATCCGGCGCGTGCCAACTGAAGGCCGCCGTGTCCGAGAAGCCCGGAAAGAGCGCTCGCCGGCTGCGAACGCCGACCATCTCCCAGAGGTTGTGCCTGTCGATCAGGTTGCCGTACTGGTCGATGGGCTCGGCCTTGTAGACGAAGGCTCCGGGCTGCACGAACCCGCGGCCGTCGAGCGTGCCGCTCTCGAACACCACGTCCCCGGACTCGTCGCGCGCCACGATCTCGACCCACGACTGAATCATGTCGAGAGGACCCGTCGGGAAGTCGTGCCCGACCTTGTTCGACGTGATGACGCACTGGACGGCGAGCGGTTCGCCCGCCTGCACCGACGGCGGGACGACGAGTTGGATCGAGACGATCGGCGTGCCGCCGGCCTTCCACTTCGACTCGATCTCGGGGATGGCCACCTCGCCCTTCAGCCAGGCGTGCGTGAGCGCCGTCTGTTCCTCGGCACCCTCCAGGCCGAGCAACGCGGGCATGAACTGGTTGGCGCCCAGAAATCGGTGCGACCGATGGCGTCCGTCACTGGACGACCGGTTGTAGTCGTGGACGTCTCCCGCGGACGGGTCGGAGGACGCGACCAGCGGCATGTGGCACTCGCGGCACTCCACCGTCGTCGCGGCGTCGGAGCGATCGCGGGCCCACTTGCTCATCTTCCAGTTGTCGAACTGGTTCTGCAGCTGCACCCAGCCGACGCTGTTGACCTCTTCGTCCACGAACTGCTTGTGGCAGGCTGCGCAGTATTCCGGCTGCTTGAACATCACCTTCGACAGGCCGCCGGTGTGCTGCTCGGGATAGGCGCGGATGAGGAAGTCGCGCACGAGACGCCATCCGGGCGATCCCGAGGCGTCGTACTCCAGTTCGCCGATGTAGCGCGTCGGCGCCTCGACCATGTACTGCGCATTGCCGCGGATGTCCGTCTGCCGTACGGCATGGCAGGCAAGGCAGGACACGCCCTCCTGATAGCCCTGCTGCCCCGTGAGTTCGTCGTCGTACGTGGCGACGGTCTTCGCGCCGGCGAACAGCGAGATCGGGTCGTGGCACCCGGCGCAGTAGCGGGTCGACGTCGGCCCGTTCTGCTTGGCCATGGTCAGCTGGATGGCCTGGAAGGACTTGTCCATCGCCGCATAGCGATGAGCGGACGGCTGCCATTCGCGGAGGATCTGCTCGTGGCATCCGGCCGTGCCGCAGCCTTCCGACCCGGCCAGACGCGGGGCGGGGATGGGCGCGTTGTCGGACGTGCGGGCCAGGCTGGGCGCGAACGGACGATTGTCGGCGTAGAGCGGATTGTCGGTCGCCCACAACTCGTAATCCGCCGGAAAGACGTCGGGCTGCGTGCGCAGGCGCATCACGCCCGCCGCCGCAGCCAGCAGCAGGAGAGGCGCGACGGCAAGCGCGGCCACGCGCAGCCCCAGACGTCTGGCGCCGGCGAGCCGGCGCGCGGTGCTGTCGGTGCGCACGGCGAGCCGCACCCGCCACGCAGCCGCCCCCACGTGCCAGAGCGTGAAGGCGAACACCGCGACGGTGCTCCAGCGGTGCGTGACGCGCCAGGCATATCCGGCTCGAACGTCGAACAGCGCCTGCCACGTGACGACCAGCCCGGATGCCAGGCAGACGACCAGCGCGATCGTGGCCGCGTATCCCAGGATGCCGATATCGTTGACCGGATGGCGCCAGTAGGTGCGCCAGTGGCGCCAGAGGTACCAGCCGATGGGCAACAACGCCCCGACGCCCGCGCCCGTGTGCAGCAGGACGGTCCACTGCGTGAGGAGGCCGAAGGGCAGGAGCCAGATCGCGACCCCGCTCAGGAGGAGGAACCCGAGGCTCCCGGCAGCCGCGAGCGTGAGCGAAGCCGCCCAGCCCTGACGTTCCGTCGACCAGGCATGGCGCGTAGCGGTCTGCATCCAGTCGTGCCTTCCCCTCGGTGCTCCGCGTCCTGCGTGGCTCCGGCGCGTCCACACCCACTGCCCGGTCCCGCCGGGAGCCCGATCGTCCTGGCGGTGGGCGCATCCTATGGGACGCAGGCAGTTGTTTCAATTATTAGAAGACCCTTTACTACCTCAATTTTCGTACTAGCGGCCTGAGCGCGGGCAGGCGCCCGTCCTCGTCTCAGCCCAGATGCTTCGCGAGCGCCGCGAGCAGGCGATCCACTTCGGCGGGGCTGTTGTAGACGTGCGGGGACGCACGGAGGCCGGGCCGATCCCGGCCGTCGCGTGTGGCGAGCGCGACACGATCGTTCGTGTAGAGCGAGGCGGCGAGCGTCCCGGCGGCGTGCGCCCCGGGCACGAACGAGACGACCGCGGCGCGCAGTGCGGGGTCCTGCGACGTCCACACCCGGACGCCTGGCAGCCTGCGCAGGCCTTCCATGAGTTGGGTCGTGAGTGCGCGCGCACGGTGCTCGATCGCCGCGCGTCCCACCGCGTCCTGGAACGCCAGCGCCTCGCGGAACGCGATCATGGTGGCCTCGTCGCGCTGGCCGAAGCCCTCGAACGTTCGCGAGAAGCCGACCGCACCAGGGTATGCGCTGTAGATGGACGGCCACAGCCGTTCCTGCGCGCTCCGGCGGACGAACAGCACGCCGCACTCACGCGCGCCGCATGGCCACTTGTGGGCGCTGCCCGAGTAGAAGTCGGGCTGCATGGCGGAGAGGTCCACGTCGAGCAGGCCGAAGCTCTGCGCGCCATCGACGAGCGACAGCACGCCGTGCTCGCGTGCGAGACGGCAGAGCGCGTCGGCCGGCATCAGGTCGCCCACGGTGCTGCTCAGGTGCGTGAAGGCGATCGCCCGGGTCCGCGGCGTGATGGCGCGCCTGAAGGCCTCGACGTAGGGTCCATCCCGGGATGCGGATTCCGCTGCTCGACCGTCACCACTGTGAAGCCGAACCGCTTTGCCTTCTCACGCCATGCCAGCAGGTTGCTCGGGTGGTTGTCCTCATGGACGATGACCTCGTCGCCTGGGTCGAGGTCGAGTCCGCTCGACACGAGGTTGTTCGACTCGCTGGTGTTGCGCGTGATGATGATCTCGTCCGGCGACACGCGCAGAAAGGCGGCGAGCGCCTCGCGGGTCTTCTCCTTCTCGGGCATGAGCCGCGCGCGGTTGACGGGCGACGGATCCGCATCGACGCTGCGTGTCTCGCGCGTCAGCGCCTCGAGCACGGGACGCGACGAGGGGCAGAGGTTCGCGGCGTTCATCACCGCGAGGTCGGGCGGCATCACGAACTGCCCCCGGACGGAGGTCCAGAACGCTTCACCTGCCGCCGGTCCGCCTGGGACCAGGGCAGGGGCCACCGGCGCCTGGCCGGCCCAGACAGGATCGGCGAACAGCGCCGCCGATCCGCCAATCGCGAACAGCCGCGCGAAGTCCCGCCGTGTCACCGGTGCCGGCATTGGCCGCCTCCATGCGTCGTGCATCGTGCTGTCTCCGTCACCAGTGCGTCAGAGAGCCGTCCGGCCGCCTGTATACATTGCGCCGCCCGGGCTCGGTGACCTCGCCGATCATGGTGAGGGGCGCGAGGTCGAGCGTGACGCCGAGACCGTTCCGCTCGTTGGGATACGCCTTGCCGTTCCTGAAGTCGAGACATTCGGGCAGGTAGTCGTACGTCCGCCCGCCGTGGTTGTACTCGAGCATGACGGGCCCGGAGAACGTCGACAGGCAGTTGACGAGCGCCGCCGTCGCAATCGGCCCGGTGAAGTGCGGAACGATGCCGACGGCGTGCGTCTCGCAGAGGGCCGCCGCCTTCATCATCTCGGTGATGCCGCCGACGTTCGGCAACGTCGAGCGAATGAAGTCGATGTCGTGCGATTCGACCAGCCGGTTGAAGTCCCACTTCACGCCCCACTCTTCGCCGTGGGTGAGCGGCACGGTGGTCATCTGACGCAGCTTCGGAATGTCCATCAGGGCGTGCTCGTCGCGCACCGGGTCTTCGACGAAGAAGGGGTCGAACGGCTCCATGACCTTGCAGACACGCACGGCGTCATTGAGGTCGAAACGCTGGTGCAGGTCGATGCACCAGTTGCCCTCTGGACCGACGCCGTCGCGCACGTCACGGCAGTCCTGCTCGATGCGGCGGACGACCGACCGCGTGTCGTAGACGCCGCCGATGGGCACGTCCCCCGCGCCCATCCTGAATGCGCGGTACCCGGCCTCGATCGTCGCGCGGGCACGTTCCGTCAGGCTGAGCGGCGTGTTCGCCGGCGTTCCCGCGGGACGGGCGCCGCCGGTGGCATAGCACTCGCAGTAGTCACGCGTCAGGCCGCCCAGCAGCTCGTGCACCGGCAGACCGAGCGCCTTGCCCTTGATGTCCCACAGCGCGAGGTCGAGCGCGCCCATGGCATGGGCCTTCTCGCGGCCGGGCGGATAGAACCAGGCGATGTACTGCTCCTGCCAGATCGCCTCGATGCGGAACGGGTTCTTGCCGATGAGCGTGCCGGCGCACTGCTCGAGGGTGTCTTTCGACCCGCCCTCGCCGACACCGGTGATGCCGATGTCGGTTTCGACCGTCACCACCATGTTGCTCTGGTTGAAGAGCGGGTTGAGGTCGGGCGGACGGTAGATGCGCACGCGCGTGATCGTGGCCCTGGGCAACGCAGCCGTGGCGGATCGCGGGCGAAGCGCGCCCAGCGCGGGGGCGGCCACGAGGGCGGCGAGGAATGCGCGTCGATGCATGGGATCCTCCAGGGGCGTCGGTGGTGCCGAAGCAGACACACTGTGCCACATCATTGGTGGATGCGCGTGTCGCTCTGTGGGGACAGATCGCGAAGCACGCGCGGAAGCAGGATGTGACCCGGCCTCAGTGCGGAAGCAGGCTGTGACCCCGGGCCTGCCACCTGCGAGCGGCTCCTCCGACCAACAACGGTGTTGTTCGGCAAGCGGAACAGAGCAACACTGACGTCGGACAGATGTCGGTACGTCCCGCAGAAGTCGCCACGGAGCTGACGGTGAACGGCCGCGCCTGGAGAGGTGAGGTGCGCGCCGGCGCCAGCCTGCTCGACGTGCTGCGGGAGCACCTGCACCTGACCGGAACGAAGTATGGTTGCGGCGAAGGCCAGTGCGGCAGCTGCACCGTGCTGGTCGACGGGCGCGCCGTGAACGCGTGCGTTACGCCAGCCGCGACAGGCCAGCAGATCGTCACCGTGGAGGGGCTGGCCACGGACGGCCGTCTTCATCCAGTGCAGCAGGCCTTCATGGACGCGCAGGCGTTCCAGTGCGGCTTCTGTACGCCCGGCATGGTCGTCGGCGCCGTTGCGCTGCTCTCGCGGAACGCCCGGCCAACCGACGAGGACATCCGACAGGCGCTGGATGGACATCTGTGCCGGTGCGGGACGTACCCACGCATCGTGGCGGCAGTGCGGGCCGCGGGTGCGGTGATGGCGCGTGAGGACCGCCGTGGCTGACGACCTCCGCCAGACCTACAAGCAGCGGTTCGAGAACGACCTCGAGCCTGAGCAGTACGTCATCGCCGACGCGCTCGACGGCCTGACGCCCGATCGCCGCGCGTTCCTGCAGGCGCTGGGCGGCGGACTCTTCTTCCTCGTGACCGTCCGCGCGCAGGACCGGGACGTACCCGTGCGCGTCCAGGTCACCGACGAGGGCACATATCGCGCGTTCACCGGCAAGATGGAGATGGGCCAGGGTGCCCGGACGCTGCTGGCACAGGCGTTCGCGGAGGAGCTGCGTGTCCCGATGGACAAGGTGCAGCTCGTCATGGGCGACACGCTGCTCTGTCCGGACGACGGCGGAACGTGGGCCAGCCTGACGACGCCGCAGACGGTGCCAGTCGTTCGCGCGGCCGCGGCGGCCCTGCGTGCCCAACGCTCGGGCGGCAGCGAAACACTCACGTCAACCGCGGACTGGACGACGCTTGGCCGCTCAGTTCCGCACGCCGACAGCCATGCGATTGTCACAGGGGCGAAGGCGTACGCGTCCGACGTTCTGATGCCAGGCATGCTGCACGCCGCGATCGTGCGTGGCCCGCATCACCGCGCGAACCTGGCGTCGTACGACGCTGCGGGAACCGAGGCGCTCCCCGGCGTACGTGTGCTGCGCGACGCGGATCTGCTCGCGGTCGTGGCCGGAGATCCCTCGACGGCGCGAGCCGCGGCCGCGCGCCTCCGGGCCGTGTGGACGCCTGAGCCGTTGCCCGCGCAGGACGATTGGCCTGAGCTGTTCCGGAAGACGGCGGTCGCCCCCGAGGAGCAGCCGCGGGCACGGTATCCCCCGCTGCTGCAGCGTGGCGACGTGGCCACGGCGCTGCGCGAGGCGACGACGAGGAAGTCGTCGAGTTACTGGGTGCATCCGATTGCGCACGTGCCGATGGAGCCGCGCGCTGCCGTGGCCGACTGGAAGGACGGGGCCGTCACGATTCACAGCGGCGGACAGGCGCCGTTCCTCGTCCGACAGGAGGTGGCGCGCGCGCTCGATCTGCCCGAGGCGCAGGTGCGCGTCATCAGCGTCGACTCCGGGGGCGGCTTCGGGGGGAAGCAGCGCGCTGAATGCGAGGTGGAAGCGGCACGCCTGTCGCGTCTGGCTGGTTCGCCCGTCCGCGTGGCGTGGACGCGGGAGGAAGAGTTCACGTGCAGCTACACGCGGCCGGCGGGTCTGGTCGATGTCGAGAGTGGCGTCGACGCCACCGGACGACTGACGTCGCTGCGTGTCGCCAACTACAACAGCGGCGCGGCGGGCCTGGCACCGCAGTACGAGATTCCACACCACTGGATCGGGTTCTACCGCGCCAACGCCGCGGTGCGGCAGGGCAGTTACCGGTCGCTGGCGGCCGTCGCCAACAACTTCGCGCTCGAGTCGCACATCGACGAGTGGGCGGCCGATCTCGGGGTGGACGCCCTGGAGTTCCGGCTGCGGCACATCACCGACACGCGACTGCGCGAGGTGGTCGAGCGGACGGCCACGCGGTTCGGGTGGGGAACCGTCCGGCGCGGCAATGGGCGCGGGGTCGGACTGAGCTGTAATCTCGAGAAGGGGGCTCGGCTCGCGCTGTGTGTGGAGGTGGAGGTGCACGGCGCCGACGTGCGCGTGGTACGCATGGCCGCGACCGGTGACTTCGGCGCGGCGCTGAACCCGGATGGCCTGCAGAACCAGATGACCGGCGCCCTGATTCAAGGGCTGGGCGGTGCGCTCTGGGAGAGGGTGGGCT
This sequence comes from uncultured Vicinamibacteraceae bacterium, assembly GCA_964388335.1. Taxonomy (GTDB): domain Bacteria; phylum Acidobacteriota; class Vicinamibacteria; order Vicinamibacterales; family Vicinamibacteraceae; genus JAEZDP01. Next base: position 604 of record CAYMAG010000057.1, on the reverse strand, counting down.
TCGACGCGTCTGCGCAGACCACGCGGCGTCTCTCGCAGTACCGCGTGCCCCGGTTCAGCGACGTGCCGGCGCTGGATGTCCACGTCATCGACCGGCGTGACGTGGAAGCGGCCGGCGCGGGCGAGTCGCCCATCACGCTGACGGCGCCCGCCATTGCGGCAGCCATCTTCGCGGCCACGGGAGTCCGTCGGCGAACGCTGCCCCTGATCGTCCCGGCCTGAGTTCGCAAGTCACGCTGTCAACGGAGGTGACGGAGGGAACGGGTGCACAACAAAGCAGCGGAGAAGCGGAGTTCTCTGTTACTCAGCTTCTCTGTGTTGGGGGTCATGCTTCAGGCTTCATCAGGCTTCAGGCTTCGGGCCTCAGGCTTCAGGCTTCGATGCCCGAACGAAGGTGCAGCGTGTGTGAGTCAACGGAGGCGACGGAGGGAACGGGTGCACAACAGAGCAGCGGAGAAGCGGAGCCCTCTGTGGCTCTGCGGCTCTGTGTGAACCGGTTGCTTCCGTGATTTCCGTTCGCGTCCATCGTGAGCGGCGACCAACGTCCCACGTGGCCTCTGCGTCTCCGTTGCTCTGGGTGTGATCCCCTGGCCCCACCCTCCGCG
>CAYMAG010000056.1:15675-31200 GCA_964388335.1 uncultured Vicinamibacteraceae bacterium | reverse complement strand
CGACGAGCATCGCGTGTACAGCCACACGGCGTGGCTCCTTCCATCACCCGACGTGTTGGAGCCGAGTCAGGGCTGGTATGCCTTCGGTGAGACCGGTCATGCGCACTGGAGGTACTTCTGGTTCGACTGAGGGTGCAGCCGGCTCATTCGCAGAACGTTCGGCGGACCCTGTACCGGAGAAAGGGAGAATGGGGATGCGTACTGGCCGCTCGCTCGTCCTTCCGTGTGGACTCTTCGCATCCTGGATGGTGGCGCTCGGGCCGAGCCTGGCTGAAAGCCAGGATCCAACCCCCGAGGCCATTCTCGCGGCCCGGATGAGAGAGGATCGGCTGCCATCGCTCTCGGTCGCCGTCGGTCGCAAGGGCATCGTCGCCTACACGGGGGCCATGGGCTTGGCCGACATCGAGAACTCCGTGCCTGCGTCAGCAGAGACGGTGTATCGGATCGGGTCAGTCTCGAAGACGATCACGGCAATCGCCGTTCTCCAACTGGCCGAACGGGAGCGGCTCGACCTGGATGCCCCGGTCCAGACCTACTGCGCGTCATTCCCCGACAAGGGGGCTCGCATCACACCGCGGCTCCTGCTTGCCCACCTGGGCGGCATCCGGGACTACGACTACCGGCGCTTCGCCGAGGAGTTCCTGAGCGACAGACGCTACGGCTCCGTCCGCGAGGCGCTGGCGGTATTCGAGGGCGATCCCCTGGCAGCGGAGCCAGGTGAACGGGCGATCTACAGCAGTTTCGGCTTCAACCTTCTCGGCTGTGCGGTGGAAGGGGCGAGCGGTACGTCGTTCGGCGACTATGTTGCCACGAACATCTTCAAGGCGGCCGGCATGACGCAGACGCGTCTGGACATACCTGAAGAGATCGTGCCGCACAGGTCACGGCCCTATTCACGGGCTGGAGATGGAAGCTGGCAGAACTCGCCATTCGTGGACTTGAGCGACCGCTATCCGGCCGGGGGGCTGCTCTCGACGCCGTCGGATCTCGTGGCATTCGGCGTGTCACTTCTCTCTGGCGGTCTGCTCGAGAACGAGACGCTGGTCACGATGAGCGAGCGACAGAGAACGCGCGCAGGAGAACTGGTGCCCTACGGGCTTGGCTGGCAGCTATCGGAGCACGCCGGCGAACTGGTGCATGGCGGAACGAGTGTCGGAGGCTCGGCCTATCTTCATGTCCGACGCAACTCGGGCACCGTGGTTGCCCTGGCGACGAATGTCGATCGCTGGACGGAGTCCAGGCGCGACCTGGCTCGTGCTCTCGCTGATTGGATGGAGGCACGGTGACGCTCGTTGCGGCGTCGAACAGCCGGTTGCAGCGGCCGGGCCGCAAGCGGCGCGGGGCTGATGCGTGACGTCCGACGGACAGCATGACGAACGATCAAACGACGCGGGTCCGCCGAACAGCAGCGCGGTCATGCACGGAAGGTCCTCCCGATCCAGGGCCAGGACGCCGACGCAGAGGCGTCGTAGGGTAGAACGGGGCCTGTGACTTACGAGTCGATTCCGGCAATCCGCAGAGCACGCGCGATCACGCCGTCGGACAACCACATGCCGGCAGCGCGCAACTCGAGCAGGACCCGGCGCGGATCGTCGATGCGTCCGTGGCTCATCGACGCCATGACCGACTTCGGCCTGGCATCCGGCGGATCGCGATACGCCGCGATGACCACACCCAGCGTGCCGACGACAGGCAGGCCGTGCGCCAGTGCGCACTTCCTGCCGTTCATGTCGTCGATCACGACGCGTGCGTCAGATTCGTGCACAGCTGTGGCGATGACCGATGACTCGCCCTTTCCGATCTCCCACGCGCTGATCGAGTCGGTAACCGAGGGCGACGGCCGTTTCTCGAGCCAGGGCGCGTCGGAAAGGGCTCTCGCGGCCTTGTCCGTGTGTCCGCCGTAGATCACCTCGTCGAAGACGGGCTGCGGAACGATCACGCGCCGGGCGCCCAGCACGTGCAGGAGATCGAGACGACCGGCGTTACCCAGGAAGATCAGCGGAGAGGCATTGACGACGAGAACGTCAGACATCCCCCAACTCTCGGGCGAGATCCTGGTCATCGACCACGAACACGTCGACCCGACGACGTGCGAGTTCGGCAAGGAACTCGGCTCGGGTCATGCCGGCCGCTTCCGCAGCGCGCTCCATCGACAGCACGCTCTGCTGATACCAGTGGATCGCCGCCGCAAGACGGAGTTCCGCAGCCACCTCATGCGGCGCCTTCTTCAGCGCCGCAAGCAGACCGTCAGGAACCGTTACGTCGACGTGGGTCATCACATGCCTCGGAGCGGGAATCTCTGACGGTAGTTTATCCGGCCTTGGCGGCTCTTCCCCCGAGGCCCCGAACCTTCACTACCGAACGAGCAATGCCCCAAGGGCCTGCCGGTCTGGTGGTCCGAACCGAAGTGTGGTCCTCCGGCTGGCCTCCGATGAAGGACAGCACCGCCAGAGCCGTGCGCTACGTGCCGGCAGACGTCAGGGACTCTGGCTGACGGCCACCGGCATCTGACAGGCATCGGCGTGGCGATGGTCGTCACCCGTGTCATGGCGAGGTTCCTGTTCGGTGTTGGACCGATGGATCCAGTGACGTACGCCGCTGTCTCAGCCACGCTGGCCGCTGTCGCACTCGTCGGGACGTATCTCCCAGCGCGTCGCGCAACTCATGTCGATCCACTCGTGGCGCTCCGCGCCGAGTGACTCGACCGTGAGACAGCCATGCCTGGTCTGCAGATGATGACGCGGCTGTCGGCACGCGCTCGTCGAGACGCGCAGGTGCACGGTCTCCCCGGCGCGCGCCGTTGCAGGGTGCATGTCAATCTGAGGAGGTGAAAGGGGGCGCGCCTTCGTCCTACGCCGCGCGACGTTTGGCCGCCTGAACGATCAGCAGGCCGACGCAGAAGATTGCGAAGACCCACCCCGAGAGCGCGCCGGCCATGATGCCGGACAGGAGGGTGCCGATGGTGCAGCCGATCGCGACCATCGCGCCCCAGCCCATGAGCACGCCCCCGGCAAGTCCGAGTACCACCTGCCTGACGCTCGGGAGCGCCGGCCTGAAATCGCCGGCACCGAGCGCGGCGGCCAGAGACCCGCCGACCAGGCCGGTCACGAACACACCGTTCTTCGAGACGAGGGCAGACTTGATCACGGTCGCACAGCCTGCGAAGCTGTCGAGCCCTTCCAGCCGCTCGGGGAGCAGGCTCAGCGCATCGGCCGCCGTGCGCGCGAGACTGCCGAGTTCTGCCGTCACACCGAGGGCGCCGATCCGCAGGTACGCGACCGCGCTCAGCGCCCCGACGATGAGGCCGCCGACGTAGGTCGGCCAGCGTTTCCGGAAGATGGCCGTCAGCGGAGGAACCGTCTCCGCGGGTTCGACGGGACGCCAGTAGCGAAGCAGCCACAGTGCCAGTCCGCCGAGCACTGCCAACTGCAGCACCAGCGAGCCCGCATACCCCAGACGGCCTGGCAGCCAGACGACGGGCGCGGCCTGGATCGTCGAGAGGTACAGGGTGTTCCAGCTGCCGAACCCGAGCGCGAACCCAATCACCGTGCCGGCGAGGGCAACGGGGGCCACGAGCGAGCCTTCACCCAGGCGATACAGGTGGGCACTGATACACGACCCCGACAGGCTCATCCCGGCGCCGAATGCCAACGCCCCGGCGGCCAGCACCCAGGACACCGGCCCCACGTGCGCGTCGGGTGGCAGACGGTCTGGGGTTGGCACCGGCAGGAACGCGCCGAACACGGCGTGGTAGCCGAGCGTGCCCACGACGAGCGCGACCACCAGCCCCAGCAACCCGCGTGGGTCACGAGCCTCGAGGAAGTCGCGCGTGATGCAGAAGAAGCAGAACCGCGAGCGCTGGAGGACGATGCCGAAGAGGGCGCCCGACAGGACGGCAAACGACAGAACCTGACCGTCAGCCTCGCGGTCGGACAGGTGCCACGCCGTCAGCGCCAGTACGGCAAGCACCGACACCGCCGCCGCCGCGGCGGGTGTCGATGTCGTCCGCGGCACGACGCTAGCTGCCACTCCACACCGTGCCGGCCTTGTTCACGATCGGCACACCGACGGCGTTGCCGTACTCGGTCCACGACCCGTCGTAGTTGCGCACCTGATAGCCAAGCAACTTGGCGAGTGCAAACCAGGTGTGGCTCGACCGCTCGCCAATGCGGCAGTAGACGATGACGGGTTTCGACCCATCGACGCCGGCCGCGGCGTAGATCTTCCGCAACTCGTCGACGGACTTGAAGGTGCCGTCGGCGGCGACGGCCTGGCTCCAGGGCACGTTCGCGGCTCCGGGCACGTGGCCCGCGCGAATCGCCAGTTCCTGGAAGCCCGCCGGCGCGATCACCTTGCCGTTGTACTCATCGGCCGATCGAATGTCGACCAGCACTCCGTCCGCCCGCTTCTCCGCGACGGCCACGACGTCCGCCAGTCTCGCGCGCAACGCCGTGTTCGGCTCCGCGATCGTCAGGGTGGTCGCCGGATACGTCCTGGCCAGCGGCGACAGGGGCCGCTTCTCCGCCTCCCACTTGCGGCGTCCCCCGTCCAGCAGCTTGACGTTCGCCACGCCGTAGACATCGAAGACCCACGCGCCCCAGGCGGCGAACCAGTTGTTGTTGTCACCATAGCGATCCCGGCAGAGCGCAGGAGCTTCTGGAAGTTCTCCCGTGTCGCGATGTCGCGGCGGACCGGATCGACGAGGTCGGTATGCCACCGGAAGTTCACGGCCCCCGGGATGTGTCCGCGCTCGAACACGCCGGGATTGACGCTCACCTCGACGACGCGGACCTGCGGGTTGTTCAGGTTCTTCTCCAGCCACTCCGTGGTGACCAGGACGTTGGATGCCTGTGCAGATGCCGAGGCGCTCCACAGAGCGGTCACGGCGAAGGCGGTGGCAACAAGAAACGATCGTGTGGCTCTCATATCGGCCTCCGAAAGAGTGGGACGCGACGTGCGCAACCGCACTCGTGCTGGCGGGTCGCGCCGACTGCTCGTGTTGAGGGGTGGATCCGCCCGGGCGGCGTGATCGTGGCGTGTGCCGGGCGAACGGTCAGTCTCGCGGACAGCGAGACTTGCTACACGGCGTCAGCGGCCGTGAGCCGCCACGCGGCGCGGCTGCGTGGCACGACGTGCGACGGACGGGGGAGTCCGAGTGGACTGCAGAGACGATGGCCCGCACCAGGTCGACGGCGGCGTCGACCTTCTCAGCGTGAGCGAAAGCGGGCGTACGGAACATCGTCGTGTCGTGAACCGAGGACTCTCAGTCCGCGTGCGCCGGCCAGTCTAGCACAGCCCTGACCCCCTCCGTGCATGTACGGCTCTCGCGTTCGACGCGGCGCTTCACACCGTACCGGAGTTCGCAATTTGGCGCAGATCCGGCGTCAGCTGGCTCAGCTCGTGGAAGGGGCGGCGCGCGATGCCTCCGGGCGCACGGCCGGCCACGCGGACGTGCAGGGTCTGGAAGCCGTGCAGGCAAGAGCGTCGGAGAGACTCTGGATGTGTGACGTGATGGCGTAGCCGTGCAGCGGACCTCGCCGGTGCAGAATGGTGAGGACCAGTAGCGGCAACGACCCTTGCAGTGTGTCCGGACGCGTTGTCATACCTAGCTCGCTTAATAAGCGAACTCAGCACATGTCGGCTGGAGGCGCTCCGTCAACAGCGCGGTCGCGTCGACCGGTGGAGACACCAGGTCATGGTCGATCTGACGTGAGTCCCAGCGGCGGGCTCGCGAGCCGTCCCGGCCGATCCTGGAGGTGCGTGAACAACATGAGGGTGAGAAACGCAAACCAACAGAATCCGAGAGCGGTGCTCGCTCCTGGCCATGCACCAGGCATGTCGCGCATACCTGCCCTGAACACGTCCAAGAGCACAGCGCCGAGAGCAATCAATGAGCCGACACCGAGGACGTGACGGCGGTGGCGCAACAAGTCGATCGCCACGAACAGGAACCATCCACCACAGAACGCCAGCGCCACGTGCTCGTGCGTCACGTCACTCTCGCGACCCCCGGCAATATCGCCCAGAGCGGCGAATGCCAGGAGCAGCACAAGCGACGACATGACACAGAGAACGACTGTGCGCGCATTCCTCACTTCAAGAACTCTCACAGGGGCGTCCGTCCTGAGACATGATACCTGGAGAGCCGGTCATTCCATACGTGCTCGCCGCATCATGCATAGCTGCTTCCAGGCGGAGAGCTACGCGCGCATCACGTTCCAGATGTTGCAGAACGTCGCGACGGCGCAACGGTCAGCATGCGCCTGACGTCTGGTACGGTGTATGGCCGCTGGGGCGGAGGCTGAGCGCTCACGTCGACGGCTGCGCGATCCCACTGGATCGGCGGGGAAGCTGTTCCCCGACCTGTGCGCTACTTCGGCACCGCGACCTGATATCCCGAAGACACCTTCTGGTAGTACGTCTCGCCGCACTGAGAGTAGGTGGCACCGCCCGACTGTACCGTCGTGCACCCGGTCGGGAGCGTGGTGATGACGGCACCGGGCGGTGGGGCCACCACCTGGTACACGACCTGCCCCTCGTGCATGGCCTTCGCGTAGTACGTCCCGCTGTCGTAGTAGTACGTCGTTTCGCTGACGACCACCGGGGTCGCCTGCTGCGGCGGCTTGGCCAGCATCGTCCCGATGGCGATGCCGGCGGCCACGCCGATCCCGATACCGGCTGCCGTCCGCCATGCGTCGTTGTCCTCATACACGACGACGCTACCGCGGCCGTAGCGCCCCACGCTGGCCGCACCCTCTTCCCCGACGACGACCGCCCCGCCACGCCCGACAGCCGCGGCGCCCTCCTCACCGACGACGACACCACCGCGCGCCACCGGAGCCGCGCCCCGGTGCACGGTCGAGACGCCCTCCTCGGTCTTCACGGCCGCCCCACGACGGGTCACCGCCGCGGCGCCCTCCTCGGTCTTGACGGCTGCCCCGCGCGGACCCCGCGCCGCCCCGCCCTCCTCGGTCTGTACGGCGCCTCCGCGTCGTGCGGTGCGCGCCTGTCCGAGAAGGCCTGGCGTCGCCTGCATGACCAACGCTGCGGTGAGCCCCACGGCAAGGGTGGAGCGGATCCAGTTCCGGCTGCTCGATATCGCGTTCATCACAAGTCCTCGTCGCTCGGCGCGGTTACTGTTCGGGCGAACTCGTCGCCGGTCCGGACGCCGTCGGAGCCGGTGCCGGGGATGCGTCGACTCCAACCACGAGCTGGATGCGTTCGTACCCCGCCGGCACATCCGGGGCGAACGTCGCGTCGGACACGTCGACGCCGAGCGTCCAGGCCTTGAAGGCCACCTCGGTCGTCGTCGGCTGGCTCGACCTCTTGTCGGTGATTCGGAACTTCTTCGGCAGCGGGTCACCTGTCTCTGCGACCCAGAGGTCCCAATCGACGGCGTCATGCTGGTAGGCCACGTGGACGCACGGCACACCGTCGATCGACTCCTGTCCGACGTAGCCTCCGGTGGACTCGGCCCCGATCAGGGCGTCGAACGGCGAACTGTAGACGAAGTCGGCCATCGGCATGGGCATGGCCAGGTGCTCGGCCAGCCGGTCCAGCGTGTCGTCGATCGTGGGCGCGGCGTTGGTCCTGACCCAGACCTTCTCCGGGTCGGACACGAACGTCAGCTTCGTGCCGTCGTACCAGCCTCTGAGATCGGCATCACCGGTGACGCGCAGGGCGAACCGGTCCGGCCGGCGCACGGTGAACTGGCGCGTCGTCTGCTGGGCAACCTCCTTGCCGCCCCGCATGCGCGGGCGGGTGTCGGTGCTCTCGACCGTGAAGGTCTGGGCGCGCGCGATGTGATCGCTCATCCGACGAACGATCTCATCGCCGCGCTGTCGCCTGGCTTCAGGGGTCGTGGGTTCGCGCGAGCAGCCCACAGCGGTGAGCGACGCCACACATGCCAGCGACGCGATACCAGTCCACACGCGGCCAGTGGCGGTGAATGCAATCATGGGGCCTCCGAACTTCGCCGTTGACGTCCTTGTCCGAGCCTGCCGCGGCAGACACGCATCTTACACACAAACGCCGGGACGCGACACGATCCCGCGGCGCGGCGCGATGTCGGCGATCTCGTCACGCGGTGCCCTGCCACCAGTTCGCCAGGTGCGCCGCCCAGGGGATCTCCGAATAGAGCAGCACGACGAACCATGTGGTGAGGTAGGCCAACCGCCAGCCGAGCTGGCCGGCTCCACACGTCGAGAGGCCCAGGACGATCAGCAGCCATCCGAAGCCCGCGACGGGCGCGAACGCGTACGTGACGAGACAGAACGCCAGCAGCAAGGCGTGTCTCGCGGCCTGGAGCCGCCGCCCACCGGGCCAGAGGAACAGGGCCGCCATGCTCGCCTCGACGATCAGCACGCCCCAGGTCGTCGCAGCGACGAACGCCCGGAACGAGGCCGGCTCGATGAGCGACGGGGGAGTGAGGAGTTCCGCTCCCTCTGGCAACGGCGCAAGCATCGCGCGGTTGGCGGCGAGTTGCTCGTTCGTGAGCCCGCCGATCAGCCGCACCGCGTCAGCGAAGCGGTCGTCGATGAGCAGGGTGACGCGGAAGAAGCGGCCGTCGAGGTAGTCCGGCGAGAGCAGGCCCTTCCACAGCACGGCGAAGACCATCGCCAGGCCGAGCAGCCAGGCGGCCGATCGCGCGAGCGTCCCTGCGCGATCCGGCGCACCCACCGCGAGCCCGACGGCGAGGCACCAGTATCCGAGCAGGTAGATGTGGTTGTCCGGCAGCGGCCAGTCGGCGACGATGCGCGCGGCGACGAGTGCCGCGGCAAGCCACCACGTCACTGGCGACAGCAGGACGGGACGGAACAACAGCGCGAGGCCCGCGACGACGAGCAACAGCGCGCGCACCCAGTCGGGCCCCATCGGGCGCAGCAGCAACTCGAGGGCCGTGAGCCGCAGCGGCAGTGTCAGCAACTCGACCGGGTCAGTGGACCCGGGCCAGCGCGTCCACGTGGAAAGTGTCTTCATGGAGGAGACTGTCGTTGGCCCTCAACGTATCGGGTGCGTATCGGGTACGCCAGACCTGGACCCGGACGGTTGACACGGACCGGCCGTACCGCCGCTCGCGGGCCACGACGGTCTCGGCGAGCCGACGCGTGAGCCAACGAACGGGGAACAGCTGCGCGCGCGCGGCCGCCTCTTCCATCGACGGTCGGACCTCGATTTCCTCCGAGCGACCGGGCGCCTCGACGAACAGCCGCACGAAGCGCGCGGCCGAGCCGTCGGTCGTCGCGAACATGCCGAACCCGCCGCCCTTCCAGGGACTGAGGCCCGTCCACCGGGCCATTCCGACCTGGCCGAGCGCGACGAGGCACAGCACCAGCGCGGGCGCCAGGCTGCGCCAGGGCCAGGCACTGAAGCGGCGAAGCGACGGGTCAGGTGTGCTCATGGGCGGTGGACACGGACCGGCGCCCCGCGTCCTGCGGCCTCAGAAGCCTACCAGAGCTGACCCGCGTGTCGTATCGCAGTCCCCTGCCCATGGCGTCGCTTCGCGGAGACGGGATTCGTTCACCCGATGCCACCTGCATCGCCTCTGCCAGATGACCACTTCAGCCGTCTTCGGGTTCGTCACGCGGCACGCGAGTCCAGCGGGTGCGCCAGCCGCACGGGCTGAGCCCATGTGCTCCAGTGCGACACTCGCCAATGCCAAGGCTAATCAGCGCGAAGGGCCGTGACGGGCGAGATCCGTGAGGCGCGGACGGCCGGGACGAACCCTGCGGCTGCCGCGACCACGAGCAGGATGAGAGCGGCTCCCGCATACGACCACGGGTCGCTCGTCGACACACCGAACAGCAGGGCGGCCAGCAGCCACGAGAGTGCGCCGGTACCGGCCCCGCCGAGCGTGATGCCGATGACTGCCAGCCGCAGGGTGTCGCGCATCATGTCGAAGCGGACGCTTGCCCGCGACGCGCCGAGGGCCATGCGGATGCCGATCTCCGGCGTGCGCCGTTCCACGGAATACGACACGACACCATAGATGCCAATCGCGGCGAGCGCGAGCGCGGCGGCCGCAAACGCGACCAGCAGGTTGACGAAGAAACGCCGTGGCGACAGCGCGCGGTCGACCAGGTGCTGGAGCGGCCGGAACCCCGCCGTGGGGAGGTCTGGCACGACGTCCGCAAGCGCCTCGCGCAGCGCCGGCGCTACGTCGGCAAACGGCCGGCTCGTACGCACCACGAGGCTCGGCGACATGGTGCTGGTCTGCAGGATGGGGATGTAGACTTCCGGTCCCGCCGCCGCTTCAACGCTCAGGTGTCTGACGTCGGCGACGACGCCGACGACCTGGCGATCGATGATGCCGACGCGCAGGGATTGCAGGAGCGGGTCGTCGCCGGGCCACAGTCGCTCGGCGAGCGACCTGTTGACGAGCGCCACGCGCGGCGAGTCGCCGCTGTCGTGTTCGGTGAACTCGCGGCCGGCGACGAGCGGTGTGCGCATCGTCTCCAGCAGGCCGGGACCGATGATCTTCACCAGCGCACCGATGCCCCGCTCAGGCGGCTGTCCCGTGCCACGAACACCCCAGCTCCTGTTGCTGTCGAGGGGGACGGCATCGGTGATCGACGCCGCGTCGACGCCGGGAACATTGCGGGCCGCGGCGATGAGCAGCCCGAGGTACGTGCGAAACGCCTCAGCCGACTCGATGTCTGGGCCGGCATCGACGCGCAAGGAGTAGGTGCGCTCCGTCTGGAATCCGAGGTCGACGTCGAGCACGTGCAGGAAACTGCGCAGCAGCAGGCCCGTGCCGGTCAGCAGCAGACAGGCGAGCGCGATTTCCGAGACAACCAGTGCGGCTCGAAGTCCGCGGTGATCGCGACCCTCGCTGGCGCGACCGCTGCCCTTGAGCGCATCGGCTGGTGCCCCACGCGCCGCGGCGATCGCCGGCGCGAGGCCGAACAGCAACGCCGTGAACACGCTGACGCCCACCGCGACGCCGAGCGCACCAGCGTCGAGTCGTACGCTCTGCAGCAGCGGGATGCTGAGCGCGTCGAGGCCGCGCACGTAGTACACGGCCGCGTAGGCGCCGGCGATGCCGAGACTGCCGCCGACGGCGGCCAGCAACAGGCTCTCGGTGAGCAGTTGGCGAGCGAGGCGCACGCGACCGGCGCCGATGGCACCACGTACGGCCATCTCCTTGCGGCGCGTGGCGCCACGCGCCAGCAGCAGGTTGGAGAGGTTCACGCAGACGATGAGCAGCACCAGGCCGACGGCCACCCAGAGGGTCAGCAGCGGCCGGCGCATGTCGCCGACCACCGACTCGTGCAGCGGCCTGAGGATCGCACCGTAGCTGTTGGGCGGACCGAACTCCGGACGCTCGCGCTGCTGGCGTTCGATGATGGCGGTGGCTTCGGCCTGCGCCGTCTCCAGTGTCACACCCGGTGCCAGTCGGCCGACGAGGGCCATCGTGTTGCCCCACTCGCGCACGACGTCGAATACGACGGGCATGTAGATGTCGATGCGCACGCCAGGCGCGAAGTGCGCACCGAAGTCGAACGACGGTGACATGACGCCGACGATCGTCGCGGCACGATCGTTCACGATCACCTGCCGCCCGATGACGGCCGGATCGGACGAGTACCGTCGCTGCCACAGCGCGTGGCTGAGGACCACAGCGCCCGGGCCGTTCAGTTGACACTCGTCGTCGGTGAACGTGCGCCCCAGCATCGGCGAGATGCCGAGGAAGGGGAAGAAGTTCGCCGGCACCATGACGCCGGACACGCGGTCGGGCTCCGCGTCGCCGGTGAGCTTGTAGCTCGAACGCGCGAAGAATGCCTCGTAGGACGTCAGGTCCTCGAGGCTGCGCATGTCAGCCAGCGCCTCGTATGTGGCGACCGTGGACGTACGGCCGGAGAGCGCAGGAACGTCCTCGTTGACGATCCAGACCAGACGGTCTGGCGCGCGAAAGGGCAGCGGCTGCACGAGCAGCGTGTCGAGCACGCTGAAGACGGCGGTGTTGGCGCCGATGCCGAGCGCCAGGATCGTCACCGCGACGAGCGTGAACGACGGCTGCCGGCGCATCTGGCGGAGCGCGTAGCGGATGTCGAACACGACGCTGTCGAGCAGCGGCCGTGCCCACACGTCGCGGCCGCGTCCCTCGAGCGACGTCATGTTGCCAAACGTCCGGCGCGCGGCGGCGGTTGCCTCTTCGCGCGTCATGCCGCCCTCGACGAGCGCGTCGATCTGCTCGTCGAGATGCTGCTGCATCTCGTCGGAGAGGTCGCGATAGATCCTGTCCCGCCCGAACATCTTCGTCACCCAGCGCATGGCTGCGGACCTTTCCTTTTCGGGGCCGGACAAGTCCGGGCCCCTACGCCCCTTTCGCACGGCCGGACACGTCCGGGCCCCTACGCCCTTTCGCACGGCCGGACACGTGCGGCCCCTACGCCCCTCGAGGCCCGACAGGTGCGAGCACGTTTCGAATGCCCTCGAGCATGCGCTCGAAGCTCGTGACCTCGCTGTCCAGATGTTTCGCGCCGGCCTGCGTCAGCGTGTAGATCCGGACGCGGCGGTTCGTGGACGACACGCCCCATCTGGCCGTGACCCAGCCGCTCCTGAGCATCCGCTGGAGCGCCGGATACAGGGACCCTTCCTCGATCTGCAGCAGTTCGCTCGAGGCGGCCTTGATGTGCTGCGTCAGCGCGTAGCCGTGCATGGGGTGACGCTTCAGCGTCCGGAGGATCATCATCTCGAGCGCGCCGGGGAAGAGGTCTCTGCGGTCTGCGTGTCTCGTCATAGCCTTGTCTACTCAAGGCCTAGAGTGAACAAGTGTATGCGTGTTGTCAAGCCGCCGGACGCACGCCGAACTGGTTGCACAACTGCGCCCGGCCACCCGCGAAGTCGTCCATCCGCGGGGTGCCGGCTCGCACACCCGCAGCGCCTCGAGGTGCTGCGCCGTGGACGTCCACGCGGTCGGGCCTCGTCAGCCGCATCAGCGGAACCAGTGCGTCGCCGGCTGGCCGAAGAAGTCTTCGAGCGCGAGGCCACCCGCTCCGACGAGCCACACGGTTGCGGCGGGATAGCGCTTCCGAAACGCCTGCAGGCCGCTGATCCTGCCCGGACGGCCGCTCTTCACCTCCAACGCCCACACGCGCGTGCCGTGGGCCACGACGAAGTCGACCTCAGCTGTGCCGTCGCGCCAGTACGTCACGCTCCAGTCCGGCCCCTGGAGGCCATTCAGGAGATGCGCGCCGACGGCGTTCTCGACGAGGCGGCCCCACCACGCGCCGTCGCGCATCGCCTGCGCGAACGGGCGCAGCGACAGCGCGTTGACGAGCGCGTTGTTCCAGAGCACCAGCTTCGGGCTGCTCCCGCGCTGCCGGACATGGCCCTTGGAGAACTGCTCGAGCCCAGACGCGAGATACGCACCCTCCAGCAGTCGCAGGTAGTTGGCGAGCGTCGTCGTGTTGCCGGCGTCCTGCAACTGGCCGAGCATCTTGTTGTAGGAAGTTTTACTCAATGACTGCGTAAATTTACTCAGTCACTGCGTATTGACCGGAGGGTCTGAACTCTCGCTCCCTCCTTCGGCCGCGGTCCTTTCTGTCCTCCCTGCCCGGTAGACGGTGGACGGTGGACGGTAGACGGGTCCCGCTCGGAGCGTGGTGAGAAGCGGTCGGGTCTTCGGCTCCGGCGCCGTGCGCCGATCGATGTGGTAAGCGCTCTCTCACGAGTCCGTAGAGGTACGTGCCTGCCACCGCCGCGGCCAGCGGCCCCACGTAGACTGAGTGCCCGGCGCCGATGAGCGTGAAGATCGGCCCACGACACCACGACACGCGCCGAGCAGGCCTAAACCCAAGCCGAAGTCCGTGCCGCCGAGCCAGTACCGCGTGTTGCGGGGCGTCTGGACTTGGCGCGGCACGATGATGCGATCCCCGGACGCGGTGCGCGCACCGAGACGTGCCAGCGGCCGGCCGGCAGCCGAGGTCGTCCTCACGGTGTTGCACGCCGGAGGCAAGAGCATCTGGCTGACGGCCGCCCACGGCCACGCCGATGACGCCGTACATGTGCACGCTCTGGAACCGGAACATCTCCTGGATGCGGTACCAGGACAGGACCTCCGACGTCATGAACACGATGCCGAGCACGCAGCCGGTCGCGAAAGAGCCGAACCACGCCAGCGCCGTTGGACGAGCATGGGTCGGCGCGGCGAGCCCGTCCTGGTCGATGGCCGGGTCGATGGCCAGGTCGGCGGCCGGCGTGCGCGCGGATGCGGCTGGCCAGTCACCCGCCCGTCGCCAGGGCCAGGGTGTTGTAGACAGGTCAACCATTGGCGTCGCGTCTTGCTCCTTGGACCTCGAGCCTCGACCATTCTACGTGGCGGCGTCACACACGATCGTCGGCTGCGCCGGCCGCGTGGGGACCGCCCTCGCCGCCACCCACCGTGTTATGGTGTCGACGTGGCGATCGACCCCCGCTTCCTGCGCGCTGAGGAGCTCGGCATTCGTCTCGAGGTGGTGGCGGGGCTGCCCATCTGGGAGGCGCACCCCGTGTGGCGCCATCAGAAGGCGGTCGATCGCATCCGCGCTACGATTGCTGGCGGATCGCGCGCCGATGTGGCACGGTGCCAGTGCGTCCACGTCTCGGACGTCTACGTGCAGTTCCTGGACGGCTCGCTGAAACGGACGGACGTCGCCATCTTCTGTCGCGAGCCAGACGAACAGGACGATGCCATCCAACTCGTTCCCGAAGCCGTCATCGAGGTCGTGAGTCGCGGCTACGAAGCGAAAGACCTCGAGATTGGGCCGCCGTTCTACCTGTCCCAAGGCGTCAAGGACGTCGTCGTGTTCGACCCGACGAGCCTCCTGGTCCTTCACGCACGGCGTGACGGCACGACGCGCGCGGTATCGCCGCAGTCGCTGGAACTGGAGTGCGGCTGTTCTGTCACCGTCTGACAGGAGCACCCCTCGATCAGGTAGCGCCCGCCTCTCCGAGGCGGCGAATCAGCGCTCCCAAGGGTCCCCCTCTCCGCTTGCGCCTCGAACCCCGAGCCCGCGCGCGAGGCATCTGCCCGCCGCTACGTCGCGGTGTCACGCAGGATCTGCCGGACAGGATCCGGCAGGAGCCGCGTGCCGAGCTTCCAGCAGGTGTCGCACGCCGGACAGTCGTAGTAGTGGATGGGCATCTGCGGCATCGACGCCGCTTGCGTCCGGAACGCGCCGGACGATAGCTCCGTCGTCACGTGAACCAGCGGCTCGCCGCACGACGGACATGCCTGCTCAGGAGGCGGTGGCGCATGCGCGGACCCGGTGGACACGACGACCAGTATCGCAGCATGTAGCCGCGCGCCGCCGCCTGCGACGTGTCACAGGGCGCATCGTTCGGCCTGGGCCTTGCGCCTTTGATCGCCGCGCGGCGACGACACGGCCGCCGGGGGCCAGCAGGCGTACCACGTCTGCGCGCGTGGCATCGCGGGGCTGGAAGGAAGTCGGCCACCAGGGCACTGCCGAGCGCCGCGGTTGCCGCGAAGGACAACACGCGGTGAAGCCCCCGGCCTCCAGATCACTGGCGCAGTTGGACGTA
>CAYMAG010000056.1:5884-15575 GCA_964388335.1 uncultured Vicinamibacteraceae bacterium | reverse complement strand
AGGACAACACGCGGTGAAGCCCCCGGCCTCCAGATCACTGGCGCAGTTGGACGTAAGGAGCTTCCGGTTCATACTGCCGGTATGAACACGTCTGAGAAGATCGCCGTGAGCCTGCCGAGGGGACTCGCCGCGCGTGCGCGCCGAGCCGTGCGCCAGGGGCGCGCTGCGAGCGTGAGCGCCTACGTCGCGGCGGCGCTGGAAGAGAAGGTCAAGCTGGACGAACTCTCTGCGCTCCTCGACGAGATGCTGGCCGAGTCCGGCGGTCCGTTGACGCCCGCGGAGCGCCGTGCCGCTGACCGCGCGCTCGGTGTGCGAGCCACGCGCGCGTAGTCCGATGGCTGGACTGACCCTGGACGCCGGCGCACTCATCGCCTTCGAGCACAACGACCGGACGCTCGTCGCGCTCATCGCGCGGAACCTCGCACAGGGGCATTCCCTGGCAGTCCCTGCTGGCGTCGTGGGCCAGGTGTGGCGCGATGGACGCCGGCAGGCGCGCCTCGCCCGGCTGCTGAGAGCTGACGACGTCGAAGTCGTGGCGCTCGACGATCGGCGCGCACGTGATGCCGGACAACTGTGCGGCATTCGAGGCACGGCCGACGTCATCGACGCCTCGGTCGTCCTGTGCGCCCGCGCGCGCGGTCACCGCATCGCGACATCCGATCCCGACGATCTCCAGCGGCTCGATCCAGCGGTCCGCCTCATTCGCGTGTAGCCGCGCCGCACGCCAGCGACGAGCCGCGCACGCCGCGCCAGCCGCGCTCCCGTCGCGGATCAGACACGTTGGAATCAACGGCGTGTATGTCGCTCACGCGCCGACGGATGCCCGCGTTCATGTCTTCGGTCGTTGAAGGGAACCGTCGAAGCTCGATGCTCGTGGGCGGTCCAGCCTGAGCCCTGGGCCCGCGCCTGACGCTCATCATGCTTCATGCTTCATGCATGGGGGTTCGAACGCTTCAAAGTTCGGCGTCCGGGTCGATGGTGGCGGGCGCGGCGTCCAGCTCGATGTAGCGATGGGTGATCGCCTCGTCGGTCACACGGAAGGCACGGAAGCCTGAGTGCGAGTCACCGAGCGGCATGCCGACGGCACCGGTGACGATCGCGTCGAAGCCGCCATCACTCACCACGGCATTCCGATGGTAGTGGCCTGACACGAGCGTGCGTACGCCGGCATCTCGAAGCAGGGCCAGCAGCGGCGTGCGGCGGGCAATCGGGATGTTGAAGTACTCGTCGGGCTCCGTGGCCGATGACAGGAACCACGGGTGGTGCTGGAACACCACGATGTGTCGAGCGTCGCTGGCCCTCGCATTGGCCAGCTCGGTCCGCAGCCACGCCTCCTGCTCGGCTGCGTCCGCTGGAGCGTTGTCGGGCGTGTGGATCAGGCTCGAGTTCAACACGATCCCGAACAGGTTCTTGTGGCGGAACACGTAGCGGTCGCGCATGTAGCGCTGCCGGTACGCCGCGAGGTGTTCCGGTGTGGGTGCATCCGCCACGTCGTGGTTGCCGGGCATGTCGTACACGGGGATCGCGGGATCGATCAGCCCACGGATGCGGTCGTACTCGTCCATCTGCGCCTCGTCGCCCGGCCTGTTCACGAGGTCGCCGGTGATGACCACGAAGTCGGGTTGCAGGCGATTGACGTGGGTCACGGCTCGCTCGAAGTTCGCAGTCTCCTGCGCGAAGTCGTGGTCGGCGGTGAACATGCCGAACTGTGGATCGCTGAGCTGCAGGAAGACGTAGGGCGCCGTGGGCGAGGACGCCGGCGCCGCGGTGCAGGCCGCGAAGAACGGAGCGAGAGCCACAGAAAGTATGACGGCGCGGGTCATCGTGGACGTCAGCATATCCTTCGCGCGCCGGGCCTCGCGCGCGACGCCTACAATGTGGCGATGAACGAACGCGTGCGCGTCTCCGCCGTTGCCCTCGATGCGCAGCCGGGAGAGACGTCCCGCAATCTCGACCGCATGGAGCCGTGGTGCCGGCAGGCGGCAGCCGATGGCGCTGACCTGGTGCTCTTCCCCGAGTTGAGCATCACCGGCTTCGTGCCGAACCATCCGATGGGTGACCATGCGGCCTGGCTGCGCGAGGTGCTGGCTGGTGCGCGTGGCATGGCCGAACCGCTCGACGGCCCGGCCGTTCGCCGGCTGCAGTCCATCTCGGACGCGACGGGCGTGTACGTGGCGGCGGGTCTGCTGGAGGACGCCGGCCACCTGCTCCACAACACGCACGTGCTCGTCGGTCCAGGCGGGCTGCTCGGCGCGTGGCGCAAGATGCACGTCCCGCTGTTCGAGATGCCGGTCTACAACGGCGGGGGAGTGCCGGAGGTCGTCGACACGCCGCTCGGACGCATCGGCATCAACATCTGCTTCGACGCCTTCCTGCCCGAGTCCACGCGCCTGCTGGCGGTGCGCGGCGCGGAGATCGTCCTGTTCCCGTTCGCGGCAGACCCGGAGCCCGTCACACCGCTCGGCTGGGCGGCATGGGCGGGCAGAACCCTCGAGGCGCGCTGCACCGAGAACGGCGTCTTCGGCGTGGCGTGCAACACGTTCGGCGACGTGTCGTTCGCGGGCGTGTCGCAGCGCTTCCCGGGAGGCGCCATGGTCGTGGGTCCAGACGGCTCGGTGATCGCGCGCCACGAGGAGGCGACGGCGACACCGCACATGCTGATCGCCGACCTCGAGCGTGCCGCGTTGACACGGGCTCGGACCGCCTTCGAATACACCTATCGCTTCCGCCGTCCCGAACTGTACGGGCGACTCTCCGAGACCTGACCCCCCGCGCGCGCAATTCCAGACCTGACCCCCAGCCGGGCCACTACAGACCTGACCCCACGGTTTTGATACACTCGGCCCTCAGGTCGTGACCGGTCGCACCGCGGTCCGGAGCCTGTGCAACGCCAGACCTCGAACCGCGTCAGGACCGGAAGGTAGCAGCGCTAAGGGGAGCCTGCCGTGTGTGCAGGGCCTCCGGGTCGCGGTGGGGCCGGCCACGGCCGCTGGATCGAACCTCGACCACATCCCAGACCATCACCCGTGTCCCGTCCCTATCAGGTGCTCGCCCGCAAGTGGCGACCGCAGCGCTTCGACGATGTGATCGGGCAGGTGGGCGTGACGCAGACCCTGCGCAACGCCATCGCGCGCGAACGTATCGCGCAGGCCTACATCTTCTCGGGCGCCCGCGGCGTCGGCAAGACGACCACGGCGCGCATCCTGGCCAAGGCGCTCAACTGCCTCGCGTCGGAGCGGCCCACGCCCGACCCGTGCGGCACGTGTGAGGCCTGCGAGGAGATCGCGGCGGGGCGCGACATCGACGTCATCGAGATCGACGCGGCGTCCAACACGGGCATCGACAACATCCGCGAAGTCATCATCAACAGTCTCGCGATCGGGCCCGCCCGCGACCGCTTCAAGGTGTTCATCATCGACGAGGTGCACATGCTCTCGACCTCGTCGTTCAACGCCTTGCTGAAGTCCGTCGAAGAGCCCCCGCCTCACGTCGTCTTCATGATGGCGACGACGGAACTGCACAAGATTCCCGAGACGATCCGGTCGCGCGCGCAGGAGTTCGAGTTCCGCACGATCGGGACGAAAGTCATCGCGGATCAGCTCGCCGCCATTGCCGGACGCGAAGGGCTCACCGTCGATGCCGATGCGCTGACGCTCATCGCGCGCGCCGCGGACGGCAGCATGCGCGATGCGCTGAGCGCGTTCGATCAGGTCATCGCGTTCTCGGGCGGCCACCTGACGGCGTCCGACGTGTCGACGGTGCTGGGCCTCATCGCGCGGGACGCGTTGATGGAGATGGTCGAGATTGTCGCCGACGCGCGTGCAGGTGACGTCTTCGATGCCGTGGGCCGCCTCGTCGAGGGTGGGCAGGATCTCAAGCTCGTGTGCCGTGAACTCGCCGCGCTCGTCCGCGACCTGCTCGTCGTGCGCATCGACGCCTCGCGTCTCGAGGACGCCGAGCTGGCGCCGGATGCCGCGCGCCTGTCCGCGTTGGCTGCCCGCTTCTCGCGGGAAGACCTGTTGCGAGCCTTCGATGTCCTGGCACGCGCCGAGCAGGACATCCGCTTCGCGTCGCAGCCGCGCTTCCACCTCGAGATGGCGCTGCTCAAGTGGATTCACCTCGGACAGCTGCAGCCGCTCGCCGACGTGCTCGCAGCGCTTGGTGGGCCAACGGTCCAGGGCAGCGGATCGTCCGGCGGTGGACGGACCGTGATCCCGCGGCCGTCTGCGTCGGGCGGCTCGGGTCAGCGCGCGGGCGGAACGTCGGGAGACTCGACGCCGCGTCGCAGCTTCACGGAGCGTGCGAACGCGTTGGTGGAACAGGCGGAGCGGGAGGTGTCACGTTCCGCGGTCCCAACCCCGGCCGCACCAGCACCAGCACCAGCAGCACCAGCACCAGCACCAGCACCGGCGTCCGAACCCGCGCCAGCGGCGGCACCCGAACGCGCGCCAGCGGCGGCAACCGCGCCACCTGTCCCCGCGCCAGCGGCAGCAGCCGCGCCACCGGTCCCGCCGACAGCGTCCAGCACGCCGCTCGTTGACCCGCTGCCTCCTGCGGTCGAGACGCCGCCGCCGGCCGTTTCGACGGACGCGCTCGTCGAGGCGCTCAAGAAGGGCAACCGGACGTTCTTTGGTACGGCGCTGGCGCGCGCCCGGTTCGAGGCCAACGCCGACCGGCTCGTCATCACCCTCGCGGGCAACTTCGAGCAGCAGCGGGTCGAGACGCGTCGCGCGTGGATCGAGCAGATCATCGCCGATGCCTGCGGACGGCGGTTGCGCCTCGATACGCGCGTTGTCGTGCCGTCTGCCGTCGGCGAGGCGACACCAGGGCAGCCCGACCAGGCGCAGTTGCGCGAGCAGGCCATGCAGAGCGAGGCCGTCCAGGCGATGCTCGATGTGTTTCCCGCAGACATCCGCGACGTCGAGCAGCTCGGCTAGGTCGCGTCACGAAAGGATTGCGTCATGGACATCAACCGACTCATGAAGCAGGCGCAGCAGATGCAGGAGAAGATGCAGAAGCAGCTGGCCGAGACCGTGATCGAAGCCACCGCGGGTGGGGGCATGGTGACCGTCACCGTCAATGGCGGCAAGCAGCTGCTGTCGCTGACGATCGATCCCGAGGTCGTCAAGGAAGGGGATGTCGAGATGCTTCAGGATCTGATTCTCGCGGCCGTCAACGACGCCCAGCGCAAGGCGGACGAAGCAGTGAGCGCCCAGATGAGTGGCATGATGGGCGGGATGAAGCTGCCGGGGATGTAGTCATGCTTCATGCCTCATGCTTCATGCGTAACTGGTGCCCCAGCCTCAGCCTCAGCCTCATGCCTCATGCTTCATGCTTCATGCCTCGGCCTCATGCTTCATGCTTGATGTCTGATGCCTGTCGAGCCGCGCTTCGGCGAGGCGCGGCCAACCTGACCCATCCTTCGTTCCCTAATCCTTGGTTCCTTCTTCCTTGATTCCTTAATCCTTCGCTCCTTCGCTCCTCAATCCTTGGTTCCTTCGTTCCTTGGTTCCTTCGTTCCTTCGTTCCTTATTCCTTCCATCCTCTTCTCCTCTCCTTGTCCTACCCCGACCCTCTCCTTCACCTGATCGAGCAGTTGCAGAAGCTGCCGAGCATCGGTCCCAAGAGCGCGCAGCGTCTGGCATTCCATGTGCTGAAGGCGCCGCGGGAGGATGCCGAGCGCCTGGCGGATGCGCTGCGTGAGGTGAAGGATCGCGTGCGCCACTGTTCCATCTGCAGCAACATCACCGACGCGGACCCGTGCGTGTACTGCAGCCGTCCGGACCGCAACCAGCGTGTCATCTGCGTGGTCGAAGAGCCGGCCAACGTCGAAGCCATCGAGAAGACCCGCGACTTCAATGGTGCGTATCACGTGCTGATGGGGACGCTGTCGCCGCTGCAGGGCATCGGCCCGGACGCGCTCCGCATCAAGGGCCTGCTCGCCCGCGTCGGGACCGGTGACGTGGACGAGGTCATTCTTGCCACCAACCCCACGGTCGAGGGAGAGGCTACCGCCCTGTATCTCGCGCGCCTCCTCAAGCCACTGGGCGTGCGCGTGACGCGTATCGGCATGGGCGTGCCGGTGGGCAGCGATCTCGAGTACGCCGATGAAGTGACGATGACGCGCGCGCTGGAGGGGCGGAGGGAGATGTGAAGGTGGTCGTGGTGATGGCCCGCGCGCTCGACGCGCCGGGCGACACCATCAAGACCCGTCTTTCGACGATCCTGCCCGCACGCGATCAGCGGCGGGCCCTGCACGCAGCGTGCGTCGCCGACATCGTGGACTCGGCACGCAAGGTGCCCGGCGTCATCGTCCGCGTCGCGGCGACCACCGACGGCACCGGCGAGTCGTTCCGCGAGGTGGGGGTCGAGCCGGGGCATGTCTTCCCCCAGCAGGGGGATGACCTCGCGGCGCGCGAACGCGCCATCTTCGAGCGCATGTTCCGCCAGGGCGCGCGTCAGGTGGTGCTGGTCGGATCGGACATCCCGCTCCTGACGCCGGACATCATCGCCGAGGCCTTCGACGCGCTGGCCGCGGATGCGCTGCGCGTCGCGCTCGGACCGGCGGCCGATGGCGGCTACTACCTCATGGGTCTCGCCGGCCCTGCCGTGCCCGACCTCTTCAGCGGCGTCCGGTGGAGCACCGTCTACACGTTGGCTGACACGCTCCGGCGGTGTGAGTTCGAGAATCGCCGCGTCACCTTCCTGCCGGTGCTCGAGGACATCGACACCCCCGACGCGCTCGAGCGGCTTCGGACCACACTGCGAGCCGACCCCTCTCGTGCGCCGCGTACGGCGATCTGCCTGGGCGGGGAGAGGTAAGGGCCCGCCTTCGCCAAGGCTTCGGCGAGGCAGTCCGCCTTCGCCGAGGCTTCGGCGGGGCAAGCCCGTTGCGCCAAGGCTTCGGCGGGGCAAGCCCGCAGCGTCGCCAAGGCTCCGGCGGGACAAGCCCGTTTGCGCCAAGGCTTCGGCGGGGCAAGCCTGTGGACTACTCCACGCGCGCTTCGTACAGCTCCGACGGCCGCAACCCCCGCGATGCGAGGAACGCGACGCCGATGCCCGTCCACACGAGCATGCGCACCTTGCGCACGAGGGCGAGCGTGACGCCCAGGGCGCTACCGTACCCGAGCACCTGCGCCAGCAGCCCGGTGCCCGCCTCGTCCACACCCAGGCGCAGGGGCACGAACTTGAAGGCCACGTTGATCAGGCGGTTCATCGACTCGAACAGGAACGCCGTGAGCAGCGTCGGCGCCACGGTGTCCGAGATCAGCGCCACGGTCAGATAGACCTCGGCAACGCCAAGCACGTGGTACGCGAACTCGAGCACCAGCACGGGAAGCGGCAGTGACGGGTGGCGGCGGACGAACGTGTAGACGCGATCCTCGAGGCTTTGCAGCTTGCCCAGCCGCCGGACGACCGCGCCAGGCGCCATCGACAGCCGCTCGAGCCAGGTGACGACCTGCGTCAGCGGTCGAAATCGGCCGGTGGCCAGCGCCAGCGCCACGAGGATGAACGCCACCATCCCACCCAGCGCCGCAAGACTCACCAGGCGCAACGGCGTGGGCACCTCGAACAGGCCAAGGAACACGATCGTGCCCCCGGCGATCACGATGGCGACCGACACGATGTAGAAGAGGTTCTCGACGGCGATGCCCGCCAGCGCGCCCATCAGCGTCACCCGGTGCCGGACGAACGCCGCTTTCGTCGCCTCACTGACGACGAGGCCCAATGGGGTGAGGTTGCCGAGCGCATCGCCCGTGACGAGCGCCGGAAACGTGTCGCGCAGCCGCAGGCCGTGAGGCTGGTCGGTGCACAACACCCAGGCCCAGGCACGAGCGGCGAGCCGCAGTCCAGACAGGACGATGATCACGGCGAACGCCGCGCCGACACGCCGGAAGCCCTCGGCCACCTCGTCCGTCCCGGTCCGGTGGACCGTATACGCGAACAGCGCCAGGCCCAGGAGGGCCGCGATGATATTGCCGGGCCTCCAGCGGGGTCTGTGGGTCGGCGGCGGGTCGGTCATGAGACGTACTGATGAGTTCGGCGCGACGGAATGGTGACCCTCCACTATAATGCGGGGGATGCTTCCGGCGACGTTTCACGTCCCCGCGGCCGTGCTGTTCCTGATCGGCGGGCTGCTGTCGTGTTTCCTCGGGCAGCGCACCTTCCGCACCGTCCTCGGCCTGTATGGCTTCGTGCTGGGCGTGCTCGTCGCGGGGTCCATCCTGGGCCCGGCCGACTCGGGTCGCGATTATCTGCTGCTGCTGGCGGCCGGAGTCGGCGGGTCGCTGGCCCTCGTGCTGGCCTATTTCATCGGGGTTGCGCTGCTCGGCGCGGTGTTCGCCGCGCTGGCCGTGCATGGCGTGACGGCTCAGCTCGGCACCGAACCCGCCGCCATGCTGGTGATCGCCTGTACCGTTGCCGGGGCGCTGCTCGCCCTCACCATGCAGCGCTACGTCATCGTCGTCGCCACGGCATTCGGTGGCGCGTGGCTGCTCGTGATGGGCGCGCTCGGGCTCTGGCATCGGGAGGCCGTGACAGGTCTCGGCAACGCGGCCCAGGGATGGCTGTCGTATCCGCTGCGTCCGGCCCCGGGTGAATCGTGGGTCGTGATCGTCTGGCTCATCCTGGCCGTCGCCGGCCTCTTCTCCCAGTTCCGTCTGGCGTCGCCCCGCTTCGCGCGCTGACGCCCCTGTCGACCATGCACGTGTGGCCCGCCGTCCACATCGTGCGCGGCTGGATCGCACGTCGAAATGGAGTCGTCATGAATCGCCGCCAGTTTCACGCCACCGCACTCGGTCTCGGCGCCTCGGCGTTCCTTGGCACCCCCGCGCGGGCCCTCAGGCGCGCTCCGCTCGCGGACGCGCCCATCGTCTTCTTCTCGAAGCACCTGGCCGAGCTGTCGTGGGCCGACCTCGGCACCGCCGTCAAGGCGATGGGGTTCGCCGGCGTCGACCTGACGGTGCGTCCAGGTGGGCACGTGCTGCCCGAGCGCGTGACCGACGACTTACCCAGGGCGGTCGCCGCCATTCACGACGCCGGCAGTACCGTGCACATGCTGACGACGGGCCTGACCCGCGCGGACGATCCGGCAGCGAAGCCCACCGTGCTCGGCGCGAAGGCCGTCGGCGTCCCGCTGCTCAAGGCGGGCTACTACCGGTATGCCTTCAAGGACGTCCGTGCCGAACTGCGTGAGGCGGTGCAGTCGTTCGCCGGGCTCGTGCGGCTCGCGTCCGAGGCCGGTGTCACGTTCGGCTATCACAACCACTCGGGCTACATCGGTGCGCCGGTGTGGGATGCGTTGCAGATGGTCGAGCCGCTTCCGGCGGATGCGGCGGCGTACTACTTCGACATCCGTCATGCCGTGGTCGAGGGCGGCGACGCGGGATGGCGCGTCGCGACGCAGATGGTCGCGCCGCGGCTGCGCATGCTCGCGGCGAAGGACTTCTTCTGGGACAAGCGGCCCGACGGCCGGTGGCGGATCGTGGACTGTCCGTTGGGCGAGGGGATGGTCGACTGGCCGGCGTTCCTTGCGGAGATGGCGAAGACGTCGTTTGCCGGACCCGTCTCGGTACACGTGGAATATGACCCGGGCGGGCGGACGCCCGTCGAACAGCGGGAGCGGATGATGGACGCGGCGTCACGCGACCGGGCGAAGCTGCAGGCCTGGATGCGCGCCGCGGTCTAGCGC
>CAYMAG010000056.1:0-5784 GCA_964388335.1 uncultured Vicinamibacteraceae bacterium | reverse complement strand
GGCGTCACGCGACCGGGCGAAGCTGCAGGCCTGGATGCGCGCCGCGGTCTAGCGCTTCTTCTTCGCGCCGGCGCCGGCGTCGAACTTGCCGGCCCAGCGCGCCACCCTGCCGACAGGCGACGCATTGAGGCGGTAGCGCCGCTGCCGGCCTTCCTTCTTCACCGAGACGAGGCGGGCCTCGAGCAGCAGACGCAGATGCTGCGAGATGGCCGGGCGGCTCATGTCGAAGGGTTCGGCCAGTTCGTTGACGGTGCGGTCGCCGGTGCGCAGCAGGTCGAGCAGGGCCCGACGCGTCGGATCGGCTATCGCGCGGAAGACGTCTGTCTGGGCTGTCGTGGTCACCCTCACACAGTACGGAAGCGCAGCGGGAAATGTCAACGCGCGCCTTCCTATTCGGGCACTCACGCACTGCTCACGCAACCCTCACCGCAGGCTGAAGACTTGCGCCGCCGGTTCTCCGATGCTCACCACATCAGGAGGAACCGATGCACACGACCATTCAGCCGGCGCGAGCGCGACACACCCGGGTCCGCCTTCTCTCGAAGGCGCCCGCCCAGTTCATCGACATCACCGACGAACTCCGACATGCGGTCTCGCAGCTCGACGTGCAGACCGGCATCCTGCACGCGCAGACGCTGCACACCACCACCGCGCTCGTCGTCAACGAACACGAGCCGCTGCTGCTCGATGACTTCACCAGGCTGATCGCCAGGCTCGTCCCGGCAGACGCCGGGTACTGCCATGACGACCAGGCCCGGCGCTGCGTGAACCTCACGCCACACGAGCGAGTGAACGGCCATGCCCACTGCCGGGCTTTGCTCTTCTCGCCCTTCCTCAGCCTCAACGTGTCGGACGGCGATCTGGTGCTGGGGCAGTGGCAGCGCGTCTTCTTCGTCGAGTTCGATGGGCCGCGGCTGCGGGAACTGTCGGTCGTGGTGATGGGAGAGAACGGCCTCCTCACGCGCTGAGGTTGCGCCGCCGCACCGGCGCAGGGTTGCGGAGACACGGGACGCGATCGTACAGTGTGCCAAACCAGAACCAGACGTGATGGGGCGTGCACATCCTGTCACGCCGCGAACCATGTCGCAGCGCCCATGGGCGGTGGCGACGGACACGAGGACTGTAAATGGCCAATGAGCCGGGTATCCGCGTAGCAGGTCGCAGGGTGTGGCTGGCAACCGTGCTGGTCGCAATGGCAATGTCGCCGGGCGTCGCGTTCGCCGCCTCGTCCATCACGGGAACAGTCACGTTCGGCGGGAAGGCGCCCGCGCTCAAACCGATCACCATGGACGCCGACCCGGCGTGCGCAAAGATGCACTCGGCGCCGGTGCCGAACGAGATGCTGCTGCTGGGCAGCGGCAACGCCATGGGGAACATCCTGGTGTGGGTTTCGAAGGGACTGCCCGAAGGCAAGACCTGGCCCGCTCCCAAGACGCCCGCGGTGCTCGATCAGAAGGGCTGTCAATACGTGCCGCACGTGATGGGGATCATGGTCGGACAGGCCTATCGCATCCTCAACTCCGACGGCATCCTTCACAACGTGCACGCCCTTCCCAAGATCAACAGGGGGTTCAACCGGCCGATGCCGGCGACGGTCAAGGAGTCGACCGCCACGTTCGACAAGCCCGAAGACGTCTTCCAGATCAAGTGCGACGTGCATCCGTGGATGAGCGCGTACGTCGGCGTCTTCACGCACCCCTACTTCTCGGTCACCGGCACTGACGGGAAGTTCACGCTCTCCGGACTCGACCCGGGCACGTACGAGATCACGACCTGGCACGAACGATTGGGCACCCAGAAGATGTCGGTCACGGTGGGCGCCAACGAGACCAAGGTCCAGGACGTCAAGTACTCGGCTCCGGCCGCGAAGCAGTAGCACCGGAGACGCGCATGAGCCAGCCGGGAACCATCGCTGCACCCGAGCCGCACGTCGCGCACGAAGCCCATCACGAAGCACTGGGCTTCTGGCGCGCGTACGTCTTCTCCGTCGACCACAAGGTCATCGGCATCCAGTACGCCATCACCGGTCTCCTGTTTCTGCTCTTCGGCTTCACACTGATGATGCTGATGCGCTGGCAGCTGGCGTATCCGGGCAGTCCGTTGCCGCTGCTCGGCCAGTTGCTCGGTGAAGCCCGCATGCCGGGCGGGACCATGCTCCCCGACTTCTACAACGAGCTGGGCGCGATGCACGGCACCATCATGGTCTTTCTCGGCGTGGTGCCGCTCGCCGTGGGAGGCTTCGGGAACTTCGTGCTGCCGCTCCAGATCGGGGCCCCGGACATGGCGTTCCCGCGGCTCAACATGGCGAGCTACTGGTCCTTCTTTCTCGGCGGCGTCATCATGCTCGCCAGCTTCCTCGTGCCCGGCGGCGCCGCGCAGTCCGGCTGGACGTCCTACTCGCCGCTCGCCAACCTGGCGGGCTCGGGGCAGACGGTGTGGCTCGTCGGGATGATCTTCCTCATCACCTCGTCGCTGCTCGGTGCGGTCAACTTCATCACCACCACGATTCAGCTCCGCGTGAAGGGACTCACCTTCATGCGGTTCCCCTTCTTCGTGTGGTCGCAGCTGGTCACCTCGTTCCTGCTGCTGCTGGCCTTCCCGCCGCTCGAGGCCGCGGCGGTCATGCAGTTGATGGATCGCGTGGCCGGCACGAGCTTCTTCCTGCCGAGCGGTCTGGTCGTCAGCGGGCAGGTGCTCACGGTGGCCGGCGGAGGCAACCCGCTGCTCTGGCAGCACCTGTTCTGGTTCCTGGCGCACCCTGAGGTGTACGTCCTGATCCTCCCGGCGCTGGGCATCGTGGCCGAGATCATCGCCAACAACACGCGGAAGCCCCTGTGGGGCTACCGCTCGATGGTCTACTCGGTCATCTTCCTCGGCTTCATGTCGTTCATCGTGTGGGCGCACCACATGTTCATGACCGGGATGGGAACGGCCATGGCGTCGTTCTTCCAGACGACCACGATGATCATCTCGATTCCGTCGGTGGTGATCCTCACGGCCCTGGTCATCTCGCTCTGGGGCGCGTCGATCCGCTTCAACACGCCGATGCTGTTCGCGCTCGCGTTCCTGCCGATGTTCGGCATCGGCGGCCTGACCGGCCTGCCCCTCGGTCTGAACATCACCGACATCCCGCTGCACGACACGTACTACGTCATCGGCCACTTCCACTACGTCGTCGCGCCGGGAACGATCTTCGCCCTGTTCGCGGGCATCTATTTCTGGTTCCCGAAAGCGACCGGACGGCTGATGAACGAGACGCTCGGAAAGATCCACTTCGCCGGTTCGTTCGTGTGCATGAACGTCGTCTTCATGCCGATGTTCATCGTGGGACTGGCCGGCGTCTCACGGCGCCTGTTCGACGGCGGGGAGACCTACGACTTCGCGCAGCCGATCCTGCAATGGAACGTCGTCTCGTCGTGGGGGGCGTGGACGCTCGGGGTCTTCCAGATTCCCTTCATCTTCAACTTCTTCTGGAGCATCTGGAAGGGAGAGAAGACCGACGCGAACCCGTGGCAGGCCACCACCATCGAGTGGGCCGCGCCCTCGCCTCCTCCGCACGGCAACTTCCTCGAACCGCCGCAGGCGTACCGCGGACCCTACGAGTACAGCGTGCCTGGTGCGCCCAGGGACTACGTGCCCCAGAGCGAGGCCTGACCCGATGGACATTCCCTACACCGTCGAGGAACGCCGCGACACCGGCCTCACCAACGGCAAGATCGCCATCTGGCTCTTTCTTGCCTCGGAGGTCATGTTGTTCGGGGCGCTGTTTGCCAGCTACATCCTGATCCGGACGGGCGCGCCGAGCTGGCCGCGCGGAGACACGATCCTGAACGTCCCACTCGCCACGTTCAACACGATCGTCCTGATCGGGTCGTCGGTCACCATGGTGATGGCCTGGGCGTCGCTGGTGCGCCGTCAGTTCGGGACGTACCAGAAGTACATGGCGGCGACCATCCTGCTCGGCCTGGTCTTCCTCATCGTCAAGTACTTCGAGTACAGCCACAAGTTCCACGATGGCCTGTATCCGGCCACGAGCAACTTCTTCGCCATCTACTTCACGCTCACGGGCCTGCACATGCTCCACGTGGCCGGCGGAATGGCGGTGAACGCGTGGTTCCTCGGGCCCGGCGCGAAGCTCTGGAAGACCAACCCGACGTGGTTCACCAACCGTGTCGAGAACTCGGGCCTCTTCTGGCACTTCGTGGACCTGGTCTGGATCTTCCTCTTCCCGACCCTCTACCTTCTGTAGGCGGAATCCATGTCGACCGACCACGCAGCTGATATCGACAGACACGTCAGGATCTACATCACCGTCTTCGTCACGCTCATGGTGCTGACCATCGTCACGGTGGCGGTGTCGTACCTGGACCTGTCCCTGCCGATGGCCGTAGCCATCGCGTTGCTCGTCGCGACGGTCAAGGGCACGCTCGTGGCGTGCTACTTCATGCATCTCATCGCCGAGAAGAAGCTGATCTACGCGGTTCTGGCGTTGACCGCGATCTTCTTCCTCGTACTGCTGGCGCTGCCGATTCTCACGCACAGCAACGGCTTCTGGATTCACGAATGAACCTCCGGCTGATCCACGCGGGCCTGATCCTGTGTTCCGCGGCGCTCGCCGTGCTGTTCGGCGTGTGGTGCCTGTCACGGTACGGAACGAACGACAGCGTCGGCGCCCTGGTTGCGGCGGTCGCGGCGTTCGCGGCGTCGCTCGGCCTCGTCGTCTACGACTCGTGGTTCCTTCGCAAGACGAGGTCCCTGCGATGACCACCGCAACGCTCGCCATCATCGCCTGCGCGGCCTGCTTCCAGGCGGAAGAGTCGTCGATGATCGACGGGGCGAAGCTCGGCATCCTGGTCATGCTGGGCATCACCTTCGCCGTGCAGGGCGCGTTCGTCGGCTTCTTCCTGTACCTCCGCAAACGCGCGAGGCGCATCGCGGAGGTCGATCTCGACATGGAATGGTCGGAAATCCAGAGAGGGTCGAGGACATCATGACGGAGTGGCTCGGACTCCCACCGCTCGCCGCGGCTCACGGCGGGCAGATTGACGGCCTGATCGGCTGGATCCACGTGTTCATGCTCGTGCTCTTCGTGGGATGGGGCGGGTTCTTCACGTATTGCCTCTTCCGGTTCAGGCAGTCGCGCAATCCGGTGGCGGACTATGCCGGCGTCAGGTCGCACAGGTCGAGCTATCTCGAGGTGGGTGTCGCCGTGGTCGAGGCGGTGCTCCTGTTCGGGTTCGCGATCCCGCTGTGGGCCGCGCGGGTCGACGGCATACCTCCGGAGAGCGAAGCGCTCGTCGTGCACGTCACCGCCGAGCAGTTCGCCTGGAACGTCCACTACGCCGGCGCTGACGGCGTGTTCGGCAGGACCGATGTCACGCTGCTCGACACGCAGTCGAACCCGCTCGGGATCGATCGGTCCGACGAGGCGGCGAAAGACGACGTGACGACGCTCAACCAGCTGTATCTGCCCGCGAACAGGCCAATCATCCTCAAGCTGCGGAGCAAGGACGTCATTCACAGTTTCGGCGTGCCCGAGTTCCGCGTGAAGCAGGACGCCATCCCTGGTCTCACGATTCCGATCTGGTTCGTCCCCACCGTCACGACTGCCGAGATGCGGACGCAGACGGGCAACGCCGATTTCCAGTACGAGATCGCCTGCGCGCAGCTCTGCGGGCTCGGCCACTACCGGATGCGGGGCTTCGTCACGGTGCTGAGCGCCGACGAGTTCCAGGAGTGGCTGGACGCCGAAGCCGCGAAGCTGGAGGAGATGGGCGAAGAAGA
>CAYMAG010000055.1:28063-32453 GCA_964388335.1 uncultured Vicinamibacteraceae bacterium | reverse complement strand
GGAGGCGTCTGCTCGAGGCGCTGCAGCACTTCCTGGATGGCCCGCTGCAACTGCGGGTCGCTGCCCTTGGCCAAGGCCGTGGGGTCTTCGGCCACGGGGATGTCGGGCTCGACGCCGTGTCCTTCGGCGAACCACGTGCCGTCGGGACCATACATGCGGAACGTCGGCACCGTGACCGTACCGCCGTCCACCAGGCCCGGCGCGCCGCTGATGCCGATGAGGCCGCCCCACGTGCGGGAGCCGATGAGGGGCCCGAGGCCCGCCTGCTTGAAGT
This sequence comes from uncultured Vicinamibacteraceae bacterium, assembly GCA_964388335.1. Classification (GTDB taxonomy): domain Bacteria; phylum Acidobacteriota; class Vicinamibacteria; order Vicinamibacterales; family Vicinamibacteraceae; genus JAEZDP01. Next base: position 32,179 of record CAYMAG010000055.1, on the reverse strand, counting down.
AGGTCGGCAGCGCGTCGCCGCCCGATCCGCTCCAGCCGTTGATGAGCATCACCTGTGGCCCGCGGTGCGCCACCGGCGGCCACTGCCAGCTGTTGCCGTCGCGCACCGCCCAGTACGCCACGGTCGGCCGGTTGAGCAGCTCGATGAACCGGTCGGGAATCTGCCCGCCGCTGTTCCAGCGCTCGTCGATGATCAGCGCGGGCTTCCGCCACTGCGCCATGAACTGCCGCACGAGTTCGTTCTGCGCGTCGACGCCCGTGCTCTGCACGTAGACGTAGCCCACACGCCCGTTCGTGGCCGTGTCCACTTCCTGCCGCCGCGCTTCGATCCACGCCGCGAACCGCAGCGGCGTCTCGTCATCCAGGCAGGTGACGGCGACCTGGCGCGCGCCCTGCATGGACGGCGTCCCATTCACCGTGAGCATGACGGTCTTGCCGCCGAGCCCCTGGAAGCTGGCCCATGGGTCGCGTGTCACGTCGAGCGGGATGCCGTTCACCGCGAGCACGTAGTCGCCCTCGCCGACGTCCACGCCGGGCTCGTCGAGCGGCGACCTCGCCGCGTCCCACGGACCTCCACGCGCGATGCGCTGAATGCGGTAGGCACCATTGTCGAGCGCCCAGTCGACGCCCAGTTGCCCGACGTTCCGCTGCGGTGCACGCTCTTCGTCACCGCCCCCGCGATACGTGTGCGACGCGTTGAGTTCACCGATCAGCTCGCCCAGCACGACGTTGACGTCCCACCGCGTCACCGCCGCGTCGAGCAGCGTCGCGTACCGGTCGCGCATGGCGTCCCAGTCGACACCGTGCATGTTCGGGTCGTAGAAGAAGTCGCGCTCGAAGCGGTACGCGTCCTGGAACATCTGCGTCCACTCGGCGCGCGGGTCGACCGGCACTTCGATGTCGCCCGTGGCCAGCGGCTTCTCGAACTTCTGCGCCGGTTTCAGCTCGATGACGGCGTACGCGTCGTCGTGCGCGACCAACAGCCTCTTGCCGTCTGCCGTCAGCTCGACGGCGTCCGCCTTGTCGAGTACGGTCTCCTCCTTACGCTCTTCGAGGTCGAAGTACACGATCGGACTGTCGTCGCTACCCGAACCCCGACGAGGCAGCCGGCGATACAGCACCTTGCCCTCCGCCGCCTGCAGATCGGCATAGCGGCCTGCGGCCGGAGGCAACACGACGCCGCGGCGCTCGAACCCGTCGAGGTCGATCTCGACCGGCGGCGGCGCCTTCGCCTTCGCGTCAGCTGACGCTTTCGCATCGTCACTGTCGCCGTCGTCCTTCGCGTCCTTCGCGTCCTCCGCACCTTCAGCGTCGTGGCGCGTCTTCAGCGGTGACTCGACGTCCAGCCGCAGAGGCACCGCGACGATGCGTGTGGGGTTGGTGTAGGTCCACGAGTTGTCGAAGCTGCCGTAGACGGGCTCGAAGGTACGGTCGGACGCGTAGTAGAGGTACTTGCCCTTCGGGTCGAAGACCGGCTGCGTGTCGTTGAGGTATCCGGACGTCACCTGGTGGCATGTGTTCGTGCGCGTGTCGAACAGGAAGATCGCCTCGTTGCCGGTGTCCGACGGCCGCGAGTAGCTGAGCCAGCGCGAGTCGGGCGACCACTGAAAGCGGAAGTCCTGCAGCGCTCCATGCGACAGGAACTCTTCACTCACGTCCGAGTCGGTGACCGCGCCCGACGCGACATCGACGATGCGTATGCGCATGGCCTGGTCGATGAACGCGAGGCGGCGGCTGTCGGGCGACCAGTACGGCGTGTAGCGATAGCCCTTGCCGAGGGAGGTGAGCGTCCGCGCGTCGCCCGTGCCGTCGGCCGGACGGATCGCCAGTTCGTACTCGCCGCTCGCATCCGTCCAGTAGGCGAGCGACGTCCCGTCCGGCGACCAGCGTGGGTAGCGCTCGGCCACGCCTGAAGTTCGCGTCACGTTCAGCACCGCGCCGTGCTCGGCCGGCACGGTCACGACGTCACCGCGCGCCGCGAACGCGGCGCGCTTGCCCGTCGGCGACACCGACGCCGCGGTGATGAGGCTGTCCGCCTTGACGGTCCGCGGGCGCAGCGTCGTCCTGTCTGTCACAACACGGACGGGCACCTCCGTGGACGTCTCCTTCGCGAGGTCGAGCAGGTACAACCGGCCGCCGGCCTGATAGACGATGGCGTCCGGGCCGATGGAGGGGAAGGTGATGTCGAAGTCCGTGAGGCGCGTGACCTGTCGCACGGCACCGGTCGTCGTGTCGAGCGCCCAGATGTTCGATCGCTCCGCGCCGTCGCGGTCCGACAGGAAGAAGAGCGTGTCGCCATGCCACATGGGCTGCGCGTCGTTGGCCGGGTGCGACGTCAGGTTGCGCGACGCAAGGGTCTTCAGATCGAAGAGCCAGAGGTCGGGCGCCCAGCCTCCGCGGTATCGCTTCCACGTGCGGAAGTCCTGCGACATGGGCATGTAGACGAAGCGGGTGCCGTCCGCGGCGATGTCACCGAACTCCCCGTAGGGCACCGGCAGCTTCTCGGGCAGGCCACCGTCGCGGTCCACGAGATAGAACTGGCTGTAGCGCTGCCGACCGCTCTCGCGCGTGGACGCGAACAGGACACGTCGTCCGTCGGGATGCCATCCGACGAGGCGGTCGGCCATCGGGTGCCACGTCAGCCGCGTCGGCTCGCCGCCGGTGACGGGCACGACGTACACGTCCACGTTTCCGTCGTACTCCGCGCTGTAGGCCAGCAGGGTGCCATCGGGCGAGAACCGGGGAAACAGTTCTTCGCCCGGCGACGACGTGAGGCGCACGGCCGTGCCGCCTCCCCGGGCGACCGTCCAGACATCGCCCGCGTAGACGAACGCGATGCGGTCGCGCGACACCGAGGGGTACCGAAGCATCCGGGCATCAATCTGCGCGGACGCGGACGACGCGCCAAGGCCGACCGCGACGATGGCGGCGGCGATGCATGAGATGAGGCGGGGCATGCGGGAATGATACGCGTCCTGCTCGGGGGCGGTTCCGGTGCGCGGCCGAGCTGGTCCGTCGAACTCGTTGACAGGGCTGCCCGCACGTTCCAAGATGCGACACGTCATCGCATCCCCATCGCACGCATCGCGGAAGGAGTCTCCATGGCCAGCAATCGCGGGGTTGTCTACCTTGGTCCGGGCAGGGTCGAAGTGCAGTCCATCGACTTTCCGAAGATGCAGGCACCGAACGGGAAGGACATCGACCACGGCGTCATCGTCAAGGTCGTGTCGACCAACATCTGCGGGTCGGATCAGCACATGGTGCGGGGCCGCACCACCGCGCCCGTCGGGCTCGTGCTGGGGCACGAGATCACCGGTGAGGTGATCGAGAAGGGGAGCGACGTCGAACGCCTCGAGATCGGCGACCTGGTCAGCGTGCCGTTCAACGTGGCGTGCGGCCGGTGTCGCACCTGCCGTGAAGAGCAGTCCGGCATCTGTCTCACGGTCAACCCGGCACGGGCGGGCGGCGCGTACGGCTACGTGGACATGGGCGGCTGGATCGGCGGGCAGGCCGACTACGTGCTGGTGCCCTATGCGGACTTCAACCTCCTGAAGTTTCCGGACAAGGCGCAGGCGATGGCGAAGATCCGCGACCTGACGATGCTGAGTGACATCCTGCCCACAGGCTTCCACGGCGCGGTGACGGCAGGCGTCGGCGTGGGATCCGTCGTGTACATCGCTGGCGCCGGACCGGTGGGCCTGGCAGCCGCGGCCTCGGCGCAGATCCTCGGCGCCGCGGTGGTCCTGATTGGCGACATGAACCAGGAGCGCCTGGCGCACGCGAAGAGCGTCGGGTTCGAACCGGTCGACCTCACCCGGAGCGACCGGCTCGAGGATCTGATCGCACAGATTGTCGGCGTGCCCGAAGTGGACGCCGCTGTCGACGCGGTCGGGTTCGAGGCGCATGGCCACGGATCCCAGGCGGACGAAGAGGCGCCGGCGACGGTTTTGAACTCGCTCATGACCATCACGCGGCCGGGCGGCGCGATAGGCATCCCCGGCCTGTATGTCACCGAGGATCCCGGTGCGAAGGACGAGGCCGCCCAGCACGGCAATCTGCGGATGCGCTTCGGGCTGGGGTGGGCCAAGTCGCACCGCTTCTCGACGGGGCAGACGCC
>CAYMAG010000055.1:25820-27963 GCA_964388335.1 uncultured Vicinamibacteraceae bacterium | reverse complement strand
GCGACCGCCGGCTACTACCGCGGCACGCGGTTCGACTGGTCGGGTGTGGTGTCGACGCTGACCTGGGGCGGCCACGAGTACTTCGGACCATGGTTCGAACGGCACGACGCGACGCGGCACGATGCGATCACGGGGCCGGTCGAAGAGTTCCTCACCGGCGACACCGCGCTCGGGTACGCGGAGGCCGCGCCTGGCGGTACGTTCATCCGCATCGGCGTCGGGGTGCTGCGCAAGCCGGACGAACCGTCGTTCAGACGGTTCGCGACGTACGACATCGTCACTCCAGGAACGTGGACCATCACGAAGGGTGCTGACTGGATCACGTTCGTCCACACGCTGGACGATGGGGCAGGGTATGCGTACGCGTACCGCAAGACGCTGCGGCTCGTCGGGGCGTCGCTGGTGCTCGAACACGAACTGACCAACACCGGCCGGAAGCCTATTGCCACGAGCGTCTACAACCACAACTTCTTCACGCTCGACCGCCAGCCGACGGGGCCCGATGTGCGCGTCCGCTTCCCGTTCGCACCACGGGCAGACCGTGCCCTGAAGGATCTGGCCGAGATCCGTGGCCGCGATCTCGTCTTCCTCCGCCCTCTACAGCCGGCGGAGAACGTGTTCGCGGAACTCGACGGCTTCGGCACCTCGGCCTCCGCCTACGGTTTCGAGATGGAGAACCGCGCCACGGGCGCGGGCGTCCGCGTGACCGGCGATCGTCCGCTGTCGCGGCTGATCTTCTGGGCCGCGCATCGCACCGCCTGCCCGGAGCCCTACATCGACGCCAGCGTCGAACCCGGCCGCACGACATCGTGGACGATTACTTACGCGTTCTACGAGGCCGGTTCGTAAAGGCTCACGGAGCGTCGAGGCCGTTCCGTGCAGGTCCGCCGCCCGGATTGGCGGCGACCTTGTGCAGCCCGAAGGCGTAGTAGACCGCCGAGCCGCTGACGATCGTCACCACGGCCGCCAGCAACTGCATCGGGTCGCGCCACCCGGCCAGGCCCGCCAGCAGCAGTGTGACGAGCACGTAGAAAATCGGCGTGAACGGATAGCCCCACACCGAGACCGCCTGCCGGCCCTCACGTCTGGCGATGATGAACAGCGACGCGACGGAGAGAGCCGCGCTGATCGACAGGGTGAAGCCCAGGTACCCCAACAGGCCGCGAAGGTCGGACATCAGGATGACGACAATCGCGAGGGCCGCCTGTCCCAGAATCGCCGCCGTGGGCGCGCCCGTCGCGCCGAACCTGAAGAACTTCGGAAACACCCCGTCGTCGGCCATCCGCGCGTACACGCGCGGCCCCGCCATCACCAGCGAGAACACGGACGTGACCAGTGCCAGGATCGTGATGACGCGCACCGCGAACGCCGTTGTGGAGCCGCCGATCGCGAGGGCGGCAGCGGCCGCCACGTCCTCACGGCCGACCACCGCGTCGAACGGCGGCAGGTACACGAACGCGGCGTTGAGCGCCACGTAGAGCACCGTCACCACCGCCGTGCCGATCCAGAGGGCGCGTGGCGCGTTGCGCTGCGCATCCTTCGCTTCGCCGGCCACGTACACGGCGGCGTTGAACCCCGAGTAGCTGAGCGAGATCCACACGAGCGATCCGGCGAACACGGTGAGGGAGAACGGCGTGGCCACCGGCGGTGCAGGCGCCGCGCCCTGCGTGGTCGCCACGAAGGCGGCGAAGAGAAGGAAGCCGACGATCAGTGCCACCTTGAGGACGACGGCGATGTTCTGTGTGACCGCTCCGGTTCTGACACGGGCGCCGTGCAGCGCGGCAGCGAGAACCACGACGGCACACGCTGCCAGTCCGCTCGGCATCCAGCCGGGACGCGTCGGGAAGGCGTACGTCTCGAACGCGCGCGCGGCGAAGGCGATGGCGCCGGTGAAGCCGGCCAGCAGCGAGACCCACCCGCCGATGAACCCGGCCACCGGGTGGATCATGCGCGAGAGGAACAGGTACTCGCCGCCCGACTCGGTCATGCGCCGCACCAGTCCGCCGTAACTGAGGGCGCCGCACAGCGCGATGACGCCGCCGACCACCCACGCCGCGAGCACGCGGTTGGCCGACCCGAGGTCGCCGAGCGCGAAGCCCGATGTCGTGAAGACACCGGCGCCCACCATGTTCGCGATGATGAG
>CAYMAG010000055.1:0-25720 GCA_964388335.1 uncultured Vicinamibacteraceae bacterium | reverse complement strand
GCGCGAAGCCCGATGTCGTGAAGACACCGGCGCCCACCATGTTCGCGATGATGAGACAGACCAGCGAGAAGAGTCCGAGCGTCCGGGCGCTCGTCTGCGGGAGCCGATTCGGCCCGGTTGCGTTCATCGCTACATCCTACTTGGCTTTCCGCCACGGCCCGACCACTCGGCGGCCGCCTGCGCGTGCGTGCGGCGTGGCATGGATGGCGCACACGCCTCGCTCCCCTTGCGCGCACGCTCAGCAGCCCGGGAGCGAGGCCAGCGGGCCGTGGATACGTATACAATACTGATATGAAGCGGAAAGTTGTGAAGACCGGATCCTCCCTCGCCGTGACTCTCCCCAAGGCCATCGTCGACGAATTCAAGCTGAAGGCCGGCGATGAACTCGACGTATCGGTCCACCCGCAGACGGCGGCGATCGTCATCCGGCCGGGCGTGCGGTACTTCGAAGATGGCAAGGTGACGCCCCGCTTTCAGCAGTTGGCTGAGGAACTCATCGACCAGCGTGCGGCGCTCTACCGTGAGCTTGCCAAGTGACGGTCTACCTGTCGGCCGAGCAGGTCCTCGCCCTTCACCGCACGCTCGTTCGTCGGTTCGGCGGTGCCGTGGAACTACGGGACAGAGGGGCGTTGGAGGCCGCACTTGCCCGTCCGGCCATGACCTTCGGAGGCGACGACCTCTACGTCGACACGCCGGCCAAGGCGGCAGCGCTGATGCATTCGCTCGTTCTCAACCATCCGTTCGTCGATGGCAACAAGCGTGCTGGCGCAGCGTCTGTCGAGTTGTTCGTCATGATCAACGGATGGGCCCTTGTGGCGAGCGACCTCGACATGGAGGCGCTCACACTAGACGTCGCGAAGGGCGACGTGGAGGTCGAGGCGCTGGCGATCTGGTTCCGTCAGCGCCTCCGTCCGCTCCCGTAGGCTTCTGCGCTGGCAGTTGGACGTCCACTTCGATTGGTGCCATCGACAACGCCACCGGCCGGCGAGTCACGCTGGCGTCCTTCGGCAGGCCGCCGTGGTGGGGCATGACGCTCTCGCCCGACGAGCGCCGCCTGTGGGTATCGGCAGCGAACGCCGAGAACCTCGATCTCATGTTCGTGGATCCGCCCTGATGAACGCGGCGGCTGTTCCCGCCGTCAAAGGGACGTGGAGAGACCTGACATGACGACGACCATACACATCGCGCTGGCCCTGGCGGCGCTTGGACTGGCTGCGCCCCTGCAGGCGCAGGACATGCGATCGGCTGCCGACTGGTGCGGCGACGGCGGAGGCAACCGCGGCGCCCGCAGCTGCGACGTCCGCGAGTACACGCTGCAGGCCGGGGCGCTGGACGTGGACGCTGGCCCGAACGGCGGCGTGCGCGTCATCGGCGCCGACCGCGCCGACACGCTGGTGCGGGCACGCGTCGACGCCTACGCGGACACGCAGGCCGAGGCCGACGCGCTGGCGCGCGAGGTGACCGTGTCTGCCGCCAACGGCAAGGTCGGCGCCACGGGCCCCAATCGGTCGGGACGCAACCGGGGCTGGTCGGTGAGCTACGAGGTGTGGGTGCCGCGAACGGCCGACGTGTCGGCCCGCACGGTGAACGGCGGCATCTCGATGCGTGACGTCGCCGGCGCGCTGCGGTTCGAGGCGCAGAACGGCGGCATCACGCTCGAGGGCGTGTCTGGCGACGTGCGGGGCCGCACGGTGAACGGCGGCGTCCAGGTGGAACTTGCCGGTACGCGCTGGGAGGGCGCGGGCCTCGATGCCCGGACAACGAACGGCGGCGTCCGCGTGACGGTGCCCGAGGGCTACTCGTGCAACCTGTCGGTCGCCACCGTCAATGGCGGCGTACGCACCGACTTCCCGCTCACGATCAGCGGACGTCTCGACAAGCGTCTCGACGTGCCGCTCGGTGACGGCGGCGCGCCGGTGCGGATCGTGACGACCAACGGCGGCGTCCACCTCCGACGGTAGAGCGTACGGGAGGACCGCACTGCGGTCGTGACTCGAGCCGCGCCCGCTCAGGGCCGGATCACGGTGCCGTCACGACGGCGCGTCGTGCCCCACGAGTAATCGAAGTTGGGCGGACCGTCGGGGAACGGGAACTTCGCCGCGAGCGCCTCGTCCACCTCCACGCCGTGGCCCGGCGCGTCGTTGGCCACCATGTAGCCGTCCTTCTGCTCGGGCGAGCCCTTGAACACCTCGCGCGTCTCGGGTGGGAAGTTGCCGCCCTCGTGGATGCCGAAGTTGTAGGTGGACAGCTCGAGCGCGAGCTGCGCCGCGTGCGCGACGGGTGACGCGTCGCCGGGCCCGTGCCACGCCGTGCGGACGCCGAAGAACTCGGACAACGCGGCCACCTTGCGCGCCGGCGACAGACCTCCGATCTGCGAGATGTGGATGCGGATGAAGTCGATCAGCCGTTCCGAGATCAGCGGCAGGTACTCCTGCACCGTGTTGAACAACTCGCCCATCGCGATGGGGATGCTCGTGTGTTGCCGCAGTTGCCGGAACCACGCGTTGTCTTCGGGCGGGAACGGATCTTCGAGGAAGAAGAGGTGGTAGGGCTCGAGCGCCCTGCACAGGTTGATGGCCTCGTTGAGCTGCACCCGCTCGTGCACGTCGTGCAGCAGCTGCACCTCGTCGCCGATCGTGGTGCGCAGGTGCTCGAACAGCTTCGGCAGCATCCGGACGTAGCCGGCCGATTCCCAGATCGCTCGCGGGTTGGTCGGCCCGATCGGCTCGTCGCCCGACCCGCCCTGCGCCGCGTCGCTGCGCGCGCCGTAGGTGGACAGGCCCGGCACGCCACCCTGCACGCGTACATGGCGGAAGCCCGCCTCCATTCCCTTCCGTGCGTTGGCCTCCACTTCCTGGAAGTCGCGGCCGCTCGCGTGGTAGTAGCAGTCGGCGCCGTGACGCACTTTGCCGCCAAGCAGCTGGTAGAGCGGCAGTCCCGCGCGCTTGCCGAGGATGTCCCACAGCGCGATGTCCACGCCGCTCATCGCGTTGAAGAGCACGGGCCCGTTGCGCCAGTAGGAGCTGACGTACGTCGACTGCCAGATGTCCTCGATCTCGTCCACGCGGCGGCCGATGAGAAACGGCTTGAGGAACTGCTCGATGGCCGTGTGCACCACCAGCGCGCGCTGCGTGAACGTGGCGCATCCCCAGCCGTGCAGGCCCGGCTGATCGGTGAGCACCTTCACGACGACCAGCCGGATGCGGTTGGGGGCGGTGAGGACGACCTGAATGTCCCTGATGCGGATCGGCGGCAGGCCGCGGGGTGCCGGCGGGGGAGCGGCCACCTGCGCGAGCGCCGGGCTCTCCGCGAGCGGGCCGGTCCCGGCGATGAGCGATCCCGCCGCGAGCGCTCGCAGTACGTCACGTCGTTTCATGCGTCCTCCTGGTGTGAGCGCATCCTCCGGCGAGAACGGCGCGGTGTCAAGCGTCGGCCGCACGAAGTGTCAACGCACGAAGTGTCGAAGCACGAAGACGCGACGGGCGAGATCGGACTGCAAGTGCTCGGCCCTGCTGATCGCGCCGGCCAGCCGCAGCAGTGCACGCCGCATGGGTGAGTGGCGCATAATGCCAGACATGTCCCGTTCCACAGTCGCATCCCTGCTGATCGTCTCGGCCCTGGCCCTTGCGTCCTCCGTCGATGCGCAACCGGCACCGCAGCTCACCGGCGGCAGCGCACAGCGGCCCATCCGCGCGCTCTACGTGACAGGCGGCGGGTTCCACGACTTCGAGACGCAGAAGACCATCGTGCCGCCAGGGCTGGCCGAGCGTGTCCGGCTGGAGTGGACGATCGACGACACCGCAGGAAAGGCGACCGACGTGCTCATCGCGCGGCATGCCAACACGGACTGGACGAAGGACGTCGACGTCGTCGTCTACAACATGTCGTTCTCACACGTCGTGGACGCGGCCTGGATCGAGCGCCTCACCGCGGCGCATCGCGAGAGCGGCGTGCCGGCCGTCATCCTGCACGGCGCGGTCCACAGCTATCGCCGGTCCGAGTCGAAGGCCTGGGGGCAGTTGATGGGGGCCTTCAGCATGCGGCACGATCGGCAGCGCCCGCTGCGCATCGCGACGGTCGCGCCGCAGCATCCGATCATGCGCGGGTTTCCGGCCGACTGGCAGACCATCGACGAAGAGCTGTACGAACACGAGCAGGCGTGGCCCGGCATGACGCCGCTCGCCCAGGCCCACAGCGTCGAGACCGAGAAGACCTCTCCCGTGATCTGGACGAACACGCACGGCCAGGCGAAGGTGTTCGTGACGTCGCTCGGCCACAACAACGAGATGATGCGTAACCCCGTGTACCTCGATCTCGTCGCGCGTGGACTGCTGTGGACGCTCGGCCATCTGCAGGACGACGGCACCCCGGCTCCAGCGTACGCGGCGCGGTGAACCCGTCTCGACGACACGCATCGTGAAGGTCCGCTCGCGAGAGATTGACTCGGCACACCTGTGGGTCGTCGTCGCGCTGGTGGCGGCGGCTGCCCTCGTACTGCTCGCGATGGGCCGCGTGCCGTTCTGCACCTGTGGCTACGTCAGGCCGTGGCATGGCGTGGTCGTCAGCGCCGAGAACTCGCAGCACATCACCGACTGGTATACGTTCTCGCACGTCATCCACGGCTTCCTGTTCTACGCCCTTCTCTGGTTCGTCGGTGGCATCTGGGGCTGGAGCGTCGGACTGCGGCTCGTGCTGGCGGTGGTGCTCGAGTCGGCGTGGGAGATTCTCGAGAACACGCCAATGGTCATCGAGCGCTACCGCGCGCAGACCATCGCGCTCGATTACTACGGCGACAGCGTGTTGAACTCGGTCTCGGACATCGGCGCGATGATCGGTGGCTTCGTCGCCGCCTGGCGCCTGCCGATGCTGCTGATCGTCGGTCTTGCGGTGGTGACGGAGGTGGGCGTGGCGTGGTGGATTCGCGACAACCTCACCCTCAACGTCCTGCAGCTGATCTACCCGACCGAGGCCGTGCTGCAGTGGCAGCGCGGTTCTCACTGACGGCTGCGGTTACGCCTCGAACAACCCTCGCGGTTTGGCGTTATGCTGCCAGACGTACAGGAGAGCGCATGACGACGACCCGATCCGGCGTACCCTCGGACGTCTGGCCGAGCCTGGCCCTCGACGCGTGGCGTGACACATATGCAACGCTGCACCTGTGGACCCAGATCGTTGGCAAGGTTCGACTCGTCCAGAGTCCCTGGGTGAACCACTCGTGGCACGCGACGCTGTACGTGACGGCACGGGGGCTGACCACGTCACCCGTTCCGCATGGCACCCGGACGTTTCAACTCGATTTCGACTTCATCGACCATCGGCTGACGGTGGAGTCGAGCGACGGCGGCCGCGGTAGCTTTCTGCTCGAGCCGCAGTCGGTTGCCGCGTTCTATGCACGACTCATGGACGAGATGGCGCGTCTGGATCTGGACGTGCAGATCAGGAAAGAGCCGAGCGAGGTGGCGGACACGACGCCCTTCGACCAGGACGACACCCACCGCTCGTACGACGCGGAGTACGCCAATCGCTTCTGGCGCGTCATGGTGCAGGCCGATCGGGTCTTCAAGGAGTTTCGGGCGAGATTCACCGGGAAGTGCAGTCCGGTGCATTACTTCTGGGGTGCGCCCGATCTTGCGGTCACCCGGTTCTCGGGGCGGCCCGCGCCTCCTCATCCGGGAGGGATCCCCAACCTGCCGGATTGGGTGACGAGAGAGGCCTACTCCCAGGAGGTCAGCAGTTGCGGCTTCTGGCCTGGCGGAGGAGCCGTCCCCTACGCTGCGTTCTATTCGTATGCGTATCCAGCACCACCAGGGTTCTCGGAGGCGCGCGTGACGCCGGACGCCGCCTGGTACAGTCCCGACCTCGGGGAGTTCCTCCTGCCGTACGACGCCGTCCGCGAGTCGGACGCTCCGGATGACACGCTGCTCGAGTTCCTGCAGACGACATATGAGGCCGCCGCCACGCGTGCGCGGTGGGATCGCGCCTGGCTGGAACGCGACGTGCCTCGTCCCCCGAGCCCACGCTCATGAGCACGCGCCTCGTCTTCACCGGCGGCGCGGGGAAAGCGAGGCGCCACGTGATCGGCCACCTGCTGGAGCACGGCGATGACGTGCTCCGACGCGCGCGAGATCCTCGGTTTCACGGAGGCACCCGACTGGTGGAACGACGTAGGCGCTGAACGAGTCAGCGCCCGGCACATGGGAAGACAGAGGAGGGACGATGAGCAACCCGGCGCTACCTGATGACGTGTTTCGCACGCTGGTGGAGGTCTGCGAACGACACCCCGGTCTCGTGCAGGACGATCGTCTCCTCGGCGACATTCTGAACGAGGTTGCGTGGCGTCATCGCGATCAGGGGTTCGGGCTGTCGAGGAAGGCCGGCGGCCGGCACGTCGACTCCCCGGTGGGACCCATCGCCGAGGACGTGTTGCAGCGCACGGACGGGCATCACTGGGACGTCCTCGGTGGGGCCGGCGTGGGCCAGCCGTTGCGGCCTGGCGGCGGGCAATCCATCGGCGTGATGACCGACCCGAACCGACCCTGGGTGGCGCCGGTGAAGCCTGACCGCCTGGACGACGACGGCCGGGACGTCGAGCCGAGGCTCGAGGCAAGGCAGCGTGCGCCAGAGGTCGACCTGTCGGGTGTCATGGCGGCGTTCGCACAGGTCACGGCGGCGTTGGCACAACTCGAGGCCAGGGTGGACCGCGTGACGCTCGACGTGGCTGGCAAGGCCACCAGCCGGGAACTCCACGATCTCATGCAGGGAGAGGTGATGCCTCACCTCGACGATGTGAAGCGGATCGTGCTGGGGCTGCCGCGCGACCCGCGGTTCCTGTAGCGAGCTGGTGGCCACACGTGACCAGCGCCGCGGTGCGATCGATCCGGTTCGTCGATTTCTCGATTCGCGCCTGGCGCGAGGGCCATTCCATCGCCGTGATGGCTCATGCCACGCCCGTCGGCGGCATGCGCGCGCCGGTGTTCGTGCGCGTCGGCGCGTTCGATCCGGACGACTGGCAGCTGCCGCTGGACGCGACCTGGCGCGACGCCGCGACGCTCGGTCGCGAGCTGGCCCGCTGGCTGCTGCCGCCGGAGGTCTGGGCGTTGTTCGGCGACAGCATGCGTGCCCTGGGTGCGCTGCCGGGCGCCGGCGTGCGGCTGCGGCTCTGCCTGGCCGAAGAGCTGATCGACCTGCCTTGGGAGTACCTGTACCGCCCGGACGTCACCGACCCGACGTCGCCGCGCAGCGGCTTCCTGCTGATGGACGAGCGCCTGTCGCTCGTGCGCGAGCCGCCGACCCTGTTGGTCCGCCCGGAGACCTCGCACCAGGTACAACGAGGCGTGTTCGTCGGCGCGCTCTGGGGTGACGGCAGCGACGGCTGGAGCGTCAAGGCGGAGTACACGAGCCTCAAGCGCTCGCTCGCTCCACTGGCGGATCTCGTCCAGATTGAACGCGCCTGGGCCTCGGACGATGAGGCGATTGCGGAGTTGCTCTCGCAGGGGTGCGACTTCTTCCACTATGCCGGACACGTCGACATCGCCGACGGGCAGGCGACGCTCGTGCGGCGCGCAGATCCGGCGTTCACGCGTGCCACCCTCGAGGAGCAGGAGCACGGTCACTTCGAGCAGGCGGACGGCCCAGCCACATGGAACGACGTCGAGCGGCTGGCGCCACGCCTGAAGCGTGCCGGCGTGCGGTGCGTGCTGCTCAACGCCTGCAACAGCGGGTTCTGGCCCGTCATGGGGCCGTTCCTCAAGGCTGGCGTTGCCTGCATGGTCGGCGTGCAGGGTCTCGTCAGCAACCTGGCGGCCCTGCACTTTGCCGAGAAGCTCTATCGGTCGTTGGCGCTCGGGCTGTCGGTCGACGAGGCCGTGTCATGGGCACGCCTGCACGTGATGGACGACTCGCGCAGCTATTTTCCGTGCGACTGGGGCCGCTTCATGGTCTACATGCCGGCGGAATCTGCGGTGCTGTTTCCGCGCACGAAGGGCACCGGCGCCGATTCGCGCCGCGAGTCGGCCCTCCGCGCGCGCCGGGCGACCGCGACGCGCACGAAGCAGCGCGTGATGCGGCAGGACGCCGAGTCGTTCCAGCGCCAGTTCACGGACATGTCCGAGGTGAGCGTGCTGATCCTCGGCCGCTTCACCGACGCACGCATGGAGGTGCTCGACGACATCCGCCGCGCGTTGACGCAGCTCGACAGGGTGTACGTCCCGATCCTGTTCGACTTCGAGAAGGCGCGCGACCGCGATCTCATCGAGTCGGTGCTGCGCTTCGCTGCGGTGTCACGCTTCGTGATCGCCGACCTGTCGGATCCGAAGAGCGTTCCCGCCGAGTTGCAGGCCATCGTGCCTGCATTCCCTTCGCTGCCGGTGATTCCACTGATCGAGGACGCGCAGCGCGAGTATCCCGTGTCCGACCACATCCTCCGCCGCGCGTCAGTTCGCTCGCCAGTCGTTCGCTACCGGGACCGTGCACATTTGACGTCCATTTTCCGCGCCAAGGTCATCGAGCCGGCCGAGCGCATGGTGATTGCGTTGCGTCCGCCGGTACTGGCGTGAGAAAACGTGGCCGCTGACGGCCGGTCACTCCGTCGCTGGCGGGTCCGCGGGCCGCGGCCGCCACAGGATGACGACCTTGCCCACCCGCTGGACGAGTGCCGCGCCGGTGCGGGCGCAGATCGCGTCGCCGAGTGCCGCGCGCGTGTCGCGCTCACCGTCACCCACCTTGACCTTGATCAGTTCGTGGGCGTCGAGCGCGCGGTCGATCTGCGCGACCACGGCGTCCGACAGTCCTCCCAGGCCGATGCGGACCACGGGTTCGAGCGGATGAGCCCTTGCCTTGAGCGCGGCGCGTTCGCGTGCGCTCAGCGACGGCGCGGCACCGGCGGAAGCGGGCGAGTCGGGCGAATCAGGCGAGTCAGTCATCGCCTGGCATTCTATCTCCCGCAGTTGGCGTCGAACTCGGGTACTCCGCGTTCGCGGTTGTCCGAACGAAAGTGTGGCGGGTGCGAGCCAGCCGGAGGCGTACGCAGGCAACGGTTGCACAACGAAGCAGCGGAGAAGCGGAGGTTGATCTCCGGTCAACGGAGCGAGAAGTTGACGTCCACCGTCATCAGGATCGGCACGGGTTCGCCGTTCAGCGTCGTGGGCGAGTACGTCCAATGCGACACGGCCCGCAGTGCCGCCGTGTCGAGGAACGGGTGGACGGCGCGCACGACGCGTGCCTCCGCGACGCAGCCGCTCGCTTCGATACGCGCGTCGATGCTCACCACGCCCTGCAGGCGGTTCTTCACCGCGACGTCCGGGTAGACCGGCCGCCGGTCCGTCTGCTTGCGTGGCGGCGTCCAGCCAGGTGTGGTGCTGGTCGACGTGGGCTCCGCCGGCGCATGCCGATCCGCGAGGCAACGCGTGAACTCATCGTCGAGGCGGATCAGCACGGCGGTCCGATCCTTCGCCTCACGCGGCGGTGCACCGTACGCCATCGCGAGAACCGCCTGTGCCATCCGGTCACACCCCGGGGACCAGGGCTCGGGCTCCAGCGCGATCGCTGCGGGACGCCGGTCGGGCCGGTACTGCACCGACGCGAACCGCTCGTCGGCTTCCTGCGGCCGGCACCCGGTTGCGCGCCCCAGATCCCGCAGCACCGGCGCCGGCACATCGTACAAGGTGGTGGCCGCGCTCGCTGGAGCTTGCGGCAGCGGCTCGCCTGGACTCACCTCGAGCAGGGTGCGTGTCGCCTGGTTCGAGAGACCGACGCGCGTCGCGTATGCCTCGCGTTCCGCAGGCGAGAGCACGCTCAGAACGGCGGCAGGCGTGGACTTGATCCACGCGACGTCGGGCAGCGCGTCGATCAGCGCCGTCACGGCCGTCTCGTCATCGCGTCCGAACCAGCGATGATGCAGCGCCGCAATCCACAGCGTTTCGGGCGAGGCATCGGCAGGCGGCTTGCCCGGTGCGCCAGCCCGCAGTGACTGGTCCGCGACGACCTGCCCGGGGTTGCCGTACAGGGTGGCGAGGTAGGACAACGTGGCCAGCCGCCCCGCGTCTCGGAGTTGCAGCCCCGCCACGACCAAGCCGGCCGGTAGCTTCCTGCGTGCACCCGCGGCGCCCATGATGATGTCT
The DNA here is from genome assembly GCA_964388335.1 of uncultured Vicinamibacteraceae bacterium. Classification (GTDB taxonomy): domain Bacteria; phylum Acidobacteriota; class Vicinamibacteria; order Vicinamibacterales; family Vicinamibacteraceae; genus JAEZDP01. The sequence goes on along the minus strand of CAYMAG010000055.1, from coordinate 15,602 downwards.
TCGAGGACCTCCGGCGTGGTCGTGGACCCGGGATCTGCGTCGATCCGATCGGCCGCCGCGGGTCGTGTCCGCGCGATGCGCTCGTACACGACGCGCACCCTCTGGACGTTCATGCGCAAGGGCTCGCTGACCAGCACGTGTCGCGCGGCCGCGTCGGGTCGCGCGGCTGCCAGGCCATCGAGCAGGGGCAAGGCCCTCGTATCGCCGATGCGATCCAGATGCGCGTAGATCGGCAGCAGGTCGTCATCACCGCTGACGATGGCGAGTGTCTGCAGCAGCTCGCTGATGACGTTCGGGTCGCGTTCACTGGCGAGCGCCTGCATGACGTCAGGCGCCGCGGCCCTGACGTTGGTGACGCCCAGCGCACGGGCGGCCGCCTCTCGGACGTGCACGTCCTCGTGTGTCAGCAACTCACGCCAGCGCCTGGTGACGCGAGGGTCTCTGGCGTGCGCGAGCAGCAGCGCCTCGACGCCAGGCGCAGGTGCAAGAGCGAGCAGCCCGTCGACGTCTGCTGGTTGGCCGCTGGCGAGCGTTCCGGCGCACACGAGCATGACGACGCACGTGCAGGTCGCGAATCTGGTCACCATGTTCACCTCGAACCCTGGGAAGGCGTGCAGACTCTGACGAATGATAGCCCGACGGCGCGGGGCGGCCACCCAGCTCGGGAGACGGGAAGGACCGGTGAGGTCAGGTAGTCAGAAGTCGAACTGGTCGATGTTGGCCTTCGTCATCACGAGCGGCGTACCGAGGAGGATCTCCGAGCCGCGCAGCTCGATGTCGCCCAGCCGACCGCCGTCGAGCGACGCCGCTCCCGCCGGGAGGCCGCCGCTGGCCGCCAGCGCCGCGGCGCGCACCGTGAGGTAGCCGAGGTTCGTCGTGTTCCACAGCACGACGGTCTGGACGATATCGTCGTGGACGTAGGGCTTGTTCATGTTCGGCAGCGACAGTCCCATCACCTTCACGTCGCCCCCACGGTTCGCCTGCTTCACCGCTTCGGCCGCACCGGGCACCGCTGGCGCCGCGATCGCCATGATCAGCCTCACGTCCGGATGGACGCGCATGATTGTCTGGGCCTCCGCGAAGGCCTTGTCGCGGTCGTCGTCGCTCGGACGAATCGTCACCAGCGTCAAACCGGGATGCGCTTCCGCCAGTCGCTTCCTGATGACGGCGATCCAGGCGTTCTGATTCGGCGCCGCGAGCGCGCCCGTGATGATCGCGAAAGTTCCCGTGCCGCCCATCAGCGTCGCGGCTTCGTCCACGAGCGTGGTGCCGATGCCCTCGGGTGTGGCCTGGTTCACGAAGTAGTCGCGCGCGTCGGGCTCGGCGTCGGCGTCCCACGTGATCACGGCGATGCCCCGCTCGCGCGCCTTGCGGAGGACCGTCGAGATGCTCGCCCGGTTCTCCACCGAGACGGCGATGGCGTCCACGCGCCGCGTGATCCAGCTCTCCACCAGCTCGTTCTGTCGCGCGGCGTCGAGGCCCGTCGGCCCATCCCAGATCAAATCGACACCGAACTCGCGGGCCGCCTCTTCCGCGCCCAGCCGGCAGCTGACGAAGTAGGGGTCGCCCTTGGCCTTCGGCATCATCGCGACGACCGGCCGCCGGGGTGCCGGGCCCCCAGCGGCCGCATCACCGGGGCCTGCCTGGCCACCGTGTGTCAGCGCGCTGAACAACCAGGCATTCGTGCCGGCGACGATGAGCGCGCCGGCGAGGATGGCGCCGCACAGGACTGCCACTTGACTGTTCTTCACGACGACCTCGTCTGCTGATGCGCCCGACACGACGGTACGCGGAGCTGCGCCGCCGGCTCGCGTGGCGCGAACGCGATCGACGGTGATGGCGGTGACGAGCACGACGCCCGTGAGCACGCCGGTCAGTTCGGACGGCAGGGCCGCGAGTTGCAGACCATTCTGCAGGACGGCCAGGATGAACAACCCGAGCAGTGTCCCCGCAATCGTGCCCCGCCCGCCCGCGACCGACGCGCCGCCGAGCACGACGGCCGTGATGGCCTGCAGTTCGTAGCCGGTTCCGGCGTCCGATCTCGCCTGTCCGATATGGGCCACGTACACGATGGCGGCGAGTGCGGCCATGACACCGCTCAGGACGTAGACCAGCGCGAGGCGCCGCCGCACGGGGAGTCCGGCATAACGAGCGCCCGACGCGTTGCACCCGATCGCGTAGAGCGCCCGTCCGACTGCCGACCGCTGCAGCAGCAGGTGGAACGCGACGGCGGCCACGATCAGCAGCGGCACCTGGACGGGAATGATGCCGCCCAGATAGCCCTGGCCGAGGTAATGGAAGGCCGCGGGGAAGCCGGAGTAGCTGATGGCGCCCTCGGTGAGGCCTTCGGCGACGCCCCTGAACAGCGCCAGCGATCCGAGGGTGACGATGAGTGGAGGCACGCCGAGACGCGCGACGACGGTCGCGTTCAGCGCTCCGCCGGCCGCACCGACGAAGAGCGCTCCACCGGCGGCCAGCGGCGCGGGCCAGTGCCAGTCGTGCCACGCGATGCCGAACGTGACGGCCGCCAGTCCCATCATCGACCCGACCGACAGGTCGATGCCGCCCGTCACGATGACGGGAGTCATGGCCAGCGCGAGCAACCCGAGGGCCGTCGTGAAGCGGGCAATCTCGAACAGGTTGCCCATCGACAGGAAGTGGTCGGTCGTCGCAGCGAAGAGGGCCACTTCGAGCAGCAGCACGACGGCGAGCCCGGCCTCGACGGGCATCCGACGGTCAGGCACGGGCAGGCTCCGGCTGACCACGACGCGGCGTCATCGCCGCGCGCCGTCGTGTCCGGATGGCGTCGGCGCCAACCGCGACGAGGATGATCGCGCCCTGCAGGGCGCGCTCCCAGAACGCGCTCGCCCCGAGAAAGGTGAGCGCCGGTCCCATCATGCCCAGCAGCGCCACGCCGAGGACGGTGCCGACCATCGTGCCGCGGCCGCCCGTGATGGCCGTGCCGCCGACCACCACCGCGGCGATTACCTGCATCTCGAGTCCGATGCCGGTGTTGGGGGGAATCTGGCTGAACCGCACGGCGTTGAGCAGCGCCGCGACGCCCGTGCACGCGCCCGCGACCGTGAACGTCCAGAAGCGCACGCGCCGCGTGTCGATGCCGGCCAGACGCGCAGCCTCGGCATTCGAACCCGTGGCGTACACGGCACGGCCGACCGGCAGTTGCTGCAGTCCCCAGCCGGCTGCGAGCAGCACCAGCGTCGCGATCACGATCGCCGCGACGGGATACACGTCCTGTGACAGGCCCAGCCACTGGAATCCGGACGGCAGGTTCTGTACCCAGGCTCCCTGTGTCAGCCAGCGAAGCCCATCGCGCCACGCGACCATCGTCGCCAGCGTGACCACGATCGAGGCCAGTCGCAGTCCGGCGACGAGGGCGCCGTTCACTGCGCCGAGTACCGCACCCAGAAGCGGCGTCATGAGCACGACCAGCGGAATCGGGACACCTGCCAGCGCCATGACACCAGCCGCGACGCTGCACACGGCGAACACCGATCCGACCGAGATGTCGATCTCGCCCGTCAGGATGACGAACGTGGCGCCGGCGGCGACGATGAGCACGGGGAGCGTCGCCAGCAGGACGTCGAGCAGATTGCCGGGTTGAAAGAAGCCCGGCGCCCGCATCACAAGGAGCGCGCAGAGCGCGAGCAGGGCGAGGCCTATCGACGCCTCGATCTGGTGCCTGGCGAGCATCAGTCGCGTCCCGTCGCTGGTGTCGGCTGTGCCAGTGCGAGCGCGAGGACGGACTCGGCCGTCGCGTCGCTCCGAGCGAGCGTGGCGGCAATCGTGCCGTCGCGCATCACGGCGATGCGGTCGCTCATCGCGAGAATCTCCGGCAGTTCCGACGAGATCATGAGGATGGCCAGGCCACGCTCGACCATGGTCTGCATGACCGCGTGGATCTCGGCCTTGGCCGCGACGTCCACGCCCTGCGTCGGCTCATCCAGGATCAGGACCGAAGGGTTCGTGGCGAGCCACCGCGCCAGCACCACCTTCTGCTGGTTGCCGCCGGAGAGCGTGCTCACGTTCGCGTGGACGTCGTGGGCCTTGATCCTCAGGTCGTGGACGAAGCGGGCCGCGAGCGCCTGTTCGGCGTCCGCCTGCACCAGGCCGTGGCGCGAGACGCTGGGCAGGCAGGCCATGCTCGTGTTGGCCGCGATCGACATGGCGAGGACGGCGCCGTGGCGGCGGCGGTCCTCGGGTACATACGCGATGCCGCGGGCGATCGCGGTCTCGGGCCCGGTCATGGCGACCGGCACGTCGCCGACGCGCACCTCACCGTCGTCGATCCGGTGCAGGCCGAAGATCGTCTCGGCCAGTTCCGTGCGGCCCGAGCCGACGAGTCCGGCAATGCCGAGAATCTCGCCGCGACGAACCGACAACGAGACGTCGCGCACGCCGGCCGCACGCGCCGACACCCGTCGCAGCTCGAGCGCCACGGCTCCTGGTGTGGCCGCCCGCGTCGGGAACACGGACGAGAGTTCACGTCCCGCCATGTGCCTGACGATCGCGCCGCGGCTGACGGCGTCGCGTGCGCCGGTCATGACCGTCTCGCCGTCGCGCAGCACCGTGATGCGGTCTGCGAGGACGAACACCTCCTCGAGCCGGTGCGAGATGTAGAGCACGCCGACGCCCTCGTTCCGCAGACGGGTGATCACCGCGAACAGATGGTCCACCTCACGGTCGGTCAATGACGCGGTCGGTTCGTCCATCAGGACGATGCGGGCGTCGGCGCCGATGGCGCGCGCGATCTCGACCAGCTGTTGCTCGGGCATGCTGAGCGCGCCGGCCAGTCGATCCGGACCGAACGCCGCGCCGGCCCGGGCCAGGAGCTGGGCTCCCCGCCGTCGCCTGGCTCGCCAGTCGATCGGACGCCACGCGGTGCCGGGCTCGAGCGTCAGCGCGATGTTCTCGGCGACCGTGAGATCGGGGAAGAGCGCCGGCTGCTGGTAGATGACGGCGATGCCCAACGCGCGCGCACGCGATGGCGTGAGTTGCGCCAGGTCGACCGGCATGCCGCCGATGGACAATGAGCCCGCGTCTGCCCGCTCGGCGCCCGTGATGATCCTGATGAGCGTCGACTTGCCCGCGCCGTTCTCGCCGACCAGCGCATGCACCTCACCGGCCTCGAGATCGAACGACACGCCTTTCAGCGCCTGCACGCCCGCGAACGACTTGCGGATCGACGAGGCGGCCAGCAGGGGACGACCCATGATCCCGCCTCGAGCGCCCTAGAACGCCGTTCCGAGCGCCGCGGCGGTGGGGCTGCCGCTGCGCTCGGCGCGCTCGCGCGTGATGCGCTCCAGATAGCCGCTCTGCCGGAACGCGTCGAGCGGATCGGCCGGCAGATTCTTCGACTCGCGCCACGCGCGAATGGCGGGACGCACGTCGGTCGCGAACGCATCCTGCAGGCAACTCTCGGCACGCACGATGTCGCAGGTGGCCTGCGCGCCTTTCATGGTTTCGAGGTCGACCAGCGCCGCTCGCGCGAACAGTGCCTGCGCCGTGGCCACCGTCTGAATCATCGCCTCGATCTTGCCCTTGAGGTTGTGGCTCTGGTCGATCATGTAGGCGACGTCGTCCGCCGCGCCGGTCTCCCACTCGTGGAACCGGATCTCGTGAAAGATCCGGAACACCTGATACGGGTCGATCGAGCCCATCGTCAGATCGTCGTCCGCGTACCGGCGGTCGTTGAAGTGGAAGCCGCCGAGCATGTCCTCGGCCAGCAGCCAGGCGACGATCTGCTCGATGTTCTGACCCTGATAGTGATGCCCTGTGTCGACGAGGACGCGTGCCCTGTGCCCCGCGGCGCGGGCCAGCAGCAGCGCCATGCCCCAGTCGGCGATGTCCGTGTGGTAGAAGGCGGGCTCGAACGGCTTGTACTCCACCAGCAGGCGCTGGTCACCGGAGAGCGCGTCGTGCAGGTGCCGCAGTTCCTGCTCGAACCATCGCTTGCGTGCGCGGATGGATGCACTCCCCGGGTAGTTGGAACCGTCGGCGAACCAGCACGACAGGTCCCGGCTGCTCAGCGCCTGCAGCACGGCGACGCTGTCGAGACCATGCCGCCGGGCGTGCGCGCGTACCGCCGGATCGGGATGACCGAACGAGCCGTACCTGTACTGCTGGTCCTGGAAGAAATTGGGATTGATGGCTCCCGGCCGCACGCCTGCCGCGGCCGCCGCGCGTTGCACCGCCGGCGCATCATCGGGACCACCCGGCAGGTCCCACTGCACGTGAAGGGCCACGGTCGGGCACGCGCCGGTGAGCGCATGCACGAGCCCGGCGTCCGCGAGCTTCTCGTCGATCGTCACCGCCGCCGCCGGCTGGCGGAACACGGCGAACCGCGTGCCCGTGTCGGCGAAGCCCCACGATGGCAGTTCGATTCGAAACCTGTCGAGCGCCTCGACGACGCGGTGGGTGGTGGTGTCTCGCATGTTGGCCCTATCGCAGGAACGCCTCGCTGAGGCCGCCATCGACCGGAATGACGTGGCCGGTCGTCTTCCCGCTCTCGTCGCCGGCCAGCCAGCCGATGGCGTTGGCACAGTCGGACGGAAGAATCGGCCTGCGGGTGATGGTGCGCTGCGCGTAGAACTCCGCCAGCTTCGAACGCAGCGTCTCGGTGGCGTCGCCCTCGCTCCAGGCGATGCCGTACTTGTCGAGCGACACGATGACCCTGTCGCGCGGAAACATCGCCGACCCGGCGACCACGGTGGCCGGCGCGATGCCGTTGACACGCACGAGCGGCCCGAGTCCGACTGCCAGCTCGCGCACGAGATGGTTCACCGCCGCCTTGCTGACGTCATACGGCTCGCTGCCGCTCTTCGGCACCACGGCATTGGCCGAACTCGTCAGGACGATGGCGGCCGGCAGGCGCTGCGCCCGCAGCACCGCGGCCACTTCCTGCGAAAGTACGTGATTACTCGTGACGTTGACCTTCAACGCCATGGCCCATGCGTCTTCGACGGGCGTGTCCGGTGCCGGAGTCGGGTAGACCGCGGCCGTGTTGACGACGATGTCGAGGCCACCGAACCGCAGAGTCGCGTCACGCACCGCGGCGCGAATCGTGTCGCGCGACGTGAGGTCGACCCGCAGGGCCAGCACGGCCTCGCCCGAGGACACGGCGATGACCTCGCCAGCCACATCACGAACGGCATCGAGGTTCAGGTCGGCCAGCACCACGTGGGCACCGTCCCTCGCGAACCGGAGCGCCACCTCGCGGCCGATACCGCTCGCGGCGCCGACGACCAGCGCGATCCTGCGGCTGAGCGCCTTCTCGGGCGGCATGCGCTGCAGCTTGGCCTCCTCGAGCGCCCAGTACTCGATGCGGAAGGCCTCTGACCGCGGCAGCGCCACGTAGTTGTGGAAACTCGAGAAGTCGGCGGCCTGTTCCGGGTGACGTGCCTGCGGCAGTGGGCCGTCCACCCGCGCACCACCCTCCATCGCGTTGGCGCCCTTCATCACGTGGATCGCGTTGACGAAGAACTCGGTGGTGATGCGTGCCTCGCGCTTGTCTTTCGCGAAGCCGAAGATGCCGAGCGACGGAATGACGACGACGGATGGATTCGAGTCGCGGAGTGGCGGCGAGTCTGGCAGCGTATGCGCCTGGTAGTAGGCGGCGTAGTCGCGGCGATAGGTCTCGGCGCGCGCGGTGATGCGCGGCTTCAGGACGTCGAGCGACTCGCGCTCGGGCATCCACGGGACGAACATCGGCGAGATGCGCGTGCGCAGGAAGTGATCGGGACAGCTCGTGCCCAGCCGGCACAGGTCTTCCGCCCATGTGGACCCCGCGAACGCCATCGCATCGGGCGAGTGGTCCCAATGCGCGATCGTGCGGCGGTTCGTGGAGACCACGCCGCGCAGGTGCGGCAACAGCTCGGCGGCGACATCCGCCGTGGACGTGGTGGTGACCGACGCGCCACCGAACGACGGTCGTTCGGCGCGCTGCGCGTGCTCGTCCACGAACTGACCCATCTGGTCGATGGTGAGGATGCTGTTCACGTAGCAGTCGCGCTGCGTCTCGCCCCACGTGAACAGACCGTGTCCGCCGAGGATGATGCCATCGCACCCGGGCGTGTCGGCGACCGCCTGTCGCAGCATCAGGGCGAGTTCGAAGCCGGGTCGCTGCCAGGGAACCCACGCGATGCGCCGGTGGAAGCGCGCGTTGAACTCGTCGAGCTTTGCCTTGCCGTTGGCGCTGGCGGCCAGGGCAATCGCCCAGTCGGGGTGCAGATGGTCGACGTGCGGAAAGGGCAGGAACGCGTGGAGCGGCGTGTCGATCGACGCCGCGACGCGATTCTCGCCGAACGCGCACAGCGGGTACCGGCCGACCATCTCGTCCTCGTGGGCCTCGCCGCGGTAGCGGTCGATGAGGCACTCGAGCTTGTCCATGTAGAGGACGGCGAACCCGGTCGGGCCGATCGAGCGCAGATCGCCCCCGCTGCCCTTGACGGCCATCACGCGCGCCGGGGCGCCGGTGAGCGGATCGGGCAGATCGAACTTCGAGCTGGTGTTGCCGCCGCCGAAGTTGGTGATGCGCAGGTCCGCGCCCAGAATGTTCGAGCGGTAGCGCAGCAGTTCCAGCGGTCGGGACTCCAGCGGGGCGGCATCCGCATCCAGCCACAGGTCGTCCAGGAAGCGCGTGTGCGGGACGTTCACATCCGACATGTCGGGCAGATGATGCCACGAGCCTCGGCGATCCTGTGGAACTTCTTGCCGGGCTCATCGCGACGCGGCGGCCACGACGTCGCGGAACCGTTCGTAGTGCGTGTCCCAGCGGTCCGTCTGCGTCGGCTGGTAGCGGGCAGGCGGGAACGATTGCTCGATGATGTCGCGGGCGGCGGCCAGCGACGGCACGCACCCGGTGGCCAGCATCTGCATGGCGATGTTGCCGAGGGCGGTGGCTTCCACGGGGCCCGCCAGCACGACGCGCCCCGTCACGTCTGCAGTCAACTGATTCAGCAGGCCATTGCGAGCGCCCCCGCCGATGACGCGTACCTGTCGAATCGACTGCCCCGACACCTCTTCGAGCCCCTCGATCACCATCCGGTACGTCAGCGCGAGGCTCTCGAAGATCGTGCGCGCGACGTGCGCGGGCGTGTCCGGCACGGGCTGCGAGGTGCGGCGACAGTAGGCGGCGATGGCGCGTGGCATGTGGTCGGGGTTCAGGAACGACGGGTGGTCGGGGTCGATCATCGCGCCGAACGCAGGAGAAGCGTCCGCGCCGGCCGCGAGTGCCTCGTACGACAGATCCTCCCCCTCGGCTGCCCAGTCACGCCGGCACGCCTGCAGCAGCCACAGGCCGCCGATGTTCTTCAGCAGTCGTGTCGTGCCGCACACGCCGCCCTCGTTGGTGAAGTTCAGCGCGGCAGCGCGGGCCGTGATGACCGGCGCCGGCACCTCCGCACCGAGCAGCGACCACGTGCCGGAACTCAGGAACGCCGTGTCGCCTCCCGTGGCCACCGCGGCGACCGCCGATCCGGTGTCGTGGCAGGCAGGCGCCACCACGGCGACGCCCTCGTGGCCCCCGGCAGTCTCGCGCATCGGGCCGAGCACCGTGCCGGGCTCGACGATCGGACCGAAGAGGTGACGGGGCAGGCCAAGCGCCTCGATGAGCGGTACCGCCCACGTTCGTTGTCTCGCATCGATGCACTGCGTCGTCGTCGCGTTGGTGTACTCGTTGGCGATGCGCCCCGTCAGCCGGTAGTTGAACAGATCGGGGATGGTGAGGAACGTGGCGGCTCGCGCGAGTGCCGACGGTCTGGCGTCGCTTGCGGCGGCCAGTTGGAAGAGCGTGTTGAACGGCAGGAACTGCACGCCCGTGGTCTCGTAGACCCGCGTGCGGTCGAGGGACGTGAGCACGCGGTCCATGACGCCGTCGGTGCGATGGTCGCGATAGTGATAAGGGGGCTCGACCAGCCCACCGTCAGCGTCGAGCAACGCGTAATCGCAGCCCCACGTGTCGACGCCGACGCTGGTCAACGGCTCCGGCGTGAGTGTCAGCGCCTGCCGCATCTGCCGCCACAGCGCGTCCACGTCCCACCGCAGCGTGCCGTCCACGCGCGCGGGCGTGTTCGCGAATCGGTGCACCGGCGTCAGCGCGAGCCGGTCACCGGTGAGGTGCCCGAGCATCGCGCGTCCGCTCTCGGCGCCGAGATCGAAAGCCAGGAAGCGAGACATGGTCTGCGGAGCAGGTGGCAGGGCGGGATTATACGAGCTGAGCGCCCGCCGTGCCCTCGTCACCAATCGGATGTGCCGGCCACGCCCGGACGCATCCGCCACAGGACGGCCGCCGCTATCGACTCGTCGCGACTTCAGCGTGCGCGTGCGATCGCGCGTGAAGAAGCCGGTGGATGCCGATGGCGCGAGCTGTTCGGCCAGCCATCGCGTCTGTGCCCGCGCGAGCCCGGTGCGGCGGACGTAGATGTGCAGGTCGTCGAGGACGAGCGCGACCACGCGGGCCGCGGACTATCCTTTGTCGCACAACAGGCCCGTCGGCGACATGGTAGGCTCAGCCTCGATGGTCGCTGTGGACGTGGTCGTACCGCGGGCCGGTGCACCGCCTTCCTGTCAGTTCCCAACCACAACCGCCGTGCCGGCCAGGAGTGCGACGGCCCGCACGTCACGTGTTCCTGCTGGAGTGGGACGGCGTGCAGTACGCCGTGCCCACGCACCGCGCCGCGGTACCCCGCCACCCCCGAAGTGAGGGCTCACGCCGATGCTCATGAAAGCCAACCGTCGCAAGTTCCTGGCCGGTACACTGGGCGGTGGCATCGCCGCCGCGCTTCCCTCGTCCGGCTGCTCGTCGGCCACCAGCACGAGCAGCGTCCCCGCCGCGTCCGGCCCCGATTACGCGACGCTCGACGAGATCCTCGGGCGGCCGGTCCTGAAGCGGGAACTCTTCCGGACGCCGGTGATCATCGAGTCGCTCGAGCTGCTTCGCCTGGAGAACAACTTCCTGTGTCGCGTCCGCTCGAAGGATGGCGCCGAAGGCATCTCCGCCGCGAACAACTCGCAGCAGCGCTCGCTCTATCCGATCCAGATCAACCGGCTGCAGCCGTACTTCATCGGCAAGGACGCGCGCGACCTGGAGACATTGCTCGAAGAAGTGTACGTCTACCAGAGCAACTACAAGTTGCAGAGTCTGGCGTTGTGGGTGCCACTCGCCACGATTGAGTTCGCCATTCTCGACATGCTCGGCCGCATCGCGCACATGTCGATGGGGCAACTCGTCGGCGAGATTCACAACACGCAGGTGGCCGTCTACCGCGCCAACGGCGAGCGTGACGTCACTGCCGAGGCCGTGATGGAGAACCTGAAGCGGCAGGTGGAGGAATCGGAGGCCAGGGCACTCAAGATCAAGATCGGCGGCCGCATGAGCCATCCCGAGTACCCGGCCGGGCGGTCGGAGAGGCTCATTCCGATGGTCCGGAAGGAGTTCGGAGACGACATGGTCTGCTACGCCGACTCGAACGGGTCCTATGGCGTGGAGGAGGGCATCAAGTTCGGCAAGCTGCTCGAGGAGTACAACTACGCGTTCTACGAGGAGCCGGTGCCGTTCGACTGGTACGAGGAAACGAAGGCCGTGAAGGACGCCGTGGACATCCCGATCGCCGCCGGCGAACAGGAGTCGAGCATGCATGCCTTCCGCTGGATGATCGCCAACGACGCAGTGGACGTCGTGCAGGCGGATCTCTACTACTTCGGAGGGTTCATCCGCTCGCTGAAGGTATCCCGCATGGCCGCGGCCATGGGGAAGGTGCACACGCCGCACATCTCCGACGGACTCGGCTATCTCTACATGATTCACCTCGTCTCGGTGCTGCCGAATGCGGGGCCATTTCACGAGTTCAAGGGCCTGAGCACCGACGTGCCGTTCGAGTGCGAGACGTCGACGCTGCGGACCGAGGGCGGTGTCGTCACGGTGCCGACCGGACCGGGGTCGGGCATCGAGATCGATCCGGACTTCATCAGGAGGCACGCCGTGGTGACACGGTCCGACGGCCGGTCGACCTAGGAGTGTCGATGCAGCGGACCCGCAGCGCAATTGGCGGCATGAAGGAGGTCCGCGCTGGTCCGCGCACCTGCTGAGGGCGCTGATCCTATCGCTGGTGCCCGAACGCCTTCGTCCAGCGCACAGTCCTCCGGCGGACACCGGCCTTCACCGGCGACACAACTTACGCGCTCTTCGAAAGGGGCCGCACCTTCGGCCGATGCCCCTTGGCCTTCAGCGCGCGCCAGAGGTCCCACCTGGCTTGGAGCGTCAGCCAGATCTCAGCGTCCCAATGCGTCAGGGCTTCGAACAACAGCGCCGTATCCGCGCTGACGCCACGACGTCCCCTGACGATCGCGTTGAGGCGCTGAAACGGAATGTTCATCCGCTTGGCGGCTTCGACTTGGGACACGCCCAACGGGTCGAGGAACTCCTTCAGGAGCATCTCACCGGGGTGCGTCGGCGGACGATGAGTCGGGAGCATGTCGGTTTCCTCAGTGGTAATCGGTGCACTGCACGTCGAAGGCGTCGCCCCCTTCAAATCGGAACACGATGCGATACTGGTCGTTGACGCGCACAGCGTGCTGCCCTTTGAGATCGCCGGCGAGCGCGTGCAAGCGGTTTCCCGGCGGCACGCTCAGGCCGTCGAGCTTCGTGATGGCATCGATCTGATCCAGCTTGCGGCGGATAACCGGCCACAGGTCCTTCGGAATCCGGCGGGCCGCCTTCGAATTGACGCCGTTCCAGATGTCCCCTTCTGGCTCTTGCGATCATCCCGCTACGGCTGCTCTCCCGAACCGATGCCGTCATTGCGTTCACCAACGGCCGCTGGTTCGATGCGACATCGTTCCAGCCCCGGACGACCTACAGCGTCAACGGAACGTTGAGCCTCACGACGCCGGCGCGAATCGACCGCACGATCGATCTGTCAGGCACGTGGGTCATTCCGCCGTTCGCTGAAGCGCACAACCACAACATCGACGGCGCCGTCGAGGCACGGAGCCTCGCCGCCATCCGCAAGTACGTTGCCGATGGCGTGTTTTACGTCAAGATTCAGGGCAACTACCCGTTGACCGACGAGCAACGGCGCAGGCTGCCCATCAACAGACCGGGCGCTCCCGACGTCGCGTTCGCACAGGCGTTCATCACGGCCACGGGCGGGCATCCGACGTTGCTGCACGAGGAGATCCTGCTGCGGCAGGGATACTACCCAGGCATCGCCAACGAAGGTCTGCGCGACCGGGTCTATTTCACGATCGATACGGAACGTGCGCTCGACGCCACGTGGCCCCGGATACTTGCCCTCCGTCCGGACTTCATCAAGACGAACCTGCGGCACTCGGACGAATTCGAGCGGAGACGGGACGATCCGGCGTTCATCGGACGCAAAGGGCTCGATCCCAGACTGCTCCGCCTGATCGTTGAACGTGCACACGCCGGTGGCCTGCGCGTATCAGCGCACGTCGTCAACGGCGCGGACTTCCGCAATGCCGTGAACGCGGGCGTGGACGAAATCGTGCACGTCCCCGCTGCGGCGGCATCTCCGACCATCGAACAACGGATGGCCCAGGTCGTCACCAACGCGCTGGACGAAGCAGCCATCCGGCAGATGGCAGCGGACCTGGCCCGCGTCGATCCACGTGATCCCTCGACGCTGCCGCTGCGCCCGGACGACGCACGGCTCGCGGCGAAGCGAGGCACCGTCGTCATCACGACGATGAGCCCTTCCACGCGAGCACCGGCACCACTGCTCCCCCTGATCCGAGCAGTGCAGAGCGCAAGCCTGCACACGCTCATCGACAGCGGAGTGGCGCTTGCGATCGGCAGCGACAACGTCGGCGACTCCTCAGTGCTCGAAGCTGAGCACCTGCAGTCGCTTGGCGTTGTCGACGAGTTGGCGCTCCTCAAGCTCTGGGCCGAAGACACGCCCAGGTCGATCTTCCCGCAGCGGCGGATTGGTTTCCTGCGTGACGGCTATGACGCCAGCTTTCTGGCACTCGAAGGAAATCCGCTGGAGGACTGGCGCAACATCCGGCGGATCAAGGTGCGGTTCAAGCAGGGACTGGAGGTGCAGTGATGGCGTCGATCACGCGGCGGTCCGACGCGGCTTGCCGGTCAGCGGCGCCAGGCTCAAGCGAAGCTTGAACGGTCTCAGAAGACGGTTGAGCGTGTCCTGCGTTGGATTGTGGCGAGGGTTGATCGCGCGGAGCACGTTCGGACTGGCCATGTGTACTTTGGCCGCGAACTCCTTGACACCCATGGCGCGGATGACCTTCCCGAGCGCAAGCTGCAGGTCCACGCCCTCGTCGATGGACGCCAGCAGGAACTCGCGGGCGAATGCCGCCTCGCGAAGGTCCTTCGAAAGTCCGATGTTCCAATCTTCACTTCGTCTTGCCACGGCGTTTGTCCTCCTGATACGCCTTCCATGATTCCTGCGCCCGGGCCACGCCTGCCGTCTGGGTGGACTTGTCGCCACCGAGCAACAGGAGCACGAGTCGCGCACCATCCCTGGCGAAGTAGATCCGGTACCCAGGCCCAAACATGACCCGCGCTTCCCAGACGCCGCCGCCCACACTCTTGTGGTCGCCAAGATTCCCGGTCGAGAAGCGGAACACCCTCGCCTGAATCCGCGCGCGCGGCGTGACATCAAGTGTGTCGAGCCACTCGCGGTACGGGTTCTTGCCGTCAGCGGTCAGGTACTCTCGAACGTCCACAGTCTGCGGCCGCTCTAAATTATCTCATACGATAACAATACGGAACGGCCCGGCCGGTCCCGCTCGATGATGCCGCTGAGCCGGTGCGCCTGCGTGAGCTGCCACCCGTGCTCGGTCTCATGGACGTGTCGAACGCTGAGCCCCTGGCGGATTTGCTCGCGCAGGAGCTTGAACAGGTCCCTGGCGTCGGTCTCGAAATCGCCGAGGATCTCGAACCGATAGCCGCCTCGTGTCTCGAGCTTCGTGATCTCTCGCGCGTACATGGCGTGTCCGGTGGGGACCAGCATCGATCGAATCTCGAACCGATGCCGCACACCATCGACATCGGTGACAACAATGGGCGCGATGAGCGTGTTTTCGAAGTCGACGCCGAGGCGCTCGGCCAACTCCTTGTTGGAACAGCGATAGCAACGTTCACCCACCTCGGCCACCGAGATGGAATCGTGGGGGCGCAGGACCTTCCGGCATAGGACGCATCGGCGCCGCTCTTCGTCCCGGTCGTCGTGATTCATGGCTTCACTCGGCGATCAGCTCGAGATAAAATACTGTCGCCTGGGGTCCTGAGGGCTGGTACCGACCTCACGAACCAGCCCACGCTCCACCAGTCGAATCATGCGAGTGCGCGTGGCGCGCGGCGTCAGGCCGATCGCCTTCGCGACCTCGCTGGTAACGCGTCCGGTGCCGTCGCTGAGGGTCGAAAGGATGGCCTGCTCCGTCTTGTCGAGCGCCGTGGCGCCGACCTGCTCGAGCCACAGCGTCACCCTGAATCGGTTGCCGATCTCCTCGAGTGCCGGCGGTGCCAGCCCTGCATCGCGGCAAGCAGCGGTCATGCGCTGGATGCCGCTGCCCCATTGCTCGATCAGACCCAGCGCGTGAAAGGT
>CAYMAG010000054.1:4608-32710 GCA_964388335.1 uncultured Vicinamibacteraceae bacterium | reverse complement strand
GCACCGCACAACGTGCGCGTCAACGTCCTCGTCCCGGGATTCTTCCCCGCCGAACAGAACAGAAAGGTGCTCACCCCCGACCGCGTCGCCAGCATCATGGGTCACACGCCGATGCAACGCTTCGGCGAGGCCCGCGAACTGATCGGCGCCACCCTGCTGCTCGCGAGCGACGCCGCGGGCTCGTTCATCACCGGTGAAGAGCTGATCGTCGACGGCGGCTATCACGCGATGTCGATCTGATCGCCAGCCACGCCAGGACGCGCACATTCCTCATGTCTGCCATCAACACGTTCCTCCTCGAGCACGACCTGCTCATCGCGCAGAACCCCTGCATCAGTCCCGATTTCTGTCTGAACTGGGCGGCGTTGTCTGCCGACGTCCAGGCCGGCCGGGTAACGGAGTACCCCAGGAGCCGCTTTGCCACCGCGGCTGGCGAGTGGACCCTGCTCGAGAACGCCGCCGGCGACTGCGCCTGGAAACTCCACGCCGCCGCCACGCCGCTCGCCGATGGGGTCGCCATCGGCGGCGCGACCTGTTTCCCGGCCAGTTGGGCGAACCTGCTCGCGATGAAGAACCTCATCCAGGAGCACGACGCCGACTCGACGATTTTTCCGACCGCGGGAGGGAACCTCGGGCGCAGCACGATCGGCGTGGGCGCGCGCTTCACCACGCTGCACTGGCCAGCCGTCGAGTGGGCCATGAGCGCACTCGAGACAGGCTTCACCGCCAATCAGAACTCCATCCCGCGCGAACTGGTCTACGACGTCGATGCGATGCTCGACAATCGGCTCGACACCGTGCCGTTTCCGTTCATTGGCACCAGCGTCCCCGAAGGGCACCAGGGGCAGAGCGTGGAGGGCATGAGCCACGGCTGCGTGCTGTCGAAGCTCAAGACGGGGTTCCATCGACGCCGCATTGCCTGGTCCTTCAATGCCGACCACCAGCCCATCGGCGGCAAGTTCGACGCCCGTGAGGACGCCCTCGTGCGCGGGTGTCTGCTCGCCAGCTACATCACCTTCGACCTCTCGCCTGAACTCGCGCTCAACCGGTCGGCCAGTCTCGCGGACATCCCGGCCGATGTGGTGGCACGAACGCAGGCGCGTGTCGCCGCCGCCGGCCTGCACCTCGACGCTGCCGTCTTCACCGAACTGCTCACGACGGTCTGGACCCCCCTGCGCAAGATGAAGCGCCGGGACGAGCAGTACGCCGCCGCCCGCGCGGACGCGTTCACGACCTCGGTCGGCCGGGCCTACCTGCGTGAACTGTCCATCGACGAGCTGCCGGGACTGACCACGCCAGAGACCACCGCCATCATGCTGGCGCTCTGCGAGGTGCTCGACATGCCGGTCGACTTCGTGGCGCCGGCCTTCGGCTTCCAGAAGAACACGCCGTATCCCGACAACGCGGTCCTGCGCACGCTCGTCGAGCGGCAATGGAACGTCTGCAAGGAGTTTGGCGCCAGCATCGGCTTCCACTCCGGCTCCGGCAAGTCGGCCGAGAACTACCAGGTCATGGGGCAGGTCACCGGCGGCGCGCTCGAGATCAAGACCAGTGGCCGCTATACGTACGAGATGGGCGTCGCTCTCGCGCAGTCCACCGATGCGGCCGACGCCGCGCTGTGGCGCGACTGGTACAGGTTCACCCTCGACATGGCCGTGGCCGGCGCCTTCAGCCCTGACGCCACCGAGCGGGCGATGGCTCGAACGTTCGTCGAGACGACGCTGGCCGCTGCGGAGAGGCCGGTCGACGTGTTCGCGTCGTCTGCCGACTGCCGGTCCGCGCTCGAGGCGCTGCCCCCATCGCCCGAGCACATGGTCTTCTTCGAATACAACTTCCTCTACGTGCTGGCTGCCGGCGGCCGTCCGGAGAAGTCGGCCCTTGGCGATCACACGCCGGCGGGCTACGCGCAACGCGCGCGTTTCTACGCCATCAGCACGGAGGCCAGGCTCGGGTTCGCCAGGCGCATCGCCGCCTACCTCGTCTTCCTCGCCGACACCACGGGCCTCGCGTCACGGGAGCGCTGTCTTGCTGCCGGCCGACGCCTCGACAGCTATACGTCCCTCGACGCGATGCTCGACGACATCAGCCGGTGACCAGTACACGTCGGCCGAGTCGCCAAACGGGCGCAGACCGTTGGCTCGAGGCTAGAGATCGATTCTGAGGCCAAGCGAAATGCTCGCTTCCGAATACCGCGTGAACTCGCCCAGAGGCACGCGCCCGTCATACCACTGGAGGAAGATCCGGAAGACGCGCCCGCTGGTGCGCGTGACCAGGCCACCCTGCAGGGCCGTGTCGAGCCGCCAGTCGCGCTCCTCGAGCGCCGACAGGTCGACCGCCGCGTACCATGCCATTCGACCTCCGAACACGGTCGGCGGCGCCTCATACTCGACACCGGTCTGCCAGCGCCCCGGGGCCTGCTCATCGCTCCGTGTGACGTAGCCGATGCCCACCTCGCCATACGCGCGCCACCGCGGGCGGAATCGCCATGCCACGCCCAGTGCCAGCTCCTCGCGTGTGTAGTTGATGCGTTTGGTGCCCGTTCTTTCCTGGTACTCGTCGCCGAGGTGGGCCGACAGGTGCAAGACCGCCACCTTGAAGGCGAACGGCGACGTCGACGTCGCGGTGGTGACGGTCAAGCCGTAGTTGCCGTCCCACCCGACCGCGTCGTTCTTGAACTGGGCGTCGAACACCGCGTCCAGGCCGGCTTCGACGCTGACCTGCCAGAAACGGCCGCCCGGCGCTGAGGGGTCGATCCGCACCAGGCCGGCGCGTCCCCCAGCCGCGAGGAACGTCCGCGGCGAACTCGTTTGCGGAACACGGGTACGCACGTAGAATCCCTCGATGACGGCGTTCGTGGGCCGATGAGGATCTGCCACATAAACCGGATAGATGTCGCCCGATGGAAACAGCCGGACGGTCCGGCTCGAGGTCGACCAGACAGGTGGTTCCTGGTCGTCGGGCGGCTGTCCTGGAACAGCGGTCTGTGCCGTGACCGTCTGGCACGCCGCTGCCATCAGCGGCCCCAGGAGGAGAAGGGTTCGGACGCGTGTGGGTACCGGCATTGTCGGGTGAACTATCGTGTCGAGACGCCAGTAACTGTAGCCTGTCGGTGACTGAGCGCATCGCCAGAGGTGTTCAGGAACACGGCCGCCGCCGTTGTCTCTCCAGGACGTCCATCGGCTGTCGCTACAGGAGGCTTCGTGAAGAAACTGCTCGTTGGGTGCGGACTCGCGTTGTTCATCTTCGGCATCACCGCGGCGGTCGCGGGCTACTACTTCGTCGTGCGTCCCGCGCGGGCGTTCCTGGCGTCGATGACCGAGTTGAGCGACGTGGCTGATCTCGAGACGGCGCTGACCAACACCAGCCCGTTCACCGCCCCGGCCGACGGGACGCTGAGCGCCACACAGGTACAGCGCTTCATGGCCGTCCAGTCGGCGGTGAAGACGCAGCTCGGGACACGCTTCGAGGAGTTGAAGACCAAGTACGACCAGCTCGATGGCGAGATGAGCGCGGGCAAGCGCACGATTCGCCTCACCGAAGCCGTGGGGGCGTATCGGGACCTGTTCGGGCTCATTGCGGAGGCACGCACCGCGCAGGTCAACGCGCTGAACGCGCAGAACTTCTCGGAGCAGGAGTACCTGTGGGTCAGGCTCCGCGTCTTCGAAGCGGCCGGCCTGTCGGTCACCGGCGTCGACCTCAGCGAACTCGTGGACAGGGTCAAACAGGGCGACTTCGAACTGCCGTCCGGCTCGGACGTGACGTTGGACACGCCAGGTCGCGGCGTCCCCGAGCAGAACAAGACACTCGTCGCGCCTCACGTGGCCGAACTCCAGGAGTGGGTGCCGTACGCCGTCTTCGGGCTGTGAGCTGATCGTGTCAGCAGCGCGTTACGGACGCTGTGCAGGCACGGCCGACAGTCGCGCGGCCAGCGCGTAGGCGTCGAAGTACTTCTGCAGCGACGTATCGCTCGAGCCGTACTCGTTGGTCCCGACGAAGTGGTCCACGACGACCTCGCGGGCACGTGCGATCTCCCGGATACGCCACGGCGTTTCTCGGAGTCGCGGGTCGGCCAGCGTGAGGTCGAGGAGTTCGAGCGCGCGGTACAGCGCCCGCTGAGAGACATCCAGGTTCCGGGGCTTCCACCGGACCGTCCGACTGATCTCGCTGCCGATATGCCCCAATTGTTCCGCAAGCGAAAGCTCCCACCATCGCCCCGCCGCAAGATCGCGATGCTGTACATCCATCATCGCCATCTGTCGAAGTTCCTCGAGCGCAACTGGCGTTGCTTCGGTGACTCTCTTCATGGTCGTACCGCACCCACAGTCTACCTGCCCCGGCGTTCCCAGCCGTCCTTGAACAGGTTGAAGTACGCGGCCTGATAGGGATGGGCCGAGATGACGTCGAGGTTCAGTTCGACGCCGAGCCCGGGGGCCGTCGGCAGGGCGAAGTATCCGTCCACGACGGGCGGCAGCCCGGGAGCGGTGTCCTGCACCCACGGGTCGGCGAAGTCGTTGAAGTACTCCTGGATCCGGAAGTTCGTCGTGCACGCCGCGAGGTGCAGGTTGGCCGCGGTCGAGATCTGTCCGCCGACGTTGTGCGGCGCGATCGTCACGTAGTGGACGTCGGCGTGCGCGGCCAGCTTCTTGGCCTCGAGCAGTCCGCCAATGTGCGTGATGTCGAACTGCGCGACGTCGGCCGCCTGCAGTTCGAACAGCTCCCGGAACTCGTGGCGGGCGTGAATGCGCTCGCCGGTCGCGATGGTGACGCCGGGCACGTCGGCCCGTACCCTCGCGAGCGCCGCCAGGTTCTCGGGCGGCACCGGCTCCTCGGCCCAGCCGAGACCGAAGGGCTCGAGCAACTTGATGATCTGCACGGCCTGCACCGGTGAGAACCGTCCGTGCATCTCGAGCAGGATCTCGACGTCGGGGCCGATGGCATCGCGCACCGACTCGACGAGCGCCACGACGCGCCGCTGCTCGGCCCAGTCAATCTCGTAGTAGCCCGGCCCGAAGGGGTCGAACTTCAGCGCGCGGTAGCCCTTCGCGACCACGGCTTTCGCCGCCTGGTGGAACTGCTCGGGCGTGCGCTCGACGCGATACCAGCCGTTGGCGTACGCCTTGATGCGATCACGCACGGCTCCGCCCAGCAGGCGATACACCGGCTGCTGCAACGCCTTGCCGACGATGTCCCAGCACGCCATCTCGAGCATGGCCATGCCTGAACTCATGATCTCGCCCGGACGCGAGTAGTCGTCGCGCCGCATGCGAAGGATGAGCGACTCCGTGTCGAACGGGTCGCGCCCCACGAGGTGCCGCTCGGCGGCCACCTGCAGGTAGCCGACCAGCGCCTGCGCGTGATTGGGTATGCGCGACTCGCCCAGGCCGGTGAGCCCCTCGTCCGTATGCACGCGACAGATGGTGAGGTTGCGCCAGTCGGTGCCGACGACGAACGTCTCGATGTGCGTGACTTTCATGGGTCTACCTGCGGGTGACGAAGGTGTCGATGTCATGAGCGGGACTCCTGCTCCTGCGGATCCAGGACGACTTTGACCACGGGGCTCGTGCGCGTTCGCAACAGATCGAAGGCGGCCTCCACCTGCGACAGCGGCAGGTGGTGCGTGAGCATGGGACGCGGGTCGACCAACCCGTCGTCGATCAGTGCGGCGGCACGACCGAACACGGCGGAGGGATACGCGAAGCTGGCTTCGACCCGAGCGTCGCGCAGCACGAGCGCGTCCAGGTTCATGGGCGTCGTGCGCGCGCCGGCAAGCCCCATCAGTGCCACACGTCCCCCGCGGCGCACGGCGAGCATCGCGATCTGCTGCGTGACCGCCTGCCCCGCCGCCTCGATGACGACGTCCGCGCCGTCGGGCAGGACGTGGGCAAGGGCGCCGGACAGGTGGTCGCTGCCGGCAATCACCACCTCGGTGGCGCCCATCCGTTCGGCGAAGGGGCGCGCGGCATCGCGCACGTCGCACACGACGATCCGGCGGGCGCCGCGCGAGGCGCTCAGCGCGGTGGCCAGCAGCCCTATTGGCCCGGCGCCGAGTACCACGACCGTGTCGTCCCCGGTGACCCCCACGCGCTCGACCGCATGCAGGGCGCAGGCCGTGGGCTCGGTGACAGCGGCCACGTCCGCCGGGGCGCGCTGCATGACGTGGCAGAGGTCTGCCCGCGCCGCGACGTACGGGGCGTAACCGCCGTGCCGCGTGAAACCGAACTCGTCGTACTGCTCGCAGCGCTGCGTCGCCCCAGCCGCGCAGGGCCCGCAGGCGCCACAGTAGTTGTGGCCTTCCACGGCGACGCGCCTGCCGAGAAGCCCTGCATCAACCCCGTCGCCGACGGCCTCCACGCGACCACTCCACTCGTGCCCGAGCACGACGGGCAGGCGGCAGAAGGCCGGCGCCCGCGCTCCAGCGACCATCTCGATGTCGGATCCGCAGATGCCGACGGCCTCGACGCGCACCAGAACCTCCTCGGGCCCGGGCTCGGGCCGTGCGATGTCCACGAGCCGCGCGCGCCCTGGCGCTTCGACGAGGTAACCGAGCACGACGTGGAGATTGTACGCAAAGCGCCGTGGGCTACCATGACGGGGCATGTTCCCATCGCGTCCGGGCTTCGTCGCCGTGCTGCTTGCTGCCCTGCTCGTGGCCTCCCCCGCCGAAGGGTCATCGCAGGTTCCCCCGCCTGCGACGAGTGAGGTCACGGCCGACGTCTCGCGTCGAGGCCTTCCGCTCGACGCCCGACGCGGGAGTGGCCAGCCGCGCCTGTCGCGGACGCCGTCCGGCGACGTCGTCGTCAGCTGGCTGGAGCCAGACGCGATCGCTGGTCACACGCGGCTCCGCGTCGCGACGAGACCGAGGCGCGGTGGTGACTGGTCGGTGCCGCGCACCGTGGCGGCGGGCGCGGACTGGTTCGTCAACTGGGCCGATGTGCCCGGAGTCGTGCCAGTCTCCGACACGACCTGGGTCGCGCACTGGCTCGAGCGCTCCGACCCGACGTCGCGCTACGCCTACGACGTCCGCGTGGCGCTGTCGCAGGACGCCGGTGTGACGTGGGGTACACCGTTCACGCCGCACAGGGACGGCACGCGCACCGAGCACGGGTTCGTCTCGGTGTTCGCGTGGCCTTCGGCCTTCCCGCGATTGGAACAGGCCGGCGACCGGGCGGCGGCGGACACGGCCTCCGACGTCGGTCTGGTGTGGCTGGATGGGCGCGAGATGAAGACGGGCGCGGGGCACGGCGCCGAACACGGCGACATGACCCTTCGCGTGGCCCGCCTCTCCGCGGACGGCTCGTTGCACGACGAAGTGGTGCTCGATTCTCGCGTGTGCGAGTGCTGTCCCACCGCAGCGCTCAACACCCCCGACGGCGTACTCGTCGCCTACCGCAACCGCGGCGACGACGAGACGCGCGACATCCACGTCGTGCGCCATGTGGGCGGGTGGCAGGGCGACCACGCGGCTGTCGTCGACGACTGGCAGATCGCGGCCTGCCCGGTCAACGGTCCGGCACTCTCGGCACGCGATCGCGAGGTCGCACTCGCGTGGTTCACCGCGGTACGCGAGCAGCCGAGGGTCAAGGTAGCACTCTCGCGCGATGCCGGACGCACATGGACGGCAGGCTCCAGCGTCGATGGCGGTCGTCCGTTGGGTCGCACGGCAGTCGTTCACCATCCCGACGGCGGCGTCCTCGTGTCGTGGGTCGAAGCCGAAGACACGGGCGCCACCGTCCGCCTGCGGCGCGTCCATGCCGACGGCCGCATGAGCGGGCCGTTCATCGCCGCGCGTGTCGCGCAGTCACGCCTGAGCGGGTATCCCCGACTCTCGCTCGCAGCTGACGGCGTCGTCCTCGCCTGGGTGGACGGTGCAGGGGAATCCACGCAGGTGGCCACCGCGTTGATCGCATTCGCGGATCTGCGCTGATGTGGCGCTCACCGAACGCGTCCACGAGATTCCTGGTGTGGTTCAGCGCCGAGCGGTCAGCGGCGAGGGTGCCTGGTACAGGCGCTCGCCGGCCGCAATCGCCACCGGCAGGACGTTCTCACGCAGGGGTGTCGGGCAGGTCGTGTGAGGGTTGTACGCGCAAGGTGGGTTGTACGCGCGGTTGAAGTCCACGCGGTAGCGGTCGCCGCCAAGGGGCTCGGCGTAGAGGAACCGTGTGCCGTACGTCTCACGTCCGGCGGAGGCATCGCGAAAGATCAGCCACAGGCGGTCGCGGGACGCGGCGAACGGTACGAGTTCGAGCGCCCGGCCGTCGATCTCGAAGGTCAGCACGCCAGGCGACGTGTACGTCTCCACGTCGCCGAGCACGTTGTGGACGGGCACCCTGCGTGGCTCGGCGCTCCTGTGCAGGGTGCCGACGACGTCGTGGCTGGCGCTGGCCTCGAACCAGCGCGTGCCGGTGAAGCCGGTGCGCAGTGGCGAGTGCGGGTCGCGCACCCTGACGCCCTGCCGTTCGCCGCTGCGGTGCAGGTGGAACTCGACGCGGCCCACGCGTACACGCGGCGCAGGCTTGCCGCCGTCCGGATTCAGTCGGACCGCGCCTGTCACCGGCACCTCGTCCACGGTCGCCGACACGCCTGGCCGCAGCGTCAGCGTAGCCTCGCCATCGCGCAGCACGATGCGTCCAACTTCGAGCGGCGCCTGCCCCGCCGGCAACAGGACGTCGCTGGCCGCGAGGCTGCCGACGGTGTTCGCCCCGGGCTCGAGGAACGAGAGCCCCACGACGCTCAGCCACCCGTACTCGGCGCGCAGTGAGGTGTCGTACGCCGTGCGCCACTCGTCGAGCGGCAACCGATCCTGCTGGGCTCTGGCCACGAGAGGCGAGGCGAGCACGGCAGACAAGACGAAAACGGAAAGATGACGTCGCATCACGACACTCCTGCGGAGATATGCCGGAACGGTCTCCGCCGGGTGGAGACGCGCTACTCACGAGTGGAAAAGGAGGAACGGAGGAAGGGCTAACAGCAACGACAACACGCGCGCCGGGCGGCACGGGTGGACACGGTCGACGGTCGCTCGGAGCGGGCGGACACGCGCGTGGAATCCATGACGCGTCGAGCGTACGCCTCTCGGCGGCCGGAGGCAAGGGGGTTCGGGCGGTATGACGCAGAGCGTCAGCGGGCACGCTGGCCGGCGCCACGTCGGCGGGCATCGGGGAACGTGCGTCGCGCGCGGGTATAATCGAAAGGTTGTGAGCACCCCCGCAGACGCCGCCATCGCGGCCGAGATCGCGCGAGAAGTGGCGCGGCGCCGAACCTTCGCCATCATCTCGCACCCGGATGCGGGCAAGACCACGCTGACCGAGAAGACGCTGCTGTACGCGGGCGCCATCGAGCTGGCCGGCGCCGTGCGGGGCCGCAAGTCGCAGCGCGCCGTCGTCTCCGACTGGATGGACATCGAGCGTGACCGCGGCATTTCCATCACCTCTGCCGCGCTCGAGTTCGACCTCTGGGACCAGCGAGTCGTGCTGCTCGACACGCCGGGCCACAAGGACTTCAGCGAAGACACGTACCGCACGCTGCTGGCGGTCGACTCGGTCGTCATGGTGCTCGACGCCGCGAAGGGCATCGAGACGCAGACGCGCAAGCTGTTCGAGGTGTGCCGGCGGCAGCACCTGCCCATCCTGACGTTCGTCAACAAGTGCGACCTGCCCGGCCAGGACCCGCTCGACCTGCTCGACGAGATCGAGCGCGAACTCGGGCTGTCGGCCGTGCCGATGAACTGGCCGATTGGCACGGGCCAGGAGTTCCGCGGCATCTACGACCTGGCGGCGCGGGAAGTGCTGCTGTACGAGCGCGTGGTCCGCGGCGAACGGCGGGCGCACGTGCAGGTGGCATCACCCTCCGACCCGGCGCTGCGCGAACTCATCGGTCAGCGGCAGCAGTCGGAGTTGCTCGAGGCGATCGATCTGCTCACCGGCGCGGGCGTGCACTTCGATCGGGACGAGTACCTGGCCGCGCGCCAGACACCCGTGTTCTTCGGCAGTGCCCTGGCGAACTTCGGCCTCGAGCCGTTCCTCAAAGCGCTCGTTGCCATGGCGCCGCCGCCGCAGCCTCGTCCCGCCGACCCGTACCCCGTCGATCCGGCCGCGACCGACTTCAGCGGCTTCGTCTTCAAGATTCAGGCGAACATGAACCCGCGGCATCGTGACCGCATCGCGTTCCTCCGGGTGTGCTCGGGCGTCCTGTCGCGGGACATGACCGTCAAGCACGCGCGACTGCCAGGCACGGTGCGGCTCTCCAGCCCCCAGCGGTTCTTCGGACGCGAGCGCGAGACGGTCGACGTGGCGTATCCGGGGGATGTCGTCGGCCTCGTGAATCCAGGACGATTTCGCATAGGCGACACGGTCTACACGGGCGAACGCGTCGAGTTTCCGCCCATCCCCCACTTCCCCGCCGAGCACTTCGCGACCTTGCGCTTGCGCGACGTGCGCTACAAGCAGTTCGACGCTGGATTGCGGCAGCTCGAGGAAGAAGGCCTGATGCAGGTGCTCTTCCCCGAGCACGGTTCCCGCGAGCCGATTCTCGGCGTCGTGGGCGAACTGCAGTTCGACGTGATCGCGGCGCGCTTGAAGAACGAGTACGGCGTGGCGTGCGAGGCGCACCGGCTCAACTTCGTCGCCGCCCGCTGGGTGCACGCCGACGAAGCCGCGGTGGCCGCGATGAACATCCCGCTGCAGGGCGTCCAGCGCGCGACCGACCGCCACGGCCACCCGGTGCTGCTCTTCGCCTCGGAGTGGGATCTCGACTACACGCAGAAGCAGAACGAGCGTGTCACGCTGTCGGCGTAGTCAGGCTTCAGGCTTCAGGCTTGAATGGTAGTCCTGCGCATCGGGAGTCAACTCGAGCATCACTTCGGGCCCAGCTGCTCCTCCACCTCCACTGCATACCTCCTGAACTCGCGGTACTCGGCCAGACCCTCGATGTAGGCGCGGCGGAACGCGCGGCCGACGTCGACGGACGAGTCGCGAATCTCGCCGATCGCCTGATACCACTCCCACATCCGCACCGGCACGCGAAGAGGCAGGCCGGGCACGCGCTCGAACCAGACTTCGATACGTGACGTCACGCCCTCGGATCGCGGGTCGAGCCTCGCGTGGATGAACTCACCCGTGGCATCGTCCACCAGCAGGCGTCCGCTGAGGGGGACGTTGCGCCCCTCGGTCGAGCGGACGAGCGTGGGACGCTGCCGCTCCTCGAACGTCACCTCACGCACGGTGACTCCCTCCTGCTGGCGTACGCCGCGCACGCGCAGGCGGAAGCGGTCGCCGTGCTCGGGATGCACCACGATGAGCGGGAACGTCGGAATGTTGAGCGTCCGCGTGATGTTGCCGAGGTTGTAGCGTGCGCTCTCGAGCGTCATGCGCGCCAGGCGCTGGCGCACCGTCACCGCCGGCTCGAGGAAGAGGGCCTGCAGTCGGGCATCGCGGTCGCCCACTGCCTCGCCGTCGACGGCGATCACGTCACGATGCAGGTGCCAGGGGCCGTCCGCATCGAAGACGAGCAGCAGGTCCGACTGCAGCGTGCGGCGCGCGAGCACGTCATGATGACTGACGTCTGCCTTCGCAGGCGGCACGCCGGTCCACGGACGAATGACCTGCACGTACCGCTCGGTCGCGACGACGCCCTGGAACTCGCGGCCGAACTGTTCGGCGTACGCGGCGAGGCGGTCAGCGAGCGAGGCAGCGCCTGCCAGGCCGGCCGCTGGCCGCTGCAGCAGCAGCGCGCATGCGACGACCGCGCCGCCGATGCGTGCCCATCGCCGTGCCCGAGGCGTCATGGTTCACCTGGCGTGGCGGCATGTCGGCTCACCCGAACGTGCTCGATCTCCATCCTGTACGGCAGCGACGACTCGTCCACGCCCTTCTGACCACCCCAACTGCCGCCCACCGCGATGTTCACGACGAGGTGGAACGGGCCGTCGAAGGGCCAGACCTCCCTGCCCCCGGGCTCCTTGTCGAATCGGAAGAACTGACGGCCATCCACGTACCAGATGATGCACTCGGGTGACCACTCGACAACGTAATCGTGGAACGCCGAGGCGGCACCGGGCACGTCGATGCGCCCGGTCTTCTGCGTGCCAATCGAGTGGTGATAGCGCTTCGTGTGGACGGACCCGTGCACGACTCCCTGGGCGAACCCCACGTGCTCCATGATGTCGATCTCGCCAGCGTCCGGCCACCGCATCCGCTCGGTCGTCGTCGGCAGCATCCAGATGGCCGGCCACGAGCCGCGGCCGCTCGGCAGCTTCGCGCGCACATCGATGCGGCCGTACGTCCAGTCACCCTTACCCTTCGTCACGAGCCGTGCCGACGTGAAGCGGCTGCCCTGCCAGTCTTCGCGGCGCGCCTCGATGATCAGGCGACCGCCCTCGACGCGGGCGTTCTCGCGGCGTCCGTCCGTGTAGAACTGGAGTTCCTGGTTGCCCCAGCCGTGCCCGCCAGCGTCGTAGCTCCACCGGGCGGTGTCAGGCAGACCGTCGACGTCGAACTCATCCGCCCACACGAGCTGCCACCCGGGAGGAACGGCTCCGGACATCCGTCCCTGGGCACCCGCCAGCACACCACCCAGGACAAGCACTGCCATGAGCCCACCGGCCGCTCGTGTTCCAGCCATGACGTCACTGTGCCGCCAACGCGACGCACGATGCAAGCCACAGCGTTCCGTACGAGCACCCTTGCGCTGGCGCAACGACGGATGCCGGCTGTCTGTGTACGCTGGCCATCACAGAGGAGACCCGTTCCCATGTCCATCACCGCCGATCGCCTCGTTACAGACATCGCCACCGACATTCCCGCCACCATCGCCGTGTTCCAGCGTCACCGGATCGAGTTCTGTTGTGCCGGCCGGATTCCGGTCCGCGAGGTCTGCGAACGGCACGGACTCGACGAAGACTCGCTGCTGCAGGAGCTGGAGGAGGCGGCCACGCCAGCCGGGGACGACCGCGACTGGCGGGAAGCCAGCCTCACGGCGCTGGTCGCCCACATCCAGCAGCGGTATCATGCGCCACTTCGCGCAGAGTTTCCGCGGCTGCACGCGATGCTGTCGCGCGTCCTCGTACGACATGGCGGACGGTATGGCGCGCGGCTGTATGACCTGCGCGATGTGTTCGAGAAGCTGCAGCGGGATCTGCTCGCGCACATGCACAAGGAGGACACGGTGGTGTTCCCCGTCATGCTGCGTATCGACGCCGACCCGTCGCCGCACGTGACGCAGGCCGTCTGGCTCACGTCGCCGCTCCACGTGATGGAGGCCGAACACGCAGCGGCCGGGTCCGCTCTGGCGCGCATCCGCATGCTCACCGACGACTACGTCCCGCCCGCGGGCGCCTGCCCGACGTTCCGTGGCCTGTACCACGGCCTGGCGCAGCTCGAGGCAGACCTGCAGGTGCACGTCCACCTCGAGAACGAGATTCTCTTCCCTCGAGCCATTGAGGGGAGGAAAAAGGAATAAGGGGGGAGAAGGGAAAGGAAAGAGGGGAGAGGAAGGAGGGAGCGGAAGAAGGGGGCGCTCCTTCCTTCCTTCCTTCCTTCCTTCCTTCCTTCCTTGGTTCCTTCGTTCCTTCGTTCCTTCCCTCCTTGGTTCCTTGGCTCCTTCGTTCCTTGGTTCCTTGGTTCTTGTCTTCCTTCCTCCCTATCGAAGATCCACGAACGTGATCGCGTTCCAGTCGTTCATGGGGATGACGAGGCGGTTGCGCTTCGAGTCGAGCGTCATCGATGCCGCGCTCGGAATGCCGGTCGCGATGCGCTCGGGAGCCTGACCTGGACGAATGCGCGCCACGGTGCCCGCGCGGACGCTGCTCACGTACATCGTGCCGTCGGGCATCACCACGATGCCGTCGTTGCCTTCGTCGGTGGTCTTGACGGCCGTGAGCAATTGGCCCGACGTCGACCACGTCTGCACGTCGCTGAGGCCCATGTTGAGCACGACGAGATTGCCCTTCGGGTCGAAGGCGATGCCGTTCGGGCGGTTCAGCGGCGCACCAGCGATGATCGTCGACACCTCTCCGCTGGCCGAAATGCGATACACCTTCCACGTGTCAGCTGCTTCGGTGCCGGTCTGCGTGGCGTAGACCGTACCGTCTGGCGCCACCGCGATGTCGTTGAGGAAGAGCGCGCCAGGCACCGTCACGCTGCCCATCGGGGCACCCGTCTCGAGGTTGAACCAGCGCAGGGTATCGATGTCGGCGACGTAGAGCCGGCCGTCGGCGATCTCGCTGCCGAGCGGGTGGTTCAGCGTGAGGCCGTTGCGGTTGACGCCAATCCATTTGAGCGTGTGCACCGAGCCGTCGGGCTTGATCAGCGACACGTACCCATCGTTGGGAATCAGGTTCTGCGCGATGCCGGCGTTGACGACGACGTAGAGGTCACGCGCGGGGTCGTAGCAGATGCTCTCGGCAAAACGGAACCCGCCGTAGGTCGTGATGTTGGGTCCACCGGCGAGCGGCGTGCCCGCGACGAACGGTTGATCGGCCGCGGGCGGCTGCTGTGCGAACGCGGGCGGGATGCCGGCGGCTGTGCCGGTAAGGACGACGAGTACTCCAGGCAGCCAGGGTCGCATGGGTCAGGGTCTCCTGTCGGGCGCATCCCCGTGATGCAGGCAGCATCGTAACTCGACGGGGAGGCATGTTTCATGCTTCATGCTTCATGCTTCATGTCTCATGTCAGAGGCCAGGACATCGTTGACACCATATCCCTCCGATAGGAGTGCCCATGGAGCAGACGCGTGTCATGGAGCGAGAGCTGCCGGTGCAGCGA
Source organism: uncultured Vicinamibacteraceae bacterium (assembly GCA_964388335.1). GTDB lineage: Bacteria > Acidobacteriota > Vicinamibacteria > Vicinamibacterales > Vicinamibacteraceae > JAEZDP01. The sequence goes on along the minus strand of CAYMAG010000054.1, from coordinate 17,951 downwards.
TATGTGCGCCGAGCCCTTCGGGCTGCCGCCGACGGCCGTCGCATCTGTCATGAAGCATGAAGCATGATTCACTGTCGGGCTACGCATCCACCTGTCGTCTCGCGCCGGCCAGGCCTGCCAGCAGGCTGGCCACGGTCCAGGCCGACAACAGCACGGCCAGCCACAGGCCGCCGTTCGAGATCCACCATCCGGTCAGCGCGCCGACGTCGAGTCCTGCGGGCGCGGTGTCTTCGAGGCCGAACAGCACCGTGATGCGCAGGGCGTCGAGCGGGTTCAGCATCAGCGGCAGAATCCAGAGCGTGGCGTTGGCGTGCACCCAGGGAGCGCCGGCGACGGCGAGCAACAGCAGGTCGGTGCCGAACAGGAGCACGAACCACGAGCCGAGCGTGGCGAGCAGGCCTCGGACGCCGTCGCGCACCCAGAAGCCCACGGCGAGTCCGACCGCCGCCAGCGCCACCGTGACGCCAGCGGAGGCGAGCATCATCAGCAGGAGGGTTCGCGTAAGTCCGCCCATGAGCGCCGCGGGCAGCACCAGCAGGAGCGCCGCCGGGACCAGCAACGACGCCAGGCCGGCCGACTTGCCGACGAGCCAGGCTCCGCGAGGCGCGGGCTGGGCGAACAACAACGGGAACTCCTCGGCCTCCCCGTGCGCCGAGCTGAGCCCAAGCAGCATGGACGACAGTGAGAGGCAATACAGCACGCCCTGCAGTACCCACCACGGGGCTGCGCCGGCGGCATCGACCGGGGTGAAGAACGGCAGCAGGCCGACGGCGGTCGCGAGCCCGAAGTGGACGTGGAGAAACCTGTTGAGGCGATGCGCCGCGATCTCGCGGCGGAAGGCGGCACTGAACGCGGCACGTGCTGGCGTCATCGCACGAGTCCTCTCGTCAACCCGCGCTGGCGCGCGCGGCGTGGGGTACGGCGAACGGGAAGGCATCGCGCAGACGGTCGGGCGGCAGTTCCCGCGACAATCTGCCGTGCTCGAGCACGAGACAGCGGTCGGCGTGGCCATCCCACTCCCCCAGCAGGTGCGTGGCCACCAGCACGGTCTGCCCGCGCGACGCGGCCGCGCTGAGATCGTCCTGCAGGAAGCGTCGCCAATCGGGGTCGAGGCTGAGCCCGGGCTCGTCGAGCACGAGCACCGGGGCCTCGGGCAACGAGAACACGGCGAGCGCCAGCCGCTGCTTCATGCCGCCGGACAGGCGACCGGTCGGCTCGGCCAGCCGATCGGACAGGCCCCACTGCTTCGCCACCTCCGTGACACGCGAGAGCGCAAGGCCGCGCAGCCTCGCGTAGAAGCGCAGGATGTCCTGCACGCTGAGGTGCGGATGGAAGCGCGGCGACTGCGGCAGGTACGACAGGGACGTGAGCGCAGCCGCGCGCGCCGCCGCCAGGTTCTGCCCATCGACCGTCACCGTGCCCGCGGCGGCACGCGACACGCCTGCGAGCACGCGCAGCGTCGTGGACTTGCCGCTGCCGTTGGCGCCGACCAGCAGCGTGACCTGGCCGCCGCGCGCCTCGAACGTCAGGCCGCTGAGCACCCGATGGTCGCCGTACGACTTGTCGAGTCCGTCGATGGAGATCATGGCTGTGTTGCCTCGATCAGTGGCACGGGGTCGGTGACACCGTGCATGCCCGGCAACGCAATGCGGGCATGCACGAACCGCAGCAACCGTTCGCCCGGACTGCCGATGAGCAGCCCGATCGCCGGGAACGGCCGGCGCAGCGGGCCGAACACGTCGAGTTCGCGGTGCGGCAGGTCGCCAATCCCGTTCCGGTCGAGATCCAGGCGCATGGCGTTGTCCCAGTGGTTCCCGCGACCGTCGGACGACCACCGGCTCGACGCCCGTCCGCCCGTCGTCTCGACCGTGTGCAGGTTGCCGGCGAAGGTGTTGCCGGCGAACGTGTTCGCATCGGAACTGTCGCTCACGCGCACACCCAGGTGGTTGGCGGCCACGCGATTGTCGACGAAGCGGTTCTCGTGTCCCCCGTCGATGAACAGGCCGACGGTGTTGCCGACGATGCGGTTGGCGCGAACCTCGGTATTGTCCACGGTCTGGAACAGGAGACCGTAGGCGCGATGGCTGCGATTGGCCATGAACCGGTTGCGCTCGAGCACGATGCCTGTCGAGAACATCAGGGCGGCGCCGGCTGCGTTGTCGTGGAAGACGTTCCCGGCGAAGTGGTTGTCGTCCGAGTACATGTAGTGCAGCCCGTAGCGTACGCGTGCGATGTCGTTGTCGCGGACCTCGCTGCGATCGACGAACGAGAAGTACACGCCGTCGCGCGTGTCGCGGACGACGTTCCTCGCGATGACGTGCCCGGACGAGTTCCAGAAGTGGAGCGCGTTCCCCCGCCGGTTCTGGTCGAGGCCGATCTCGCACAGCTCGCCGGCGCCCGGTGTCGGACGCAACGTGGCCGGGTCGACTTTCTCGATGATGGTCGACGCGCCGATGATGGTGTTGCCCTCGACGCGGACGTCGTCGGCCTGCCGCACGTAGACGCCGTGCAGACTGTGGGTGATGTGGTTGTCGCGAATCACGGCTCGCGGGGCGGTGACGTGGATGGCGGCGTGGTCCTTGCCGAGGTCGAGCCCGGAGTCGCGCACCGCGAATCCCTCGATGACGACATCCGGCGCACGGACGGCGACGACGTGGGTGGTCTTGTCGCCACGCAGTGTCGCGCGCCCGCCACCCCGAAGGTGGACGCGCCGCTCGATCACGAATGGCCCCTGATACTCACCCGGCGGGACGTCGATCACCGCGCCGTCGGGCGCGACCGCCAACTGCCCCTGCAGCCACGGGCCACGATCGGGTACGTCGATGTGCTGGGCCTTCGCTATGGCGAGTGCTCCCAGCGACACAGCCAGCGTCGCGACGATCCCCGCGGCGTGCAGTCGGTGCCGCGTCACGCCTCCTCCTTCCGCGAGAGCCAGATGCTGCCGAGGATGACCGCGAGGAAGAGGGTCATGCAGTAGGTACCGGCGAGCGGCAGGCTCGTCTGCACGAAGTTGGCGATCTGCTGGCTCCCGATGACGACCGGCATGAACGGCTCGATCGTCATGGGTGCCTTCGGGTCGAGCTGGTGTCCGTACGTGTAGAGGCGATACACGAAGCTCGCCAGAGAGAACGCCCCGAAGTAGAGGAACAGCACGCCGAGATCCACCAGGCTGCCGATGCGGCCAATCGCCACCGCCCGCAGGCCGATCAGCGTGAACACGCCGATCGCGAACGGAATCCACCGCATCTCGACGAAGTCGGCGGCCTCGATCGCCTTCATGCCGATGTAGTGGTTGAGCGTGTTGATCTCGGCGAGGTCCTGCCCGCCGTTGCCGCCCTCGATCTTGAAGGCGTACATGTCGAGCACGAGGCCTTCCTGGTACTGCGGCGCGACGAGGTGAATGCGCCACAGGGGTTGGAAGGCGCCCGTCACGAGCACGACGATTCCTGCGAGCAGCAGCACGCGCGCCGCCGCGGAGAGCGGGCGATCGAGGAACTGCTGCACGGCACCGATGCGAGTCATGACGGTCGCCTTTCTTCGGGAGAACGGGCCTACCGTGGCCTCACAGCCAGGTACCCCTGCATTTCCTGGTGCAGCGCCGAACAGAAGTTCGTGCAGTAGAACGGATAGACGCCGGCCCTGGTCGCGGTGAACTTGACCGTCTTGGTCTCACCCGGGTCCACGACGACGTTCAGGTCGTGCTCGACGATGCCGAGCCCGTGAATCATGTCGGTGGTCTGCTCGGGGTTGGTGACGTGGATGGTCACTTCGTCGCCTTGCTGCACCTCGATCTGGTCGGGCAGGAACCGGCTGCGGATTGCCACCATCTTGACCTCGACCTTGTTGCCGGTACGCACGACGCTCGCCTCTTCAGGTGACCACACGGCGTGTGGGTGATGCGCCTCGGCCCTCGGATAGACCTCGATGGGCTTGATGGCGTCGGCCTTCAGGATCTGCGCGAAGTGCGGCTCAGGCTCGGTAAACGCTTCGTAGAGCATCTCCATCTTCTCGCCGCTGATGTCGATCAGCTGGCTCGACTCGGGCTGCGACGGCCCGACGGAGAGGTGACGGCCCTTCGAGAGCTTGTTCATCGCCACGAGGTACTTGCCGTACGGCGCCTTCGTGTCGCTGCCGCCGACGACCAGATGGCCGATGTTGAAGTGCACGGCAATCTTGTCGGAGATGACCGTGTTGAGGTCGGCCCGCTCCTGGTCGCTCCAGGGCGGCAGCTTCCACTTCGCGACGACCGACTCGATGAACAGCGACGTGTAGGCGTTGCCTTGTCCGTCGTACTGCGTGTGCAGCGGGCCGAGTCCGAGCGGTACTTCGCCTTCGAGGATCGACTCGTAGCGAATTACCGGCACGCCGCGGACCTCGCCCTCGAAATCCTTCGCGGCGATGGCCTTCTGCACCTTCTCGAAGTCGAAGACGCTCGCCACGGGCTGCAGCTTGCCCGACGCCACGATCCAGCGGCCGGACGGGTCGGTGTCGATGCCGTGTGGCGACTTGGGCACCGGCACGAAGTACAGGACGCCTGGCGTCTTCGCCGGGTCGATCATCGGTACGCCGCCCATTACTGTCGTCTTGCCGTCCTTGACGGCCCGCTCGGCCGCGCGCCAGTCGACGAACGCGGCATAGTCACGGTCGCCCTGCGTCGAGGTGGCCTCGAGCGTTTCGTGGGCCATCTCGGAGTTGTAGGAGGTCCAGAAGGCCCAGCCCGAACTCGGTCCCTTGCCGGTCGATCCGAGGTCCCAGTTGAAGGGTGGCGTGAGCACCTGCCAGCCCACCGACAGCGTGCCGTCCTTCGGATCCACCTGAAGGCCGCTCACCATGCCGTTGAACTCCTTCTCGTACTCGGACGGTGGCGCGTAGCGGCCCTTCGGCAGTGGGACGGAGAAGCGGGTGGCCACGAGCACGTACTCGGAGTTCTCCGTCAGGAACGACGATCCGTGGGTGCCTGCGGAGTTCGGGATGGGGCCGAAGATCTGCTTCGTCTTGAAGTCGCGCAGGTCGATGCGCGCGACGCGGCTGTTGGCGTTGTCGTTCACGAACAGCCAGCGGCCATCGTAGAGGCCGTCGGTCTGCGACAGGCCGGGATGATGCACATCACCCCAGGTGAATCCGCCCAGCATCGCGCGCGACTCTTCGTCGAACCCATAGCCGGTGGCCGGATACGGCGCGAAGACCGGGATGGTGGAGATGTGACGCATGGACGGCAGTCCGGCGACGTAGACCTGGCCGGAGTGCCCGCCCGAGTAGAACAGGTAGAACTCGTCGAGCTGGCCAGGCGGGACGAAGCTGCGCCCCGCGAGCGAGGCATCGGTGCCGGCCGGCGAGCCTCCGGGCGGATTGCACGCGCTCGACGCGAGCAGTCCGGCGCACAGCAGGCCGACGGTGCACAACTGCAGGGGTGTGGTCATGGCTGGTCTCCTGGGGAACGGGGGGTCATTCGACGATCAGCACGCCGCGCATGCCGACCTGGTAGTGCCCGGGGAAGGAACAGATGAACTCGTACCGCCCCGGCGCCGTCGGTGCGGCAAACGTGACCGTGTCGCGCTCACCGGGTCCCAGCAGCCTGGTCGAGGCCAGGATCGTGTCCTGCATCGAGGCGGGCACGTAGTCGGTCGTCGGCGCTTCGGCAGCGGCGACGAGGAAGGGCTCGATCTGGACGTCCGCAGCGAGCAGCATCCAGTTGTGCCCCATCGAGAACTTGGGCATGCTGCCGGTGTTCACGAGCGTCACACTCAAGCGCTCGCCTGGCGTCGCGCGGATCTCGGTGACGCTGAACTTGATGGTGTCGTCGCCGGTGACCTCGATGGCGCGGCCATCGTGTGCGACCGGGGCCGACGTGGTTGCGGGGGACGAACTGGCCGGGGAGCCTGGCCCTGCCGGTTCGGACTGGCCACAGGCCACCCCAAGCGCGGCAACGGCCAGCAGGACGAGCATGTAGAAAGACGTCTTCATGATGTTGTGCGCGCGGGCAGGGTGGTCTTCCCGCACCTCCTGAGGGGCAGTCTGGCGGCAGGCGGGTTGCGGCGTCGTTGCGCCAGCGCAAAGACGGCAGGGAGCGCGCGGGTCGACACTGGCGCCATGAAGCCGCGCGCCATCGTCGTCGCTCTCACCCTCGTCGCCGTGCTGCTGGTTTCTACCTACGCCTGGACACGACGCGGGTCGCCGAACCCCTCGCGCCAGGCGGCAGGACACGGCCAGGCAGATGGGGCCGTGCAGTTCGAGGTCACCGGGGTCGTGATGGCACCGGCGCAGGGGCGGCAGGTGTCGATTGCCCATGACGACATCCCGGGGTTCATGCCAGCCATGACCATGCCGTTCACGATGGGCACCGGTGTGGATGCCGGCGCTCTGCGCTCAGGGGATCGCGTGCGGTTCGCGCTGCGCGTCGATCAGACCGCGTCAGAGGCGCACAGCCTGGTGGTCATCGGACGAGACGAGGCCGTGACCGCCGCCGGCACGCAGCGCCCCGCGGCGCCGGCGTCGCGCCTGCGGCGGGGTGACGCCGTGCCGGCGTTCACGCTGCGCGATCAGGCCAACCGGGACGTCACGACAGCCGACCTCGAGGGACACCTGACCGTCGTCACGTTCATCTTCACGCGATGCCCGCTGCCCGAGTTCTGTCCGCTGATGGTGAAGCGCCTCCAGGAGGTGCAGGCCGAAGTGGCGAAGGAGGCCACCCTCGGCGCGCGTATACGCCTGCTGAGCGTGACGCTCGACCCCGCGTACGACACGCCGCAGGTGCTGCACGCCTACGGGACAGCGATGAAGGCCGACTTCGCGCGCTGGCGCTTCGCGACGGGCACGCCCGAGGCCATCGACGCGTTCGCGAAGGCTTTCGCGGTCTACACCGAGCGGTCGGGCCCGTCGCTCGACCACACGCTCGCGACGGCGCTCATCGGCCCTGACGGCCGCGTCCTGGAGATCTGGCGTGGAAACGGCTGGAAGACGTCGGAGGTGCTCGCCGCGCTGCGTGCCGCGAGCGGGACGTAGTCGGGCTTCGGGCTTCGGGCTTCGGGCTTCAGGCTTCAGGCTTCAGGCTGCAGGCTGCAGGCTTCAGGCTTGATGAGGCGCAGTCCCGCCAGGGGACCTGCACCGGTTTCGAAGTTGACCTCCGCGTCTGCCAGCTTGCCGTGGGCCGAGCCGGTCATTCCATATTGTCTAGCGGGCCTCCGGCCCAGCGAGGGCCTCGGCCCGCAACGGTCACTCGCCACGCCGAAAACTTGACTCAAAGAGCCAGGTTTCGGCGCGTCAAGGGTTCTAGTCGAGTCGTTCGGGAGGATCTTGACGGACACCAACGTTGCCGTTGCCCTTTGGACATGTGGACCTCCAGGGGGCACGTCGAGGGTGCTGAACCGTCGACGCGGGATCGTATTCCTTCGCGGACCTGACGCCGACGCTGTCGCAGATCACGTTCGAGTTCTTTGGCAGCACGTCCGACGCCAGTGGGACGTTCGTGATCGACCTCAGCGACTTCGTCACGACCGACGGTTCCACGATCGCGGGTATCACCTACGATTCCGGGAACCTGCTGGTCGGTGACTTCTCGAGCGTGGTGTGGGATGGCACGACTGCCAGCTTCACGGGAAGTGCAGTTGACTTCTACGGTGCGCTTGGCGGAGGGAGCGTCGTGTTCAACGTAGAGCTGACTCCGGTTCCCGAGCCTGGCAGCGTGGCGCTTCTCGGGCTGGCCCTGCTGGGACTCGGCGCGGCCGCGCGTCGTCGCATCCGCGCTCAGCGGCTTGGCTGACGGTCGTCGGTCACGTCCAGTGACCGACGCGCTCGGCCGCTGACGGCCACCACGAGCGTGAGTCGATGTCGAGCGCCCGTTTCCTGGTCCGCTCCATCATCGCAAAGCGTCAGCCTCACGCCGTCGGCGATGTCGGTTTCCATCTGCACAATGATTGCTCAACCTCGGCGACGGACTTCGCTCTACCGCACATCGTGCCTGTCCCAGCGGGCGAGAGGCGCGAGCCAGATCGTGGCGCTCGCCAGAGGGGACGCTGAAAGGCTGACCGCCTGAACTCGTGTCTCGGAGCCCAGGTGTGCAGGCAGATTGCAGCGAGTGGCAGCAGGTGACCTGAATGTCCGTCAGGCCCGTTTCGACTGCAGGAGCAGCCAGGCGAACTGACCATAATTGTCGGCGTTGCGCACAGCGAGGGCGGGGTCCGCCTGGGCAAGCCTCTCGTCCTCGGCCAGGTCGTTGGCGACATCGACACCGTGCGGCGGCATCCCGCTGGCATCGAGTACGTGGCCGGAGCCGGCGACGGGCACGTCGCTGGCCGAGAAGCAGGCGTGCGCGAGTTCGTGTACCATCGTCACCACGGTGGCGTCGCTCGACACCTCGTAGTCCCCTCGGCCGCTGAAGAACGATCGGCCGATCCACACGTTCGCCGTGTTGGCGGTCGCACTGCCTCGCACGGTCGCCGCGAACCACTGGTACTTCTCCTGGTCGTTCCGTGCGTCGATGAGGTACAGGCCGCCACCATGGCCCGTGCCTTGCACCACCGCCGCTAACGACTGGAAGTTTGCGAGGACCTGCCTGCGCCGCCCCTCGTCATACGCGCCGAAGAGCCGGGTGTACAACTGGTTCGGCATCGCGCCGGTCATCCCGTCGATCGCGGCCTGGATCGCCCGCTTCATGCGCGCCACGGCTTCGTTGATGCGCACGACCTCAGCCCGGGTGAGGGGAGGGAGGGGGGTGCCGATCGGATTGACCGGGTCTGGGTCGACGATGAGCGCGTAGCCGACCTGCGGCTGGTCGGTGTCGAGCCTGGTCACGGCTGCAGCCGGTCCCACCGGTGCCGGTCGCGCGACCGGGCGGAGACCTGCCACCACGCCGCGCGGCGGAATCGGGATCGCCACGCCGCCGCGCGGCCTCGACGCGGGTGTGGCTGGCACTGCGGGGTGCGGCGCCGCATGCGGCGAATGGTAGGCCGCCAGATAGCTCAGCGCTGCTTGGTACTTCCGCTGCTTGTCGGCCGGAACCTGATTGACCAGGACCCGCACACGCGACGGCGAGCACGTGGCGTGACGGAGCTGCACGATGAGACCGTGGAGCGAGCTGTCGCGAAGTCGCTCGAAGTGCGGGTTCGCCTGTGTCACCCGCCGCATGAATTCCAAGTAGTCCACGTCCGGATACTTTGGCAACGCCGCCTCCTTTCGGCGCGGATGATCAGCGATCCGACACGAGCGTGTCAAGCACGCTGGCGTGCCGCGTGCCCGGGGATTCCTTACACACGCTGGGCGTATTCGCCGGTGCCGGCCGCGGCGCGACCGCATCGCAACCCTCGATGTGCGTCACCTCGTGGACGATAGGAAGCATTGGAGGCGCCTGTCCAGTTAACCGAACGCCCATTCTCAGTCCCACGCCCCACGGCGGGGCCCGACGCCCGACGGCTCCACTTACGGAGTCAACAAGAACGCGAATCTCATCGGTATAAGAGTGCTCGATTGCGGAGGGTTGGGGAACGGTCGCCGCCGTCATCGCCGGAGTCGAATGGGTGACTCAAACAGGATCGGCCCGTCCATCGCCAACATGAGTCTGGGGGGCGGAGCTTCACAGGCCATCGGCGACGCCGTCCATGCGTCGATCGCGAGCGGCGTAAGTTACGTGATCGCGGCCGGAAAACAACTCCTCCGACGCCTGCAACGGATCTCCATTCCGGGTCGGTCGGAGACACGTTCGGTACGCGCCGTTACTCCAGCGCCAGCGCACGCACGATCGTCGCTGGCCCCGTCGCTCCGGCCGGACGCTCAGAGCGGAGACGCTCCGATTGGATGACAGCCATCAGCGGCTCGCTCTTCACAGCGGCTGCGGAGTCCGTTCGCACAGGAGGACAACCGACGCCTCCTCGCCGGCGCGGGCAGTCGGCCGCAGTCGTCAGTCGAAGCGCTCCTGATCCTCGATCTCGGGCGGCCCGCGCGAGTCGAAGTCCTGGACGACGATGGAGGTGTAGGACCAGGGGAACATGTCGCGGCGCAGCGTGGCGACACTCGACCGTAGAGGGCATGACAACCACTGTCAATACATGCATCGCAGGTGAGCGGAGGAGGCGACCGAGCGAAGAGCGGAGCACCAGGCCGCCGGTGCCCACTGGCCGTCCACCCACACGCGTCACACGGCGAGCACCCGCACAGCTGGGAAGAACGCCTGGAGGCGCTCGAGATCGGAGAAGTCCGACGTGTACACGACGTCGCCGCGGCGTGCCGCCGAGGCCATGACCAGGGCGTCGATGGCGCCGGCGCCGGGGATGGCCGCGAGCGCCTCGCCGGCCAGCCGCGCGAGGCTCACCGTTGTCTCTTCGACACGGACCCCGCGCAGGATGATCTCGCGCGCGTCCGACCGGCCACGCCACCACTCCGCAACGACGACGGCCGGAACGGTCACGGGCAGGCCGTCGGCAACGGCGGTCGCGTAGATGCGGGCGATCCGCTGGCGGCGGCGCTCGAGTGCGATGAGCGCGCCGGTGTCGAACGTGAGGCCGGCACTCACGCGGTCCCGTGCTGGCGCCGGGCTGGCCTGCCGCGCCACTCCGCGCGGATGGAGTCCCGCTGCGCGTCCGTGGCCGCCGCCGCATCCCCGAGCCAGGAGACGAGCGCCTCCCTGCCCTCCTCTTCCCGGATCAGGCGGACGCTGTCGGCGACGACGGCGGAGAGGTTGCCGCCGTGCAGGCGCCTGGCCCGTTTCCGAAGCATCGCGAGATCCGATCGATCGAGCGAGATGCTGACCTTCTCGGTGCGGCCCGCGCGGGTCCGTGGTCGAGGTGCCGTGGGCATTGTCCGACCATGGTAGCACACAGGCGTGGCGATCGACCGTTGGCCAGCTTCTCGCGCTCGGCATCGTTCAGGATGCGCTGGATGCGATCGCGCGCGTCGAGGGTGGCGCCGGTCGAAGCGCTGCGTGAGGAGTAACGTTCCAAGCCACCACACTCTCTTATCGCCATCAACAAGGCGATCGCGATGGTAACAAGCGCTCCGTACGGATGAGCCGTTGCGGAGATCGTTACAGTGCGCCGAGTGATCCGCCTCCGCACGTGGCACGCAGGCGCGCTATGGCGCGATGTCTCGCCGGAAGCCTTCAGCCGATCGGAGTACGCGCCGAGTTTCAGCAATGCGTACAGCGGAATCGTGACCAGCGGCAGCGCGCGACCGATGCCAAGGTTGCGGCGATCCGTCAGCCGGCACTCACGCTGACGCGCGACCAATCGAGAGCGGGGGTGCCGCGAGCCCGGCAGCGTCCGCGGGGCCGGGGACTGCCAGGCGCGGCATCTCCAGGGGGCCGCCAAGGTAGTCGCGACTCTCGATCAACAGCGAGGCGACGTGATCGGCGCCCGTGTCCAGGAGCGTCTGCGAACTCTCGTCCGCCAGCGCCGGCGGTGCCCATCGTCCCACCGCGATTCGCAGCTCTGGCAGCGTCGAGCGGAGCTTCCTCACGAGATACCGGGTCTTCGACGACGAGCTCGGTGGGAGATCGGCGAAGCACACCACGGAGAACTGTCGGTCTCGCACCAACGAGACCAGCTCGGCCACCTGCATGCGCACGCCGGTGATCTCCATCGCGATCGGCAGATCGTGGATCAGGTGTGCCAGCATGGCGAGCGCCACTTCATCGGCGAGGCCGTTGACCGCGTAGCCCAATACTCGCAAGGGCTCGCGCGGTCCCAGGAGCGACGGATCGGCGGCCGTGGCGGGCCGCTCCGTCTGCGCGTGGCGGTGGACGACCTCGGCCGCGTCCGCGATCAGCTCCCGGATCGATTCGATGACCGCCGCTTCTTCTTCCGACGAGAGCCGGCGCTCCAAACGGTCACGCTCGGCATAGCTGAGCGCCGGCAGCAGCAGCGCGTCGTACACCGACGCCGTCGGCTCGGTCTTGATGTGGGTGTCGATCAGTTCGGCCGCTTCGCTCTGGTCGCGGGCCAGCAAGCGCTGGTAGAAGGCGTACTCGGGCGCCAGCGCCGCCGTGTCGTCCATCAGCAGGCCGACGAACGCGAGGCCGGGCACATGCTTGCCGAGCACCACGACGCAGACGGTCAGCGGTGACGCCATCAGCAGCCCCAGCGGTCCCCACAGCCATGTCCAGAACGCGACGGACACGAGCAGCACCACCTGCGACACGCCGACCGCCCCGGCATACAGCACGGTCTCGAGCACGAGATTCGTGAACAGCTCGAGGGCGACAAACAGGGCGAGGACCGTCAATGGACCTGTCCACCCCTCGAGGGCCGCGAAACTGACGAGGATCGGCGCGCCGGCGCCGAGCACGGGACCGATATAGGGGATGAACCGAAACGCCGCACCGAGCGTCGCCCACACGAGTGGGTACGGGACGTGGAGGAAGTAGAGTCCGACGAAGACCGCGATGCCGTACAGCAGACTCACGAGGGCCTGCATCAACAGCTGCCGGCTGACGCGAGTTCCGGCTTCGTCGAACGCCTTCGTGGTCGTCGCGAGCTGTCCGTGCCCGATCAATCCAATCAGGCGATCCCGCAGATCGCGGCGCTCGAGCAGCATGAAGACGACCATCGCCGCCACGAGCCCCGCCGAGGTCAACGGCCCGACGACCGGCCCGAGCCATTCAAAGGCCAGAGGACCCGTCACCTGGCTGGAGGCCACGACGAGGGGCTGCGACACGGTTCCTGCCGGCGTCTCCGACGTGCCTAGATCGGCCTTGATGCCTTCCAGCTCATGCTGCAGCTTCTCGATCGCGCCGCCGCTGCCTGCGAGGCGCACGTCGGCAATCTTCGCTCGGATGTTGGCACGATAGACGGGGAGGTCCTCGACCAGTTGGCCCACCTGCCACGTCAGCCCGAACACGGCGAGACCGAGCATTGCGAACACCAGCGTGACGGCCAACAACACGGCAGGGACGCGACCGACCCACCGTTGAAGCCAGTTGACGGGCGGCGTCAGGACGAACGTGAGCAGGATGGCGAGCGCGAACGGCACGAGCACGGCCTGCGCCCAGTACAGCACGGCGACGACGAGCACGCCGCCAGCGAACGTCGACCACAGCTTCACGGATTTCAACGCGTCGTCCACGTTCGCTCCGTTCCTCAACCGAGTGGCAATAGACGCCGCGGCGGTGCCGATATGGTAGCGCGGAACCCGTCGGTGTCGTCGGGCAGGCAGGGGACTGACGTGCGGCTCTGGTCAGGTGCACCGACGCCGGTTCGGGTCACCCCATCCCGTCGGGTGGCGGATAGCCCGCGAACCATGCGGGAGCAATCCACTCTTGCGACCCGCCGCCGCCGGGCTTCTTGGGCGGCGTGGCGGGCACGGTCGCGCCGGGCAGGGTCGGCTACAGCGGTTGAGGGAAGACGATCGGAAGCATT
>CAYMAG010000054.1:0-4508 GCA_964388335.1 uncultured Vicinamibacteraceae bacterium | reverse complement strand
GGTCGCGCCGGGCAGGGTCGGCTACAGCGGTTGAGGGAAGACGATCGGAAGCATTAGAGGCGCCGGTCCGAGGCGCCTGTCCGGCGATGGCACCGCCGACGACACGCCGAAACTTGGCTCATTGAGTCAAGTGTTCGGCGAGGCAAGCGACCGTTGCGGGCCAAGGCCCTCGCTGGGCCGGAGGCCCGCTAGACATTGGCGGCCTCCGCCTGGCTGCGCCGCGCCTCGAGTACGTCGGCAACGGGCAGGAACGTATCGGTCGTCCGGTCGAGGATCTTGAAGGTGCCGTTGGGGATGTCGAAGACGAGGCCGTGGACCTCGAGTGCCCCGGACCTGACCTTGGCTGCGACGGACGGATGTGTCAGCAGATTGTGGATCTGCGCGCTGACGTTCTCTTCGATGAGGACGTCAATCATCGCCTCGTCGTCCAGGTCCGGCCGCGTGGCGCGCGCGATGGCCAGGACGCGCTCGGCGTGCCGCAGCCACGCCGCCACGGCGCGGAACTGTGCCACCTTCTCCGGGTGCAGCACGGCCTTCATCGCCCCGCAGTCGGAGTGCCCGCACAGGACGATGTGTTTGACGCCGAGCACCTCCACGGCGTACTCGACGGTGGCCGAGACGCCGCCGACCACGTCGCCGTGCGGCGGCACGATGTTGCCGGCATTGCGGCAGATGAAGAGTTCACCGGGCTGCTTCTGCAGCAACTGGTTGGGCACCACGCGTGAGTCCGAGCAGCCGATGAACAGCATCTCCGGCGACTGCCCGGACGCCAGCCCCTGGAGCAACTGCTTCTGCTGCGGGTAGATCTCGTTCTGAAAACGGACGATGCTGTCGAGCAACTGGTCCATATCGGTATGTCCTTACGCTTCTCTCGCCAAGACGCGAGCCCACTCTGGAGATTGCACGATGAACCTGGACCGTGGGCGATGAGTGCTCGCGCCACGTCCCGGCCACACCGTGAGACCGAAGACAAGTGCGGCCCGAAGGGGCCGGTCGTGAGCTAGGCGGAGGGAGGTGCGCGGCCGAGGGATGGCTGATGTGGCTGCGCAAGCGCGGTCGTGCGAACGTGTGCGGCGGGAAGCAGGGTCCAGCGCGCGTCTGGGCCGGGCGGTGCACCCGACCCCGACAGAAGCATGGCGGCACCCGGCGGTGCCTTGACGTCGTTCAGAACCGTGCCGCTGTACGGACCGTCACTCGGGGCGGAGACGAGCGGGTCGGGGACTTCGAACGCGTGGTCGATCGCATCGGCCACGTCGCGCTGGGCGCCTGTGCGCGTCTTGCGGATGAGGCTGTCGAGGTCGAAGCCGTTCTCGAACCGCGGCGCAGACGCCACCATCACCACCATCGACACAGCAACAGTGGCGGCGAGGCAAGCCGTCAGACGAGAGCACCGCGAATGCATGTCTGGTGGGCGCGGCCGCGGTGAGATACACGACGAGCGCCCGGACAGGCTACCATGGCGTGCTGGGGCGGAGCAAGAACCCGCGGGTCGTCCACGGCGTCGGCCATGTACCGCGTCACGCCACCGATGCCCTCGCTGGCCTGCACGCAGCGCATTTCCGCCACGATGTCACGCACGGTCGTCAGCGCTTCGTCCGACATGCCGGCCGGCGGCGCGCCGCTGAAATTCTCTTCGAGAAACCTCACGAGGTCGCCACGCCTCGAATGGACACACGAGAGCAAGCGGGTGGCGATCAGGTGCGTCGGGTCGAGATCGAGGGCGCGTTGAGCCCAGACGAGCGTTTCATCGTGCTTTCGCTGATGCCAGTACGAGGTCGCAATCTGCACCAGTAGCCATGGCGACCGTGGGTTGCGCACGAGCGCCTGCTGCTTGAACTGGAGGCCTTCGTCGAGCTTTCCAAGCGCTTCCATCAACGCGCCGTCCGGCAACTGCTGGTTGACACGCAGTCTCGCGATCTCTCGATTACGCGAGACGGCACGCGCATTGTGTACAAGGGTGGGGCCCGCATCGATCGGACGCAGCTATTCGTCCATCGCCTCGACCAGCTCGAACCCGAACCGCTGACGCCGACGGGCCTGCCGAAGGGGCCGTTCGTGTCGCCCGACGGCCAGTGGGTCGGCTTCTTCGAGCCGGGCGCGCCGGGTGCAGCGTTCCACAAGGTCCCGCTTACCGGCGGACCGCCGGTCTTCGTCTCCAGGCTCGACGGCCCTAGCCGCGGGGCGACGTGGATCGACGACCGGACCATCATCGCCGCGTCGGGCGAGACGGCGACGGGCATGCTGGGCTTGTCACCATCGGGCGGTGACCCGGTCGTGCTGACGCGCCCGAACCGCGAGCGCGGCGAGGGCGATCACCTGTGGCCGCAGGTGCTCCCCGGGGGGCGGCAGGTGCTGTTCACGATCACGTCCCTCGCGGGAGGGCTCGATGCCGCTCAGGTGGGCGTGCTCGATCTGGCGTCTGGTTCGTGGCGGCCAGTGCTGCAGCGAGCGCGTCAGGCGCACTACGTGCCGAGCGGGCACCGCGTCTACGTCGCAGGCGGTGCGCTCTGGGCTGTCGCATTCGATCCGGTGCGCGTCCAGACGCTCGGTACCGCCCGCGTCGTGGTGCCGCAGATTGTCACGCTGCCGACCGGCGTCGCCGAGTTCGACATCGCTGACGATGGCACGCTCGTGTACCTCGTGGGCATCGAGCGCGTCTGACGCGGATGCGTCATGACCCTGGACGTCCTTGCTCCCCGCATCCCACAATCGGAACGCCTTGACGCGGCCAGCCGGGGGCATCATGATGCTTTCATGCGGACCACCGTGACGCTCGATCCGGACGTGGCGCGTATGCTCGAGGAGGCCGTGCATCGCCAGCGCAAACCCTTCAAGCACGTCGTCAACGAGGCCATCCGCAAGGGGCTGGCTCCAGCAACGCGGAACCGCGGCTCGGGGCGCTATCGCGTGCGACCGCACAAGACCACACTGCGACCCGGGATCGACGCCCATGCGTTCAACCGGCTCGCGGACGAGTTCGAGGAGGAAGCAGCCGCCGAGAAGATGCGAGCCCGCCGGTGATCATCCCCGACGTCAACCTGCTCCTGTACGCGGAGATCGACGCGCACCGGCTGCACGCGTCGGCGCGCCGGTGGTGGGAAGAGGCCCTCAGTGGCGACCGCCAGGTCGGTCTCGCGCCTGGGTGCCTCTTCGGCTTTCTCCGCCTGGGCACGAGCCGCCGGGTGTTCACCGATCCATTGAGCGTCGAAGACGCCATCGCGCGGGTCGAGGGCTGGGTCGCGCGGCCCAACGTCACGACCCTGGTACCGGGACGCGCACACCTGGAGACGGCGCTCCGCCTCCTGCGGGAACTCGGCACGGGGGCCAACCTGACGACCGACGTGCAGCTCGCCGCGCACGCGATCGAGATCAACGGCGAGGTGCACTCGAACGACGGCGACTTCGGACGGTTCGAGGGTCTTCGCTGGGTGAATCCGCTGCGCCAACCAGGGACTGCGACAGCACCGAAAACCCCACCTCTCCCGTAGCAACCCGTGCTTCGTCTACGCCGCGTCGAAGGGTATCGTCCACGCACTGCTCGACATCGAGTCCATGCACGCGCTCGAGCGGCATCCGAAGGTCGGCGCGGCGTGGGAGGGCTTCGTGGTCGAGGCGGTCGTGCAACGCCTTGGGGTGAGGTCCGACCAGATCTACTACTGGGCTACGCACACAGGGGCGGAGCTGGATCTCCTCGTCGTCGCCGGCACGCGTCGCTACGGAGTCGAGGTCAAGCGAACCACCGCGCCACGCATCACCCCGTCCATGCGGCATGCACTCGCCGACCTGCACCTGAGTCGGCTCGACGTCGTGCATGCCGGCGACGCGACGTTCCCGCTTGCACCCAACGTCCGCGCGGTGGCTGCCAGCCGGCTGCTGGACGACCTCCAGCCGCTGCGGCGCTGACAGATCGAGTGGCGAGGGAATCGGCCCCCAGTGCCGGCCAGCGCGACGCGCGCGTCAGTCTCCGGCGACCGTCATCTGCTCGACGTGAACGCCGCCGACGATTCAGGCCGCGGCCGATCAGATGCCACTGATCTTCAATCGACGCGTCACACGCCGCACACGCGGCGGCTTCCCCGCCCCCGTCCTCACCGAGGGCGTCGTCCCCTCCCTCCACGTGCAGGGAGGCCTCGGTCATGGGAAACCCGTCGAGGGCCGTGACCGTCTTCCTGCTGTCCGGACTCTTCGCGCCAGTCTTGCCCCACGCCGTCGCGAACGGATCGAGGTAGCGGGTGGCTTCGAACAGGTCGTACAGCCGGAAGTAGAGGGTCGGGCCGACGTGATCCAACTGGCGGTCGGGATTGATGCGCTTGACCCCGTCGGACGTGGCAAGCGCATCGCGCCGCTCCTCATCCAGCACGTCGCCGAGCATGACGACACGAGTACGCAGGCACGAGCGACGCGTCGTGCTCGGCGGGTCGGGCGTATGGCCGACGGCGCTCGCTGCGCTGGCGCAGTTCCCGGCCGGCGGCTGGCAGGCGCTGCTCATGGTGCCCGTGGCGCTCGTG
>CAYMAG010000053.1:0-32954 GCA_964388335.1 uncultured Vicinamibacteraceae bacterium | reverse complement strand
GGACAACCTTCGCGTGGCTTGCCAACCGTAGCTCACGCGAGAGGTTGGCGGCGCGTGAGCGAAGGTTGGTGCGGAAGGGGGGACTCGAACCCCCACGAGCTTGCGCCCGCCAGCCCCTCAAGCTGGTGCGTCTGCCAATTCCGCCACTTCCGCGTGCGGTGAGTTGCCGGCAGTCACGATGGCAGGCGTGACCTGATGCCGACGGACCTCGGACTATAACAGGTCGCCGAGGGTCTCGAGAAGCCGGTAGACGGCCTCTCGAACTACTGCTGCTGCCTGGGCGGATCCGGCGTCGGCGCGGGCGCTGCCGCCGGGTTCTTCGGCGCCTCGGGCGCACTCTCGGTCGACTCCGGCTGCACCTCGGTCGGCTGCGTCACGACCGGTTCCGACGAGACAGGCGTCGGAGCCTCTGGTGCCGGCTGCGTGGCCGGCGTCGGGACGCCGCTCATCACCGAACCCGGACCCTCACGTCCGACAATGGCCAGCGCGAGCGCGACCACCATGAACAGCGCGCCAAGCACGGCCGAACCCTTGGCCAGCACCGTGGCACCCTGACGGGCACCGAAGGCACCCTGGCCTCCACCACCGCCGAACGCCGCGGCCATGTCGCCCCCCTTGCCCTGCTGCAGGAGCACGGCGACGAGAAGGAGCAGGCAGACGGCGACGTAGAGGGTGACGAGCAATCCGTACAGCATAACGACGCAGTATACCTCGGGAGAATACCCTTGGCCAAGAGTCACGTAGGGCCGAAGTCACGTAGGGCCGGCTCTCCGAGCCGGCCGTCTGCCACGGCGAGGTGTCGGCCGGCCCGGAGAGCCGCCCTCCCTCACAGAGCCGCGCGGGCGATCGCCAGGAAACTCTGCACCTCGAGGCTCGCGCCGCCAATCAGCGCGCCATCCACGTCCGGCTGCTGCAGCGTCGCCTTCGCGTTGTCGGGCTTCACGCTGCCGCCATACAGAATCTGGCAGCCGTCCGCCGCCTCGGCGCCCAGCCACTGCCGCAATCGCGACCGGATGTGCGCATGCGCCTCCTGTGCCTGGTCCGGCGTCGCCGTCCGCCCGGTGCCAATCGCCCACACCGGCTCGTACGCAATCACCATCGTCGCGAACTGCGCCGACGACACGCCGTCGATCGCCGC
Source organism: uncultured Vicinamibacteraceae bacterium (assembly GCA_964388335.1). Classification (GTDB taxonomy): domain Bacteria; phylum Acidobacteriota; class Vicinamibacteria; order Vicinamibacterales; family Vicinamibacteraceae; genus JAEZDP01. The sequence goes on along the minus strand of CAYMAG010000053.1, from coordinate 31,816 downwards.
CTTCACCTGCGTATCGAGCACGTCGAGCGTGCGGCCGCCGTCCCGCTCATCGAGCGTTTCGCCCACGCACACGATGGGCGCCAGATCGGCGGCGTATGCCGCGTGCACCTTGCGGTTGACGTCCGCATCCGTGTCACCGAACACGCGCCGCCGTTCCGAGTGGCCGACGATGACGAGCGCTGCGCCCGCGTCCTTGAGCATCGGCGCGCTGACCGCGCCGGTGAACGCGCCTTCCTTCTCCCAGAACACGTCCTGCCCGGCGACCGCGATGTTCGAGTTGCGCAACGCATCCGCCACGGCATGCACCGCGGTGAAGGCGGGCGCAATCACCAGTTCCAGGTCGACGATGTCGGCGGCCAGCACGCGCAGTTCCTTGGCGTACGCCACGGCGCCGTGCACGCCCTTGTACATCTTCCAGTTGCCGGCAATGAGAGGGATACGCATTCGGGCGCCTCAGGTTTCTACCCTGCGTCCGGCAGAATCGCCACGCCCGGAAGCGTACGTCCGCCGAGGAACTCGAGCGAGGCGCCGCCACCCGTCGAGATGTGGCTGATGCGGTCGGCTACGCCCGCCTTCGTCACGGCCGCGATGGAGTCGCCGCCACCGATGATCGTCGTGCCCTCCACCGCGGCCACCGCGTCGGCCACCGTCTTGGTGCCGTGCGCGAACGCGTCGATCTCGAACACGCCCATCGGACCGTTCCAGACCACGGTCTTCGCGCCGCGGATGATCTCCGCATAGCGCGCGGCCGTCTCCGGACCGATGTCGAGGCCCATCCGCCGGCCAATCGCCCCATCGCCCACCGCGAGCGTCTCGGACGCCACACCGGCCTCGAGCTTCTCGGCGACGACGTGGTCGGTCGGCAGGGCCAGCGTGACACCCTTGGCCTCGGCCTGCGCCGCGAGGTCGCGCGCCGTGTCGACGAGGTCGGCCTCGACCAGCGACGTGCCGACGTCCAGACCCTGCGCCTTCAGGAACGTGTAGGCCATCGCGCCGCCGATGACGAGCGCATCGACCTTGGACAGCAGGTTCTGAATGACCTCGAGCTTGTCGCTCACCTTCGCGCCGCCGAGCACCGCCACGAACGGACGGTCGGGCGCGGTCAGCGCCTTGCCCATGTAGGCGACTTCGTTGGCCATCAACAGCCCGGCCGCCGCCTGCTGCACGTGACGAACGATGCCTTCGGTCGAGGCGTGCGCACGATGCGCCGACCCGAACGCGTCGTTGACGTAGATCTCGGCGAGCGCCGCCAGCTGCTGCGCGAAGCCATCGTCGTTGGCCTCCTCTTCCGCGTGGAAGCGGAGGTTCTCGAGCAGCACGACGCCCGGCGTGCCCGCCGCGGCGATGGCCTGCCGCGCGGGCTCACCGACGCAGTCGCTGGCGAACGTCACCGGCTGCCCGAGCAGGTCGGCCAGCCGCGTCGCGACGGGTTGAAGGGAGAACTCCGGGTTCGGCTTGCCCTTCGGACGCCCGAGGTGCGACGCCAGAATCACCGTGGCGCCCTCGCCGAGCGCGTACTGGATGGTCGGCAGTGACGACCGGACCCGCGTGTCGTCGCCGATGACGCCGTTCTTCAACGGCACGTTGAAGTCCACGCGGATGAACACCCGCCGGCCCTTCAGGTCGAGGTCCTTGATCGATCGTTTCATGAGGGGCGTGCGGCTCACAGACCCTTGCCGGCGATGTAGACGAGCAGGTCGATGCAGCGGCTGCTGTAGCCCCACTCGTTGTCGTACCAGCTCAGCACCTTGACGAAGTCGCCGTCCATGACCTTGGTGTAGGCGGCGTCGACGATCGACGAGTTGCTGTTGGCGCGGAAGTCGATCGAGACGAGCGGCGCGTCTTCGACCGCGAGAATGCCCTTCAGCGGACCGTCGGCCGCGGCCCTGAACGCCGCGTTGACCTCGTCGGCCGTCGTCTTCTTCGAGAGGATGGCGGCGAGATCGACCACCGAGACGTTCGGCGTCGGCACGCGCATCGCGAAGCCGTCGAGTTTGCCCTTGAGATCAGGCAGCACCTCGCCCACGGCCTTCGCTGCGCCGGTCGTCGTCGGGATCATCGAGAGCGCTGCCGCGCGGGCGCGGCGCAGGTCCTTGTGCGGCAGGTCGAGCAGTTGCTGGTCGTTCGTGTAGCTGTGGATGGTCGTCATCCAGCCCTTCACGATGCCGAACTCCTCGTGCAGCACCTTGACGAACGGCGCGAGGCAGTTGGTCGTGCACGAGGCGTTCGAGAACACGACGTGCCTGGCCGGGTCGTACGATTCGTGGTTCACGCCGACGACGAACGTCGCATCGGGGCTGGTCGCGGGCGCGGTGATCATCACGCGCTTGGCGCCGCCCAGCAGGTGCTTGGCCGCATCGTCCCGCTTGGTGAAGAGGCCGGTACCTTCGAAGACGACGTCGACACCGAGTTCACCCCAGGGCAGTTGCGCGGGGTCACGCTGCGACAGCACCTGGAACTTGTCGCCGTTGACGCTGATCCAGCCCTCGCCCGACTGCACGTCAGCGTCGAGGTTGCCGAGAATCGAGTCGTACTTGAGCAGGTGGGCCAGGGTCTTCGTATCGGTGAGGTCGTTGACGGCGACGAAGTCGATGTCCGTACGGCTCATCGCGGCGCGCATGATGTTGCGCCCGATACGGCCGAAACCGTTGATGCCTACCTTGATCCCCATGCAAGACCCTCCGCTGAATGGCGATGACGCAATGACCGGCGCCACCGCCCGATGATGGCTGATACCTCACGCCGCTGCCCCCGGACCCTTCGCGAGACGGCCGGCGGGGCGTCGTCCGAACCCCCAATGTTACAGCATCGGTGCGCTATACTTCCGGCGCGGAACCTCCGACAGGCCCCTGGCCGCGGCCGGCCATGTATTTCCTTTACAGTTGTGTCAGTTCGGTCGCGTTGCTTCTGCTGTCGCCGTGGCTGGCGTGGCAGGCATGGCGGCACGACAAGTACCGGCACAGCCTCGGCGAGCGCCTGGGCCGCCTGCCCGCGGCGATCGACGCGCAACACCGCCCGTCCCTGTGGATTCACGCGGTGTCGGTCGGCGAAGTGCTCGCGGTGCGGGCCCTGCTGCCCGGGTTGCGCGCACGGTACGCGGATCTCGCGGTGTTCGTCTCGACCACCACACGCACGGGGCGTCACGTGGCCGCGACGCAGCTCGAGGGCATCGATGGCCTGTTCTACGCTCCGATCGACTTCGCGTTCAGCGTGCGCCGTGTGCTGGCGCGACTGCAGCCGCGCCTCGTCGTGATGGTCGAGACCGAGATCTGGCCGCGCCTGCTGCACGAGTGCCGGCGCCGCGGTGTGCCGGTCGTGCTGATCAACGCTCGTGTTTCCGACCGCAGCTTTCCCCGTTACCGCGCCGTGAGGTTTCTGTTGCGGCACGTGCTCGACGGCTTCGCACGCCTGTGTGCGCAGTCGCCCCGGTACGCCGATCGTCTGCTGGCGATGGGCGCGCCGCCGGACCGCGTGTCGGTGACCGGCAGCCTGAAGTTCGACGCGCTCGACTGGACGCTCGTCGAACGGGGCGCGACGCATTCCGTGCTGCGTCACTTCGTCGGCGCCGAGACGCGCCCGGTGCTGCTCGCCGCGAGCACGCTGCGCGGTGAAGATGCACTGGTGCTCGACGCGTTCGCGGCGGTTCGTGACGTACATGCGGACGCCCTGCTCGTGCTCGTGCCGCGGCACCCCGAGCGCTTCGAAGAGGTGACGGCCCTGGTGCAGGGGCGTGGCCTGAGCGTCGCGCGCCGCACGGCACTGCCGCCTGACGTTCCGCTGGCCGTCGACGTTGTCGTCGTGGACACGATGGGCGAGCTGGCGGCGCTGTTCAGCCTGGCGACGGTGGTGTTCGTCGGTGGCAGCCTCGTGAACGGCGGCGGACACAACGTGCTCGAACCCGCGCTCTTCGCCAAGCCGATCGTGGTGGGACCGTCCATGCACAACTTCCCGGAGATTTCGGCGGCGTTTCTCGAGGCCGGCGCGATGGTGCAGGTACGCGATGGTTCGGGCCTGACGCGGGCGGCGCTCGATCTCTTCAGTGCGCCCGACAGGCGCGCGTCCCTTGGCGCGGCCGCGCTGGCGCTCATCGACCGGCATCGCGGGGCAGCGGCCCGCACGCTCGACGAGATCTCCCGCGTGCTGCCGCCGTCACAGGCCTCGGCCATCGACGCTTCGGCGGGACGGGTGCACTGATGGCCGAGTGGTCGCTGCCGTTCGTCCGCGCCTCGGCGAAGCTCTACGGCGGCGTGGCCTCCGCACGCCGGCAGTGGCGACAGCAGGCGCCGCTGCGCCTGGAGCGCCCGGTCATCAGCGTGGGGAATCTCGCCGTCGGCGGCCGCGGCAAGACGCCGGTGGTCGCGAGCCTCGCCCGGCTGCTGCGGGGATGGGGAGAACGCCCCGCCATCCTCAGCCGCGGCTATCGCCGCGCGCGGCCGACCGATCGGGTGGTGGTCGTGCGTGACGCCGACCGCATGCGTGCCGGACTGGACGAGAGTGGTGACGAACCCTACATGCTCGCGCGCGAACTGCCCGGCTGTTGCGTGCTCGTCCACACGCAGCGCTACGCCGCCGGCGTCCATGCCGAGCAGGAACTCGACTGTACGGTGCACATCCTGGACGATGGTTTCCAGCACGTGCAGCTCGCCCGCGACGTGAACCTCGTACTGCTCACCCTGGACGACGTGCTGCACGGGGAGGTGCTGCCGGCGGGACGGCTGCGCGAGCCGTTGACCGCCCTGGCGCACGCGGACGCGATGCTGGCGGTCGACACGTCGGCTTCCCGCCTCTCGATGGCTGCCGGCCGCACCGGCGAGCGACCTGTCTTCGAGGTCCATCGCCATCTCGGCCCGCCCCGCCCGTTGTCGGGCGTGACCGACTTCCCGCGCCTCGTCGGCGAGCCCGTGGTGCTGGTCACGGCGATCGCGTCGCCAGAGCGAGTCGTGGGTGATCTCGCGGCCGCGGGCTGGCGGGTCGCCAGTCACCTCGCCTACCGGGATCACTACCCATTCACGGCGGACGACATCCGCGCGATTGAGGCGCGCGTCAGGGCCACCGGCGCGTGCGCCGTCATCACGACCGCGAAGGACGGCGTGAAGCTCGAACGCTGGCTGCCGATCGCGGTCCCCGTGGCCGTCGTGCCGCTCGACGTGGTCATCGAGCCGGCCGACGCGTTCCACTCGTGGCTGCGTCACCGGCTCGCGCTGCGCCCGGAGGGCGCATGACGCCGGAGCCTCGCTTCAGGCATCGCGTCGAGCACGCGGCCGTCACGGGGCTCGCGTCGCTCGTGCGGCGGTTGCCACAACGGGTCTCACTCGGCATCGGCAGCGCAATCGGACGCATCGCGTACCTCACCGACCGGCGCCATCGCCGCATCACCACGGAGAACCTCGCCGCGACGTTCCCCGAGCGTTCGGCGCAGGAGCGCACCCGCATCGCGCGCGGCGTGTTCCGCCACTTCGGCCGCAAGCTGATGGAACTTCTGCGGTTCAGCGGCCTGTCGCCTGACGAGATGCTCGCGTCGGTCGAGTTCGCCGACGTCGAGCGTGTCGATGAGGCGTACGCCCGCGGGCACGGCATCATCTTCATCACCGGACACTTCGGGTTCTGGGAGCTGCACGCCATGGTGCACGCCCTGCGCTATCCGTCGATCTCGGTGGTGGCGCGCGCGCTGGACAACCCGCTGCTCGACGCCCTGCTCGAGGACCTCCGCACGCGCACCGGCAACGCCGTGATCGACCGGAAGGGCGGACTCCGGCGCATCCTGCGTGCGCTCAATGCAAACGAGGGCGTGGCGATCCTGATCGACCAGCACATCCTCTCGGCCGACGCGGTGCGCGTCGACTTCCTGGGCCGTCCGGCTGCCACGACTTCTGCGGTGGCGGCCTTCGCGCTGAAGACGGGCGCGCCCATCATTCCGGTGTTCGCCCTGCCGCTCAACGACGGCCGGTATCGCCTCATCTACGAGCCGCCGGTGGAGATGCCGGCACCCGACGCGCCGGATGCCGTGCGCGAACTCACCCAGCGCTGCACGAAGGTGCTCGAGAAGTACGTGCGGGCGCATCCGGATCTCTGGCTGTGGATGCATCGACGCTGGCGCGACGACGTGCCGACGTCCGAGACGCCGGTCCTGCGGATGGAAGGTCCCCCCGGCGAGGGGGAGCCGTGAGCGCTCAGGTCCGCGCGAGTCCCGGTCGTGTGGTGCTGCGCGCACCGAACTGGCTCGGCGACGTCATCATGGCGGTTCCGGCCATGCTGGCCGTGCGTGCCGCCTGGCCAGCGTCGCACATCGCCGTCGCGGTGCCGGCGCCGTTCGTGCCGCTGGTCGAGATGATCGACGGCATCGACGCCGGCGTCCCGCTCGGTGGGAAGGGCGTTCGTGGTCTCGCACGCCTGCGGGCCGACGCGGCGCGCCTGCGTGACGGGCGCTACGACGTCGCCATCCTCTTCACGAACTCGTTCGGCTCTGCCTGGGCGATACGACAGGCGGGCATTGCCGAGCGCTGGGGGTATCGCCGCGACCTGCGTGGCCGGCTCCTCACGCAGGCCATCAGACCACGGGCCGTGACGCGTACGTCCGGCCATCACGGCGACTACTACGCGGCTCTGGTGCACGCCCTCGGTTTGCCGCGGCCCGAACTCGCCGTCCATCTGCCGGTGCCAGACGCGGTGCGCGGGTCAGCCGACGTGCTGTTGCGGCAGGCGGGGTGGGACGGCGAGCGTCCGCTGCTCGCCTGCGCGCCGGGCGCGGCCTACGGCACCGCGAAGCAGTGGCCGCTGCCGTCGGTGGCCCGCGTCGTGACGCGATGGATCACGGAGCGCGGAGGGACGGTGGTGCTGCTGGGCGCCGGCGCCGACCAGCGTGCGGTGGATGAGGTCGTGCGCGAAGCGCGCGCGGTCATGGTCGCGGACGCCGGCACGCACCTGATCGATCTGACGGCTCGCACGTCACTGGCGGAGTTGGCGGCCGTCCTGGCGCGGTGCGCGCGGGCGCTGGCCAACGACTCCGGCGCGATGCACCTCGCCGCCGCTGTCGGCACGCCTGTCGTCGCCGTCTTCGGCGCGACGAACGAACACGCCACGGCGCCGCTCGGTCCGCACACGATTCTCGCGACGGACGTCTGGTGCCGGCCGTGCCTGCTGCGCGAGTGCCCGCTGGATCACCGGTGCATGACGCGTGTGGTGCCGGATGCCGTGTTCGAGGCGCTTCTGCGTGCGCCGGCCAGCCGCCCCTACGTCTGATCCAGCTCGACGTTCCAGTAGAGGTAGTCACGCCAGCTCTCGGGCGTGTAGCGGAGGCCGATCGTGAGGCGGACGGCCGGGGCCTTCGACGGCCGCTTCGGCGGCCGGATGAGCGACATCCGTGCTTCCGCTGGCGTGCGTCCGCCTTTGCGCCGGTTGCAGGTGACGCAGGCGGCGACGATGTTCTCCCAGGTCTTGCGTCCGCCCTGGGCGACGGGAATGACGTGATCGAACGTGAGGTCAGTTGCTGGGAAGCGCGTACCGCAGTACTGACAGGTGTTCCTGTCGCGTGCGTAGATGTTCGCACGCGAGAAGGGCACATCGTCGAACGCCCGCCTTATCCGGATGCGACGCAGGAGGCGGATCACCGACGGCAGCCTGAAGCTGACCGACACGGACCGTACCTCCCGGTCGTATACGGACACGACCTCCACTTTCCCCTGGCACCAGAGCGTAATCGCCTTCTGCCAGTGGACAACCTTGAGGGGTTCCCACGTCGCGTTGAGGAGGAGCGTCTGCTCCATAAATTATTGGCGTCGCGTTACGATGGTTCGAGTCTGTCGTGCGATGCTGAGCCAGTGACCGGTTCAGTTTCGCTGACGCGTGGTGGCACTGTCAAGCGCTGACGCGTGTAACACCAACGTAACTAACGAGTTATCTTGCTGGTTCGCTGCTGTTCGATTGCCGCGCTCGTCAGCCTCACGGTGGTGGCGGGGTGTGCCTCGACGTCGGGTCCCATGGTGCCGTCGCGGCCCCGGGCCGCACATCCGGTGGCGGAGCGCGTCGTGACCGAGGCCCATGCCTTCATGGGCGTGGCGTACCGGCCAGGCGGAGCCCGTCCGGACGGCTTCGACTGCAGCGGGTTCGTGCAGTACCTGTATCGTCAGCAGGGCGTCAGCCTGCCCCGCACGACGCAGGCACAGTTCAAGGCCGGAACGGGGGTGTCGTCCCGGCGCATTCTTCCCGGAGACCTCGTGTTCTTTCGCATCAGTGGCCGCCGCGTGTCGCACGTCGGAGTCTCGCTCGGTGACGGGCGGTTCATGCACGCGCCGAATGTCGGCAGTCACGTGCGCGTCGACCGGCTCGACGCGCCCTATTGGGCCCGCCGCTTCGCAGGCGTCCGCCGGGTGGCTCAATGAGCGCCGAGATTCGCCGGCTCACGCCGCGGGGTGTCGTGGCCGGTGGGTGCCTGACGATCGACGGCTCTGGGTTCGCCGTGTCGGTCGGGCACCTGCCCGCCGTCACCGTTGGCGGCCACGCCGTGCCACTGTCGCGGGCGTCGGCCTCGAGCCTGATGGTGCGCATTCCCGACGGCATCCCCGGCGGCCTCCAGCCGGTTGCCGTCGAGGGCGTCGAGGGGGCCACGGCCTTCGTGCAGGTCGGCACCGTCGTGACCACCGGCGTGCATCAGGTGGACGGCCCCGTCTTCGACCAGGAGGGGCGACTCTATGCGACGCTGAGCGGCGGACGGGGACAGGAGACGCCCGTGTCGGTGTTCCGGGTCGAGCGTGACGGTACGCGGGAGGCGCTGGTCACGGGTCTGGCCAACGCGACCAGCCTCGCGCTCGATGCGCACGGCGTGCTGTACGTGTCGAGCCGGTTCGAGGGCGTGGTCTACGCGGTGGCCCCGGATGGCACCTTCACTCCGCACGCCGAAGACCTCGGCGTGGTCTGCGGGCTCGCATTCGGCGCCGACGGCTCGCTGTATGCCGGTGACCGAACGGGCAGCGTGTTTCGCGTCCGCGAAGGCGAGACGACGCCCGAGGTCTTTGCCACGCTTCCGGGCAGCATTGCGGCGTTCCACCTGGCGATGTCGCCGGAGGACGTGCTGCACGTCACGGCTCCCACGTTGAACTCGTCGGATGCCGTGTATCGGGTCGCGCCAGACGGCCTCGTCGAGCGCTGGGTGGACGGGTTCGGCCGGCCTCAGGGCCTCGGCTTCGACTCGGCCGGATGCCTGCACGTCGTCGACGCCCTCGCGGGCGCCAGCGGACTCTATCGGCTGACGCCTGACGGGAAACGCGAACTCGTCGTGTCTGGGCAGGGCCTGATCGGCGTGGCCTTCGATCCGCTCGGGGGGTTCGTCGTCTGCTCGTCGGACACGATCTATCGCTTTTCGTAGCTGGGGCCAGGCGGTGCGCGACGAGACCTGACCCCCAGCCGGGCCACCGCAGACCTGACCCCCTGCGGCCCCCGGGGCTCCTATCGTTTCGCGCCGCGGATGCGGGCGACGTTCGATTCATAACTGATCGCTGACGCATCACCGGCCCGCGGAAACTGCGCCCGTCCGTACACGGGGTAGGCCTCGGTGCGCAGGTGCGACGGCATGTGGTGCCCGATGCGCGTCGCACGCTCGTGGCGAAGCGCTCCGACGTCGACCGGCGCGACGACAATCCGCTCCCCGGGTCCAGGGGACGCCTCTGCCAGCAGGCGGCCGTCGAAGTCCACCACCTGCGAGCCACCGGGCCACGAGTAGGGGGGATAGTGGCGCAGGCTCGCGCCCTGATTCGCCGCCACCACATACGCCACGTTCTCGATGGCACGCGCGCGGTTGATGAGCGTCCACCAGTTCATCGGCTCCGTCGCGCCCCACGGGTCCATGTAGGCCGAGACCCGTACCAGCACCTCGGCGCCATTGGCGGTCAACTGGCGCAGCACCTCGGGGAACAGCCAGTCGTAGCAGATCGCGCAGCCGATGCGTCCGATGGGCGTGTCGGCGACGGGGAAGAGCGGTGCATCGTAGCCGGGCAGATCGTGCGGGCTCGCGTGCACCTCGAACGGAATCCACGGGTTCACCTTGCGGTACTTGTACAGGATGCCCTCGGGGCCGATGAGGCACGTCGTGTTGAAGACCGCGCCGGGCCAGCGCGCGTCGCGCTCCAGCATCGAGCCGCTCTGGATGTAGATGTCGTGCCGTGTCGCTCGTGCCTGCAGACGGTCGGTGTGCTCGTTCGGAATCTCGACGGCGAGATGCTCGAGCAGCGCGTCGACCGACGCATACGCCGGCGCCGCGTGGGCGAACTCCGGGAAGACGACGAGACGCACCGGCAGGAACGGCTGGCTGCCGAGCACCGCGGCGTCGATCATCTCGAGCATGCGATCGGTGTTGGCACCCATCGCGTCGCGATGCGTCGGGTTCGGCAGGTCGGTCTGGCACGCGGCGACCGCGTAGCGCAGATCGCTCACGGCGCCACCCCGGCCAGGCGGGGCATCTGCCGGCCGACGACACGCGTGTTGTAGCGGGTCACCCACTCCGGTTCGGTCTCGTCCTGCACAGCCGTGGCGTCGGGATACGTCGTCATGCCGCGCCGCGGGAGCGGCCACGCCTGGTCGGGGCTCGCGGAGTTGAGATCCATCTCCTTGCTGAAACCGTCGCTGTGCAGCAGGAAAGTGCGCGTCCAGCCGGCCCGCACGGGAGGCAATGACGCCGCGTCGAACCGCAGCGCCAACTCGTCTCCGGGACGCGACACCACGAAGCGATCGTCCACGTCCGACACGAGTTCGAGGACGTCGCCCTCGCGCGTGTAGCGGCCGGGCATCTGCTTCCATGGCGACGTGGCCCTCACCCGGTCGTAGTCGAACGTCAGCGGTTCCTCACGCGACGCGATCGCCGAAAAGCCTCGCCAGCGCAGCGTGGCGTCCCGGAGCGCGACGCGGGTCATGACGGGGGAGGCGGTCGTGTCTCTGACCGCCACGCGGGCCGCGTCCCAGTAGATGCGCATGCTCGTCTGGATGCGCACCTCACGGCTGGCACCGGGGAACCTGTTCGAGAGGTCCACGACGACGGTCTGCGGGCGTCCGACCGGAATGCCGACCTCCGGCACGATGGTCTGCCATGCGCCGGACGCGTCCTTCGCCTGCAGGGACGGCGGTTGGAGCGCGTGTCCCGCCTGCGCCGCGGCGATGTTGTCGCTCGAGAAGGCGTAGTCCGTCCAGCCAGTGAGTAGCAGCAGCGTGTTGTCGGCGGGCGTGTCGCCGAGGTCGAGCGTCAGCTCGTGCGGGCGCGCGTAGCCGCGAATCGGCAGGGTGGGCAGCCGATCGACGTACTGCCGGTCGACGTGTCGGAGTGCGTCGAGCACGTCGCGGCCGTCGGCGCCCCGCGCGGCCAGGGGCAGGCGTACGCCGGTCGCGGCGAAGAGCGTGAACTCGGGGAAGGGCGGTGCGAACAGCCCCTCGCGCGGGTGGACCTCGACGTCGGCCGGGTGATCCACGGCGATGAGCGAAAGGCGGTCGAGAAACAACGTCTCTTCGAGTTCGTTGGTCACGCGAAGCTCGTAGTGCCCGTCACGTGCCACCAACTGGTCGCCGCGGATGCGGACGTACTCTTCGGGGTCGGGCGTGTTGTAGAGGCCGGGCGCGAGCTGGTAGCCCATTTCGCCACCGCCGAGGAAGTCGGTCACGAACTCGAAGCGCTCGCCGTTCCACGTGTACAGGTAAGGACAGGATGACGGTTTGCGATCGAGTTCGACGACCTCGACGGTCTGCGGCGCACCCTCCGGCTGTACCTCGGCCTGCACGATGCCCGCTGGCCAGAGGACGCGGACGACATCCACCTCGCGCCGCGTGCCGAGGCCGAAGACGATGTCGGCAGGTGCGGCCATCGGCGACGAGACGGCCGTCTCCACCTTCTGCCAGAGGCTGCCGGCGCGCATTTCGACCTTCGACCCCACACCGGTCCGGTTGCTCACCTGGCCGGTGAGCGTGACGCGGAGGCCCGGGTGGACGCCCGCGCTGGAGGTCCACGTGTGGACGCCGTCCTCGCCCAGCGTCACGAGGTCGAGCGCGCCACTGCCATCGATGTCGAGCGCGACGAGGGCCCGTGGTGGCGCCGCCGCGCCGTTTGCCGGGCCGTCTGCCGGGCCGCTTGCCGCGCCGCTTGCCGCGCCGCTTGCCGGGGCGACCGCCGGCGCGTCCAGTGCCTGCCAGCCGTCTCCCACGTTTCGCGCGATCTGCAGGCCGCCGGTCGTGGTCGCCACGAGATCGAGCAGGCCATCGTTGTCGACGTCGAGGAACGTGGCCGATGTGGCCGCCCGGGGAAGCGCCGCCGACGGCTCCATCCTGAAGCGGTTGTTCGAACCACCGAGGGCGACGACGGCGTCGCCGGTGGGCGTGCTGACGAAGATGTCGGGATAGCCGTCCTTGTTCGCGTCGGCGATCGCGAACGTCGTGGCTGGCGGCAGCGCCTGCAGGCCGGTCGCCTCGGAGGCATCGCGGAACGAGCCGTCGCGCATGTTGCGCCACAGGCGCACGGTACCGGCGTCGGCGCGAACGACCAGGTCGATGTCGCGCCGCAGGTCGAAGTCCGTGGCGGCGATTTGTCGCACCCGTGCCGGCACCTGCCCGACGAGAGCCGTGGCCGAGATGTCGACGAACGTGCCGTCGCCGTTGTTACGCCACACTTCGAGCGGCGCCGGGCCGCCCTCCCGGGTATCTCCGCCGGCAACGATGTCGAGGTCGCCGTCGTGGTCGAGGTCCACGAGCGCCACGGTGTGCACGTCGAGACGGCTGGTGATGCCCGCCTGGGCCGTCACGTCGGTGAAGCTGGCCTCGGCGGACTGTCTCAGCAGGCGCAGGCCTGCGCGTCCATGGGCGACGAGATCGGGCGGACCATCGTTGTCCATGTCCGCGAGCGCCGCGCCACGCGCACCGAGACCGGCAACCGCGATCGGCACGCCAGCCGCCGCCGCCGCGATTCCTCCCTCGCCATTGCGCCGCAGGACGAGCGCGTCCGCACCGACCAGGATGACGTCGGACCGTCCGTCACGCGTGACGTCGCCGGCGGTGAGCGCCACCGTGGGAGCGGTGGACGACGCAGGCGCGAGCGCCGTGTGGGTATACGCGACGGCGGGCCGTGCGCGGTCCACGAGGTCGGCTTCGGCGCCCGTCGACAGAATGGCCTCGGCGTAGCGTCCCTGCTCGAGATAGGTATTCGAATAGGTCGTGCCATAGCCAGACTCGCGCAGGGTCTGGAACCGCGCCGTGACCTCGGCGCCGACGGTGCGATCGCCAGCCCTGGTGTGGGCGACGGCCAGGTTGTACAACGCCGAGACGTTGTAGGGCTCGAGTTCGACGGCACGGGCGAACGTGGTCACCGCCTCGGCGTAGGCCCGCTGCTGCAGCAGGAGCTGCCCCAGATTCACGAGCGCCCCCACGTCGTCTTCATCGGCGGCCAGTACCCGGCGGAACGCCGCCACCGCGGCGTCCTCCCGGTTCTCGGCGCGGGCGATGAGACCCAGCAGGAAATCGGCCTGCGGCGGGCTCGCCGGACCGGCGGCCACCGCCTCGGCTTCGCGGCGTGCCGCCTCGAGGTCGGGCGCGTAGAACTCGGCGATCGCCAGGTTGACCCGGGCGGCCGTCAGCGCGCCGTCGATGGACAGCGCCCGGCGAAACTCCTCGCCGGCCTTCGCGTAGTTGAACTGTTCGAGGTACGCCACGCCCACGTTGTTGGCGCGCCATGCCTGCTCACGCGTGTCGGCCGGCCCGCGCTGGGCGGCGAGCGCGACACCCACGAGGGTCAGCGTGAGCGCCCCGACAACGACACGACTCCTTGACATGAACGGCATCCTGGATCCTAGCGCGTGAAGGCCATCCGCTTCACGATGCCGCGGCCTTCCTCGATGACGACGGTCTGGCCGGCGTCGACGGGTCCGGTCTTCTCGGTGCGGCCGGAGGGCCAGCGAACCTCCAGCCCTTCCACCCTGGACGCCTGCCCGAGGCCGAAGGTGACAGGCAGTTCGCTCTGCGACAGGTAACTCGACCCTGACTTGACCATGGCCGTCGGCCGCGCGCCGCCCGCCAGCACGGCGGTGACCGTGGCGCCGATGCCCGACCGGTTCGACTGGACGCCCGCCAGACGGACGCGCAGCGCATGCGCCCGGTTGCCTCCATCGTTGCGCAGCAGCCGGGCGGGACCGCCGCTGGTCGTCACGACCAGGTCGAGGTCGCCGTCGTTGTCCATGTCGAGGTACGCCGCGCCACGCGCGACGACGGGCGCGGCCAACGCCGGAATGCGCGGCGCGAGGTCCTCGAACCGCGTCCGGCCGAGCGATCGGAACAGGTGGGCAGGCTGTGCGTGGGTCACCTTCGGCTGCGCGCGTGCGATGTCGTCGGCCACGTGGCCGTTGGCGGCGAAGATGTCGAGGCGTCCGTCGTTGTCGACGTCGAGAAAAAAGCACGCGAATGTCAGGGTGAGCAACGATTCGCGGCCGATGATGGACGTGGGGGCCTCGTCCACGAACAGTGCGTTCCCCTCGTTGCTGTAGAGCGCGATCATCTCGTGCGAGAAGTTGCCGATGAGCAGCCCGGGCCGTCCGTTGCCGAGCCAGTCGGCGGCGTCGGTGCCCATGCCGGCCCTGGCGGCGCCCACTTCGTTGAACGCGACACCAGCCGGCACGCCCTCGTCGGTGAACGTTCCCTTCCCCGTGTTGCGATAGAGGCGGTTCGGCTGCGTGTCGTTGGCGACGAACAGGTCCATCCAGCCGTCCTGGTCGAAGTCGATCAGGGCGATGCCGAGCGCCTTGCTGCCGGGGTCGTGCAGGCCCGCGGCTCGGGTGACGTCCTCGAACGTGCCGTTGCCACGGTTGCGGAACAGTCGGGGCGAGACGCCCTTGTAGGCTTCGGGTGTGCAGTACGACTTCGACGTGCCGTCGAGCGTGCAGCGGATGTCGGTCTCGAGCGACCACTGCACGTAGTTGACGACGAAGAGGTCGAGGCGTCCGTCGTTGTCGTAGTCCACCCAGGCGGCGCTGGTCGAGAAGTCCGACTGGCCGACGCCTGCCCGACTCGTCACATCCACGAAGGTGCCCGTGCCGGTGTTCCGGAAGAGACGATTGCCTTCGAGTGCCGTGACGAACAGATCGATCTGCCCGTCGTTGTCGAAGTCGCCGGCGGTCGCACCCATGCCGTACATCGACACGGCGAGGCCGACCTCGCGGGTCAGGTCGGTGAACGTGCCGTCGCCGTTGTTCTTGTAGAAGGCGGGCAACGCCCGGCTGTCGGGCCGGCCGGGCCAGTGTCGAGAGTTGACGAAGAACAGGTCCTGGTAACCGTCGGTGTCGTAGTCGAATGCGACCACGCCCGACCCCATCGTCTCGGGCAGATACTTCTGGCCGAACGCTCCGTTGGTGTGGGTGAAACGGATACCCGCCCCCTGGGTGACGTCGGTGAACGTCAGCGACGAGAGCGCGGCGGGTGATGGAGCGGCGGGACCGGCCATGACCACCAGCGTGGCCAGCGCGGCCACGCTGACGAACCAGCGGAGTCGTGTCATCCGACGTAGCGTATGCGGGATGGGGAGTACGACGCCTAGTGCGAATGTACTAGTACCGACGGGTTAATCAGCTTACCCTGTCGCCCCGGACTGTCGTCTGGCAGGATCGCTCGAGAGGTTCGAACCCTGACCAGCCCTGAGCCGATGTCACTGCGGCGATCGCCCGAACTCCTCGTACTGGTCGGTGGCGATGAAGTCCACGCCTGCCGCACGCGCCGCGCGCCAGCGGACGCGGGCCGCATCCACGGAGCCGAAGTTGTAGCCGCCGTACCAGCCCTGGTTCGCGCCAGGCGGGTGTCCGTTGAGCGTGTAGAAGCGAATCCACAGGTGTTGCGCGTGCGCCCGTCCCACCAGCGCGCGCAGTCGTTCGTCGTCTGCGGACGTCCATTCGCCGGCCCGTGGCGGCCCACCAGCTTCAACGACGCCCCAGGGGAAGTTCACCCAGCGTCGGTAGTTGTCCGCCGCCTGCGCGATCAGCGTCTCCACGGACATCGACGCGAGCGCCAGCGCCCGCGCTTCCGCGTCGGGTCCCGACGGCCGCGGCACGTCGATCGCGCCGAACACGCGTAAGCGCTCACCGACGGGGACGGCATCGTGGAAGCGCGCGGCCTGATCTGCACTCGTGCCGGTGAGCACGAGCAAAGGACCTGTCGTCAGGGGTTCGGCTCTGGCGGGCGTGGACGTACGCGGGGCGGTCGTCAGCCATGCGTCGTAGGCGCCGAGCGTCGCCCATACCGCGTCCAGGTGGGCTGGCTCCGTGGTCTTGAAGTCGAGGTTCAGGACGATGACGGGCCAGGTGTGCCGCGCGTTCTCTGCGAGCGCGCGCTCCATCAGCACACGGATGCGCTCGAAGAAGTACGTCTCGAACGTGGGCGCGTCGCCTGCGTGTTCGACATCGTGGGCAACGACCGAGACGCCACGACCGTCCGCTCCCATCCGCCAGATCAGGTCCTGCTCGATCGCGACTGGCAGTCCTGTCGCGAGTCCCCGGTCGATGCGGTCGGCGAACCGGCCTTCGTACGGATACGCATTGTGGGCATCGAGCAGCACGCGCCGGCCCGGCCCAGGGCCCGCCGCCGGAGATTGCGCGAGGATCGGCGCGAGTGCGAGGCTCGCGCACGCGACGAGCAGGCCAAGTGAACGGACGACCAACGGAACGAAGCCTTGATGCGGCGAAGTCACACGGAGTGGTGTATCGCGATTGGCAGACGAGCGCAAGACCGCCTTTTCCTCCTTCCCTGGCCCCTCCCTTGCTTCTCTCATGGGGACGATGGCATCGTCTGTGTTCGTACGCGGGGGCGACACAGGGCGGCGCCTGGAAGGAATGGGCCGATGGATGAGCAATTCGTGATCGACATGCTTGGGACGCTCGACACGCGCACGGCGCGCATGGAGCAGATACTGCCAACGCTCGCCACTCGCGCGTTCGTAGAAACTGCAATCGCCGAGGCGATCGCACCGCTGGCGACGAAGCAGGATCTGGCCGACGCGATCGCACCGTTGGCGACGAAGTCCGAACTCGCGGAGTCGTTCTCCGAACTGCGGCGCCACTTCGACGTGGTCGGCGAGAGCCTGCGGGGCGACATGCGGGTTCTGGCCGACGGGATCCTCGATCTGAAGGACGATGTGCGCGAACTGCGACGCGTGACCGACCGTCACGAAGAGCGCCTGGTGCGCCTGCAACTCGATGTGACCGTCCTCAAGCAGGACGTGGCCGTCCTCAAGGACGACGTGGCGGCGCTGAAGGTCGATGTGGCCGTCCTCAAGGAGGACGTCGCCGCGCTGAAGGTCGATGTGGCCGTCCTCAAGGACGACGTGGCGGCGCTGAAGGTCGACGTGGCCATCCTCAAGGAAGACGTGGCCGCGCTGAAGGTCGATGTGGCCGTCCTCAAGGACGACGTAGCCGGCCTGAAGGACGATGTGGCTGTCCTCAAGGACGACGTGGCCGGCCTGAAGATCGACGTCGCCGCGTTGCAGCACGAGCGCTCGTGACAGCGAGACCGTAGGGTTCAGCCCCTGGCCGGTGTCGGTTCATGTGTCCGGACCGTGCTGCCGATGATTCGGAGGTCGATGGAACCAGCCCCGACGAGGCGTATGTGAAGTCGGTGGACAAGGCCGGCTTCGAGACGCTGCTCAAGCGCGGAGGCATCGACACCAGGTTCATCGTCCCGCCCGCAGCGCCTGGGCAGGCGCCGCCCGCCCGCGCGTCCTGACGTCCGCTTCGCGAGGCGGGATAAGATCGGGGCTGTGATTCACGTCCGCGACCTGCACTATGCCTACGGGACGACCCCTGCCGTGCAGGGACTCAGCTTCGACGTCGGTCCCGGCGAGGTGCTCGGGTTACTGGGGCCGAACGGCGCGGGCAAGTCCACCACCGTCAAGATACTCACCGGCATGCTGCCCCCGCAGCGCGGGCAGGTCGACGTCGCAGGCTTCGACGTCGTGGCCGAACCGATGGAGGTCAAGCGCCGCGTCGGTTACGTGCCCGAGTCGGGCGCCCTCTACGACGCGCTGACGCCCGACGAGTACTTCCGGTTCATCGCGTTGCTGTACCGCCTCGAACCCGAGGCCGTGGAGCCGCGTGTCGATGAACTGATGCAGATGTTCGAGCTTTCGGACATGCGCGGCGCCAGGATGGTCACCTTCTCGAAGGGCATGAAGCAGAAGGTGCTGATCGTGTCGGCGCTGCTGCATGCGCCCGACGTCCTGATCCTGGACGAACCGCTGAACGGGCTCGACGCCAACGCCACGCTGGTCTTCAAGGAACTCGTCCGCGGACTCGCTCAGCAGGGACGGAGCATTCTCTTCTGCTCGCACCTGCTGGACGTGGTCGAGCGACTCTGCTCGCGGCTCGTGATCATCACGGATGGCCGGGCCATCGCGGAAGGGACACCCGAGGCGGTGGCGGAGCAGGCGGGGCGCCGCACCCTGGAGGACGCGTTCGCGACGCTCACCGGCGCCCGCGATGCCACCGCCGCCGCCGCCGCCGCGCTGTCGTCGCTCGAATGGCGCTCATGATCGGCGCCATCCCGCAGGCCTTCGGTGCCGACCCCGTCCAATGGCGCGCGCTCGTGCACGCGTCGCTGCTGTCGGACGTGCGCCACCTGCGGGGTCTCGGCAGCCACATGGGGAAGGCCGCCGTGTCGTCATTGGCCGGGGCCTTCCTGGCGCAGTTCGTCTACGGCGGGTTGTGCGCGCTCTTCATCGTGACGATGCCCGACCTGTTCCTGTCGAGCACCCTGTACATCGTGCTGCTCGGGTCGACGCTCGGCCTCGCGCTGCTCGTCGACTTCACCGGCATCGTGCTGTCGCCCGACGACCACGCCATCCTCGCGCACCGCCCTGTCAGCGCACGCACGTTCTTCGCGGCCCGTCTCACGTCGGTCGTCGCCTACATGTGGATGCTGGCGGCACCGTTCGCCGTGCTGCCGACGCTCGCGTACACGATCAAGTGGACCGGAGGATCCGTGGCCACGGCGCTGGCCAGCCTCGTCGCGGCTCTCGCCACGGCCACCCTGATTCCGCTGGCCGCGATCGTGCTGTTCGTGTCGCTGATGCGCCTGATTCCACCGGATCGACTCCAGCGAGGTCTCGGCTACCTGCAGTTCACGCTCTCGTTCCTCTTCGTCGGCGGGTTCTTCCTCTATTCGCGCTCCCTTCGCCACCTGGGGCAGATTCAGATCTCGAAGACGCCGCTGGCCTATCTCAATCCGGCGTCCTGGCTGGTGGCGTGGATCGAACTCGCAGACGGTCGTGGCACCAGCGTCGATGCCGCCGTGGCCGTGCTGCCACTGCTGGCGGCGGTAGGCCTCGTGCTGATTGCACGGGGCCGCCTGTCACTCGCGTATGCCGAACAACTGGGATCCAGAACACTCGAGCGGCGGTCGCGGCGGACGGGGCACCTGCCGTTGCAGACGCTGATCGCAGGGCCCGCGCACCACGCCGTGAGTATGCTGGCGCGGGCGCAGTTCCGGGTCGACCAGAAGTTCCGGCTCGGCGTCCTCGGCATCCTGCCACTGACGGTGATCTACCTGCTGGCCGGCTTCGCCGACTTCCGAGGGCACTCCGTCCTGCTGGAAGAGCCGATCCTGGTCTACTATGCGGTCCTGTTCTTCCCCGCGATGCTTCGGCAGTTCCTCGTCCACAGCGAATCGTGGCGGGCGTCGTGGATCTTTCACGTCGCCCCGACGCCTTTCGACGAACTGGTCGTCGGGCTCAAGAACACCGTCGTGACGCGCTTCCTGGTGCCCTATCTCGTCGTCGTGCTCGTGTTGCTGCAGTGGCAGGTGCCGCGTCCGTGGCTCCAGCTGCTCGTCCACGGCATTGTGCTGGGCCTTCTGTCGCACGCCGTGCTGGTCGTCGATCTCTGGCTGAACCCGGCCCTGCCGTTCTCGCAGCCGACGCGGCAGGGCGTACGGTCGTTCGCGCTGCTCGTGCTGATGTTGCCCGTCGTGGGGGTCATCACGACGATGCCGCTGTGGCAGCCGTTCGTCTACGCGTCGACCGCGCGGACGTTCGCGGCGCTCGGTGTGCTCGTCGTCTGCAACGTCCTGCTGCACGAGGCCCTCCTGACGCGCGTGTCGCGGGTCGGTCGGCAGTGGCGCTACATCGGATAGGGCTTGTCACCCATGTGGACGCGCCAACCTCAGCTGTCCGCCATGGCCCCGCTGCTGGCTCACGTCAACGATGCCGTCTGCATCGAAGACGTGGACGGTCATCTGGCGCTGGTGAATCCCGCCTACTGCGACCTCTTCGGGCTCGCCCGAACGGACGACAAGATGCTGCGGACCTCACGCGATGTCGCGGGGGGAGCCGCCGCGGCGTACTGCGGGAGCCCGGCGAACTGGCAGCAGCAGGTCGACGCGCTGCGTGCCGCAGGCACGACCGCGCCTGCGGAAACCTTCGCGACGCCGACGGGTGCGACCGTTGATCGGGAGTACGCCCCGATCGTCGTCAATGGCCGCCTGACGGGGCATCTCTGGACGTACCGCGACTCGACCAGGCGCGCCCTGCTTCAGGAGACCCTGCGGCAATCACAGCGGCTCACGACGGTGGGCCGCCTCGCCGGCGGCATCGCACACGACTTCAACAACCTGCTGACGGCCGTCGTGGGCTACTGCGATCTGCTCGACTCGCAGTTCGACACGGGTGACGCGCGCCGCTTCGACCTCCACGAGATTCGCAACGCGGCGATGCGGGCGGCGGCGCTCACGCGGCAGTTGCTGGCGTTCAGTCGTCGGCAGCTGATGCAGCCTGAGGTCGTCGACGTGACGATGATGGTCTCGGAGATGCAGAAGATGCTCGTCCGCCTGCTGAGCGAGCAGGTGACGATGGTCGTCGACGTGCCCGACGAGGCTGCCGATGTCTTCGTCGATCCCGGTCAGATCGAACAGGTGATGTTCAGCCTTGCGGTGAATGCGCGCGACGCGATGCCCGACGGCGGCACCTTCGCCCTGCGCGTGCGCCTCGAGACCGTCGCACCGCCCCAGGCGGACCAGCTGCAGGTCAAACCCGGGACCTTCGTGCACATCGAGGTCTCGGATACCGGCGTCGGGATGAACGACGACACGAAGGCGAATGCCTTCGAGCCCTTCTTCACGACGAAGGACCCGGGGCACCGCTTCGGGCTGGGGCTGGGGTTGCCGACGGCCTACGGCATCGTTCGGCAGACCGGCGGCGCGATGTCGATCGACAGCGTGCCAGGCGCGGGCACGACGGTGCACGTCTACCTGCCACGCCACGACGCCGCGCGGTTCGAGGAGGAACTGCCAGCCAGCCTGATTGGGGCGCCGGTCGAGCGCCCGGGCCCGTCGGAATCGACGGTGCTCGTCGTCGAGGACGAGACGTCGGTGTTGAAGCTGGTGCGCCGCCTGCTGGAGGCCGAGCACTATGTCGTACTGTCCGCGCAGGATGCCGACGAGGCGTTGCTGCTGGCGGGGCAGCACCGTGGGCCGATCCATCTGCTGTTGACCGATGTCGTCATGCCGGGCATCAACGGCATCACGCTCGCGGAGCGCTTCGCGCCGCTCCGTCCGCAGACGCCGGTGCTCTTCATGTCGGGCTACGCCGATGCGGCCATCGTGCAGCGCGACATCATCGACGCGGGACGAGCCTTCCTGCAGAAGCCGTTCGCGCCAGAACGCCTTCTGAGCCGGGTCCGCGACGTGATCGCCGCGGACCACTGAGGCTGCCTCAGCTGACGCGTTCCAGCTCGATGCGCTCGATGATGACGTCGTCGACCGGCTTGTCCATGCGCCCCGTGGGCACCGCGCCGATCTTCTCGACCACATCGAGCCCCTCGACCACGGCACCGAACACCGAGTGGCGGTCGTCGAGGTGGGGCGTCGGGCCCAGCGTGATGAAGAACTGACTGCCGTTCGTGTTGGGGCCGGCGTTGGCCATCGACAGGATGCCGGCGCGATCGTGGCGCAGCGTGGGGTGGAATTCGTCGCCGAAGCGATAACCCGGGCCGCCCATGCCGTTGCCGGTGGGGCATCCGCCCTGGATCATGAAGCCCGCGATCACGCGGTGGAACGTGAGTCCGTTGTAGAACGGCCGGTGCATTTCCTGCTTGGTCACGGGGTCGAGCCAGGTCTTGCTGCCGTCGGCGAGACCGGCGAAATTGGCGACGGTGTTGGGCACTTCCTGTTCGAAGAGGCGCACCGTGAAGGCGCCCTCGCTCGTGATGAACTTCGCGTAGAACCCTGAAGACAGAGACATGCGACACACCTTATCATCCCTGCCGTCGCGCCGTGCCTGAACTGCTCCTGCTCGCGGTTCTCGGACAGTCAGTGCTTGCTGGCTGCCCCGCGCCAGGCGTGGTGCCGACCCTGCGGGGTGCGGCGGATCTGCCTGCCGCCCGCCTGACGCTCCTGCGGTGCGTTCGGGCCGATCTGCGCGCAGGCGAGTGGGATGCGGCCGACGCCCGGTTGTCGGCGGCACGCCTCGCGGGAGCCACATTGACCCCGCCCGACGCGGCCATCTGGCGCGATCTCGTGGATCGACTGACAGGCACCAGGGTCATCGATGCCCGGGCGTGGGACGACGCGCCGTCGCTGACCGCGACGATGTCCGCCGGCTCGTGGGTGCGGGCGATGGTGGCCGCCATCGCCGAGGCCAGGCGTGCCTGGCGTACGCAGGACGCCGCGGCCTTCGCGCGGGTCATGAAGGTGGCCGACAACCTGCGGGCCGAGGCCCAGGTCCGGCAGGATCCGGAGATTGGCCGCGCCGCCCAGATCGTGCAGGCGGCCGCCGCAGGCGGGCAGTACGAGCGCGACGAGATGCAGTTGCTGCTCGAGCAGGCTCACCGTGCGGAAGTGGCTCTGCGCGACGCCCTCGGCGAACTCCACGTGCCTGTGGTGCTCGCCGCCGAACTCGAAGCGGACCTGTGGCTGCAGACCGACCGCTACGCCCGCGCTGCCGAGGTCTATCGCGCGGTCATCGCCGACCATCCGGCTCGCGTCCAGAGCTGGCTCGGACTCGCCGACGCCTATCGCCGCCTCGGGCATGTGCGAGAGGCCGACATGGCCGAGGCTCAGGCACGGGAACTCGCGCCCCTGTTCAGAACGCGGCGCCCGGCAGCACCGCGTTGAGGAAGAGCAGCTCGCTCAGCGCCCTTGACACGTCGGACAGTAGTACGTCGACCGATTGAGATCCCCCTGCCTGCGCATCTCGATGCGCGTGCCGCACCGGCGGCACGGCCTGCCCTTCCGCTCGTACACCCAGAGCCGCTCGCGCGGGTCGAGGCGTCCCGTGGTGCGTCGCAGTCCACGGGAGGTCGCGAAGCCCGCGGCGGCGTGGTCGGTCACGTTGGCCCTGAGCAGGCGCCGGGCGTCATGGAGCACGGCCTCCCACTCCGTGTGAGTGACGGACGCCGGTGGCAGGAACGGGTGGAGGCGCGCGAGGAACAGCAGTTCGCTCTTGAACACGTTGCCGATGCCGGCGACGGCCTGCTGGTCGAGGAGCGCTTCGGCGAGGGTTGCGTGACGGTTCTCGCGCAGGCGGGTCACGGCCTCCGCGACATCGAATGTCTCGGCCAGCAGATCGGGACCGAGGCTGGCGATGGCCCGGTCACGTGAAGCGTCGCGGTCGTCCACGAACTCCGCGACGTGCACGTTGAAGGCGACTGCCACATACGCCTCGGTTTCGAGGACGATACGTGCGGCGCCCCTCGCACGTTGCCAGGGCTCACCGGGCCGGTAGATGTGCCAGCTGCCCGACATGCGCATGTGCGTGCGCAGCGTCAACCCGCCGGAGAACCTCATCAGCAGATGCTTGCCGCGCGACTCGACACGCTCCACCGTCCGTCCCGTAATCGGCGTGTTCTCGTGCACGACGGCGAGGTGCGCGCAGGCCGTCTGGAAGCCACTCACGGGGCGTCCCGCGAGCGCGCGATGCAGCGTGCGAGCCGCGCGGAAGATCGTGTCTCCCTCAGGCATGTGGCGCCCGCAGGCCCCTGGCTCCGGCAGCGAACCCCTCGGCCAGCAGGGCGCCAGCCAGCGGGTGGTCGACGATCGGCGCGCCGTTAGCGTCACTAACCAGCAGGCCGCCGTCACGTCCACGGAGCAGGGGAGACGTGGCCAGTGCCCGTGCAAGTACCCGGAGGTGCCGTGTGCGATCGGGCTCGTGGTCTGGCAACCACACGATCAGCGACGTGCCGGAGCGCGCGAGCCAGGCGGTGAGGTTCCCGTCGACGAGCACCACGTGCGCACCCGCCGCCCGCGCCGCACCGCGCCCCGCACCCGCATGGTCGGCCGAGGGCCACTTCAGCAACGCACCGTACGGATTGGCCGGGTCGGCAGCCGACAGCACGACGGCGACGGCTTCTTCATCAGGCGCGCGCAGCGACCGCAGCAGGTCGACCGCCGCAGGTGCGGCGAACTGCATCGCACCCAGGCCACCGACGAAGAATCCCCGCCTGATTCGCCCGCTTTCCTCGAGCGTGCGGAACACGTCGTGCACGGCGGAGAAGCCGCCGGGCAGCCCCTCGACCGCCGCCACGTCTCGCGTGACGATGCCGTAGCGCGTCAGCAATTGCTGACCCGTCGCGGCACTCCAGTCGGTCGGGGAGACGGACGAATCGGCTGGTACGAGCGCCCAGCGCCCTTCCGCCGCGGGCGGTGCCTGCCGGCGCGATCGGAACGACCGTCCCGCGGACCGGCTGCGGCGATCCCTGCCGGTGGACATGACGAGTGCCCGCAGGGCCTGCAGCGTGTCGTTCGTCACGAGACCGCGCCAGACGAGGCTCCACAGCGCGTCCACGGTCTCCTGCGGGTATCCGCCACCGACGGCCGCGTGCACCGCGGCGAAGAACTGCGCGCCGCGCCCTCCGAGCACATCGAGGATGGCGCGCTCCCGATCCGGCAGGGGTTCGCCGGTCTCGCGCGTCGAGACGATGCCCCGCCAGAGGCGAGGCAGGTGATCGGTGAGATACAGGGCGACGCGGCCGTCGCGCTCGCCCATGGGCTCGATGCCGCACCAGGTCACCTCGCCCGCCGAGATCAACGCATCGAGGTCGGACGGTTGGTACCGCGCCAGTCGGGCCGGCAGGACGTCACGCTCGAGGATCGACGCCGGGATGGGCAGGGCCTGCAGCGTCTCGACGACGTCGAGGAGGGCATCGAGCCCGCGTCTCGGCTGGGCGACGCCCTGCCATTGCGCCAGCAGGCGCCCAAGGGCCGGCACGTCCACCGGCTCGACTTCGCGGCGCAGACGCGCAAGCGATCGTCGACGTATGGCGGCCAGCACGGACGTCTCGCACCACTCCCGGTGCGTGCCACCGGGACGGAACTCGCCGTCGACCAGTCGTCCATCGGCCTGCAGCGCCGTGAGCGCCATGTTGGCGGTCGCGACCCCGAGACCGAGGCGGGCGGCGACCTCTTCCGTCGTGAATGGCCCGTGCGTGCGCGCGTACCTGCCGACCAGGTCGCGGAGACCGCTGGGCGCGGGCGTGAGCAGCGACTCCGGCAGCCCCGCCGGGAGCGGCGTCCCGAGGGCATCGCGATAGCGGGCGGCATCCTCGACCGCGACGAGCCGGGTCTGGCCGGCGATGGGCAGCCACACGGCACGGCGACGTCTGACGAGCAAGGCCGCTGCGCCGGTGGGCACATCGTGCGTGACACGCGCGGCGATGTCGTCGGGCGAGAGATCGCCCAGTCGCAGCAGGAGATCGTGCAGGCCATCGACCGAGCGCGCGCGGTAGTCGTCTGCCACGCACTGCAGCTGCGCCTCGGTCTGCGCCAGCGCATCGCTGTCGAGAAGGTCTCGCAGCTCGGCGGTTCCGATGAGGGCGCGCAACTGGGCCTGGTCGATGCTGAGGGCCTGCGCCCGCCGCTCAGCCAGCGGCGCGTCACCGTCATACAGGTAATTCGCGACGTACCCGTTCAAGAGCGAGGTTGCAAACGGCGACGGCGTCGCCGACTCGGCGGTCAGCACTCTCATGCTTCGGCGCTCGACCGCTTCCAGCGTGGAGACCAGGGCCGGCATGTCGAAGACGTCGCGCAGGCACTCGCGGTACGTCTCGAGCAGGATCGGAAACGACCCGTACTTCGCGGCAACGCCCAGCAGGTCGTGCGCGCGCTTGCGCTGCTGCCAGAGCGGCGCGCGACGCCCTGGACGGCGGCGCGGCAGGAGCAGGGCGCGTCCGGCACACTCGCGGAAGCGGGCCGCGAAGAGCGCGGTGCTGCCCAGTTGTCGCAGCACCAGCGACTCGACTTCGTCGGCGGCGGGCAGCATCCACTCGGTTGGCGGCGGGTCGTCCATGTCGGGCACGCGCACCACGAACCCGTCGTCGGTCCACATGGTCTCGACGTCGAGGCCCAGTTGCTCGCGCAGCCGTGCCATCACGGCCATGGCCCACGGCGCCAGAATCCGGCCACCGAGAGGCGAGAGCACGCACAGCCGCCAGTCGCCGAGTTCGTCGCGACACCGCTCGACGACGATGGTACGGTCGTCCGGCACGGCCTGGATGGCCGTCTGCTGCGCCTCGATGTAGGCGAGCAGGTTGGTTGCGGCCACCTCGCCCAGGTCGTGATGCGCGACGAGCCGCTCGCGGCCCTCTTCCGGCGACTCGCGGCGCAGTTGCCGTACCAGGGTGCCGATGGCCTGGCCGAACTCCAGCGGGCGTCCAGGCGCGTCACCCTTCCAGAAGGGCATCTTGCCCGGTTCCCCCGGGGCCGGCGAGACGAGCACGCGGTCATGCGTGATCTCCTCGATGCGCCACGAGGACGCGCCGAGCAGAAAGGTCTCGCCGACGCGGCTCTCGAACACCATCTCTTCGTCGAGTTCGCCCACGCGCGCCGATGCCGCGGGCGCACCTGCGAGAAAGACACCGTACAGGCCCCTGTCCGGGATGGTGCCGGCGTTGGCGATCGCCACGCGCTTCGCGCCCTGGCGGGTCGTGAGGCGATTGGCCACGCGGTCCCACGTGAGGCGCGGCCGAAGCTCGGCGAACTCGTCCGAGGGGTAGCGTCCCGACAGCATGTCGAGCACGCCGTCGAAGATCGCGCGGTCGAGCGAGGCGAAGGGCGCGGCCTGCCTGCACCGCGCGAACAGCGCGTCGGCGGCCCAGTCGTCCATCGACACGGCGGCAACGAGCTGCTGCGCCAGGACGTCGAGCGGATTGCGCGGGTAGCGCGTGGCTTCGACACGGCCCTCCCGCATCGCGCGGGTCGCGGCGGCACAGGCGAGGAGGTCACCCCGGTACTTCGGAAAGATGATGCCGCTGCTCACCGCATCCACCTGATGCCCGGCCCGGCCGATGCGCTGCAGTCCGCTCGCCACCGATGGCGGCGCCTCGATCTGAACCACGAGGTCGACGGCCCCCATGTCGATACCGAGTTCGAGCGACGAGGTGCACGCCAAAGCACGCAGGTGTCCGGCCTTGAGCGCGTCCTCGATCTCGACGCGTTGCGTGCGGGCCAGCGACCCGTGGTGGGCCCGCACCAGAGCCTCGGCCGCCAGGTCGTTCAGCGCCGCGGCCAGTCGTTCGGCCAGGCGCCGGCTGTTGACGAACAGCAGCGTGGACGTGTGCTCGCGAATCAGCTCGAGCAGCCGCGGGTGAATCGCCGTCCAGATCGACGGTGTCGAAGGGCCCAGCGCGGCCGGTCCACTCGGCACGGGTTCGGGCACGGTGAGCCGTGCCATGTCTTCGACGGGCACCTCGATCTGCAGTGAGAGCTGTCGCGAGCGGCCGGCATCGACGATGGTCACGGGCCGGTGCGGGATGGACTCGTCGGCTCCGGCGAACTCGTCGTGGATCTCGCTCTCGCCTGACGCCGGCGCGTGCCCAGACGAGGTCGCCCGTGGCAGCGCGCCGCCGAGGAAGCGGGCCACCTCGTCCAGCGGACGCTGCGTGGCCGACAGCCCGATGCGCTGCACTGGCTGCCCGGCGATGGCGTCCAGTCGCTCGAGCGACAGGGCCAGGTGCGCGCCGCGCTTGGTCGCGACCAGTGCGTGAATCTCGTCGACGATGACCGTGTCGATGGAACGGAGCGTCTCGCGCGCCTGCGACGTGAGCAGCAGGAACAGCGATTCTGGCGTCGTGATGAGGATGTCTGGCGGCTGTCGGAGCTGGCGTGCACGCTCGGCGGGCGGCGTATCGCCAGTCCGGATGCCCACCTCGGGTACAACGTGCGGCTCCTCGGACTCACGTGCCAGCCGGCTGATGCCGGCCAGCGGAGCCCGCAGGTTCCGCTCGACGTCCACGGCCAGCGCCTTGAGGGGCGAGACGTACAGCACGCGGCACCGGCCTGCTTTCTCGGGTACCGGGTCGAACAGCAGCCGGTTCAGGCACCACAGGAACGCCGCAAGTGTCTTGCCGCTGCCGGTCGGGGCCAGCAGCAGTACCGACTCGCCCCTGGCAATCGGCGGCCATCCTCGCGCCTGGGCCGGCGTCGGTGAGCCGAAGGCACTGGTGAACCATCGGCGAACGAGCGGGTGGAACGGGGCCAGGGGAGCCACACAGGTAGGGTAGACTAGACGGTCATGACGGGCGTGTGTGCCGTCTCCTTGGAGAGGTGAAGTACTCATGAGTGACGCGGGAGAAGGACTTGTCGACGCGGAAGCGCGACTGCAGGAACAGCTGGATGCGCGTGAGCACGAGCGCCGCCGCCGCGGGCTGGCCGTCGGCGTCGACCCCGAGAAGCTGCGCGCGAAGGAATCGCTGCGGCTCGCGAAGACCGAGCTGAATCGACAGTACGGAGCGGCACAGCACCCGGTGCGGAAGGAACAGCTCGAGGCGGCCATCGCCGAGATCGACCGCCGGCTGGCTGCACTCGCCTAGGCGTCTCCGCGTGCGTCGGACGGTCGCGGCCTACGGCGTTCATGCCTACACGGCCAGCGGCGTCGTGCTCGCCGCCCTGGCGATGGCGGCCGTTCTGGAGGGACGTCTTCGCGAGGCACTGGCCTGGCTGGCCGTTGCCGTCTTCGTGGACGCCACGGACGGCGCACTGGCCCGCCTCGCGCGGGTCGACCGTTTCGCGCCCCGCATCGACGGCGCCCGTCTCGACGAGATCGTCGACTACCTGACCTATGTCGCCGTGCCCGTCTTCGTGGCGTGGTCCGTGGGCGCGCTGCCCGCGAGCTGGGGTTGGCTGCCGATTGCGGCCGTCCTGCTCTCGAGTGCGTGCGGCTTCGCGCGCACCGATGCCAAGACCGCCGACCACTTCTTCACCGGGTTCCCGTCCTACTGGAACATCGTGGTGCTCTACGGCCTCGCGTGGCAGTGGACGCCGCCGGTGTTCGGCAGCGTCCTGATCGGGTTCGCCGCCGCCGTCTTCGTGCCCCTCCGCTACGTGTACCCGTCGCGGACGCGCTCGCACCAGACCCTGACACTGGTGCTGACGTCGGCGTGGGGGCTGCAGATGATCGCCCTGATCTGGTGGATCGAGGCGGTGCCGCCCTGGCTGCTCTGGAGCACGCCAGTCTACCCCTTGTACTATCTCGGCCTGTCGCTGTGGCTGCATCGGCACCGCGCCGGATGACGTGGCGTGTGCCGTTTCACGGCCCGCGGCGGCCTGGAACCGCTGGCTACGAGATGCCCAGCCACGCGCGCAGCGCCTGCTGTTGCGGCGGTGTCTGGTTGGGCCGCGGCCGCAACCACCACCCGCTGCCGGGCTCCGTCCCGAACGTCACTGGCAGCCGCACGAGGGCGTCGCGTCGCGCGACGAGGACGGTGGCGGTCCGCGACGGCGGGTACTGCTGCATCCGGCGATCCCACTGCTCGGGCCGCACGCGGTAGTCGTCGATCGCCAGAATCTCGTCGTCCACGTTGAAGCCGGCCTCGAAGCCCGGCGTGTCACGGCGCACACGAGACACGAGCAGCCGGCCGTTGTCGGTCTTCGTCTCGAGGCCGAGCCACCCTCGCGAGACGTTGGCGTCGGACGCGGCAAACTGCAGGCCGAACGTCTCGAGCAGCGGTGCGTAGTCGAGTTCGGCCACGCCGTCCACCGCCTCGGCGAGCCAGGGCCGCAGGTCTTCGCCCGCCACCTCGCTGATCACGGTCCGGAGTTCGTCCTCCGTGAAGCCGGTCGCGCCGCCGTATGAGGCGTACAGACGCCGCATCACGTCGTCCAGCGATCGCGCGCTCCCCGAGGCCGCGCGGATGCGGGCGTCGAGCAGGGCAGCGATGACGGCGCCCTTGGTGTAGTAGCTGATCGCCGTATTGGGGGAGTTCTCGTCAGGCCGGTACTGCTTGATCCACGCGTCGAGCGATGACTGGCTCGCCGGCTGTACCCCGCGCCCCGGCGTGGTCTGCAACTGCCGAATCTCTCCCGACAGGGCGCCGAAGTACTCTTGCGGCGACATGAGCCCGGCACGGCGCACGAGCAGGTCGCCGTAATAGGTCGTGAAACCTTCGGCCACCCACAGGCTCGGCGTGTAGTTCTCGCGTTCGTAGTCGAACGGCCCGAGCGCCTTCGGGCGCAGCCGCTTGATGTTCCAGACATGGAAGAACTCGTGACTCACGAGGTTGAGCCAGTTCACGTAGTCCTGGCGCGTGCCCATGGCCCAGCGGTTCGTCATGAGCACGGTCGAATTGGCGTGCTCGAGCCCGCCGCCAGCCTCGGTGATCAGGTTCAGGAAGACGTACCGGTCGTAGGGCAACTCGCCGCCCCAGAACGCCTGGTGGGTGCGCACGATCGTCTCGACATCCGCGGCTGCGCGGGCGCCGTCCCAACTGCCGCCTTCGTTGACGTTCACGAGCAGGTGCGGCTTGCCGGCGACGTCGAACGTGTGAATCGCGGGACTCCCGGCGACGATGGGGCTGTCGACGAGCACGTCGAAATCCGTTGCGCGAAAGGGATCGGCGGCCGACCCGGCCCCCGGCATGCCCGAGACGGTCGTGGCCCATCCCGGCGGCAGCGTGAGCGCGACGTGGTGTGGCCGAGGCGGGCTGTCGGCAAGGGTCAGGAACGTGGGTGCTCCATTGAGCAGCGCGAATCCCGACTCGATCCAGTTCGTGCGCACCGACATCTCGCGCCCGTAGACTCGATAGCGGATGGTGACGCGTTCAGCGCCGCCGGCCGGCACCCTCCAGCGGTTCTTCGCGACCTTCTCGGCGCGGCCCGCCGTGCCAGCAGGCGCGACGACCTCGACGTCCTCGACGTGGCGCGCGTACTCGCGGACGAGATAGGACCCGGGCGTCCACACCGCCATCATCAACTCGACTGTAGACGCGCCTCCGGTCGGATAACTCGCCTCCACCTCGACGTAGTGCGTCTGGGCCGCCGGGAAGCTCAGCGCATAGCGGATGGGATCGATGGCGGGTGAGGGCTGTGCGGACGCGGTCATGGCGATGAGAAGGCTGACGGTGGCGGCGAGGGCGGCAACGGGTCGGGTCATGGGTCTCTGCTAACATCAACGAGGCTGTAGATACGGCGGACGATCCGCCACGACAGTGTCAGCTGGGACGGCCGTGGCTTGCTCCATGCTGCATGCTGCGCACTCGACGAGGAGTTCTCTCATGCGGCTCGCAGGTATCGTACTCGTAGTGCTCGGGGTTCTCGCACTGGCGTACGGTGGGTTCTCGTACACGAAGCGCGAGAAGATCATCGACATCGGCCCGATCGAGGCGACCACTGAAACGCGGGAGAGCGTGCCGTTGCCGCCCATTCTCGGGGGAGCGGCGCTGGTCGGCGGCATCGTGCTGCTCGTGGTCTCGGGCCGCAAGAGGTAACCGAACGGCGGAGTGGGCTGCTGCATCCGGCGATCCCACTGGTCGGGCCGCACGCGGTAGTGGAGCCACTGCAGCATTCGCCGCTCGTATCACGCGGTTCAGCGTCGGCCCACATCGGCCCACACCGGTCCGCT
>CAYMAG010000052.1:0-33793 GCA_964388335.1 uncultured Vicinamibacteraceae bacterium | reverse complement strand
TCCAGGAGTGGCTGGACGCCGAAGCCGCGAAGCTGGAGGAGATGGGCGAAGAAGACCCCTTCTGGGGGATGTGAACTCGTTCGAGCCCCGAGCGCTCCGAGCGGCGGCGAATACCGTCCCGGCCGGTCATCCGCAGGAGTCCCCCGAGTAGACCCAGGTCGAGGCCACGACGGCCAGTTGCGCCTGTCGGTCGCTTCGTGCTGCGCCTCAGACTCACGCAGGTGCGCACGCAGTTCGTCCCTGCCCACTCGGGCGAGCAGCGTCGATCGATCCTTGCCTCCCTTGCCGCGGCGGACCACGACCAGCCGCCCCGCAGCTCCAGCCAGACATGATCGAACGGGTCCGCGGCGCAACGCGGCGGGTGGGTGCCCTTCACCGTCACGCCAGGCTGTGGAGACCGCGTGAGATAGTGACAGAGACAACCCAGGAGCTATGTCAGCCAAGCTTCGGCTCGTGATCGTCGCGTGTGCCATGTCGGCAATTGCGCTGGAGTGGCAGCAGCCAATGCGGGGCATCCTGCTTCAGCGTCCAACATTCTCCACGACGACGACTCTGGTCGAGGTCTCTGCGGTTGTGACCAGGCTTGGTGAGTCAGTGCCCGATCTGCTGCACTTCGAAGTGGAAGTACGAGACGAGGGCCAGGTACAGCCGATTGTCATGTTCGAGTACGTGGGACACGCCGACACTCGCGAAGGGAGACCACCACTTGACGTCGTGCTGGTACTGGACGATCTCAACATCTCGCCGCGCTTGACACAGCCCGCCATGGACCTGGCGGAGTTACTCATTGCTGGTTTGGGTGAGAAAGATCGCCTGACTATCGTCAATACCTCGCCCTTCACACTGGCGCAGGAGGCGTCGACTGACCGAGACCAGTCGAGAAGGACTGTGAAGCGGCTTCGCGGCTTGAAGCGCGGCGCGGCCATCGTACCGATGGAGGCGACCTTTCGCGCGGAGACCCTGCTGGCCGCAGTGCGAGACGTTGGGAGGACGCTGTCTGCCGAAGGCCCTGGTCAGCGTCGCACCGTGATGGTAATCAGCGAGGGGCAGCCGCTCGGGCCGACTGATATCAGCGTCATGACATCAGGCTCTCTCGAGCAGGACCACGGCAGGATACTGACGACATTCAGAGAGACACTGGAGGCGGCGGCACTGGCTAACATGTCGATATATACAGTGGATCCACGTGGGCTCGCTGCACCTACTCCCGGCCTCGGCAGCAGCGAGCGATCGGCCATGGAGATGGCTGCCGGTACGGGTCGCGCGTCGGCGGATGAAATGGCCGCAACAGTGCGAGGAATGTTGTGGACTCTGGCGGACAGGACCGGCGGTACACTCATCGCGAACAGGAATCTCCTTGGCGCGGGCGTTGGCGATATGTTGAGGGACGCAAGAGGCTATTACCGTATCGCCTACCTTCAGCCAGCTGTGGGCGCGGGCGAGACAGGCAAGCTGCGCTCCATTGAGATTCGTGTCAAGCGCGAGGGGGTCAGTGTGCGTGCGCGCCGCCTGTATATGCCGCAATAGAGGGTTGCGGCGTGGCACTCCTGGGACTCAGGTATCAGCAGGAGGGATGAAGCGATCCCCAGAGCCCTGGCCGAACATCTTCGGCGTCGGCATGCGCGCGCGAATCCGCTCGAGTTCCTCGGCCGTGACACGGCTGATGCCGTTCCTGCGGCACGACTCCTCGACCGCCCGCACGACCATCCCCCGGACGAACGCGGGGATCTTCTTCATGCGCTCGGCAGCCGCATCGTCCCACGCGATGGTCGTCGGCGACTCGGCGCCGTACTCGAGTGTTGGCGCCCAGGGCGGCCCGGACGGGGCGGACGGGCTGCGCACGGCGAGCAGGGGAGACCCCACGAACCTGCCCGGCGTGTGCGTGCACAAGGGGTCTTCGGCCATCACGTCGCCGGTCATTCCGTAGGCCCTGGCGCGGCAGCCCCCGCAGTGGGCGTTCATCTCACACGACCCGCACCGTCCCCCGAGTGACGAGCGGCGGCGAACGTCGGTGAACAATTCCGACGACGTCCAGAGGTCCGCCAGACTCGCGCTGCGGAGGGTTCCCGCGAACACCGGGAGGTAGGGGCAGGGTGTCACGTCGCCGTTTGGCCGGATGCCCATGTAGTGTGTGCCAGCCGGACACCCGCCGGCGCCGCCGGAATAGGTTCTGATCGGCGATGAACCAGGCCACACGGCCCCTCCTGGTGCCGCGCCAGAATCGCTCGTCGACTCACCCTCCGCCCCGTCTGCTCCGTTCCGCGTGGCGGCCTCCTCCAGCACGGTCTTGATGTAGTGGGGCGCACACTTCGCGTTCACGAGCATCCGGCGGTCGTACTTGCGCTGAATCCGGTACAACGCGGCGAGCACCTCGTCGTACTGCGCGGGGGTCATGTCCGACACGAACTGGCCACGCCCCGTCGGAACCAGGAAATAGAGGTTCCACACCCTGGCGGCGAGGCGGTCGTGCGCGAAGTCGGCGATGGCCTCGAGTTCGTGCAGGTTGTGTGATCCCGCCGTCGTCTGCACGATGAAGGGCAGCCCGGTTCTGCCGAGGATCTCCGCGCCCTCCACCGTGTTCCGCCAGGCGCCGCGCACGTTCCGGAACCGGTCGTGACGGTCGGCATCGAGCGCATCGAGCGAGAGAGACAGTCCCCGTGCGCCCGCGTCCGCCAGACGCCGCGCGACGTTCTCGGTGATGCGCACGCCGTTGGTGCCGACGACCACCCAGAGTTCACGCTCCGCCGCGCGCCGGACGATCTCGAGGATGTCGCGCCGCAGCAGCGGCTCACCGCCGGTGAGGATCGTCAGGCACTCAGGGGCGAACGCGGCGATGTCGTCGATGACCCTGAAGCATTCGTCGGTGCCGAGTTCACTGCGGTCGGCGAAGTTCTCCGTGCCGACCTGCGGCGCGCCGCCGGCGTCGAGATAGCAGTGCTCGCAGGCGAGGTTGCAGCGATACGTGAGATTCCACGAGATGACGTAGGGCCGTGCGAATGCGCTGGTGGTCATTGCTGGATCCGGACTCGCCTCGCCGAAGCCGCCTGGCGGCGAAGGCGGGGGCTCACATGCCGAAGTGTTCGCGGGCCGCATCGAGGATCTGCTCGTCCACTTCCATGGCTCCCCGTTCGCGGGCGAATCCCTCGATGCCGGTCTTCGCCATGGGCCGGACGAACGCCGGAATGTTCGCGAGCCGCGCTTCCGCGGCGGCAGTCCACCGGACTGCGATCGGCTGAGCGTCCGCCGTAGCCTCGGCGGAGGCGGACGTCATCGCGGCGAACGGGCATCCACCCGCCTCGGCAGCACTTTCACCGCGGCTTGCCGACGCGCTTCCGTCGACCGCCGGGCCAATGCGCACGCCGAGCGACTGAACGACCTGCGTCTCGTACGCGTTGGTCAGCATCGCCATCTCGTAGCCGCACTCGGGACACGCGTAGACGACCGACAGCGACCCGCGGTCGGGCGGCGCAACGGTCTGAAGCTTCATCGGGCTGTCGCACGGCACGCACAAGAATTTCATGACCCTGGCTCCTGGCCTGGCCGTAGCTCACGCGACGCATGAGCGGAGGCCGACTCGGTTGATTCGAGGCTGTCCAGCAGTTGCTGCGCCACCTGTTCGAGCGCACGGCCAACGGGTGAGTCTGGTAGGCCCTCGAGCGGAACGCCCAGATCGCACAGCCGTGCAAGTTCGGGGTCGAACGGAACCGTGCCGAGGCAGGGGATCTCCAGGCTGGAAGGCCTGGTCACTGCTCCGTCGGACGGGAACAGCGGCTTGATGGCGTGGCAGTCCCGGCAGTAGTAGCCGCTCATGTTCTCGACGAAGCCGAGCAGGCGGTTCGGGACCTTCGACAGGGCAGCGACCGAGCGAGCGACCACGCCCCGCGCCACGCCGGAAGGGATCGTCACGAGGAGGAACGAGGTTCGCGGCCCGAGGAAGTCGGCGTACTGGACGGTGCGCTCCGCGCCCGGCGGCAGGTCGAACAGCAGCAGATCGAGCGTGCCCCACTCGAAGGCTGCGAGGATCTCGCCGAGAAGGGCGAACTCTCTCGTGGCGCGCCACGTCTGTGATTCGCCTTGCACGGCGCTCTCGAACTCGAGCGCCTCCGATTCCGGAATCAGCGAGCCGAACGAGAAGACGCCGATGCCGCTGCGGGTTCGCGGCAGCGCGACCTTGTCGCCGCCGGGGACGAACAGGGCACCCTCGACGCCGGCCATGCGCGCCTGCGAAGGACCATTGAAGTCCGCGTCCAGGATCGCTACCCGAAGGCCACGAGCGCGCAGGGCGCCCGCGATGTGGAGCGTAAGTGTGCTCTTCCCTACGCCGCCCTTCCCGGATCCCACGGCCACGAGATGACGCACTCCCGCGAGCCCGTCGGTGATGCGCGTGCGCAACGCCGCGACCTGCTCGAGGACTCCCGACCCTCCGTCGCCGACGATGTCGTGGTAGTGCTTCACTGTGCTGACGTTCTCCTGGTGCGGCCGGCCGCGCCGATGCTGTTGGACGTGGGCATTAGCCTACACCGGCAGGGGCAAGAAGGGAGGAACAAAGGAGAGAAGGAACGAAGGAACGAAGGAAGGAAGGCAGGAAGGAAGGAACCAAGGAACAAAGGAAGGAAGGACTGCCCTCCGATGCCTCTGCGTCTCCGTTCTCTCTGTGTGCACCCGTTTCCTCCGTGATCTCCGTTCTCTGGAACACGACGGAACTACTGCGTGTCCTGGGCGGACCGCGCCCGTGCCGCGTAGAGAAGGTGCCTGCCGGCGGGACGAAACCCGAGCGTGGCCAGTGACTCCGTCGAGATCTCCGCCGGGTGGACCTTCGGGAACCGCACGGTCCGCACACCAGGCGTGAGAAGTCGAGCGAGCAGGTGCGCCAGCCGGGCTCCACCGTCCCCGTCGAGCGAGCGGAGCGCCACGACATCGACCGAATGCTCGTCGCGCGTCAGGTACAGCACGTACGCCTCGATCCGCTCGTCGGACGCAACGGCGAGTCCGGCGATGTCGTCCTTTCTGGCCGTCAGAGTCTCGACGGAGCGCGCCCAGCACCCCTGCGGATGCATCTCGTCCAGGAAACCATTGGCGGCGAGGTCGTCCACCGTGACAGGAATCACGAACCCTCTTCCACCTGCGCCATCCAGCGTCACTCCCCGCGCCGTGTGCTCCTCCCGCTCGAGGACGTAGTCGGTGAGGCGCGCTTCCTCGACGTACCCGGTGGCTCGGAACAGCCCGCCCGCTTCGATGCGCGTCTCAGGGACCTCGGTCACGAGGCGCGGCGGACCGAGAATCGCGAGCTTCGACGCCAGCGACGTGAGCAGGTGACGGCCATGCCCCTGCCGCCGATGATCGGGATGGACGGCAATCGTGTGGACGAGCGTCCCGGTCGACCGCTTCGCGCCGATCAGCACGCCGATCGGATCGGAGCCGGAGAAGGCGACCATGCAGCTGCTGCACCAGACCTGCAGGTCGCGGATCGACCGCTTGAACGCGACGGGCGTCACAGGCGGCTCGTCGGGAACGTACGGAGCCCAGCACCGATTGAGCGCATCGACGAGCAGGCCGATGTCGTCCGTGCGGCAGAAGCGGTACGCACTCATTCAGTCGCGCCTTCGCGCGCGGCGCTTCGGCGAGGCTCCACGCTCCCGGCGCCTGCCAGATCAGCGCGAGCGCACCTCATTGAGGTAGTCGCTCCCATTCGCGGCCGGGCTTTCACGCACGGGTGCACTGGACGCCGCGGCCGCAGCGCCAGCGCCGGCCGGTGACGTGGGAGGAGTGTAGGTCGCGATCATTTCCGCCATCATCCGCTTACCGATCTCGATGCCGTCCTCCACGAGCGCGAGGTCGATCGTCGCCACGCCGCGTTCCCGCGCGAGTTCCTCGATGCGCTCCTGTGTCTTGTTCCGCATGAAACCGGCCGGTACCCTGAAGACCCGCTGCGCCGCATCGTCCGTCCAGTCGAACATCGAGATCAACGGGTTCTTCCGGTCGTCGCGGGCAATGAGCCTGGGCTCGCTCCCTCCGTCGCTGGTCGTGCCCTCGTCCTGCCCGGCGTCGCCGTGTCTCGCCGAAGCGCTTTGCGCGGAGGCGGAGGTGGAGACCTGGATCTCGAGCGGCGTGCCTGTTTCCTCCTCGATCACCTGCCTGGCGAAGTCGAGCGTGATGGCGTCGATCTTCATCATGCGTGCCCGCTTCTCGACGCGCGCCTTCACGCGGCGGCGCTGATAGGCGTTCTTCATGGTCCAGAGACCCTTCCTGGCGTCCTCCGACCATCGCAGCTTGCGGCCGTCGTAGGTGGTCTCCTCCTGCAGACCGCCTTCCACCTCCGCGATCCTCTCGATCATCTCCCTCGAGATCACTTCGAAATCCGCGGCGCCGCAGACCATGCACCTCACGGGGTCGCTCTGCGTGGCCGCGACGCCACACGCACGGCACATCGACACCGGTCCGGACTTCGCCCGTTCGAGAGCCACCGCCTCGGCCAGCGCCTTGGTCGCAGACGAAGCGCTCTTCGGCATGAACCGATCCATGGCGTCGTCTATCACCGCGCTCGTGATGACCGAATGCCCCTTCTCGAACGCCAGGCGCAGGACGCCCGTGCGTGCGATGCCCTTGACCTGCTCGGGCACGTGCTTCATCCGCTCTTCGGCTTCGGGCGTCCATCGGATGGTCTCTTCGGCACGCACGTCGAGCCGCGGTACCTCGAGGCGTGTGGAGAGCAGGACGTCGCACTGCGCGGCGCGGAGGACGTTCTCGGCGTTACTCCCGAGCCCCGTCTCGTCCTGTGGGCTGTGCACGCCGATCCGCCCCATCACGATGAGCCAGGGATTGGTCTTGCGCGCGTGGTCGAGGATCTTCTGGAAGGGCTTGCCGTCGAGGAGCGTCTTCTTGACCACGACGCCCTCCTCGGTTGCCATGCGCTCGCCCACCTCGAGGTGAGATTGGTAGATCTGCGCCAGCCCGGTGTCGATGATCTCCTCGTGCAGCTGGTTCTGCTCTTCGAAGCGGAAGACCTTCGCCGCCTGCTCGGTGAGCACGTTGACGATGCCGTTGAAGACGGAGTAGTGCAGGTACGGGTCGTACACGGCGATTGCTTCCACCTGCTTGCCGAACGTACGCGCCAGGCCGATGGCGGTCATGAGCGCGCCGAACGACTGGGGGCTGCCGTCGACGCCGACGAGGATCGTGTCGCGATCCGCCTCGCCGGGCTCCGGCACGTGCTTGACGACCCAGACGTCACGATCCGCCTGCCGCGCGACGCGTTCGCAGACCGATCCGATCACGCTGTCACGCGCGCGTCCGATCCCCAGGGCGCCGAGCACGACCAGGTCGTGGGGAGAGTCAGCGAGGTCCCTGAGGATCTCGGTGTGATGCTTCCCGTCCATCATCCGCGGCTCGAACTCGAGGCCAGACTCGCCGCATCGCTTCGACATCCCATCCAGATAGCTGTCGGAGATGAGCTTGAGGCCCATGGTGATGAGGCTGTCGTGGATCTTCCGCTGGCGCTCGAGTTCCACCTCGTCGATGTACTCCTCGGGCAGCGTGTACTCCATCTGCCTGAAGCGGTAGTCGTGCAACTTTGCCGCGTACACATGGCAGCCGACGAGTTTCGCCGAGTACGCCTTGCCGAGTCCGACCGCGCACGAGACGGCACGGTTGGAGTGGTCCGAGTTGTCGACGGGAACGTAGATGCTCTTGTACATCGAATCCTCCGGATGGCCCGCGCGACAGCTCACACACTGGTGGCTGCCGGCTGGCTTGGCTGTCCGCCGAGTTCACCGCGGGTGCGGGAGCCGTAGCGCCTCCGCACCCAGCCGATCACGGCCAGCTCGATACCGAGAACGATCAGCGCCGTCCTCACCATCGGGCCGACAGCCGATGGCACCACGTCTGGCTCGACGTAGAGGGAGTACCAGGCCGTGAGCCCTCTCCTGTTGCCGCGCTCGCGTGAAAACCCGTCCCAGACCGAGAACGCGATCGGCATGAATTCACCGGGCGCGAACGCGGCCCCGGCGTCCGGCCGAAGCGGCCGCTTGATGATGACCGACCATTCTCCGTTGTCGTAGCTCGCGACACCCGTGATCTCGACCGTCTCGCTGGGCACGACGTCTGCGCTTCCCTTGCCGATGAACTGCTGGGGCTCCGGGAGCGCCAGGTCGAAGAACCACAGGTCCACGGCGTTCTGAGCGTCGCCGAAGATGAAGTAGGGCTTGCGGGCCCCGGTCCGCGCCTGCGAGGGTATCTGGATTGCGATGGCGTCCGAGAACTCCGACTCGGGGACGGATGGCTCGCCTTCTCCCTCGCCCCACACGTCGTCCTGAGCACCTTCTGTGGCCGTCCCCTCTTCTTCACCCCAGACACCCTCTCCGAAGGGGTCGTCCTCGCTCACGTCACCGCTCACACTCACCGGTGCCGGCGCCTCCTCCTCACGCAACGGCACGGAGAGATCCGGTCCGTTGGTTCCCGTTCGCTGCGCGCTCATGTCGTGCCAGCGAACGAGCAGCGCGATCGAGTCGCCGTCGTGGATGGCCTGGACCATCACGGACGTCGCGGCGGGATGAAACGCGCGCACGGGCTCCATGATCTGGCCGACGACGGGGAACCGCGTGACGGGAGCGGAGGCGAAGCTCTCGGCCCCCTGCGCGAGATCGATAGGGTCCGGCACGTGCCTGGCGACGACCAGATTGCCATAGCGAGGCCCCTCGGTCCCCGAGAGCGAGACGATGAAGTCGGTGATCGCCCATCGCTGCTCGGGCGTCAGGGCATCGACGAACCCTGGCATCGGCGTGCCGTTGAACCCCGTGCTCATCGTCCTGAAGATGTCCTCGCGGGACGATCCTCCCCGGAAGGTCCAGCTCTGCGCGAGGTCGGCGGCCCGTATCGAATAGCCCCAGTCGTCGGTCAGCGTCGGAGCGGACGGTCCGTCGCCCCGACCGAGGGTGCCGTGACACCGTATGCAGCCGTTCTCTTCATAGAGGGTTTTTCCGAGCGCGATCGACTCGTCCGTCATGCTCGGCGCACTCGGCAGCGGCACGGACTCCGGGACGTAGTCGGCGCTCGAGAAATCTGGCGAGAATGTCTTGATGTAGTAGGCGAGATCAGACACCTGCTGGTTGGACAGGGCGGGCCAGGCCGGCATCGACGTATACGGCATGCCGCGTCTGATGATGTCGATGAGATCCTGATGCGTCGGCAGCGCGCCGGTGGGCGTCGTCCGCACCTTGAACTTGCCCGTCGTGAAGTCGCGGGGGCTGGGGCGCAGGTGCGACGTGGCGTAGCCCTGGCCGTCGCCGTTCTCACCGTGGCACTGCGAGCAGTACTCGAGGTACAGCGTCCTGCCAGACTCCCGCTGCGCCTCGGTTCCGACGTCCTGCGCCTGCGCGGGCACCGACCCCGCCCCCACCGCAGCCAGCGAGGCGACCACGACCGCGCATGCGCGCCAATCGATCATCCAGGAGGTCATGGCTAGTGCACCTCCTCCCTGGCGCGAGGCTTCAGGTTGGTGAAGTCGTAGAGAAAGAGGACCACGTCCCACATCTCCTCCTCCGACAGGAACTGCTCCCAGGCGGGCATGGCCGAGTCCCACGGGGCCCCTTCGTCGGGGAGCCCCGGACCGCCCTTGGCGATGCGCCAGAACAGGAACGTCTCGCGCAGATTCGGGATCGTCCCCGCGTCGGTGAAGTTCGTCGGAATCGGATCCAGCCCGTGGACGAACATGCCGTTGCCGCCCAGGTCGTCGCCATGGCAGAACACGCAGTTGCTCGCGTAGACCCGGCGCCCGTTCTCGACGTGTTCTCGGAACGCGTCCGGGTCTGACGTCTCGAGTGATCGATACGGGTTGTCGCCAGCGTCGATGGCGATCTTCTTGTCGTGTACGGTGACCTCGGGCGGCGACGCCGGGTGCACCGTTCGCGGGAAGAACGGAGGCTCGAGCGGAACGTTCATCCGCACGTAGACGTTCGCGGCCGCGAGCGCCGGAATCGCCACGACCGCGGCGGCCAGGAGCGTGGCATACCGCTTCTCGGTCATGAAGCGGACCAGCGGGCCGGCGATTTCGTCACGGCGCTC
Organism: uncultured Vicinamibacteraceae bacterium; assembly: GCA_964388335.1. Lineage (GTDB taxonomy): Bacteria > Acidobacteriota > Vicinamibacteria > Vicinamibacterales > Vicinamibacteraceae > JAEZDP01. The sequence goes on along the minus strand of CAYMAG010000052.1, from coordinate 23,734 downwards.
CTGGCTGGACGACACGTACGCCAGGATCGAGATCGACACGATGCCCATGTAGATCGAGATGACGGAGGCGGGAATCGGGGCAGTGAATCCGAAGCGGAGCAGGACGTAAATCCCCACCCACCAGGCCACGGCCCACACGAGCAGACCGGCGCGACGAAGGCGCAGGAGCCCGAACACGGCGGCCACGGCGAGGACGACGAGAAGGTTCATGGTGTCGCTCCGCTTGCATCCGATGCGGACCCGCCGGCGAGGTACTGGTGGGTCGTCTGCATCGTGACCGTCGGCGTGCCGCCAAGCGCCTGCAGGGCCGCGATCACGGTGAGGATCTCCCCATCGGTCAGTTCGATCGGCGCCTGGTTCACGGGGGGCATCGCCGCAGGGAATCCCTCCACGACGTAGGCGCCGGGTTCGTACATCGATTGCAGCAGGTACTCGACGTCGGTCATGCCGGGGACGCGGGTCGCCGCCTCGGCACCGATACCCCCGAGGTCGGGGAAGCGGAGCGCCCCGGTCTGGCCAATCGTGTGGCAGGTGAGGCAGAGCCCCTTGCCCTCCATGATCTCGCGACCGACCCTGACCATGTCGGCCGTGCTGAGATCGGCCTCCAGCGCCATCTCCTTGGGCGGCTGTACCTCTGTCTGAGGCACCATCTGCCCGACGTAGGTGTAGAACGCCGTCGTCGCGAGGACCAGCGCCCCGATGCGAACGATGACCGGGATCGTCATGACCGCCGCGTCCTCGCCGCGAAGTCCGGCCGGTCGTGCAGGCTCGTGATCCAGAACACGACGCCGATCAGGAAGAAGAAGATGAGCACGGTCACCGAGACGACCTGCGTCGCGAAGCCGAGCGTGGGCGTGTAGGCATCGGCCGACGTGTCACGAATCACGCCGTACACGTGCCAGTGCTGGCGGAGCCCTGAGCGCACGTAGCCCATGAGTCCCATGAGCCAGGTGAAGGTGACCGCGATGAAGAGCAGCACGTACTGCGAGATCGCCGGAATTCTGCCCCAGTGCACCTCTGTCGTGCGTGCGCCGCGGAAGAGGAAGAGGTCGATGATCGTGATCGATACCATCGCAAACAGCACCGAGAGCACCTGCGGCACCGAGAGGCCGATGCGCACCGTGGCCTCGACGAAGTACCCGTAGACGCCGAGGAAGATCACGAACGCCGCGGTGCCCGCGAAGATCACGACCTGCGCCGTGTGGCCCGCCTTCTCCCACGCCACGGTGGCGGCCTTCCCCGTCCGCCGGTAGAGGAGGAAGCTCATGAACGTCGTGAGGATCAGGATGTTCACGGCGGTGTTCTTGGCCGACATGACACCGAGGAAGCCGAGAATCGGGTGAGCCGACCCGCCCATCGCCCGGATCTCCGACACGGTCGCGATGATCGATCGCGGCGTCGCCCAGACCATGAAGCAGAGCGCGATCACGATGAGGAGGTACTTGATGTACTTCTGCAGCGGCTGCCCGCCTTCGACGCGGCCCATCCCCAGCCAGAGGTAGTAGTTCGCCGCGAGGAACAGGTTGCCGATCAGGACGGCCTGGATGATGAACAGCCACGAGAAGGCCCCACCCATCATCGTGAGTCCCAGCGTCTGCGAGAACCCGTAGATCTCCTTGGCGAGCCAGTAGCCGGCGAAGGGCAGCGGCAGGAAGGCGATGATCGCGATGAAATTGCCGACATAGCCCATCCAGTCGTAGTGCGCGCGCTCTTCGTCGGTCGTCGCCTGCAGGAACTTGACGGCCGCGTACGCGGCGGCGACCGATCCGCCGAAGGCGACGTTGGCGATGATGCGATGCACGTTGATCGGCATCCACGTGTAGTTTCTGACCGCATCCCAGGTCGAGATGAGCGCCCCCGTTTCCGTGATGCCGTTCGGCGACGTCATGAACGTGAGCCACGCATTGGCGATGAACATGATCGCCGTGCCCACGATGTTGAGGGCGACGCCCAACGCGATGTGCACGAGCGGATGAAACTTCCCCCAGCCGTAGTAGTAGGTGTAAAGGAACAGCGCCTCGAAGAAGAAGAGCAGCACGTACGGGAGAAACGTCGGCGAGAACACGCTCATCATGTAATTGGTCAACTTCGGATACAGGATGATGAGCATGAACGTGAGGGCCGCGCCGAAGGTGGCCGTCAGCGAGAAGGAGACCGAGAGGAGCTTCGTGAACTCGTGCGCGAGCCGGTCGTAGCGCATGTCGCCGGTCTTGTACCCGATCACCTCGATGATGAGCGCGAACATCGGGACGGCCAGGACGAAGGCCGCAAACAGCAGGTGGAGCTGCGCGACCATCCAGATGGCCACGCGGCTGCCGACGACGGGGACGGTGCGGTACTCGGCCTCCACGTAGGGCGTTGCGGCGGCCGGCGGCTCGGCGGGGGCCGGCTCGGCGTCGGCTTGTTCGGCGTCGGCCTGTTCGGTGCCGGCCTGTTCGGCGTCGACCTCATCGGTCGCGGCCTCAGCGGCGTCGGCCTGATCGGCGGCCTGCCGCTCCGCGCGATGTGCCAGGTCGATGGTCGCGGACAGGAACCGGTCAGGCGCCTCGTACACGTCGCGATGCGCCGGGACCGAGGCCGACGTCGCGACCCCCGTGAGCATCACGAGGGCGGCGAGGGAGCCGAGAACGACCAGCAGCGTGCGGTTCATCACGGGGTTCGTGCCTCAGGCGCGGGGCGCGCTAATCCATGTTCGCCAGTTGCGCGAGGATCGCATCGATGGGCGCCTTCGCGCACGTGAACATCGGTGTGTCGCTCTGCGTGTAAAGGCTCGCCTCGGTGTAACGCAGCCGCCCTACCAGATCGACGAACTCCTGCGGGTAATCCGAATCGAACGCGACGACGAAGTCCTGGTCGTCGATGCCGTAGCTGTAGCTCGTGTTCAGGCGGACGCCCTTGAACGGCGCCGAGGCGGCGATGTGCTCGTCCATCATCCCCTGCCGCGCGTGGGGTGACAGGCGGTACCAGGGCCGCGTCTTCACGAAGGGGTACACGAACAGGTACTTCCCCTCGCCGGCCAGCAGTTCGACGCCCTCGCCGCCGGCGCCCTTGATGCGATTGACGTACGGCGATCGGCGCTGCAGCGACAGGAAGCTGTACACCTGCGACAGGTAGGCGCCCAGCCGCGACCGCCTGACCGCCGCCTCCATCGTCTGGAAGCACAGCGGGTCGAACGCGATCCGCCAGAGCATGAAGTCGACGTCCGCGCGCAGGCCCACCAACGAGTACGTGCGCAGGATCAACTCGTCCGACGACTCCCACGTCCGCACGACGGCCATGAACTCTGCCGCCGCCACTCGCTGCTCGTCGGCGGGCAAACGCCGGAACAGCGGGTCGAGGCGATAGAACGAATAGTTCAGGAACTGGCGACGCTGCCTGTCCGGGGGCCTGGCCGTGACGCACCCGGTCGGGTCGAGGTCAACGGCGGGCCCGCGGCGGGGCGGCGCGCCCGCGTCCCGGGTAGAGTGCTCCATTGCTCCTGCCTACGTCTTGGCCAGCAGCTGAACATTGCGCGAGCACGGCGCCTGAACGCACCCGTGCCCGGTTTCACTGGTCAGGTTTGGAAGCACCCTAAGACTCCTTGGACGGATTGTCAAGTGCGTAAGCTATTCCTTGCGGGCGGCCAGAACGGGCACGGCAGTTCCCGCGGCTTCACGGTCGGCCGCGTAATGCGGAATCAGATGCACGCGCAGGTGCAGCCCCGCCTCACTCGCGGCGGATCCCTCGTGGATGCGGATGTTGTAGCCGGACGGCGCCTGCGTCCGGCGCACGTGCTCCCGCGCCCGGTCGAGCAGCGACAGCATGCCCTCGCGTTCCGCCGGCGTCGTCTCGAAGAACGATTCGACGTGTCGCTTCGGCACGATCAGGCTGTGCCCGGGCGAAACCGGGTGAATGTCGAGAATCCACACCGCGTGCTCGTTCTCGTGCAGGATGCGTTCCGCGGGAAGGGTACAGAAGGCGCACGGACCGGAGGGATGGTCCTCGAAGGACCAGGGGCCCCAGTAGTGGATCTCGTGCCCGTTCAGCTTCCGGAGGAGGCGCAGCACACGGGCCTTCTCGTCGCCCTTCCGGTTGTGCACCTTGACGCACAGCAGCGTCGCCCCCTGGCGGAGCGCTTCGTCGAGGCGGCGGTAGGTGTCGCGCTCTTCTCCCATCGCGGCCTCGAGCGTCCGCAGCCAGCGGATGACGGTGCCGTGACCGCGCCCGGACAGGTCGAGGCGCAGAGCGCCCTCCTCGCCGACGAAGAGGTCGATGTCGTCGGTCGAGACTCCATCCTCCTCGAGTGCCCGCACCGCTGCCGTGACGTCGTCCTCGCTGTCGAGCAAGGCGGTCGCCCGGTTGACGAGCGCGAACAGATGCCCACCCGCATAGGGGTCGGGATTGATTCGGGCCATTGGCCTCCCCTTCTTCCAACACCGACTCGCAGCCCGGCACCGTGACTGTCGTCGGGAGAGTCGAGATCCTCGGCCGGCAGATCCGCCGATGCAGCGGACGCCTGGTCTCGGGCTGTGATGTTCAGCGGCCCTTATATTCCACCTTCGTCGTCGAGCGCAAGGTGCCGGAGGCAGGTTGGCGCCGCGGCGCGCCGCGTCAGCGTCGTGCCCTCAGCTCGACCGCGTCGAGCCCGCCCTCGTCGGGCCCCGTGACGAACTCGCCGCGGATGTAGAGGCGCGTCGGTTGACGCAGCACGCTTCGCATCTGCGCGTCCGTCGCATCGGCGTTCCAGTTCCAGCGCCATCCTGCCGATGCCGTCAGCGGCACGGCGAACTCACGCCAGTCGGTGCCGGGCGCGGCCGCGAACCGGAACGACAGCCGCCCGGCCGGTCCCTGGATGACCACGTCATCATCCTCGTAGCCGGCGGTCGCCTCGGACTGCTTGAGGAAGAAGTGGAGGCCGCCGCCTTCGGCCGCCGCGAGCTGCGCCAGCACGGACGGCGGGGCGACGAAGTACCAGGTCTCGCCGGCTGCTTCATCGATGCCCGAGATGTAGCCGTCGGGGGCGCCGCCGTCGCGATGGTGGGTTGGCGCGACGTCCACCGTGTCGGCGGCGATCCGCCAGCCCTCGGCGGACGTGTCGAAGTGATGGGCGATGAGCGGGCGGGGAGTGGCGTCGTCGTCCGGCGTGCAGCCGACCAGCGCCAGCATCATCAGGACGACGACCGCGGCCCTCATGGGGCCGCCGCCGTCGTCGATCGTTCGTCGGTGGGCCATCCGGTTGGCGAACCGGCGCGACTCACGCCCAGTGGTAGCCCAGCGGGGCCATCGGCAGGGACCGGATGCGCTCGCCGGTCGCAGCGAAGATGGCGTTGGCGATGGCCGGAAGCGCCGGTGGCAGCGACGGCTCACCCAGGCCGGTCGGATCGAAGTCGGTCTCGAGAAACTTCACGTGGATCTCGGCCGGCGCCTGGGCCATGCGCGTCGGTTCGTACTCGTGGAAGTTGGTCTGCTCGACCCGGCCGCGGTCGATGGTGATCTGCCACGCCATCATGTGGCTCATGCCTTCGATGAAGCCTCCGTGGACCAGGTTCTCGGCCGTGCTCGGGTTGACGATCTGGCGGCCGATGTCCACGGCGCACCACGCCCGCGGGATCCTGACGCCCTTGGTGCCGTCCACGACCACCTCGACGGCGTAGGCGACGTAGCCGGCGTGCGCGAACTGGAACGCGACGCCCTTGCCGGTGCCGGCGGGCAACGAGCCGCGGCGGTTCCAGTCGGACATCTCGCGCACCGCCTCGAGCACCCCGATCGCACGCGCCGGGTTGAAGCCGCCGGCTGGCCCGCCGCCGGCCGGGCGCTTCAGCACGTCGATGCGGTACTGCAGCGGATCCCTGCCGGCCGCGATCGCGACCTCGTCGATGTAGGACTGCATCACGAACGAGATGCCGTTGGTCGGGGGGGCGCGCAGCGCGCCGACCGGAATCCCGAAGGGCACCACGTCGGCCGAACTCACCAGGACGTGCTCGGCGAAGCCGCGCGGGAACTCGTTGGCCGGGATGCTCGACCTGGTGCTGGCGACGAACACCTGGTGGGCGATGAGCGTTCCTTCGGCGTCGAGGCCGGCCTTCAGCACGTGGAAGCCCGCCGGCCGGTACTGGTCGTGCGCGAGATCGTCCTCGCGGGTCCACAGCAGCTTCACCGGCACGCTGGGCAGGCCTGCGGCGGCGCGCTCGTCGGCCACGCCCCGCGCGATGCGGGCGACCTCGATGTCGTATTCGCTCACCAGCCGCCGCCCGAACCCGCCGCCGCCGCGCACCATGTGCAGCGTGACGTTCTCTGGCGGGATGCCGGCGCCGAGTGCGGCGTTCTCCTTCGACGGGATCTGCGTCGGCGACCAGATCTCGATCCTGCCGTCGACGTAGTGCGCCGTCGCGGTCTGCGGCTCCAGGCTGGCGTGCGAGAGCAGCGGGAACGTGTACTCCGCCTCGACGACCTTCGCGGCCTGCCGGAATGCGGTCTGTACGTCGCCAATCGCTGCCGAGCCACGGCCGTTCTCCGCCGCCGGCGGGGTGATGGCTGCCTTGGCGGCCAGCTCCCGGGCCTGGGCCGCGAAGCCCGCGCTGCTCTGCGACGCCACGTCGCCTTCGTCCCAGGTGACCTTCAGGGCCGTCCGCGCGTCGTTGGCCAGCCACCAACTATCGGCGACGATGGCCACGCCCGAGGCGAGCGCATTGGCGCCACGTCCTTCGATGGCATCGACGATGAACGCGTGCTTCACGCCGGGCCGCCGCTTGATCTCGTCGAGGTTCGCGCTCACCGCGCGCCCGCCGAACACCGGACACTTCTGGAAGACGGCGTAGAGCACGCCGTCCGGCGTGACGTCGATGGCGAAGGTGGCGCGGCCCGTGACGATGTCGAGGTTGTCGACGCCGCGGATGCGCTTGCCGATGATGCGGAAGTCTTTCGGGTGCTTGAACGCGGCTTCCGCCGTGGCTTCGTCGGGCGGCGTCACGCTCGCCGCGCGCGCGGCGAGTGAGCCGTAGGTGGCGGTGCGGCCCGACGCCTTGTGCGTCACGACGCCGCTGCCCGTCGTCAGCTCGCTCGCGGGGACGCTCCACTGCGCCGCCGCGGCGCCCAGCATCAGCAGGCGTCCGCCGGCGCCGACCAGCCGCATCTCGCGATAGCAGGAAGGAATCGCGCGGCTGCCGCCTTCGACCTGTCGGCCGTACTTCGCGTCGAGATCGGCCTGCTCTACCGTGACCTGCGCCCAATCGACGTCGAGTTCTTCGGCGATGATCATCGGCAGCGCCGTCTTGACGCCCTGCCCGGTTTCGGGGTTCTTGGCGATGATCGTGAAGGTGTTGTCGGGATGGATGGTGATGTAGGTGGACGGCAGCGGCAGCGGCGGAGGAGTCTGGCCGGGCCGCTGGGTCTGCGTGAACACCTGCGGGACGGCGAGGCCGACGATGACGCCGCCGCCGGCGAGGGCGCTCACCTGCAGGAACGTCCGCCGATCGAGCCCGAGTGTGGATGCTGTGGGCGCCATGGCTACGCGCTCCTTCCCACGTTGGACGCCGCGAGCTTGATGGCGTCGCGGATTCGGAGATACGTGCCACAGCGGCAGACGTTCCCGCTCATGGCGCCGGCAATCTGCTCGTCGGTGGGATTCGGCGTCGACGACAGCAGCGCCGAGGCCGACATCAGCTGCCCGGCCTGGCAGTAGCCGCACTGCGGGACGTCGAGGGCCAGCCAGGCCTGCTGGAGCGGATGCGAACCGTCCGGCGACAGGCCTTCGATGGTGGCGATCTTCCGTTCACCGACGGCCGATACCGGGGTGAGACACGCCCGCGTCGGCTCGCCGTCGAGGAGCACGGTACAGGCGCCGCACTGACCCGCCCCACAGCCGAACTTGGTGCCGCGCAGGCCCAGTGCGTCCCTGAGCACCCAGAGCAGCGGCATCTGCTCCGGGACGTCCACGGTCTGTGCCCTGCCGTTCACGTTCAATGCGTAGGCCATTGCTCACTGCCTCCAAGGAGCCGGCGCGGTCCGCGCTGCACACCGCGCAGCAGCCGCGGCCGTCCACGAATCACCTGCAGATGTGGCATTCAGAGCATCATACGCGCGACTGCCGCCACTGCTTCACCAATGACGACGACCGGCGTCGCCACGTTGCGAGCGTGCCGCGACGAGGCATCGTTCCACGCCACACCCTGCGCCGCCATCGCGTGCGTGGTGCGGCCCACGACCTCGGTGGCCGTGAGGACGGCGATCAACGTGGCCTCCAGCAGGGGTCGCCGGGAGAGATGAACCGCACGGGTACCTCGGGCACGATGGTCGTCAGCCAGTCGGCGCACACCTCCATGCCGGGCGCCTCACAGACGCGTCAGGACACGGACCAGCCGGCTCAGTCTGGCTCGCGCTGCTCGTCCTGCGCCGCGCGGTCCCAGTCACGGCGGCGCTCGTCCAGCACCGTCCCGTCCCAGAGGGGCACGTCCGCCCGGTACGACGCGCGTGCGATGACGTGTGCCGCGACCGGGGTCGTGAGCAGGACGAACGCGATGATGCTCACGGCCCGGATGACCGACGCGAAGTCGCCCAGTTGCACGGCCGCGCCGATGAGCAGACACGCGAGGCCGAGCGTCGACGCCTTCGTGGACGCCTGCATGCGCGTGAACACGTCCGGCATGCGAAGCACGCCGAGCGCCGCGAGCAGCGCGAACGCCGCCCCGGCCACCCAGCTCACCGCCGTGGCGATGTCGGTCATTCCCGGTGTCCTCGCTCGACGTACGTCGCGTACGCGACGGTGCCCACGAAACCGATGAGTGCGATGACGATGGCCGCGTCGAGTGTCGTCCTCACACCGGTCGCCGCGGCGAGCACCACGATCAGGCCGACCACGAGCACGCCGATCAGATCCATGGCGACCACGCGGTCCGGGAGTGTCGGTCCCTTGACCAGGCGCACCATCGCCATGAGCAGGGCGACGCCGAGCGCCGCCAGCACGAACTGCGTCACCATCTCGACCATGTCTCCCCCTCGGTCTCGCTTCAGCGGCTCGACCGCTCGAACAGCGACCGGACGCGGCGTTCGAAGCCGTCCTTGATCTCGCGCCGGCTCGCCTCGGCGCTCGCCATGTGCATCACGTGGACGTAGAGCGTGCGACGGTCGTCCGACAGGTCGATCGTGACGCTGCCCGGGGTGATGTTGATGAGCAGCGACAGCAGCAGGATCTCCTCGTCGCTCGTCACGTCGAGCGGGATCGCCACCACCGCCGGCCGGATGCCGGTGCGCGGGCGAAGGACGTCGAGCGCCACCCGCACGTTGGCCAGCACCAGCTCCCAGGCGAAGAACGCCGCGAGGCCGACGGCGCGCGCCATCCGCGACGCAAACGTCGATGGCATCACGCCACCCTTCCCCAGCAGCGCGAGGATGACGTAGCCGACGGCGTATCCGACGAGCAGGTTGGCGAGCGAGACTTCGCCCTGCAACGCCGTCCACGCGAGCGCGAGCAGGATGCTTCCCAGCAGCATCTACGTCGTGCCTCCGAGCACGGCCCGGATGTAGTCGTCGCGCTGCAGCAGCTGATGTGCCGCGCGCGACGCCAGCTCGAACAGCGGTTCGGCCCCGATCGTCATCCCCAGCATCACGACGTTGAGGACCGAGATGGTGGCCAGCAGCGGGAGGCCAGGCGCCGCCATGTCATGCGCGCCCGCCGACGGTCTCCAGAACGCCTCCGCCCACACGCGCGCCATCGACAACAGCGTCAGGAGTCCGACGACGAGTACCAGGCTCCCCACCCAGTACGCCTCCGCCTCGAACGTGCCTTGCAGGATCGCCAGCTTGCCGAGGAAGCCGGACAGCGGCGGCACGCCGGCCAGCGAGAAGAGGGGCACCATCGCCAGAACCGCGAAGACGGGTTGATGGCGGTACAGCCCGCCGAGCGCCGCCATGTCGGTCGTACGGCGCAGGCGCAGCAGCACGCCGCTCACCAGGAACAGGTTCGTGATGACGACGATGTGATGCAGTACATAGAAGATGGCGCCGGCCAGCGCGGCCGGCGTCAGGAGACTGAGAGCCGCCGTCGTGTAGCCGATGTGTCCCACCAGGTTGAACGAGAGGACTCTGCGGAAATCGCGCTCGTTCATGGCGGCAACGAGCCCGACCACCATGGTCGCCGCCGACATGCCCAGCAGCAGGAAGAACAGCGCGGGCGGCGCGCCCTGAAACAGCAGGGTGAACACGCGCATCAGGGCGTAGACGCCGACCTTCGTCAGCAGTCCGGCGAACGCCGCGCCGATGGCCGCAGGGGGCGTGTGGTACGACGCCGGCAGCCAGAAGAACAGCGGGAACAGGCCGGCCTTGATGCCGAACGCGAGCAGGAACAGGACCGCGAGCACGATGTCGATGCCCGGCGAGCGCATCGCCGGCCAGACCGTCGCCAGATCGGCCATGTTCAGCGTCCCGGCCGCACCGTAGAGCAGCCCGAGCGCCGTCAGGAAAATCGACGAGGCGATGAGGTTGATCGTGACGTACTTGAACGCCGCTTCCACCTGCGCGCTGGTCCGGTGCATCGCCATCAGCACGAACGACGCCACGAGCATGACCTCGAAAAAGACGTACAGGTTGAAGAGGTCGCCGGTCAGGAAGGCGCCGGCCACCCCCATCAGCATGATCTGGATCAGCGGATGGTAGCCGAAGGCTTCGCGCCGCGGATCCACCCCGGCGAATGCGGCCGCCGTGACCGCCACGCCGACGACGCCGACGGCCACCACCAGCATGGCGGCGAGCAGATCCGCAACCAGGGTGATGCCGAATGGTGCCGGCCATCCGCCGACCTGCAACGCCTGGATGCCCTCCGCCTCCACGCGCCTGAACAGCGCGATGGCGCAGCCCAGCAGCACGATCGATCCGGTCCAGGCGATCCACCGCTGCAGCAGCGGACGCCTCGGTGCCAGCATCAGGATGGCAGCGGTGCCGACCGGCACCACGATCGGGAGGACGAGCAGCTTCACCCTTCCCTCCCGACCGCGTCCACGTCGTCGGTGCCCAACGTCGCGTGGACACGGTGGGCCAGCACGAGGGAGAAGGCGAGCAGCCCGAAACCGATGACGATCGCCGTGAGGACGAGCGCCTGCGGCACCGGGTCGGCGTACGGCGCCACGAGACGATCCGCCTCGACGGGCAGCACCGGCGGCCGTGCACGCGTCAGCCCGCCGGCGGTGAAGATGAGCAGGTTCGTGCCGTTCGACAGCAGGCCGAGGCCGATGATGAGCTGCGCCAGACGGCGCCGCAGCACCAGGTAGATGCCGGAGGCATAGAGCACGCCCGACGCGACAGCCAGAAGGACTTCCACTCAGGGCTCCTCGGCCAGCGTGAGGATCATCATGAGCACCACCCCTGTCACCACGAGAAACACGCCAACGTCGAACACCAGAGGTGTACCGATGGCGACCGGCTGCAGCGCCCACTGCGCCGTCAGAAACGGTTGCCCCTGGAGCACCGCCGGGATACCGCTCGCCAGCGCGATCAGCAGTCCCACACCGAGCAACGTGAGCGGATCGACCAGCAGAGCGCGCCGGGCACGCTCCACGCCGTAGGCGATCGAGTACAGCGCGAATGCCGCCGCGGCCACGAGGCCGCCGACGAACCCGCCGCCCGGCTGGTTGTGACCGCGCGCCAGCAGGAAGATCGAGAAGAGCAGGAGCAGCGGCATCAGGACGCGGGCGGCGGCCCGGAAGATCTGCGACCGCATCGCCAATGCTCCGTCCTGGGTCGCGCCCGACTCGGATTTCTCGATGGATGCCAGCCGGAGCAGCGCCCACACACCGATGGCGGCCGTCGCCAGCACCGTGATCTCGCCCATCGTGTCGAACGCCCGGAAGTCGACCAGGATCACGTTGACGATGTTCCGGCCGTGCCCGAGTGTGGGACCGTGCTCGACGAAGTATTCCCGCAGGCGCGGCGCCGTTTCCGATCTGGCGACCGTCAGCACCAGCGCGCTGATGAACGTCCCGATCCCGATCGCGATGCCGGCGTCGCGGTAGCGGACGAGCCGCGGCGAGAGCGTCCCGAGGTCCCGGAAATGCCTGAACACGAGCACGTAGATCAGGACCGTCAGCGTCTCGACGGAGAACTGCGTCATCGCCAGATCCGGGGCGCCGAGCAGGAGGAACGTGACGGCCACGCCATAGCCGACCGCACCGAGCGACAGTACCGCCGCCATCGTGGACTTGGCGAACGTGGCCGCGAGCGCACCGGTAATGATGATCAGGACGACCAGCAACTCGTGAACGAGTACGTTCAGCGTCGGACCCATCGCACGGCTTCCAGGAGCGGTCAGCAGGGCGATGCTCCCCGTCACCATGGCGGTGACCACGATCACCATCACGTACGATCGCAGCGGCGCACTGTGCAGCGCAGGGGCGATCGTGCGGCTGATGGCGTTGAGCACCGCAAGCGCCCCTGTGTACAACTGCTCGGTGCCATGCGCCGGCCGCCACGCGTGACGGCGGATCACGTCTCGCATCACGTAGCCGGCCCACACGCCCAACGTCGTCAGCATGCTGAGCATCAGCGCCGGGGTCAGCCCGTGCCACACCGCCAGCGAGACGCCGGCCGGCGCGCCGAGGACTGCCCCGGCCGCGGCGGAAAGCGGTCCGTCGAGCACCGACGGCACGATGCCGGCCAGCACTCCACCGGCCGACAGGACGAGCGGCGGCAGCCACAACGGCCACGACGGCTCGTGAGCGTCCGGCGCAGGTCCCGGTGCTCCGCGAAACGGCGACACACCTGCGAGCAGACCGGCGAGGCCGAGCACGATGCTCGTGAGCACGGTGAGCGCCAGCAGCCACGTCGACCACGGCCCGCCATGCAGCACTGCCTCGTACACGGATTCCTTGCCGACGAAGCCGAGCATGGGCGGGATGCCCACCATCGACAGCGCCGCGGCGCCGCCCGCCACCGCCGTGATCGGCATCGCGCGACCGAGACCTGCAAGCGACGTGATGTCCCGGGTGCCGGTCTCGTGATCGATCGCGCCGGCCACCAGAAACAGCGCGCCCTTGTAGCAGGCGTGCGCGACGAGATAGACGAGCGCCGCGACAACCGCCTCGCGCGTGCCGATGCCGAGCAGCATCGTCAGGACGCCAAGGGCACTCACCGTCGAGTAGGCGAGAATCCGCTTGAGATCAGTCTCCTGCACCGCCCGATACGCGCCAACCACCATGGTGGCGGCGCCCGCGACCGTCACGGCCGTCGTCCACAACGGGGTCGCGCCGAGAACAGGCGTCATCCTGGCCACGAGATACACGCCGGCCTTCACCATCGTGGCCGAGTGCAGATACGCGCTCACGGGGGTGGGGGCGGCCATCGCGTTCGGCAGCCAGAAGTGGAACGGCACCTGTGCGGACTTGGTGAATGCGGCAAGCAGGACCAGCGCCGCGATGGCTGCGTAGGACGGGTGCGCCGCAATCGACGCATGGCTCGCCGCCATCGTGGAGAGACTCGCGGTTCCCGACACGTCGATGAGCAGCACGCCGGCCGCAAGCAGCGCAAGGCCGCCCCCACCGGTCACGATCAGGGCCTGTATGGCGGCCGAGCGTGCGTCGCTTCGCTCGTGGTCGAAGCCGATGAGCAGGAACGACGTGAAGCCGGTCAGCTCCCAGAAGACGAACAGCGTGAGGATGTTGTCGCTGAGGGCCACGCCGAGCATCGCGCCCATGAAGGCGAACAGCGAGGCATAGAAGCGGCCCGCCTGCGGATGGCCCTCGAGATACCGGCTCGCATACAGGACCACCAGCGCTCCCATCGCGGTGATGAGGAGTGCGAACAGGAGGCCCAGGCCGTCCAGGTTGAACGAGAGCGACAGGCCCAGCGACGGCGCCCACGCGTAGTCGACGACGCGGCGCCCCGTGCCGAGCACGGAACGAAGCTCCGCTGCGAGCACGACCGCCAACACTGCCGGCCACACCGCCAGGAGGCGCGCGGCGCCAGGGCGGCGATTCACCAGCCACACCGAAGACAGCGCGACGACGAAAGGAGAAAGAATGAAGAGTACGATCACTGTCGGTGCTGAGTGCCCGCGACGCTCCGACGTGGCGCCAGAACCTTGACCGCACTGACAGGTCCTTCACCCCCCAGCCGTGGCGGTCCGGGCAACAGGGTACCTCAAGACGGAGGTCCGGCGGGCGCGTCGGCGGACCGGCACGATGGACGCTTCAGGTGTCCGCGGCCCCCGCCGATCACCCCAGCCTGCCCGGAGCCTGCCCGGCACGCGCGACCGCGCTCCACCACACCGTCAGGAGAAACACGGCCTGGATCAGACCGCGAAGCCAGATGTCCGTGGGCGGTGCACCACGGAACTGTACGTCCTGCATCGCGGCATGCACGTTGGCCGGGAAGAGCCCCAGCAGGAGCAGGAAGAGACAGATGCCTGCCAGGCGTCGTGTTCGGTGCATCAACAATCCTGCTGCCCCGGCGATTTCGAGCAGGCCCGTCAGATAGATGACCCACAGCTGCCCCGTAAGCGGCGGCGGGACCATCGCGGCGTAGTCGTGTTTCATCTCGGTGAAGTGCGTGGAGCCGGTGAACGCGAACATGACCGCCAGGCCGAGGCGGCCAGCCGCGCGCCAGTCAGCAAGCGCCTGCACTCCAGCGTATCCGGCGAGCCGAGCAAGAAGTGCCGCGGTGACGAGGACCAACAGCGGTGTCACTCTGCTTCTCCTTTCGAACGACGCGGCCAGCACCGGGGAAGCCCGGGCAGGTGGCATCGGCCAGTCGTGGCGGTATGCCGCCTCTGGTCGGCGTGCCTACACACTTCGGCCACATCGTCACCGCGGGCCGCTCCTGCGCATGCCCAGCTTGTCGGGGTTCATCACGCGATAGACATGCACGATGTGATGGCCGTCGATGGCGAAGGCCGTCACGGCGTGCAGACGCCCGTCGATGAACGAGCGCACGCCCGGTTCGCCGTTGACGTCCGACAGGACGTACTCGACGAGATGCCCCCATTTGGCCTGCACGCCGAGCAGCAGGTGCGCGGTGCGTTCGGCGCCGCGCACCACGTTCCGCACAGCCGGCACCTTGCCGCCACCATCGGCCGTGAAGGTGACCTGCTCGGCGAGCACGGCCAGCAATCCCTCCTTGTCCTGTCGCACCACGGCGTCGAGGAACCGGCTGATCAGACGCCGGGCCGCCGCGCCGTCGACACGGAAACGGAGACGCTCGTCCCGCACGCGCCGGCGCGCGCGATGGACGATCTGCCGGACGGCGGGCTCGCGCTTGTCGAGGATGGCCCCGATGGCTGCGTAGTCTTCGTCGAAGACGTCGCGCAGCAGGAACGCGGCGCGCTCCTCGGGCGCCAGCCGCTCCAGCGTCACGAGAAACGCCATCGACAGGTCGTCCCGGCGCTGCAGGGGGTAGTCGGCGTGGTCCGAGCGGTGCGCCAGCGGCTCGGGCAGCCACGGGCCAACGTAGCGCGTCCGCTCGCTCGCGAGGCGCAGCCGGTCGATGGCCAGCCGCGTGATCACGGTCGCGAGCCACGCGAGCGGCGTCTCGATCGTGGTCCTGTCGGCCTGATGCCAGCGCAGGTATGTCTCCTGCACCAGGTCCTCGGCCTCCTGCACCTGGCCCAGCATGCGGTACGCGATACCGAAGAGGCGCCCGCGGTACGGCTCGACCGATGCCAGGTCGTGCTCGACAGATGCCATACCCATCAATCGTATGACGTGGTCGTCGCCCGGTTGTGACACGGCTCTGAGGTTGGCTTCACGCCACGCGGGCGGGGCGAGACCAACCGCTGGGCTGCGGTGATGGTGGGCTGCGGTGATCGCAAGCGATGGGTGTGGGCGAGGGACAGGTGGCTCCGCCACCATGCCGGCCCGTCAGGCAGGTGACGATCTGACTATTCCTCACCGGCGAGTCGATCGAGCTCCCCCCACAATTCGTCGAGGTCGATCACGAGGCCCGGGCATCCCGGCACGTCGGTCAGGCGCCCGCCGGTCGCGGCCAGCGCCCGTGCGTATCGGGCGTCGGACGTGAGCGTGAACAGCTCGAAGCTGCCGAGCGCCGGATCGACGAGCCAGTAATAGGGCACGCCAAGCGCAGCGTACTCGTCCATCTTCTCTACCCGGTCGCGCCGCTCGTCACGCGGGGTGGGCGTAATCACTTCGACGAGGATGCTGGGCGCCGCCTTCAGCAGGCCGCGTTTCGGCGGAGGCGAAGAGCCCGGAAGGTAGACGACGATGTCGGCCTTGCGCCCCCGCCGCGCCGATACGCGAAGCTTGGCTTCCGATCCGAACAGGAATCCTCCGCGGCCTCGGAGCCAGGTGCCCAGCAGCACGATGAACCAGGCGACGCACGATTCGTGTGCGGGATCCGGCACCTCCTCCTCCGTCAGGTAGCCGTCGACGAACTCCCCTTCCGTGTCTTCGGGCAGCTCGGACCACTGCTCCAGCGTCATCGCCTGGCGCTCGGTCACCTCGGGCGTCCAGGTTGGCGACCACGCATGCATGGGCGGCAGATTACCACGGACGTGATGACGTGCCCGACGCGCGAGGGTCATCGACCAACGACGCTCACGCGAACACGCGGCAGTAGACAGCCTGCGCGCATCCGCTGGTGAAGGACCGCAGAATCTCCAGCGCCCACGTTCGCTATCCGAAGGGCGCCGCGTTCACGCCTTCATGACGCTGGTTGAGGAGACACTCGGGCAGGACGTCGCCACACGGACGTGGAAGGCGGTGGAGATGTTGGTGGCTCAACGCGGGTGTCGCGAATCAGGACGCGATCGCACTCGACCAGCGTGAGATCGGATGCGATCACGATCTCGGCGTCCGCCAACGAGGCGGCGACGCGGTCGCCATGCTCCAGCTCGAGAAGCCACGCCAGCACCGCACTCCATTCTGCATAGAGCATCATCGCGTGCCGCGCGCTTCGTCCAGGAGTCGCGCTGCTGACGCCGGCCGGCGCTTCAGCCGTGGCAGGTCGCGATAGAGGCTGGAATCGTGCGGCGCGCCCAGCCGGGCGATGCCGCGCTCGGCGAGCCGCGCGAGGCCAGGTGGCACGCCCGGATCCAGACGCCGACGACCGGGTGGCACGATCTCGGCGACCACGGTACCGCGGTCGGTGACGAGCACATGTCCGCCAGCCCTGACCCAGCGCACCGTTTCGCTCAGCCGATTCTCGAGTTCGCGAATGCCGATCGTCTGCATCTCACCAATGTTGTAGCTGCACGACGCTACATCGTCAATTTCCGCCGGCGCGCGGCACGGCGCCGAGGTCGGACGACCGGCCCATGAGGCCTTTCTGTCACAGGCGCAGTCGCTGGTCCGTCCTGGCAGTAGGTGTCCGAACGAGAAAGGATTCGCCATGAAAGTGTTCGTCGCCGGCGCCACCGGCGCGATCGGTAAGCAACTCGTTCCCCTGCTGGTCGCCCACGGGCACGACGTCGTCGGGATGACCCGCACGGAAGCCAGGTGCGACCAGCTGCGCAGCCTCGGCGCTCGGCCCGTGGTGGCCGATGCGCTCGACGCCGGCGCCGTGGGACGGGCCGTGGGCGAGGCAGCGCCCGACGTGATCGTGCACCAGCTCACCGCCATACCACCGGCGATCGACATGCGGCGCTTCGATCGCGAGTTCGCGCTCACCAACCGGCTGCGCATCGAAGGCACCGACCACCTGCTGTCGGCGGGGCATGCGGTGGGCGTCAAGCGATTCGTCGCCCAGAGCAACGCCGGCGTACCGTATGCCCGCACGGGTGACTGGATCAAGCGAGAGGACGATCCGCTCGATCACGATCCGCCGGTGGCGATGCGTCAGGTGATCGCGGCGATCCGATACCTCGAGGCGGCCGTCACGCGCGCCCACTGGACCGAGGGCCTGGTGCTGCGCTACGGCTGGTTGTACGGCCCCGGCACGTCGATCGCCCTCGACCCGCCAGGCAGCCAGATCGAGCTGATCCGCAAGCGCCGGTTCCCCATTGTCGGCGGGGGCACGGGCGTCTGGTCGTTCGTCCACGTCGAGGACGCCGCCATGGCAACCGTCGCCGCCGTGGAGGGCGGACCTGCCGGCATCTACAACGTCGTCGACGATGAACCGGTACCTGCGTCCGAATTCCTCCCGGTGCTGGCGGCCGCCGTCGGTGCGAAGCGACCGCTGCGGGTGCCGCGCTGGGTCGGGCGCCTCGCGGCAGGCGAGGTCGCCGTGATGGCGATGACCGAGATCCGCGGCGCCTCCAACGCCAAGGCCAGGCGCCAGCTCGGCTGGCACCTGCGCTATCCGAGTTGGCGGCAGGGCTTCGCCCAGGGGCTCGGCTGACATGGCGGAGTTGCCAAACGCGGGCCGTGTTGCGACCGGCACCTCTACCACACCGGGCGGCCGCGCACCCGTGACCGTGATAGGCCTGGGGCTGATGGGCTCGGCCCTGGCCAGCGCCTTCCTGGCGGCAGGCCACCGCACGACCGTGTGGAACCGCACGCCTGGCAAGGCAGCTGCGCTCGTCGGGCAGGGCGCCGAGCCTGCCGTCGCGCTCAGCCATGCCCTGACAGCCGGCCCGATCGTCGTTGCCTGCGTCTCGACCTATGACGTGCTGCGTGAACTCATCAGCCCCGTCGCAGGCGCGCTGCAGGGCCGGACGCTCGTGAACCTGACCTCGGGCACGCCTGAGCAGGCGCGCGAGATGGCGGTGTGGGCGACCGAGCAGGGCATCGACTATCTGGATGGGGCGATCATGGCGGTGCCCCAGATGATCGCCACGCCGACGGCGCTGCTGCTCTACAGCGGCGTGCGGTCGGCGTTCGAGGCTCACGAACCGGCGCTGGTCAGCCTGGGAAGGGCGCAGTACCTCGGCGCCGATGCAGCGCTCGCGTCCGTGCACGACATCGCGCTGCTGGGCATGATGTACGCCACGCAGTACGGCGTCCTGCACGCCATGGCTCTGGTGGGTGCCGAGGGCGTCAGCGCAACAGGCTTCCTGCCCCTCGCTCAGGCCTTGTATGACGTCATCGGCTCCTTCATGCCTGACCTGGCGCAGGACGTGGACGCCGGCGACTACACGACCGACGTCGCCACGCTCGATGTCGACCGCGCGGCACTCGGCCACATCGTCCGAGCCGCCGAGCGCGCCGGGCTGGAAACGAGGGTCTTCGACGCCATCCATGGTCTCGCCGCCCGTGCCGTCGAGGCCGGGCACCGCGGAGACAGTTTCTCAGCCGTCGTCGACGCGATCAGGAAGAGGGACTCGGCGCCATGAGCCCGACTGATCGGCTGGGGACCGATCGCTCCGAAAAGAGAGGTGAGCCCATGATGACTGGCGGTTCTGATGACGCCATCCTGGTGGATCGAGTGCGCGGTTTCGAGCGGCGGGCTCTGCGTCGCAGCCGTGCCGCGAGCTGATCCCGCCTGAGCCCGCCGCATCTCGTGGGGGCGCGCGATCAGAAGTCCGAGAGGGCGTGAACCTGCGGGAGTTCCGTGAACGGATTGAAGACCTTCAGGCCGGGTCGCTTGAACACGTCGTCTGGGCTCACTGGGCACTCCTTCATCACTGCGAGCCAGTTCTCGCGTCCTCCCAGACGACGGAAGACGATCGCGTCCTCTTCGGCGTCGAAGTGCGCCTCGAAGTAGTCGCCCGGCCTGGCCGGTGCGAGGGCTGTCGGGACCGTCAGCCGGCGTTTCGCATCGAGTGTGACGACCATGGTGGGATTATCCCATGCGTGCTCTCGAGCCTCTGAGGCACATGACTGGAGGCCAGCGATTACGCCTTGCAAAAGCGGTCGGGCGATGATAATAAATGTGCAACCATATGGTTGTACGTAGAAAAGGGAGCGACGAGGCGCTCAACCAGCTCTTTCGTGCCTTGGCCGACGGCACGCGACGCGACATCCTGGCGCGGTCTCTCACGGAAACGCCATCGGTGTCCGATCTCGCTGCGCGGTACGACATGAGCTTCGCCGCCGTGCAGAAGCACGTCGCCGTGCTCGAGCGCGCGGGTCTCATTCGGAAGCGTGCACACGGCCGCGAGCAACTGGTCTCGACCAACCGCGCGCGGCTCCGGCGTGCTGGCGAACTCCTCGATTACTTCGAATCCATTTGGCGCCAACGCATGGCGCAGCTCGACGATGTTCTTCTACCGAAAGGAAAATGACGATGCCGCTCACCTCGGTCACCAAAGACGCCGCAAAGCTCACCCTCACCGTCGTGGGCGACTATCCCGTTCCGCAACAGCGCCTGTGGGACGCCTTTGCCGACCCGCGCCAACTCGAGCGCTTCTGGGGACCACCCACGTGGCCCGCCACCTTCACGCGTCATGACATGCACGTTGGCGGCCGCGCCGAGTACGTCCTGACTGGGCCGAAGGGAGAAACGTGGAGCGGCTCCTGGAAGTTCACCGCGGTGAATCCCATCAGCTCGTTCGAGGCGCACGACGGCGAAGACAACGCCGAGGACGAGAACATGCCGGCGTCGATGACGTTCGCCTTCGAGGCCACGCCGACGGGGTCGCGCCTGACGATCGTCACACGTTTTTCTAGCGTTGAGGCCATGGAGCAGACGATACCGGGCATGGAACAAGGGCTACGCGCAGCGATGCCCCAACTCGACGCAGTGCTCGCTGAACGGAGCGTGTCGGCTGCGCACGCTCAGGACTGACCAGTCGACGACGCCGAGGCACCTCACGCTGCGCCCCGGGGCTCATCTTCTGTCGCAGGTCGGCCCACTCGTGCGTCTTCACGACAGTCCTTCCTTCTTCAGCTCGGCGAGGTACTCGCCGCAGGCCGCATCGGCCTTCGGAGCGTTGACCTCGTACCATCGGTCGTCACCTGTCTTGTGGTGGTCAGCTCCTGGGGTTGGGGTTTCGGTCTCGAGTGCGCCTCACACGAGGGCCAGCGCGTCTGCGCCCGCCGGGAAGCGAAGCTGACTGGAGGCGTCGCTTGCGGCCTTCAGCACGGCTTCGGCCACGTCGGATTCCCTGGTCACCGGCATGTCCTTCGTGAACCCGGCGAACACGCGGTGAGCGAACGGCTCGTAGGCGTCGGGAATCAGGCCCTGCATCCGCTGCTGGCCATTGGCGGTGAAGCTGGTCGTGGGGCCATAGCCTGGCTCGACGAGCTTGACACGCACGCCGAAGTCCTGGAGTTCGAGTGCCAGGGACGGCGTGAACCCTTCGATGGCCGCCTTGCTGGCGGTGTAGGCTGCAACCAGCGGGAACGGGGCCAGCGTCGCGCTCGACGTGACGTTCACGATGGTGCCGGCCCGGTGCGCCCTGAACTGCGGGCTGATCGCCTGGCACACCGCCATGACACCGAACGTGTTGGTGTCGAAGAGATCGCGCACCGTGGACATCGGCGTGGCCTCGAACGCCCCGAACAGGCCGATGCCGGCGTTGTTCACCAGGACGTCGATGGGGCCGGCGGCGTCCAGGGCACGGGCGATGCTGTCAGGCCGGGTCACATCCAGCGCCAGGACGCGCAGGTGCGGGGACGCGGGGAACAGGTCCTCCCGCGGCGTGCGCATCGTGGCCACGACGTTCCAGCCCTGCGCGAGGAAGTGGCGAGCCGTCTCCAGGCCGTAGCCGGAGGAACAACCGGTGATCAGCACGGTCTTCATGTCTTGACACCAGCCTTCACCCTCTCGAGCTTCGTGCCAGCGCCGCCGGTCCATCTGGACCCCAGGGCGGTTGCGAGGGCCCGTCGCGAACTGCGCTACGGGGAGCAGAACGGCGCCCCGGACATGCGTTCGTTGGGAGGCTCCTTTCTGTTCGATTGCGCTGATCCGAGACTGCTGGTGTCCTTGCTGCCCAGGGTCGTTCATGTCCGGGGTTCAGTTCGCTTGTCGCAGCTCGTCCAGATGGTGGGCGACGAGTCTGCTGACGAGCAGCCCGGCAGCGAGTTCGTGATGTCCCGGCTGGTGGAACTGCTGCTCGTGGAAGCCATGCGCTCGGCGTCGGCCGGAAGCGCGCCTCCGGGATTGCTGCGGGGTCTCGGGGATGAGCGACTGGCCCGCGCGCTGAAGCAGATGCATGCGCGTATCGATCGCTCGTGGA
The DNA here is from genome assembly GCA_964388335.1 of uncultured Vicinamibacteraceae bacterium. GTDB lineage: Bacteria > Acidobacteriota > Vicinamibacteria > Vicinamibacterales > Vicinamibacteraceae > JAEZDP01. Next base: position 1,761 of record CAYMAG010000052.1, on the reverse strand, counting down.
GCATCGATCAGTTGGCCAGGATCGCGGCCCTGTCCCGTTCCGCGTTCTTCGAACGCTTCACGCGGACGGTCGGCGTGGCGCCAATGGAGTACCTGCTTGCCTGGCGCATGGAGATCGCAAAGGCACTGCTTCGCGATGACGACGTGACGGTGTCCGAAGTCGCTGAACGCGTGGGCTACGGCTCGGCCAGCGCATTCAGCGTGGCGTTCAGCAGGCATGTCGGGCAACCACCGAGCCACTACGCCCGGTCTGGCCCTGCACATTGAGCCGGTTCCGATTCGACGGCTCGACCGCAACTGGTTGAGTCGGGAAGCGGCGTCAAGCTGCAAGGCTTCGCCACTATTCGTCTTCTTGTGCACCTCAGTCCACCAGCGACTTGAAGGTGTCGACGTTCCGCTCGATCAGATCGCGCAGCTGGTAGTACTCGCCGCGCTTGTGTTGGTTGCCCAGGCTGATGACCAGGTATTGCGGCGCGCCGGCCGGTTTGGATGTGTCCAGGTAGGTTGGGATCGGTTTGACCGGTACCTGTACGCCGAAGCCGATTTGCGAGGCCTCGAGGAATTCGTAGCTCGCCTCCTCGGCGCTCGTGCCCAGGCGCACGATGGCCGGCTGCTGCAGCCACGCCGCCGGCTGCGTCAGCAACCGCTGGTAGCGGGCGATGGGGTTTGCGTACATCGCAGCGAGGATCTTGTCGATCGTCGCGTCGTCGGCCGGCTGGCCAGCGGCGGCGTAGGAGCGCGTCATTTCGCCGCGCGTGTGCGCCAGGCCGATCTGCAGGATGCCGATCTGCTTGCGCAGGAACTCCTCGCGGCTCACGTAGGCGAACGGCAACTGGCCGCCCCGGGTGAACCAGTAGGTGTCGCTGTATTCGCCCCGGACGTGGAAGTAGCCGTTCTTCGCCTGCGGCAGGCCGTCGACCAGCCATTCGTTCCACAGTCCGTAGAAGCCGAACGTGGAGTCCTCGCCGGTGCCGTCGCCGTTCTGGCTGTCCGGGTCGAAGTCGAACGGCAGCCGGTACGGGCCATGATCCAGGCCGTTGTTGATGGTGATGTAGGCGGAATAGGCGTAATGGGTGTCCTGGCTGAACCTGCCGTTTGACAGGCAGGCATACGGGTAACTGAGCACGTGGAAATTCCACGGGCGCATGTACGCGGGCATGCCGTCCTCAGGGGTGAACACGGTACCGCCGGTGCGCGTTTCGAAGCCGTTCGGCGCGAAGCCGGCAAAGATCGGCTTGATCTTCGCCAGCACCGCCGCCGCGCCGGCCACGCCGGGATTGAAGGCGTCGTCCCTGCGTGCGCCGGCGGTGCGGCCCACCGCGCTGGCATCGCAACTGGCCCGCATCTCAGCCAGCGGCACGGCCGGGCCTGAGGGAACCGGCTCGATGTCGCCGGGAGTTTGCGCCGTCGCCGCCTGCGGCAGCGCGCAAACGCATGCAGCCAGTCCCACCGCGGCGAGGGCGAGGATCGGCGTATCACGTTTCATGGAAGGCTCCCATCGCGCAAGGCACATCCTACCGGCGCCCAGACGTGATGTCAGCGAAAAATGTCAAACCGATTTCCCATCCGAAAACATCCGCGAGGCGGCGTAGGGAGGCGTAGAAGTGATCGGAGCGTCAGGGAATAGTCGATGACGACTTCGCCTGCAGTTCGGAGACGCAGGAACCAAGAAGCGCAACCGGCGCAGCGCCTTCGTCGCTCACGCGTGTACCCGCGACGCCTTTCCGAGTCTCTCGCTCTCTTCGGTACCATCATCGTCGCG
>CAYMAG010000051.1:15394-34060 GCA_964388335.1 uncultured Vicinamibacteraceae bacterium | reverse complement strand
GTCGGCCAGGTGGTCGGACCCGTGCCATCGTCGATGACGGCTGCGTCCGTCTGCAGCGCGGGTGCATCCACGTGCAGCACCACCTGGTAGCGGTCGCCGGCCGTCCCCCGGTCGAGGTCCGCGGCCAACGCGCACTCCGCCAGACGCCCCAACGCATCCGCCCGCCGCTGGCCCGGCGTCACGTCGTGTGCGCCCAGTCCCTCACCGGCCGCCACCGATTCGCCCCGCAGCCGATCGGTCGCCGCGTCGAGGGCCCGCTGCACGACGGCGCCAACCTCCGGCGTCAGCCGCCCGCGGATCACCAACAGGCCATCCTCGTCCACCCACGTCGTGAGCTGGCGCTGGTGATGACGCCGTTCCGTCTGGCGTGCAGCCTCGATGCGGTCGACCCGGCGCCACGCCCGGACGATCCGTTCGACCTGGGCGGCCGTGCCGGCACGGGCCACGGCAACGAGGCGCGCGTCGTGCTCCGGCGTGGCCACGCGCGTCAGCGCACGGACCTTCGCGTAGGACAGCGTGCCCGACCGCATGGCCGCACTGGTGCACGGCAGTTCGGCGAGCGCACGGGCGACGCGCACCTTCTCGCGCGCAGCGCCGAGGTCGATCCCGGTCCGCCAGTGCAGCCAGTGCGCGCACGACGTGAACCCGTCGTGCCAGCCGCCGTCGGTATCGAATCGCCGGAGCAGCACCAGCAGTTCGTACGTCGCGGCGTGCAGACGGGCGGCGAGTTCGGCGATGGCATCGCCAAGCTGTTCGATGGACGTCTCCGGCAGGCAGCCGATGGACGCGCAATCGACCGGCTCGCTGCGCAACACCACCGATGGCAGACGAGGTGTTATAGCAGATGTTACTGAAGACATACACGATAGTAACATCACGTGTTGTGACGTGCGTGGCGGCCGCAGCGAGCCACAACAGGCGGCGCGACGACGACGATAATGTCGCGGGGCCGGAACGTGCCCTGCGCGGCCCGGCACGGCTGCGACACGGGCACTCGCGCCGCGACCGTCGACATCTCTCGGCCGGCACCGGAAATGCTGTCAAGCAGAAAGTGCAGGTGCAGCCACCAGATCAATCAGCGCGCCCAGTGCCACGCCCGATGCCGCTCCCACTACGTCGACGCCGGCGCCAGCGCGACGGTGCCGAAGACGGTGTGCGTCGCACCGGCGGGGCCCGCACAGCCGTGAACCCGAGTGGCTCCGCCCATGGTTCAGACGCGACGCTATAACCATATGTTACTGACGACATATGCGACGATAACATCTCGTGTCACGGCGTCCGTGGCTGGTGCAGCGAGCCATAACAGCCGGCGCGATGACGCAGGTGGCCGGAACGCGCCGTATGCGCTCGACACAGCGGCGAGCAGGCCATTCGTGCCGCCAACAGAGGTATCTCGTTGCCGTCGCCGGAAGAGCTGTCGAGCAGAAAGCGCAACGTCGACCATTCCCTCGCGAGGCGGCCCAACGCATTGGTTCGCCGGTGGCCCGGCGTCAGGTCTTCTCCTCAGCGCGCGTCGTATGACGCACGCACCACGCCCCGGCATCACCGCCCAGCACAGACGGATCACCGCCGGCAACAGCGGCGACCCGCACCGCGCGGCTCTCCGGTGCGCGGAGAACTCCTCGAGCAGCATCTTGCCAGGATGAATCCGGGCCGAGCACCGCAGAATCACGCGGGAGGCTTGCCGGCCTTGATGGGCTCCGGAGACGCCGCCGCGGGCCGACCCGGCGCGCATCTCTCGCCCTCGGAACGGCCAGTGAACTGCGATTCGAGCTTCGCCTTCGCCGCGTTCACGCCGCGGTAACCGGGCCGGCAGTGGTAGTAGGCAAGTAGTCGCTCCGGCCCTTCGACCAGCTTCCGGTGATGGCGCGTCCGCATGCCGCGCAGCGCACGAAGTTGCGAAGCGGGAAGTCTGGATGGCTCCGCAGCTTTGGCGCCGTGCTCGGGATGCGGCCCGACAGCACGGCCCGCCGCGCGGTGGAACAGGTCCCCGCTGACGGTCGGTTTGAAGTCGCCACGCTTGCCGCGAACGCCGTACTCAGGCACGTCAATGATGCCGGCGTGGAGCTGCTTGAGCAGGACCATACCGACCATATTGGCTGAGTGAGCGCCAGGAGTGCCGCGGTATGACCAGCAGAGGACCCTTGAACGAACGCCGCCGACGTGCTCGAGCGGGTGCCCATCCACACCGATGCTGATGGCGTTGGGCGAGTCGCCCGCACGCGTGTCACGCTCGACACGATCGTCGGTGCCTTCGAGGCCGGTGCGACCGCTGAGGAGATCGCACAACAGTACCCCCCGGTTTTCCTGGCGGACGTCTACCGGTCATCACGTACTACCTGCGGCACAAGCCTGAAGGTCGATGCCTACCTATCGGAGCGCAAGGCACAGGCCGAGCGTGTTCGCGAAGAAGTCGAACGGCGGTTCCCGTCAGCCGGAATTCGGGAACGACTCCTAGGCAGACGCCCGTAGGCAGCCGTTCGATGCTCAGTCTCGCAGCGGACGAGAACTTCAACGGGGACACGTCCGGGCCTCCTTCGGCGCAAACCTGACTTCGATATCGTCCGCGTCCAGGACGTTGGGCTCTCCGGTGCCGACGATCGTGCAGTCCTGGAGTGGGCGGCCAACGAGGGGCGCATCGTCGTGACGCACGACATCGCGACACTGGCCGACCATGCCTTCGAACGGGTCGCTGTCGGCAAGTCGATGCCTGGCGTCTTCGCCGTACACGCGGAAGGACCAATCGGCTCCGCGATCGAAGACCTGCTTCTGCTGGCCGAGTGCAGTCTGGACGGCGAGTGGGAGGGGCAGGTGCGCTTCCTGCCGCTCTGAGGTCGAGGTGCCTGCTCTTCGTGATCGGCAGCGCCTGGATGCCCAGGTGCCGACTGACGCGCCGCTGACACCCGGGCCGATCGGGCCGCTGCAGGGACCGGACGCGCTATCATCTCGCCATGACGCCTCACGCGATGGCCGTGACTCTGGCGCTGCTGGCCTGGGCGGCGCTCCAGGTGCCCGCGCCCACTCCGGCCACGCCTCCATCGCGAATCGTGGCGGTCGGCGACGTCCACGGCGGGTTCGACGAGTTCGTTCAGGTGCTGCAGGACGCCGGCGTCATCAACCGCCGGCGCCAGTGGTCGGGCGGCCGTACGCAGCTCGTGCAGACGGGCGACGTCCTCGACCGCGGCCCGCATTCCCGCAAGGTCATGGACCTGCTCATCGCGCTCGAGCGGCCGGCCGCGAAAGCCGGCGGACGCGTGCACGCGCTGGTCGGCAACCACGAGGCCATGAACCTCGCCGGCGACCTCCGTTACGTCTCGCCTGAGGAGTTCGCCGCCTTTCGCACAGCCGACTCGCAGAGCCTGCGAGACACGGCGTACGAGCGGCTCGCCGATCCCGTGCGTCGGAACGAACGGGCTTACCGCGACGAATGGGAGGCGGAGCGGCCGCTCGGCTGGGTCGAGCACAGGCTCGCGTTCGGCAGCGACGGGAAGTATGGCCGGTGGCTCAGGCAGCGTGACGCCGTCGCCATCGTGGACGGCGTGCTCTTCGTCCACGGCGGCATCAGCCCGAAGTACGTCGAGCACACGGCAGGACAACTCAACGAGACCATCCGCGCCGAGTTCGCCGACATGACGCGCCTGGCCGATGGCATCGCCCTCGACGAGCAGGGCCCGCTCTGGTACCGCGGCCTCGCTCTCGAGCCCGAGGATCTGATCGCACCGCACGTCGATCGGCTGCTGGCCCACCACGGCGTCTCGCGCATCGTCGTCGGCCACACGACGACGCCCGGCGTGATCCTGCCGCGCGTCGGCGGCAAAGTGATGATGATCGACGTCGGCTTGTCGGAGGTCTACGGCGCCCGCCTGGCCTGCCTCGTGCTCGAACAGGGGTTAGCGTTCGCGCAGCACCGGGGCACGCGGCTGGAGGTGCCCTCAGGCGTCGACCTCCTCGGCTACCTGAAGGCCGCGGCTGCGCTCGACCCGGCGCCATCGCCCATCCTGCCGCTCATCGCCAACGGCGGACGTTTTCCGGCGCAGTCGTCGGCACCGCCTCAGTGATGACCTCATGAATCATGCTTGATGCTTCATGCTTCATGACGCTTCATGCCTGTCGCCTGTCGCCTGTCGCCTGTCGCCTGTCGCCTGAAGCCCCGCCTCGGCCGAAGGCTACGGCGGGCAAGCTGAAGCCTGACGATGCCTGAGCGTCTGCTTACGGCACCGGGGGGATGCGCGGCGGCAGGTCGAACAGGGCATCCGGCGGGGCGCTCCGGAAGTATTCGACGATGACGTCGCGTCGAGCGAGCAGGGGATCGAGTTCGTACGGCTCCAGCCATTGCGACAGCTCGCGCTCGAGCGTCGGCTTGTCGAGCGCCTCGAGCCGTGCGAGCAGCGTGCGGTCGCAGCGGGTCAGGTTCTTCTCGGAGCGCAGCGTGCGGAACCGTCTGAACGCCCGCGTGTGGTCGATCATCCAGATGCGCCAGTCGGACGTGATCAGCAGGTTGCCCAGGTTGCGATCGGTGTTGTAGATCAGCTGATCGAACACCCGCACCAGGTACATCTGCTGGTTCCATGCGGTGACGTCCGGCGCGGGAACCTTCTTCCGCAGGCGCGTGGCTTCATCCATCGCCACGTCGTCCACCCACCAGGTGAAGGAGGCCTGCCGCTGCTGGTAGCGGCGCTCGACGGTAACGGGCACCATGTCGAGCCCGAGCAGCACGCTCAGCCGGTACGCGGCGACGTTGTAACGCCACGTGTCGCGGAAGTCCACTTCGAGTCCACGCGTGCCCTGGAACTCGTTGCGCGCCTCGTCGATGGTCTGCACGTGGGCGTCGTGGGTCAGCACCCCATCCGTCAGCGTTGCCCGCAACGACCCCGTGATGCCTTTGGATACCGTCCGCGTTCGGACGATGCGCGCCTCGAGCAGGAAGGCCTCCTGCTGCGCGGGCGTCAGGGCCGGGACGACCAGGGCTTCTCCCTGCTGCGTCGAGACGGAGGCCGCGAGCAGCCACGGGGCCGCCGTCGCTGCGGCCAGCGCGAGCCAGTGCCGCGGCCGCGGGTGACGACGCAATCGCGACGAGCGAGTACGCTGCGAGTCCATACCGATCATGGGTCTTCCTCGACAGTCCGTGTCGGCGGCCGGTCACGACACCTCGGCCGTCTCCATCACTGAGGCGAACAGCTGGCGCAACATCTCCGGCCGGTCGCCAAGCATCTCGAACAGGTCGTCGCGGTCGATCCGCAGCGCCTCGCCGCTGCGGATGACCGTCGCATCGCCGCCGCGGCGAGGGCCGGCCAGGGCGCTGAACGAACCGACCGTGTCGCCGCCGACGGCCGTTCCGGCGCGCGCCGTATCGGTCGCGTTGAGCTGCACTTCACCCGACAGAATCAGCCACAGAGCCGGCCGATCGATGCCGCGGAAGAGCGTCTCGCCCTCCTTCATCGTCACGGTGCGTGTGATGCCCGTCAGGTGCAGCGTCTCCTCGGCCGAGAGGCGCGCGAACAGCGGCACCCGTTCAAGCGCCAGCACCTTCTCCACTGGCAGGATGCCGTCGCTCGCCAGTTGCAAAAGTTCACGCGCCGCGCCTGTCGGCCGGATCTGGTTGTCCGCCTCGGGACGCAGGGGGGGCATCGTCGCGAACAGCCCGCGGACGAGCCCCGAGTTGTAGGCGAGCTGGGTGCGGAGTTCCTCGGCGGTCATTGCGAGGGTCACGGCGATGTCAGACGTGCGCACGCCAGACGTCATGGGGCGCGCCAGCAGCGCCTCCCAGAAGCCCAGCGTCGCAGGCGCGCCGACCGTCTGTGGGACTCCGACCTCGCCGGTCACGGTCACCTCGCCATCGAGCAGCACGTGCAGCATCGCCGGTACGGACCGCGCCGTCAGCAGAACGGTGCCGGGCTCGTGGCGGATCTGACGCGACGCCGCCGCAATCCGAAAGAGGTCGTCGACCGACAGCGAGGCGAAGAGCGGCAGGGCACGCAACTGGGCCGCGAGCACCACCGCGGGCAGCGGTTCGAGCCACGATTGCCGCCGTCGTTCCGCCTGCAGCCGGTGTTCAGCAAGCGTCCACGAAGCGGCTTCGAAGACGAACCAGTCACGCGCATCCCGGTGCGCGAGCGCGTGCTCGACGTCGGGCACGAGACTCCAGTGCTGCTGCTGACGGACGACGTCGATGGCACACGCGGCGAGCAGCTGATCGTCGTCGTTGATCAGTTGCAGCAGCGTCTCTTCCACGTTCCGCCGCCGCGACCCGATCAGCACGTTCCCCCGGCGTACGCGCTCTTCCGCGGGAAGGTCCTCGACGATAGGCAGTACGTGCTTACGGACCTGGCCGCCGAGCAGGTTGTCGAGGTACTCCGAGGCACTTGCGCGGGTGCGCGAGTCGCCCTGCGCGAGGGTCCATTCGGCCGCCCGGATGTCGTCGGTCGGGTAGAGGAGCCCGAGCAGCTGGAAGATCCGGTTCTGCGCACGACGGGTCTTCTGGCGCAGAGCCTGCGCCAGAAGCGTGTCGTCCGGCAGGTTGCCCGGCGCCGTCAGATTGTGCTGCAGCGAGAGGTACCGGAAGAACTGCCGGCCTTCCTGGACGATCGTGCGCTCGACCACATCCGCAGGGATACGCAGGCGGTCATCCGTCGCGTGGAGCCGTGTCAGCGCGGAGGTCACCTTGTAGCGCACGAAGCCGTCCGGATCGCTCAGGTGGCCGACCAGGGCATCGACCGATGCCTGCGACGGGATCAACGCGAGCGTCGTCGGCAGGTGGCGCCTGACCCATGCGTCCTCGAGGGGATCGGCCAGGAACCAGGCGAGCGCCGCGACGACCGGCTCGCCATAGCTGACGAGCACGTCCCGTGCGCGACCCTTCAGGTGCCGGTTCCGCAACAGGCTCACCAGCGTGGGGACGAACAGAAAATCGGCGGTGCCCAGCTTCCGCACGCTCTCCATGGCGTGATCCGCGACCGTGGTCGACGCGTCGTAGAGCAGCGGGATGAGCAGGTGCCGGGCCTGCGATTCGCCGAGACGCCCCAGCGCCGCAGCGATGTCCTCGCGGGCCGGACGCGCGGCCTCGGACGTGTCGGCGACGATGGCTGCAAGCACCGATTCGGCCGCGTCGAGGTCCGCCGGATCGAGGCTCGATGCCAGGGCAACGGCCGCGGTTGCGCGGATGCGCGGGTCAGGGTCGTCCAGCATTGGACGGGCGAGGCTCGGGGCGTCCTCGTGGGAGATGGTGCCCAGTGCCACGAGCGCCGCCGCCCGCACCGCGGCGTTGGGATCCGTCAGCGCGCGCCGCACGTGCGGCGTCCACCGTGTCGCGTTCTCGGTGCGCGTGGCCGCGATTGCGCGAAGCGTACGTTCACGCACCTGGGCGGCTTCGTGGTTCAGCAGCAGGGGCGTGACGAGCGTGCCCTTGCCGAGGGCCTCGAGCATGTCGATCGCGTACACCACCCGCGCAGGCTGCGGGTGCGCAAGCTCCTGAACGAGGGTCTCGACGGTCGACAGGTCCGCCCCTGTCAGTCGCACTTCGGCGGGGACGACGTCGCGGCGTTCGAGGCTCCGGCGGAACGCCTCGAGGTACCCGCGGCGCGCGACCACCGACATGGCAATCCACAACCCCACCATCGCCAGGCTGGCGTAACTCAATTGCTGCCAGTCGAGGTTCAATCCCCAGGGCTGCACCAGGACGAGCAGCAGCAGCGCGGCCAACGCCTTGGCCATGCGGTCGACTGTCACGTCGACGAACGACTTCGCCTTCAGCTTCACGTCGCCGGGCAGCGGGAGAAAGAGAATCTCGCGGGTGGTCTTGTCGATGGTGTAGCGCAGCGACTGGTCGAGGACGCGGGCGAGGCCAGGCGCCCACAACGCTGCGTTCAGCAGCATCACCGCTGCGCTCGCACCGAGGCTGACCGGCAGCACCATCAGCGCGAAGCCGATGCCGAGGAACCGATGGATGCGGCTCGTGAGCCAGATCTGGATGAAGAAGCCAATCGCGGACGTCCAGAGCTGAACCTGTGCGAGGAAGACGGTGATGGCGTCGGTCTGGTCGGCGCCCTTGGCGGCTTCGGCCGCCATGTTCAACTGCTGCTCGATGATGGCGGCGCCCACGGCGGCAAAGCTGATGACGAGCGCGATGATCTTCAGGTGGCGCGATCCGCGCAGCAGCGCGAAGGCCTCGGCGGAACTGACGCCCTGCTCGTTCTCGGGAGCGATCGTCGCGGCAGCGGCAGCGGTCGCGGCCGCGGGGGCGTCGTTGTTCCGCAGGATGCGCCACACGAGCACGGCGCACACGAGCAACATGGCCGCGCTGATCAGCAGCATGTTGGTCGTGCCGATCCGCGGGGTGAGCGACTGCAGGACGTAGGAGCCGGCCATGCCGCCGAGCGGTGCGCCGCCTCCGATGAAGCCGAAGACCCGCTTGGCCTGCCGTGGGTCGTAGACGAGATTCGCGACGGTCCAGAACTGGCTGATGAGCAGGATGCCGAGAATCAGCCCCATCAGGTAGAACGCCGCCGACGCCCAGCGTGCCTCAGCCTGGAAGAGGCTCCAGAAGACGATCAGCAGACCGGCCATGCCGACCTGCGTGATCGGCAGCGCGCCGTTGCGCGGCAGGCGCGACACGATCCAACTGTAGCCGGTCATCAGCACGCCGATGATCAGGCCCGCCGCGAGCAGCACGTATGGCAGGTTGTCGGCGCCGAGATCCGAGATGTACTTCGAGCGGGTGACCGGCTTGATGATGTTGTACGCGCTCATCGCCAGGAACGAGTACGCGAACATCAACACGACGCCGGCGCCTTCCTCCCGGCGTATCTCGGCCACTGGGGCAAGCACGCGCTGCAGGAGGCTCATGCGCACAGCCTAAGCCGCGAGCCGCGCGAAGTAAACTGCCGGCGCCGCACGCGGCGTGCTGGCCGCGGGCGCGGGTCGACCCACGAGCCGCCGATTCCCTGACCGTCAAGGTGTCCAGCGCGGCATGTCGAACAGCGCGTCCGGCGGAGCCTTCCTGAAGATCTCGACGATGGCGTCACGGCGCGCGAGCAGGGCATCGATCGCGCCTGCGTCCAGCCACTGCGACAACTCGCGTTGCAGCGCAGGCTTGTCGAGTGACTCGAGACGTGCGAGCAATGCCCGGTCGCATCCCTCCAGGTCACCCGGTGTGCGGAGGGTATGGTGCAGCCTGAAGGCCCGCGTATGGTCGATCATCCACACGCGCCAATCGTTGGCAATCAGCAGGTTCGCGAGGTTCCGGTCGACGTTGTAGATCAGCTGATCGAACACCCGCACGACGTACATCTGCTGATTCCAGGCGAGCGTGTCGGGCGGGCGGATCTTCTTCTTCACGCGCGTGGCTTCGTCCATCTGTACGTCGTCGACCCACCAGGTGAACGACGCAGGCCCCTGCTGCGAGCGGCGTTCCACGGTGGCTGGCACCATGTCGAGCCCGAGGAGCAGGGCGAGGCGGTAGGCGGCGACGTTGTAGCGCCACGTGTCGCGGAAGTTCAGTTCGACGCCGCGTTCCCCCCGGAAGTGCGTCTTCGCCTCGTCGATGGCCTGGAGATGGGCGTCGTGGGTGAAGACGCCGTCGGACAGCGTGACGCGAAGCGACCCGGTGACGCCTCCCGGAGCCGCGCGGGTTCGGACGACGCGCGCCTCGCGGAGGAACGTCTCCTGCTGCTCACGCGTGAGCGCCGGCGTCGCCGCCTCCTGCGCCCACAGCGAGCAGGCCAACACGAGGGGTCCGGCTGTCGCAGCGGCAAGCACGAGCCAGGCTGGTCGCCGGCGCGACGGGGCTGCACGCTGCGGAGCGGTGGCGGTCATGGTGTGCCCTCTTCGTTGGGTGATGGCTTACCGATTATGGACCCGGACGAGCTGGAGTCAAAGTCGCGCTGGCGCGTGCACGCCGGGCATCGTTGGCCTCAGGGTCAGGCGATCGCCGTCTGAGGTCGGCCCGGGCGCCGTGCTCAGGTCGCCACGGGCGTCAGCCCCAGTACCTCCCGCTCGTACGCGTGCAGGGACGGCAGTCCTCCGGTGTGCAGGAAAAGGACGCGCTCGCCGTCACGGAAGCGCCCTTCACGGGCCATGCCGATCAGGCCGGCCATGACCTTGCCCGTGTAGACCGGGTCGAGCAGGATCGCTTCAGTGCGCGCCAGCAGCTGCACCGCCTCCACCATGCGCGCGTTGGGCACGGAGTACTTCGGCTGCCAGTACCCGCCAACGGTCACGACCGCCGACTCTGGCACCGTCACGTGGTCGTGGCCGAGCAGGGCGAGCACCGCCTGCGCCTCGTTCCGCACCAGCGGATTCTGGTCGGCGGGATCCCGGCTCACGCCCACACCCGTGATGGGGATGTCGAGGCGATGGCCGATGAACCCCGCGAGCAGTCCCCCGTGCGTCCCCGAGCTGCCCGACCCGACGACCACGTGGTCCAGACGCAGCCCCTGGTCGAAGCACTGCTGCATCAGCTCCTGCGCGCAGGCGACGTAGCCCAGACCTCCGATTGCGTTCGACCCGCCTCCAGGGATGACGTACCCCCGTCGGCCGTCGCGCGCGAGTTCGTCCACGACGTCCTGCATGGCCGCGGTCATGTCCGTGCCCGCGGGCACGACGCGCAGCGACTCGACACCGAGCAGGCGGAAGAGGAAGTGATTGCCGCTGGCGTCCTCACGAAAGCTGTTCGGCACGCGCTCTTCGATCACGAAGCGGCAGCGCAGGCCCTCCCTGACCGCTGCCGCCAGCGTGAGCCGGCAGTGGTTGCTCTGCGGCGCGCCGCACGTGACGAGTGTGTCGGCCCCCTGCGCCAGCGCGTCGGCCGCCAGGAACTCGAGCTTGCGGGTCTTGTTGCCGCCCGGCGTCAGCCCCAACTGGTCGTCGCGTTTGATCCAGATCGTGGGACGATGGCCCGGCGGGCAGCCCGCGGCGAGGGCCTCGGTGAAGCGGGGCAGTGGTTCCAGGAGCGTTGGGCCTGACGTGTAGCGGCGCCGGGGGAAACGAGAGAGGTCCATGCCCGACATTGTGCCGTGCATTGCCGTTGCCACCGCTCGTGGGACGATGGCGCGCGAACATTTCGATCACGGGAGCGAGTGATGCGACAGAGTTGGCTGGCGGTGGTGATGGCGATGGCGATGGTCGGCGTGCTGCCGACAAAGGCCGCTCAGTCGGATGCGTCGGCGATCCTCGCCGGGATCGATGCGAAGGCGTCCGATTACGCAGAGGTCGCCCGGCGGATCTGGGGTTTCGCCGAGGTGGGGTACCAGGAGGTGCAGAGCAGCGCGCTGCTGCAGTCGGTGCTGGCCGCCGCCGGCTTCACGGTGCAGGCGGGCGTCGCCGAGATTCCCACGGCGTTCGTGGCTACGTGGGGCACTGGCGCGCCGGTCATCGGCATCCTGGGCGAGTACGACGCGCTGCCCGGCCTCTCGCAGGACGCCGTCCCCGTCAGGACGCCTGTCGTCGAGAACGGCGCGGGCCATGGCTGTGGGCACCATCTCTTCGGGACGGCCTCGGCGGCCGCGGCCATCGCCGTCAAGGACTGGCTCGTCGCGACCGGACGTCAGGGGACCGTGCGCTTCTACGGGACGCCCGCCGAAGAGGGCGGCTCGGGCAAGGTGTACATGGTGCGCGCGGGCCTCTTCTCGGACGTCGACACGGTGATCGCCTGGCACCCCGCCGACCGGCACATGGTGGATACGGGGACGTCGCTGGCCAACATCACGGGCAAGTTCCGCTTCCGCGGGATCTCGGCCCACGCGGCGGCCGCGCCCGAGCGCGGACGATCGGCACTCGATGGCGTCGAGGCGATGAACTACATGGTGAACATGATGCGCGAGCACGTGCCGTCGGACGCACGCATCCACTACGTGATCACGCACGGCGGGCAGGCGCCGAACGTGGTGCCCGACTTCGCGGAGGTCTACTACTACGCGCGCCACGCCGACAGACAGGTGCTCGACGGCCTCTGGGAGCGCGTCGTCCGGGCGTCGGAAGGTGCCGCGCTGGGCACGGGGACGACAGTGGAACACGAGATCACAGGCGCGGTGTGGAACCTGTTGCCGAACGACACACTCATCGCCGTGCAGCAGAAGAATCTCGAGAAAGTCGGCGGCTACGCTTACACCCCCGAGGAACTGGCCTTCGCGACGGCGCTGCAGGTGACGCTCGACAACCCGGAGCGGCCCACCCTCGACAGCGTGCAGGTCGTGCAGCCGCTCACGCGCGCGGGGCGCGGCGGCGGATCGACGGACGTGGCCGACGTGAGCTGGACCGTACCGACGGTGCAGCTGCGGACGGCGACCTACGTACCGGGCACGGCAGCGCACTCCTGGCAGGCGGTCGCGGCCGGAGGGACGTCGATCGGGACGAAGGGCATGCTCGTGGCGGCAAAGACGATGGCGCTGACGGCGGTCGACCTGTATCTCGATCCGGCGATCATCACGCAGGCGAAGCGCGAGTTCGACGAGCGGCGGGGGCCGTCCTTCACGTATTCGACGAAGCTCGGCGACCGGAAGCCCGCGCTGGACTACCGCAGGTAGCGGGTGCCCGCAACGCCGGCATCGGCGTCCGCGAAGGTCAGGACCGCCTTCACGCAGCCATCCCGCTGGTGAGCGAAGACGTCGTAGGCCCGCACGCAGTCCGACGGTGCGAACCTGTGCGTGATCACCTGCGTGATGTGCGGCAGTTCGTGCACGACGCGCTCGGTCAGCTGCTCCATGTAGCGACGTGCCGGACATCGGCCGGTGCGGTACGTGAGGTTCTTGTCGTAGGCCTCGGACGGGGAAAAGGCGAAGCCCGCGGAGTGGCAGCCGACGACGGCCATCACACCACCCGGACGCAGCACGTCCCACGCGAGTCGTTGCGCGGCGGCGAGGCCCACGAACTCCATCACGCTGTCGGCGCCGCGGCCATCGCCGAGTGCGCCAACGGCGCGGACCGCCTCCGGACCAGGTGCGAGCGCCACCGCCCCGAGTGCCGCAGCCAGCGCCCGTCGCTCCGGCACCGGATCGATGGCCACGATGGTGCGCGCGACGTGAAGGCCGGCCGCGATGATGCCCAGGAGTCCGACCGACCCGCACCCGATGATCGCGGTCACGCCGTCGGGACGGATGCCGGCCAGGTCGGCACAATAGCTCGCGGTGCTGAAGTTGTCGCCGAGCAGCAGCGCCGCCTCGGATGACAGGCCGTCGGGTACCGGCTTCAGCGTGCCGTCGGCGAGGGGCACGCGGACGCGCTCGGCCTGTCCGCCGTGCAGACCCACGCCGCCGCTGATCCACCCGAACAACTGGCCGCGCTCGCAGCGGCTGGTGAGTCCAGACCTGCACGTCACGCATTGGCCGCAACTGGTGGAGAAGGGCGCAGACACGCGGTCGCCAGGACGAACCGTCCGGACGTCGGCGCCGACGTCGAGTACGCGGCCGACGAACTCGTGGCCCATGACCGTGCCCGGGTCGAGGCCCTTCTCGCGTCCGAAGAACGGGTGCAGATCCGATCCGCACAGCCCGGCGATCTCCACGGCGACCACGGCATCGGTGGGTCGTTCGATGTGTGGGTCGGGCACGGCTTCCCAGGCCACCACCCCCGGCGAGCGGAAGCAGACTCCCTGCATGCGCGTGGTCAGCGGGACTGGTAGGGGCCGTGCACGGCCTTGACGCGCATCGACTCGTCGGTGTCCTCGAGCACGATCGCGCGATACGACGCACCACCTGGTTCCACGCGAATGACGATGTGCCCGCGTGCGCTGAGCAGGCGGTCGAGCATGGGGCCGATGACGACGCGGTTGGCGTGCGACATGTTCGTCGCGAGTACGTCGCGGTCGCCGGGATACAGCCGTGGCGACAGCATGCGGTCGAGTACGTCGTGCGCCGGGTGATCGGAACTCCACACCTGCAGAATCCACAGCCGCGGCTGCAGCGCCGACACGAAGAACGCGTTGCCCGCATCGCGGTTGCCGTGGTGGTTGACTGCCGCGACGTCGACGGCGCCGACGGCCTGCGCGACCGGCGTCTCGATGTCCTGCCATGCCGGATAACCCGGGCGCACCATCCCGGGGATGTCGCCGCCCGTGTAGAAGTCGAACGCGCCATAGCTCACGCGGATGCCGAGGCTCGACTGGTTCTCGGTGGGGTGGTCCGCTGCCGGTAGCGCCTGCCAATTGTCGGGGAAGCGGCTGCGCGTCGTCTGGCCGATGCCCGTCCACACGTCACCGTTGACCGCGACGTTGCGGACCTCGAAGGCGGGGTAGTCCTTCGGCGAGCGGAGCAGGGTGACCTGGTCGTTGCGGCCCGCCTGGAACCGCTGCATGCGTGACGGCGTGTCGCGCGCGAACGCGAGATACCGTCCGGTATCGCCCGTGGTTGGTACGGGCGCCGGCGCGTCGTAGTCGGGCCAGCCGCGGTCGAGCATGGTGCGGATGGGGAGGTGGCGCGCCAGATCGGGAAACGCGCCCATGTGGTCGCCGTGGATGTGCGACAGCAGCGCGTAGTCGATGGCCGGCTCGCGGAAGTGAGCGAGTACGCGTGTCGCGTAGCGGGCGATCCACTCGCCGGCGGGACGCGATGTGTCGGGCAGCGTCTCCACGCCGCGGGGCGATCCGACCGGCGCACCGCCGTCGCCCGCGTCGAACTGCAGCGTCGTCCCGTCGGGAAGCACGAGCAGTGCGGCGTCGCCGCGGCCGGTGTTGATGATGTGGATGTCGAGCGTGCCGGGCTGCCACGGCGGCAGGGGTACGTCCACCTGCTGTGCGGCCAGCGGGGCGCTGAGGACGATCAGGAGCGAGAGTGGTCGCAGGATGTGCGGGACGTGCATGAGGTCCTCAGGGGCGTCGCGCGGTCATGACGCCACGATCGGCGACGGTCTCGGTGAAGGTGAATTGCTCGAAGCCTGCCGCGGCCATCAGTCGCTCGTACTCCGACGTCGCGTAGCACTTGCCTTGCGAGGAGTGCATCAGCAATGCCGAGTACTCGGCCACGGGGACGGGACCTGTCTTCGAGTCGTTGATGAAGGCGTCGTGCACGACCAGCAGGCCGCCCGGAGCCAGGCTGCGAAACGACGAGGCGAGCAACTGCTGTACCTCTGGCTCGTCCCAGTCGTGCAGGACGTTCGAGAACAGGTGCATGTCGTAACCGTCAGGTAGCGCGTCGGTCAGGAAGTTGGCGGCGACGACGTCGATGCGGTCGCCCAGGCCACGCTCCGCGATGAGCGTGGATGCGATGGCGTCCACCGGTGGCTGGTCGAGCACCGTCGCGGTGATGTGCCGATGCCGCGCGGCGAGGGTACAGGCGTAGATGCCCGACCCGCCCCCGATGTCGAGCAGCCGGCGGTGCGCGCCGAGGTCGAGCACCTGCGCGAGGGCTTGTCCGAGGTAGAGGCCCCGGCAATCCATCGCCGCCGTGAAGCGTCGCGCGAAGGCGTCGGTCGCCATCGCCGTATGCCAGTCGAGTGCGCCCGTTGCTCCGGCCCACCTGGCCGGACGCCCCGTGCGCAGCACCTGCAGGTAGTCCTGCACGATGGGACGCTCGCGGAAGGCAGCGTAGTACGGGGCCAGATTCCAGGGGGAGCCCGCCGTCAGGTGCTCACGGCCCATGCCGGTGATCCGGTACGTCTCGCCGTCGCGCTCCACGTATCCCCTCGCCACGAAGAGCGTCAACATCACGTCGGTGGGACGCGGCTGGGTCGTGAACTGCCGGCACAGGTCCTCGATGGTCGACGGATGCGCGGCCAGCCAGGTGAAGAAGTCGAGTTCGACGAGCGCAGCGGTGAGCAAGTCCACCGCGTACAGGCCGTCGCGGTACCTGTACAGCGAGAGTGGCGACGTGGACGGAGCCGCTGCGAGGTCAAGAGCCATGTCGAGGCAGTCTAGCGTGACTGCACCCGACCGCGCGTGTCCATGTGCGCACGGCGCCGCCGCGCCGCCGCGTCTGGCCGCTCGCGGCGTGTCCCGTGTATGCTCCTGGGCACACGGGAGGCAGCATCGATGGAGCGAAAGACCGCCGCTGACTTCGACCAGGAACTTCTCATCCTGTTCGACGCTTATGTACATGGAGACATCGACCGCCGGGGTTTCCTCGATCGCGCCGCGAAATTCGCGGTGGGTGGCGTGACCGCGGCGATGCTGCTCGAAGCGCTGAGCCCGAAGTTCGCCGAGGCCCAGCAGGTGGCGAAGGACGACCCGCGCCTCGTGACGGAGTTCGTCTCCTATCCGTCACCCCAGGGCTACGAGACGACGCGCGGGTATCTGCTCAGGCCGGCGGGGGCCACCGGCAAGCTGCCGGGCATTCTTGTCGTTCACGAGAACCGCGGCTTGAATCCCCACATCGAGGACATTGCGCGCCGCGTGGCGCTCGCCGACTACGTGGTGTTCGCACCTGATGCGCTGGCGCCGCTCGGCGGCTACCCGGGCGATGAGGACAAGGCACGTGCGCTCTTCGGCACGCTCGATCAGGCGAAGACGCGCGAAGACATGGCGGCGGCGTTCGGGTTCCTGAAGGGACGCCCCGAGTGCATCGGCCGCGTGGGCGCGGTGGGCTTCTGCTATGGCGGCGGTGTCGTCCACAGGCTCGCGACTCGCCTGCCCGACCTCGGGGCCGCGGTGCCGTTCTACGGCAACAGCCCGGCGCCCGAGGAGGCAGCCACCATCAAGGCCCCGCTGCTCGTGCACCTGGCGGAGATGGACACGCGCATCAATGCCGCCTGGCCGGCGTACGAGGCCGCGCTGAAGGCGGCGGGCGTGCGTGTCACCGCGCACATGTACCCGGGCGCTCAGCACGGCTTCAACAACGACACCACGCCGCGCTACGACGAGGCCATGGCGAAGCTGGCATGGCAGCGCACGCTCGACTTCTTCGCCGAGCACCTGCGGACGAACGCATGAGCCCATCCAACCACACGTGATGCTCGTGGTGCGCACACTGGACGATCTCACCGGCCGTAGGGCGCGTCGCCGCCGCCGGTCACTTCGATGAGCCGCGTCTCTCCGGCCCGCAGCGACAACGGCAGGCCCTGCACCAGTTCGGCCCCGATCCTGACCGATACACCGGCTCCGGCGATGTCCACCTGGTACCGCCGGTCGTGCTCGGCGGTGAACCACTCGGGCCACTCGTTGAGCCGCGGGTAGTTGATCGGCAGGTGCAGGTGATCGCGATGGCGCGGGTGGTCGAAGCGGACGCTGCCGCTCCAGGCCGACTCAGCGGTCACACTCAGCACCACCTTGTCACCGTCGCGGACGGCGCCGAGGTGCACGCGGCGGTCCCACGGTTCGAGGCGGGCGCCCTGGGTCTTCCACATCACGTACATCAGCGCCGTGCGGATGGTGTTGCCGTCGCCGTGCCAGTCCTCGACGATGCCGCTCGGCTGGATGACATCCAGCATCTTCGTCGTCGCGGCATCGATCTGTGCGGGCAGGTCGTCGTGCGGAATTCGATTGAGCAGCACGAGCGCGGATTCGATGGCGTCGGAGTAGGAGTCGGCGCTCCACCACGCCACGGGCGGGTTCTCGTCGAAGAGATAGGTGGGCTTGCGGGCCACCGTGTCGATGGCCTGCACCACGGCGTCCCGGAAGCGCGGCTCGCCGGTCGTCATGTACGCGGTGTACACCCCGTTGAACATGTAGCCCCAGCAGTGTGCGTGACGGTCGGCTATCGGCTGGCCGGTGACACTGTCGATGTCGTGATGCCAGACGCCGTCGGCGGTGCGGCCGACCGCGAGCAGCCGGTCGATCATGCGGACGAACGCCGGACGATACTGCTCGGCCTTGTCGGGCCGCGCGTGCTTCGCGAGCACGAAGGCCTCGGATAAACCCCCGACGATCTCGTTGCCGTGGTCCGAGAGGACGAAGCGCGTGTCCAGGGGCTTCTGCGTGGCGACGTCCCACCGGTCGACGGGCAGGTACCTGGTCGTCGGCAGCATGTCCAGGAAGTAGAAATCGGCGATGGCGAGCACCTGATCGAGGTAGGCCCTGTTGCCCGTCTTGAAGTAGAGCCGGCTGAGCACCTGAAGCATGTTGCCGTTGATCTCGGTGGTCTGCGCGGGCAGGCGCCCGCGGCGGCTTTCGTAGGGCGCGTGGCGGATGATGTCTGCGGCGATACCCTCCATGCGGTGGTACCAGGGCGTGTCGCCGAAGAGTTCGGTCAGCGGGATCAGGCCGTCCTTCATGTACTCGCTGGATCCGAAGATGATGCTGTCGAGATCGGGCGTGGGACGCGTGAAACCCTTCCCGCCGGGCTCGACGTCATCGGACAGCCGGCCCACCCGCGTGGTGAGCAGCGTCTCCTGACGGAGGATGTCGAGCATCGCGCCGTGGTAGACGGCCGGCTCGGTCAACCGGGCGGCCATGACCATGAACGGATACAGGTCGGCCGCGGTGTTGGCGACCACCCACGAGCCGTCAGGGATACGGCCGCCGAAGCTGCCGCGATGCGGGAGCAGGCCCGTGACGGGGTCCACCCGCTTCAGCCACGCGTGCATGATGCGGTTGCTGTCGACGAGGGCGCGCGTGGCCTGTCTGCCGTTGCGGGCCGCCAGCGTCGCCGCGTCGTCGGCCGAGGCGACGATACCAGCCGTGGCCGCCAATACGACACAGCCGATGACGAGTGACGCGAGGCTCGAGGGCCTTGCGCCGGACCGAAGGGCGAGAACAGTTCGTGGCACGCGCCGAGTATGACGCGCACCCGCGGCGTGTCAAGCCGG
>CAYMAG010000051.1:0-15294 GCA_964388335.1 uncultured Vicinamibacteraceae bacterium | reverse complement strand
CGCAGGAGGCATCGGTCGTACAATCAGCGCCACATCGAGAAGGGAGTGTCGTGTCGCAGGGGAGGTGGTCGGACGATGAGTTCCTGGATGGCTTGCGCCGCACAGGCGATTCGCTCGCGGATGCGGCGGTCGGTCGCCTGCAGCGCGAGACCTCGAGCCGCGACATCGGTCAGGTCTTTCGCATGCTGCAGGCCAATGACACACCGCTGCCGGAGGATGCGCCGCACGCCCTGAAGGTCTTCATGGCGGCCTCCGCCGGGCTGCCACCAGATGTCGACCTCGCACGTCTCCACCGTGGCGGTACGGCCTTCCTGCGCCACGCGCTGCCATCCGTCGTCGTGCTGCTGGCATCCAGTCTGCCGCGGGGCTACGCGGCACCGTGTCTCTCCGAGGTCCTCTCGATCTCCCACGACCTCCAACGCCACCCGTACGACCGACTGATGGGCGTCGTGCAGTTGCTCGTCAACATCTCGGACGGCGACGCCTTCCAGCCGAATGGGCGTGCCATCGTCACGGCACAGAAGCTGCGCCTGCTGCACGCCGGGATTCGCGCCATGACCGCGCGGTATCGTCCGCACTATCAGGAGCGCTTCGGCATGCCCGTCAATCACGAGGACATGCTCGCCACGATCATGGCGTTCTCGTACCTTCTGGTCGACGGCATCAGACGGCTCGGCCTCGATCTCGCATCGGAGGAGGCCGACGACCTGTACTACGTCTGGCGCGTGTTCGCACTGCTGATGGGCCTCCATCCCGCCGACCGTCCCCACGATGACAGCCTCATCCCCGCCACGCTGGCGGAGGCGGGGGAGTTCTACACGTCGTACGTGCGGCGCACCAACACCATGCCGGACAGGAACCCGTACGGCGTCGTGCTCACGACCGGCAACCTGCGGATGATGGAAGGCCTGCTGCCGCGCATCCCGCGCCTGCTCGGGCTGAAGTACGCGCCGCGCATCTGCATGACCGAACTGCTCACGCGCGAGGAACTGGCTCGCGTCGGGGCAGCGCCGCTCACCGGTCACCGGACGCTCGCGGCCGTGCTCACGCTCGTGTTGAGCGCCGGCCAGTGGACGGGAGAGCACTCGTCCTTCGCTGCGCGGCTGGCCCACCTCCTGCTGCAGGGCATGGTCGACGTCGACCGCCGCGGCCAGGTCTCGTTCTCGATTCCGTTCTCGCGGCTCGACCTGCACGGGCCCGCGTTCGAATGACCACGACCCGTTTCCCAGGAAGGACGCACCGATGAGCGGCGACATCGTCTGGATCAACTGGCAGGAGTACACGGGCCTCGAGTTCTTCTTCTACGGCCTGGGCTGCTTCCTCTGGGTGATCGCGTACTTCATCTACATCCGCAACATCCTGCGGTGGAAGTTCGTCGAGATGCCCGTGTTCGCTGGCTGCTGCGACGTGGCGTGGGAGTTCGTCTGGAGCTTCCTGGCGACCAACGACATGGGGTTGATCTTCCAGGGGGCCAACTACGTGTGGTTCTTCCTGGACGCCGGGTTCATCTTCAGCTACGGCATCCTCATCTTCGGCGCGAAGCAGCTCACCGTGCCCCAGTTGCAGCCCCGCGCGGTGTTCATTCCAATGTGCCTGTTCATCGCGGTCATGGCCGGGGCGGCCACGTACTACCTGCACGCGCAGGGTATGGACAACGCGGTCGGCGGCCGTTCGGCGTACGTGATCCAGCTGTCCATTTCGTTCCTCTACGTTCCGCTGATGCTGCGACAGACCACGCTCGTCCACTTCTCGTTCACGGCCAACTGGCTGCGCTCGCTGGGCTCGGCCCTCGTGGTGGTGTTCTTCTATCTGCACTACCCGACGGACTACTTCCTGCTCACGATCGGCACGTCCGCGGCGATCGTCGACAGCGTCTTCATCTACCTGTTCGTCCAGCGGCGGCGCGAGATCGCCCGGCAGGCGGCGCTCAGCCCGGCACTGTCAGGTGCGCCAGCAGGTCTTCCGCTGCCCTGAGGTCTGGCGTGTCCCGGCCCTCGGTGAATGACGCGTACAGCGGCGACAGGATCGCGCGCGCTTCGTCCAGCCTGCCCTGATCGCGCCATCGGCGACACAGGTCGACCGCCGCGCGGAGTTCGAAGATGCGGGCCTCCTGCGCCCGCGCGATGGCCAGCGCACGCGAAAGACTGGCCTCCACCCGTGAGACGTCGGCGCCTTCCGCCTCGAGCACGCGACACTCCAGTCGCTGCAGGTCCGCTTCCCAGTAGTGCTCGTCGTCGTGTCGGGTCAGGTGCAGGGCCTGGTCGAGCAGCGCACGGGCCTGGGGTACGCGGTCGTGGTCGAGACACACAGCGATCGTCCAGGCCAGATAGCGACTGCACTGCAGGTTGCTGCCGTGGGCCGTGCGCATCGTGCCGATCGATGCGGTCGCCTCGTCGATGGCGTACCCGATCTCTGCGTCAGTCGCCCCTGGCCCGATACCCGTCACGGCGAGCGCGAGCCTCCAGTGCACCGTCCAGTACTGGTACGAGTGTTGCTCGCTCAGGGCGATCAGCTCGGCGGCTCGTTCCCGGCTCACCGACGCATCACCCATGGACGTCGCCAGTGTCACGCGGTCGACGAGGGCCACCGACCGCGTGAACGGCGAAAAGCGGCCTGCTCGCTCGATGGCAGCGTCGGACGTCTGCATGGCCGCGTCCGGGAAGCCGAGCAGCCAGAGCGTGTCGCCCAACAATGACAACCCCACGACGCCGATGTCGTAGGCGATCGCCAGATGGGCGAGCCCCTGTGGTGGATAGTCCGCGAGCAGCTGTTCGAAGCCCTGCCGCGCCTGCCGCAGTCGGCCCAGGAAGAGGTCCGCCGCCGCGCACGTGTACTGGCCGAGCAGCGTCGCCTCGGTGTCGCCTTGTACCCGGCCGTAGTCGAGCCGCTGCTGTGCGAGGTCTCTGGCCTGAAGCAGCTTGCCGCGGCTCGCATAGAAGTTCCAGAGCCCGAAGTAAATCTCGTGAGGCACGTCGCCGACCTGCCCGATGAGGTCGAGAATGCGGTCGTAGTTGGCCTCGACATCCGGTGACGACTGCCCACGGACCACGCCGAGCGACACCGCCAGGGCGCTGCGCAGCGTTATCTCGCGGCGGTCTCCTGCAGGCGACGCAACCTGCCCCTCCAGCGCCCGCAGGCCGTGCTGCAGGTGGCCGATGGCCTCGGCGTGCGCCGATCGCGCGATGGCCGCCTGGCCGGCGTCGAGCCAGCGCGCGAACGCGTGTTCGTACTGCTCGCCCGCCATGTAGTGGTGAGCGATCTCTTCGCTCGGCGCCCCGGTCTCGCCGTCGCGCTTCTCGTCGTCCATGGCCGTGGCGATGCGAAGGTGCATCTGCTGGCGCTCGCGTCGCAGGAGCGAGTCGTACGCCGCGTCGCGGATGAGAGCGTGTCTGAAGGCATAGCGCGTCTGCGCGCCGAAGCCCCGCCGGTGCACGATTCCCGACTGTACCAGCCGGCGCATCTCGCGTTCGAGCGCCTCGACGTCCCTTGACGACACCGCGGCAAGCAACGAGAGCGTGAAGCCCCGGCCGATCACCGAGGCGACCTGTGCCACCTCCTTGGCGGAACCGAGTCGACCGAGACGCGCCGTGAGTGAGTCGCGCAACGTCGCGGGCAGTTCCCGCCAGTCGGCAGACTCGCTGCCTTCGAGCGCCGACCGCGTGAGTTCCTCCACGAACAGGGGCACGCCATCCGTCTTCTCGACGATGTGCGCCTGCACCTGCGGGCGCAACGACCGGTCGCCAACCAGCAGCGCGATGAGGTGCTCGGTGTCGGCGCTGCTGAGCGCGCCGAGCGTGAGCTGCGTCACCTGTCCACGTGCCACCCAGGGCACGTCCACGGTGTTGGGGCGGAGCGTCATGATCAGCAGCAGGGGAGCCGTCGCGGCCTGATCGATCAGCCGGTCGAGCCACGACAGCGTCGTCGCGTCGAGCCAGTGGACGTCTTCGACCAGCAGGATGACCGGCTCACGCTCAGACATCTCGAGGAGCAGGGCCACGAGCGCCTCGAGCGTGGCTTCGCGTTGACGATCCGGCGGCATCGGCGCCACCGGGCCCGCGCGCAGGTCGAGCAGCGATGCGAACAGCGGCAGAGCCTCCGCGAGTCCATGGCCCAGGAGGAGCGCCTCGAGTTGCTGCGCCGGCGAGCCCCCGGGCGTGGCCGCCATCGTGCGCTGCAACAGGTGGACGACCGGGTGTAGTGGCGTGTGCTGCGTGTACGGCGATCCGTGAAGCGACAGCCAGTGTGCGCTGCGCTCCCCAGGGCCTTCGCTGACGCGCTCGCGCAACGCACGCAAGAGCCGCGACTTCCCGATGCCGGGCTCGCCGCTCACCAGCACCGCCTGCCCGGTACCGGCACGGGACTCTTCCCACCGGTTCAGCAGCAGGTCGAGTTCGCGTTGGCGTCCGACGAGCGGCGCCAGATCGAATGCACTGTCGTCGCCCGAGTCGGTGCCTTCACGAACGCGATAGCGAACCAGCGGCTCGGTGGCGCCAGCGAGCGGTGGTAGCGGCGGCAGGGCATCCGCCGTGACGGCGCGGTGGACGAGCGATTTCGTCGAGGCGCTGATCACCACGGTACCTGGCTCGGCCGAGTCGAGCAGCAGCAGCGCGACGTCGAGCGTCGCACCCAGGACGACCGGCTCGGGCGCGTCGGGACTGGTCGAGACGACGGCGGTGCCCGTGTGGATGCCCACTCGGAGGGCGCGGCCTCGCACCGCCAGAGCCGTTCCCCCGCCGAGATGCGTGTCGGCCTCGACCACCAGATCCAGCGCAGCACGTACCGCCCGTGCGGCATCGTCTTCGTGTCCCAGGGGATAGCCGAAGTACACGAGCAGCCGCTGGCCCACCACGTTGCCGAGCGATCCGTCGAACCGCTGCGCGACCATCTGCACGAGTGGTCGCAGTTGCAGCATCGCCTCGTAGACGGCCTCGGGGTCGATAGCCTGCGATGCCCCCGAGTCCGGGCGGCCGGCGTCGGCCACTTCGCAACAGAGCACCGTCAACTGTCGCCGTTCGATGCTGGTGAGGGGCGGACGCGTGGTCGGACGCGCCCGATCGACCGGCCCGACGTCTCCGAGCATCGTGTCGACGAGCGTCGTCGGCCTCGTCGTCGCGCTCTGCGGGCGGCTCGCGAGCGCCTCGCCGCGCTCGATGCGGGCGAGCGCGGCAGCGACTTCCCAGCTGCTCTGCGGACGCTGTGTCACCTGCTTGCGCAGCAGGCGGTGCGTCAGGTCTGCAAGCGCCTCAGGAATCGCAGGGCCGGCCTCGCCGACTGGAGGCGGATCGTGCGCGCTGATGCGCGCCAGCGTCGCGGCGGGCGTCGTTGCGTGGAACGGTGACACGCCAGTCAACATCTCGTAGAGCAGCGATCCCAGTGAGAACAGGTCGGACCGGTGATCGACGGTGAGCCCCTGTGCCTGCTCGGGCGACATGGCGTGGCACGTGCCCAGCACGGCGCCGGGTGTCGAGATGTCCTGGTCGGCGTCCCCGGCGTAGGTCTTGGCGAGGCCGAAGTCGAGAATCTTCGCACGTCCCGCCCGGGTGACCATCACGTTACCGGCCTTGAGGTCACGATGAACGATGCCCTGGCCGTGGGCCTCTGCCAGGCCCTCGGCAATCTCGCGCACGAGGCGGACGGACCGCGTCACGTCGAGACGCTCTTCACGCAACAACTGGTCGAGCGTCTTCCCCTCCACCAGTTCCATGACGAGCCAGTCGCCCTGGTCTGTCTCGACGATCTCGTAGATGTGAACGATCGCGGGGTGGTTCAGCCGGGCGGCCATCCGTGCCTCGCGCCGGAAGCGTCGGGCCCGCATCTGATCGATTCGGCCCGGCAACAGCCGCTTGACGGCGACCGGTCGCTGCAACGACTCGTCGAAGGCCCGATAGACGGCACCCATGCCGCCCGACCCGAGGCGATCCTCTATGCGATAGTGGCCGATTCTGGAGGGCGGGCCACTCGATCCGTCATCTGACACGTCTTCGGGCGTCACGGCGGCATCTTAACAGCCGGGATATGGCCGATCGCCGGCAGTTCAGCGCTTCCAGGTCGAGAGGTCGTCCACTCGAACCGGCACGTCCATGTGCTCGATCAGCAGCTCGAAGCGACGCTGCTCTTCGGCACGGAAGGTGGCCTGGTCCGGATACAGCTCCGCGACGATGCCGCTCGTGTCGAAGTCGTCGACCGTCATCGTGACGTCCTTCCAGACGATGGTGAAGCGCAGGTCCCAGCGGTTGGCCTCGCCAGCGTGGTAGCGGGGAAACACGGCTTCCATGCGGAGGATGCGCCCGAGCGCCTGCTCGCGCAGGAGGATGGGGAAGTGGTTCTTCTTGTAGAGATCCATGAACTCGTCGAAGTGACCCCACTTGACCTTGTAGTAGTACTCGACGGCGTACGGTGCGCCCTGAGCCGTCGTCGTCGCGGCCGCAGCCGCCTGTGCCCTCGCTGGAACCACGCTCAGGCCCAGCACGATGGCACACGCTGCTGCCACCGACACCCATCGCCTTGCTGTCTGCACGTCGCTTCCTCCTCTGACCGGGACGGGCGCGAGCGTACCATGCCCGGAGGACTCATGGCGCCGTGTCGCCGTTCGTGCTGGCGCTCGTGCAGATGCGGGTCGACCCGGGCAGCCGCGCAGTCAATCTCGAGCGAGCGCTGGGGCGCATCGAGGCGGCAGCGCGAGACGGGGCAGACGCCGTGCTGCTGCCTGATAGAACCAGCCCCGCGTGTAAGCTGTCTGCATGTACTGGCCAGACAGCGCGGAGTCGTGGATTCAGGTCCTCACCTTCGTACCGATCTTCGTGATCTCGGTCATCGGCTTCGCCCTCTTCCTTTCGAAGCTCTGGCAGTACCGCCGACCGGCTGTCTGGCCTGCCGCGACGCGCCACGACCTGTACAACGCGCTTGCTGCGAAGCACCACGAAGAGGCGGCACGGATTGCCGAATACGATCGCTCGCTCGCGTCGGTGTTGCTCGTGTCGATGCTGGGCGACGCTGGCCGATCACGCCAGCGGCTTCGCGAGCGGGCCCTCGAATCGGGCGCCCGACTGGCACGACGTCTCGAGGCGAAGCTCGACGGCCTGGCGCTCATCGCCACGCTCGGCCCGCTCTTCGGCCTCTTCGGCACCGTGGTCGGCATCGTGCTGGTGTTCGAACGCCTCGCGGCCGGTTCCGGTGCGGCCAGCCCCCGCGACCTGGCAGGAGGCATCGGGACAGCCCTGTACACGACGATCTTCGGCTTGATCGTGGGTGTGCTGGCCATCGTCTCGCACTGGTACCTCCGCCAGCGGGTGGATCGGCAGGTCGCGGCACTCGAGATCGTGGCGGGTGAACTCGTCGATCGGCTGTCGGGGGACGAGTGATGCAATTCCAGCGCGCATCGCGTCAGACGCCGGAGTTCAACCTCACGCCGCTGATCGACATCCTGTTCATCGTGCTGATGTTCCTCATCCTCACGGCGACGTTCCGCGAGTCGACGTTCCTGCGTCTGGCCCTGCCCGAGGCGAGCACGGGAGAACGCCACGCAGACGAAGTGAGGAACCAACTGGTGATCGTCATAGACGCCGACGACAGCCTGCAGATGGGCGGCGCCTCCGTCACGCTCGACGACCTCGCTCCCGCGCTCGACGCCGTGGCCAGGAACGACGGGGAAGTCGTGCTGACGGCGCATCGGGAGGCCACGCATGGCATCGTCGTGCGCGTGATGGACCTGGCCAGACGCGCTGGCGTGCATCATCTCGACATCGAGACCACAGAGCCCGTGCCCTGAGGTGTAAGCTGTGGCATGAAGATCGGCATCATCGGGAGCGGGCACATCGGTGGGACCGTGGGACGATTGTGGGCGTCAGCGGGCCACGAGGTGTGCTACGGGTCGCGCCACCCGGACCAACTGCGGACCCGGCTCGATGCGCAGAGTGTGCCGGCCCGCGTGGGCACCGTCGAAGAGGCCGCCGCCTTTGGTGACGTGGTGCTCGTCGCGGTGCCATTCGGCAGCTGGCCCGACCTCGCGCGGACCATCGGACACGCGCTCGCGGGCAAGGTCGTGATGGACACGGCCAACCCGTACCCGCAGCGCGACGGGCCCATGGCACAACAGGCCATCGATGCAGGGCAGGGTTCCGGCGTGGCGATTGCGGCGCTGCTGCCGGGGGCGCGTCTGGTGCGCGCGTTCAATGCGGTCTTCTGGCGCACTCTCGAGAGCGAGGCGCACCGGAAGGGCGAGCGCGTGGGCGTTCCGCTCGCAGGTGATGATGACGAGGCGCGGGACGTGGCGGCCCGTCTGGTCGCCGATGCCGGTTTCGATCCCGTCGTTGTCGGCCCCCTCGTGCGGGCCCGAGAGTTCGATCCGGGAGCCCGCGTGTACAACACCGGCATGACCGCCGTGCAACTGCGGGCCGCGCTCGGTATCGAGGCGCCCGGCGCTTAGGACTTGGTCCTGACTTGGTCCCGACTTAGTCCTCAGCGTGCGCGGCTGAAGCTCGCAGGCAGCAGGCGCAGGATCTCGGCGAGGTAGCGATCCGGGGGGACGAGCGTACCGCCTCCCCGAGTGTTCGACCTGGCGTTCCACCGTCCCAGTTGCACCGGATCGATCGCTCCCCACGGCACGGCGTCGAGCGTGGTGCCGTCCGGGGCGGCGAGCCCGAGGCGTACCTTGACTTCCCAGCGGCCGGGCTCGTCGGGCCACGGACTGAACAACACGACCAGGGTCGCGTCCGGCAGCAGGGGCGGCAGGAGTTCACCGTCGAGCGCCGCGTCCAACCGTCCCACGGCAAGTCCGTCGTGCATCTGGATGCGACCGTCGGCGACCGCACGCGCCGCGTCATCGCGAGCCCTGAGGCGGCTCTCGAGACGCTCGCGGGCCTCACGCGAGAGTTGTTGTCCCCGCTCGAGTCGCGCCAGGCTGTCGTAGGACAGCTCCATGTCCCTGCAGTCGTTCAGACTCTGCAGAAGGTCGGCGATCGCATCGGGCGCGCCCGTGTGATCCGCCGCCAGGGCGGCGCGACCGTAGTCTGGGCGGGGCTCCAGCCGGCCGCTCATGATGCCGGCGCTGAGGATGCTGTCACAGTCGGTGTGGTTGATGACGACCAGGCCCTCTGCGTGCCCCACGGCGCCGACACGTTCCAGCGCGAGGTTGGCGCTGGAGATGCGGCGAGCCATCTCCGGTACCGGCGCATGGTGGTCGACGTTGAGGAAGCGGTCGTGCGCGTAGCCGCCGGCCACGCGCGTCCACGACTCGGCTCCCACCACGTGGACGTCACACGCACAGATCGCCCCGGTGTCGAGCGCAGCGAGCGTCGCGAGCGTCACCCGGGGCGAGAGGCCGATCAGCGTGACTGGGGTCGGGATGATCACCGGCGGAGTGTGGGGCGAGACGTGGGCGCGTCGCTCGGTACGTTGGCCCTGGCCGCGAGCGCCTGATACGGGGCACCAGTGTGGCATCGCGCGGTGGCCAACGCAATCGGCGGCGCCGACGCCGAGGGACCCGCTATGCTGTGACCTGGGCGATGGATCAGCAATGGACGGTGCAGGATGAGGAGGCGGGTCAGCGCCTCGACAAGTATCTCGCGGCTGCCGGCCGCGCCGGGTCTCGCAGCCGCGCGGGTGACGCGGTCGCACGCGGGCGGGTGTTCGTCAACGGTGCGGAGGCGTCCGCTGATGCGGGCGCGCGTCTCGTTCGTGCGGGCGACGTCGTGCGGCTGTGGATGGATCGGCCAGGCTCCGCACGCCGGACGCCTCGT
Organism: uncultured Vicinamibacteraceae bacterium; assembly: GCA_964388335.1. GTDB lineage: Bacteria > Acidobacteriota > Vicinamibacteria > Vicinamibacterales > Vicinamibacteraceae > JAEZDP01. Next base: position 5,557 of record CAYMAG010000051.1, on the reverse strand, counting down.
CCGCCGGTCAGGCATGGACTCGAAATCGTCCACGAGGATGCCGACCTCGTCGTGGTCAACAAGCCGCCCGGACTGTTGACGGTGCCGCTCGACGGCGAGAGCCAGGCGGCGTCCGTGCTGACGCTGCTGCACGACCGCTTTCGCTCGCACCGGATGCGAACGCCGCTGGTCGTCCATCGCATCGATCGCGACACGTCGGGACTGGTCGTCTTCGCGCTGCACCCGGCCGCGCGCGAGGCGCTGGTGGCGCAGTTCGCGCGGCGTACGACCGAACGCGTGTACCTGGCCCTGGTCGCGGGGCATCCAGACCCGCCGTCCGGCACGTGGCGCGACCGCCTCAAGTGGGACGAGGATGCGTGCCTGCAGCGTGCGGCGCGCGATGACGACCCTGATGCAAAGGACGCCGAGAGCGAGTATCGCGTGGTCATGCCGCTCGCCGACACGTCGTTGCTCGAGGTGAGGCTCCGCACGGGGCGTCAGGGGCAGATTCGCGTGCAGGCGCAACTGCGCGGGCATGCGCTCGTCGGCGATCGTCGCTACCGGCCGCGCGCCGGCGACCCGGGGGACGCCGTGACGTTCCCGCGGCAGGCGCTGCACGCCCAGCGGCTCGCGTTCGAGCACCCCGCCGGCGGACGCCTGATGGCGTTCACCGCGCCGATGGCGGCTGACTTCAGAGACCTCGTGGATCGGCTGCGCAGGCAGGCGCGACAGGCGCGCTGACGCGTCCGGGTGCGGCCTCACGACGTGGGACGGCGATACAGTGCGTAGGTGAACGTGCCGTGCAGCCACGCTTCGCCGGTCGTCACATCGTGCGCCGGGCCGATGGCTTCGTCGAGCACGTGCGCGTAGTCACCGCCCAGTCGCTCGATTTCCTGCGTCAGCCGCGCTCTGGCGTTGTCCTTCAACTCGAGGTGGCATCGCTCCCACACCCTGTCGCCGTAGGCCAGCGAGCCGCCCACCCGGCTGCTGTTGGCCTCGACCGTGTGCTCGGCCATCAGTTCCGCGTCGAGGGGTGGCAGTTCGCGATGCCAGAAGATCGTCTTCGCTTCGGGGTCAGGGACGGCGTGCACGTGGAACTCTCCAGGCTGGACGTGGGGTCGGCGGTCTCAATTGTCTGTATTGCGGTTAAGTGGTGCGCACTACTGGATTCGAACCAGTGACCCCCGCCGTGTGAACGCCTTACCGCTATCATTCGCCCGCAGTCGTCAGCATTCACCCTCACGCTAAACCACAGTAAAATATGGTATCTTCGGAATCGTGCCCCGAAATGCCACCGTGAAGGCTCACGGTCCGCTGCACCACTATTGACACCACCGGAGAAAACCCGGTGGTGCAAGGCTGTCGCGTCTGGCGTTTGTGGGTTGGAGATTCACGGTGCCTCTGATCACCACTGAAACACTGCGCACGCTACCACAGGCGGCGGCCGACATCGCCGACACGAAGCAACCCGGCTTTGTCATCCGCTGCCGTCCGACCGGCCGGCATTCGTACCTCGTGCGGGCGAAGCGCGGATCATGGGTGACGCTTGGCCGGGTGGGTGTACTGACGCTCACGCAGGCGCGAGAAGAGGCCCGTAAGGTGCTCGCGCAGATCGCGTTGGGTGAGACCCCGCGGCAGGCACCGAAGGCGAAGACGGTGCCGTCCCTGCGGGGCTTCCTGACCGACGTCTACGGCCCGTGGGTGCGCCAGCATCGCAAGACGGGAGATGAGACGGTCCGACGCATCACGGCGGCCTTTCCGTCACTGCTCGGCGTGAAGCTCGACGACCTTAGTCCGTTCCATGTCGAACGCTGGCGCTCCGCGCGCCTGAAGGACGGCACACGGCCCGCGACCCTCAATCGTGACGTGAACGCCTTGCGCGCGTGCCTCACGCACGCTGTGCGGGTGTCTCGGCTGCTGAAGGTGCATCCACTGGCCGAGGTGCGGGCGCTGTCGGTGGACGCGCGTCCGCTCGTCCGCTACCTGACGCCCGACGAAGACGCGCGTCTCGTGAAGGCCCTGACGGCGCGAGATGAAGCCCGGCGCGCGGAACGGACCTCCGCGAACGACTGGCGGCAGGCACGGGCGTATGCCACCTATCCGCCGTTCGGCACATTCACCGACCACTTGCACCCGCTCGTGATGCTGGCGCTACACACCGGCTTACGGCGCGGCGAACTGTTCGGCCTCGAATGGCGCGACGTGGACCTCCCGCACACGCGGGTGACCGTCCGCGGGGAAGGGACGAAGAGCGGCCATACGCGACACGTCCCCTTGAACCGGGAAGCGGTGCGCGTCCTGACGGCATGGCAGGCCGACCGGCTCGCGGTGCTCACACGGGATGCGCTCAACAGTCCGCTGGTGTTCCCGTCGTCGGCAGGCTCGAGGCTCGACAACGTCCAGACGGCATGGGACAGCGTCCTGAAGGCGGCGCACATCACCGGCTTCCGATTTCATGACCTCCGGCACAGTTTCGCGTCTCGACTCGTCCAGGCGGGTGTCGATTTGAACACGGTGCGCGAACTGCTCGGCCATGCCGACCTGAAGATGACGTTGAGGTATAGCCACCTGACGCCAGACCACCGACAGGCGGCGGTTGACCGGCTGGTGTCGGCATGACGAGCGGCTATGGGCGGTAGACGCGGGCGCGACATCCTCCAGGACCGCATCACCGCGGCGCTGCTGGCGCGCTCGGCGCGGCCGGCGCAATTGGCGCGGGCGCTGGCGGACTGGGAGGACCAACAGACACGGGACACGCGGTGGTCGGCGCGGCTGGCCCGTTCACGGCCCGTGTGCGACCTGAGGCGCGCCTACTGGGGCGAGATCCTGCGACGTGTCGAGCGGCGCGTCAGCGGGCGGCAGCAGGCGCTACACGCGGCGCGGCACCTACTGGCCGACCACGGGCGGGACGTCTCCGTGCGGACGTGGGAACGTGTCCGCGCGCTGAACCTGGCGTCACCCTACGCTGACCCGTTCTGGGGAAGGCGCGGCGCGATTCACTGGCGACAGCGGACGCTCACGGCAGACCCCGGCGACATGCGCGACTGGCTCGACCTTGCCCCCGAGGTGCAGGCGCTGTACGCGCTTCAGGGCAGCATGCGTCTCGCAACCCCGGCCGAAGCGGAGGCTCAACGCGCACGGCTTGGCCGAGGCCCGAGCGCGCTTGAACGCATGCTGACCGCCTACGTCTTCACGCCGCCGACGCTGCATGTCCCACAGACTCGGCCTATCGGCCGACCCCGCCGAAACACGTAAGCTGAAACCTTCCGACACATCTCGCCACGGCTACTGACACCTACGCCACCGTCCCGCATTCTCAATAGCGGAGACACAATGGCACACACACCAGACCAAACACTCAGGCCCGAAGACGCCGCGCGGTACCTGGGGATAGCGCCAGGCACGCTCGCAACGTCTCGGCTCACCCCGCCGCGCAACGACGGCCCGCCGTTCATCCGGTACGGACGGGCTGTCCGCTATCGCCTGGCTGACCTCGATGCGTGGCTCGACTCACGGCGCGTCGTGCCGGCGGCGATGCGTGAGGCGCACCGATGACGCCCGAGGCGCACGCACACCAACTGCTCGCGCGGCTCCAGACGGCTGAGACCGTGGCCCGCGAGGCGATGCGGGCGGCCAGATTCGCGCTCGACGACATGGCCAGCGCACTGGAGTATGGCCGGCAACTGCGCGCCGAACTCGCGGGTGTGCTCGGCGTCGAGAACGCGTCATCGGGCGCTGACGCACCACGACAGGCCGACCCCGTGCCCAGTGTCGAGGCATACTGCGCGGCCATCCTTGGCGGCGACCCGTGCGGCAGGCGGCGATGACCGGCGCGACCACGCAAGACGTGACAATCGCGTGCGACCTCATCGCGGACCGCGACGTCTGGCGCGCGATGGCCCGGGCAGCGATAGAGCAACTGCGCGCCGAACAGCTCAGGCACTCGGTGACGCAGCGGCGGTATCTGCGGCTGCTCGAGGAGCACCGAAAAACGAGGAAGCCCGCGACCGCTGGAACGGTGCAGGCTTCGAGGTACTACCACGGGACGGGACATGTCGAGTCTACCACGCACGCACCCTCAGCCTGAGTTCACGCGCGACACGCACGGCCGGATCGTCGCGGGCGACCTCGACAACATCCGGACCGCGCTCGGCTACCTCGACGCGTACGCGACCTATGATGAGTTCAGGCGCGAGATCCTGATCGGTGGCCGGCCCCTCGACGATGCCGACCTGGAGCGGCTCTGGGTGCGCATGTCCGACCGGTTCGGCTTCCGTCCGTCACTCGACACGCTCCGGCGCGTGGTGGTCGCTGACGCGCACGAGGCGGCCGTGCATCCGGTACGGGAGTACCTCGCCCGCCTGACATGGGACGGCGTTGAGCGGCTCGATACCTGGCTCCTCGACTACGGCGGCGCCCCTGATACCGACTACGTGCGCGCAGTCGGTGCGCTGCCCCTCTTGGCTGCGGTCCGTCGCGTGCGACAGCCCGGCGCGAAGTTCGACGAACTCCTGATCCTCGAGTCTCCACAGGGCACCGGCAAGTCATCCGGACTGCGGGCGCTATGTCCCCGAGACGAATGGTTCAGCGACGACTTACCACTCGGCGCCGACTCCAAGCAAGTCATCGAACGCACGGCCGGACGCTGGCTGATCGAGGCGGCCGAACTCCACGGCAACCGTGGGAGGGAAGGGGAACAACTCAAGGCGTTCCTGTCTCGGCAGACGGACGGCCCGGTCCGCCTGGCCTACGCCCGGATGCCGGTGACCATCCCGCGCCAGTTCGTCCTGATCGGCACGACGAACGCCCAGACCGGCTATTTAAAGGATATGACCGGCGCTCGGCGCTTTTGGCCCGTGACCGTCGCCAGCTTCGACGTCGAGGCGTTGACCCGCGACCGTGACCAGCTCTGGGCGGAGGCGGCAGCCCGTGAGGCGGCCGGCGTATCCATCCGGCTTGACCCGTCCATATGGGAGGCGGCAGGTGTCGAGCAGGAGGCACGGCGTGCCGGTGACCCGTGGGAGCCAATCCTTGACCCACTGTTTAGCGGCGATAGCATCACACAGCCCGTGCGCGTGCCTGTCGCCAGTGTGTGGGAGACGCTCGGCATGCAGGCGAACATGCTCGACAACCGACACGCCGATCGCGTGGCAGCGATCGCGCAGCGGTTCGGCTTCCCCTTGAAGCGCAAACGGCGCGTCGATGGCGCGCCACCTGTCTGGTACTGGCTCCAGCACGACGACGACGGAGACGACCTGTGAGCGTTCCAGGTGCGTTCCGTCCAGTGTGCCGGGTGAATCGCTCGAATCGCCTTTCTGTTCCTACTGTTCCTACTGTTCCAACCAATAAGGAAGAAAGGAAGGAAGTAGAGCAGCCCCTTATAGGTGTTGACCGGGAACGGGTGGGACGGATGGAACATTGCAAATTTACTGAGCAAATTCGCAAATCGGCTGGAACGCCCCCCGGAACACCCCCGGAACGCGGACAGTCCGCAGACAGCCCGGACACCTGTCCGGACGGAGAGCCATGCTGAGCACCGCTGAACGTCCCGCCATCAAGCACCGCATCAAGGGCCGAC
>CAYMAG010000050.1:0-34060 GCA_964388335.1 uncultured Vicinamibacteraceae bacterium | reverse complement strand
GCCCTCGCCGTAGCGCGCAAGCGCGAAGCGGGGCCTGCCCTCGCCGTAGCGCGCAAGCGCGAAGCGGGGCCTGCCCTCGCCGTAGCGCGCAGCGCGAAGGCGGGTCATGGCGTGCCCACCGCAGCGCAGTCGTCCTCGCGCACGCAGTCGGTGACGTCCTGCATCGTGCCGCGCCACGGCGCGTACATCCAGATCAGGACGAAGATCGCGATCGCCGTCATGATGCCGGCAATCATGAGGTACTCCGTGGGCGTCTGCCCGCTGCGGGCGCGTACGGTCGTCGTCATGGCGCCTCAGATGTCGATGGCCACGATCTTCAGCATCGCCCAGAGACCCATCAGCGTGAGCCCGGCCACAGCGGCCAGCGCGAGCCACCCGAGCACCGTGTTGAACAGCGGCGCCGTGTACGTGGGGTCAATCATCGAGAACAGCAGCAGCATCGCCGGGGGCATCAGGCACATGATGAACCCCTGCGTCATGCCCTGCGCCGTCATCGACTTGATCTTGCCCGACACCTTCTTGCGTTCGACGATGGTGTTGGCCATCACGTCGAACGTCTCGCTCAGGTTGCCGCCCGTCTCGCGCAGGGTGAGGATCGAGTCGACGACGATGCGCACGTCCTCGAGCGGTACCCGGTCGGCGAAGCGCCGCAGCGCGTCGTCGGTCAACCGGCCGAGGTGAATCTCCTTCACCACGCGGGCGAGTTCGTCGGCGATCGGAGTCTTGCTCTCACGCACCGCGAGTTCGAGGCCCTGTTGCAGGCTCAGGCCGGCCTTCAGACCGTTGGCCATGAGACGCAACGCGTCCACCAGCTGGTCGTCGATGCGGTCGAGCCGCTGCCGCCGCCGAATGACGACGAAGATACGCGGTCCGGTGAAGCCGATCGCGGCGAAGGCCAGCGCACACAGGAGGCGCCCGGCGAGCGACTCGGCCGCCAGGAATCCGAGCAGCCCGCCGACGCCCGTGGACATGGCGATGAACCACCGCGCGCGGTCGACGGTGATCGCCTCGAACATGGTGTCGAACTCGTCCACCACCCACTGCGCGTACGGATCCGTGCGGCCGACCCACCATCGACCCAGGGCCGTCCACGCGCCGAGGGCGAACAGGACCGCGGCGACGAACAGGACGACGAACATCACGAGCTTGACGAGAAGAAGGTCCATCATAGCGTCTGGTGCAGGAAGATTTCGTCCGGCACCTGGATGCCGCGGTTCGACAGCAGGCGCACGAACGCGGGGACGTGTCCGGTCGGGCGGAACTGGCCGATGACCTTTCCGTCGGGTGTCATCCCGGTCTGCTCGAAGCGGAAGATGTCGCGGGTCACGAACTGGTTGCCTTCCTGGCCCGCCACTTCCGTGATGTAGGTGACCCTGCGGCTGCCGTCCTGCATCCGCGACTGCTGCACGACGAGGTTCACGGCCGACGCAATCTGATCGCGGATGGCACGCGACGGCAGGTCGAGGCCCGACATGAGCGCGAGCGTCTCGAGCCGGCTCAGCGCGTCGTTGGGTGTGTTGGCGTGCAGCGTCGTGAGCGAGCCGTCATGCCCGGTGTTCATCGCCTGCAGCATGTCGAGCGCCTCGCCCCCACGGCACTCACCCACGACGATGCGGTCTGGACGCATGCGCAGCGAGTTGCGCACCAGATCGCGGATGGTGATCGCCCCTTCGCCTTCGATGTTGGCCGGCCGCGATTCGAGCGACACCAGGTGTTCCTGCGGCAGCTGCAGTTCGGCCGCATCTTCGATCGTCACGATGCGTTCGTCGTCGGGGATGAACGACGACAACACGTTGAGCAGCGTGGTCTTGCCCGACCCCGTACCGCCCGAGATGACGATGTTCTGCCGCCCCTGCACGGCCGCGCCGAGGAACGTGGCCATCTGCTCGGTGATCGACCCGAAGGCGATGAGTTCGGGAATGCCGAGCATCTTCTTCGAGAACTTCCGGATGGTCATCGCCGGGCCGCGCAGCGCCAGCGGCGGGATGATGGCATTCACGCGACTGCCGTCCCGCAGGCGGGCATCGACCATCGGCACCTTCTCGTCCACGCGGCGGCCGAGGGGCGCCACGATGCGCTCGATGATGCCCCGCAGCTGCTCGACACTGAGGAACTGGACGCCGCTCAGCTCGAGATGTCCATTCCGCTCGACGTAGACCTGGTCGATGCTGTTGACCATGATCTCGCTCACGCTGTTGTCGGCGAGCAATGGCTCGAGCGGTCCGAGGCCGAGCGCCTCGTCGATGAGTTCCTTGACCAGGTCACGACGGTCCTGGCGGCTCAGCGACGCCGCGGCCTCTTCCTGCACCAAGGCAATCAGCTTGCCCTCGACGCGCACCTGCATCTCCTGGCGCTTGACCGGGTCGTGCAGGTAGCCGAGGTCGCCCTTGCGCAGGTCGATCTCTTCGACCAGCCGCTTGAGAATCTTCAGCTTGATCAGCCGGCGCGTGTCGTCGGTGGCCTCCGGACCCTCCGTGGCCACGCCGGCACGCTGCCGGAACGAGCGCTGGACGAACGCGCGGGCCAGGTCGGCCAGAACCGCCGCCATATCCAGATCGGGTCGCATCTCGAGCAGCACCCGCTGCCGATGCGTGGCCGCGTCCACGACGTCGGCCTGGTTGGGGATGCGCGCCAGGATGGGGACCCCCAGGCCGTCCGCCAGATTGGGCGGCATGCGGTCGTGGACCCGGTTCAGGCACAGCGCAGTCGCCGACATCGGCAGTTGGGCCGCCCGCAGCAGCGCGAGCAGGTGGCTCGTCCGGACGACGCCCGTCGGCGTCGGATCGACCAGGACGCACACCTGGTCACTGCGATCGATCAGGTAGTTGCCGATGTCCCCCGACACCGTCCCCAGGTCGATGACCAGATAGTCGAACGTGTGATCGAGGATGCGGAAGATGCGATCGAGCACCGGACGCGTGATGGCACCGGCCTGCACGACGTCACTCGCCAGGTTCAGGACGGGGACGCCACACGGCGCCGACAGCAGATACGTGCCCAGGAACTCGGGGGTGACGCGCTCGAGCACGGGCAGCAGGTCGGTGATGCTCTTGGCGCGTGACAGCCCCATCCGGGACGCGGCGTCGCCCGGACACGGATGCGATCCGTCGAGCAGCAGCACGCCGCCGCGCACCTGCTGCAGGATGCCGTACGCGAGGTTGGTGGCGATGAACGTCTTGCCGGCGCCACCGCTCGCAGAGCAGACCGCCAGTGTCTTGAGCCGCGGCATGTGTCCGATCTAGCCCTGAGGCTCTGCTTCGATGGCCACTGGAGTGAGCACCACGAGCAATTGTGTGCGCTTCTGCTGGTACGAACTCGACCCGAACAGGCTGCCGAACACGGGCACGTAGCTGAGCGTGCTGCGCTGGGGACCCGGGAGCGACGACATCTGTCGGGCGGTGCGTCCCGTCGTCCGGCCTGCGGAGGCGATCGGGTTGCCACGCGCGTCCACCGAGGGCGCGGCGAGCAGGTCATTGCCCGAGAGCCCGAAGGGGATGTTGCGCGTCGTGCCGAAGTTGAACCGCGAACGACGCCAGACGTCGGGGTCGTACAGGTCGTACTCGAGGGGCACGTTGGTCTCGACCAGCACGCCCGTCGTCACGCCGGTGCCCCGTTCGGTGGGGCGCGGGCTCAAGGTCAGGCGGATGCCTGTCTGCGTGTCCTGGGCGGCGGCCTGCTTGCCTGCCTCCTTGGGCGCCTTTGGATCGATCGCGGTGCCGCCGATGAAATGCGTCTCGTCCTCACCGACGATCGCGGTCACCGTGCTCTTGTACAGGCTGCGCCCCGACGGCTCGACGCCCTTGCCGTACTCGCCGGTGCGGAACTGCGTGCTCGCCTCGAACAGCTCGAGTTGGTACTCGACGCGCACGCGCGCAGCGGCGCCAGCGGGTGCGGCCGCGCCGGTGCCGCCGGTCGCCGCGCCGCTCCCCCCGCTGCCGACCACGCCGGGCACGAGGGCCGGTGCAGCGGCCGTCACCACGGAACGTACGCCGGCCAGCTTGGCCAGCTCGTTGACCGCCTTCAGGTCAGCGGCCGAGGCCACCTGGCCCGTCAGCACCGACTGTCCGCCGAGCTTCTTGAGTTCGACGCCGGGATAGGGCGCGAGCAGCTGCACAAGATCGGCTTCGGCCTTCTCGGCCGCCCGCGAGCTGACCACGAGCGTCAGTTCGTGACGCAGAGTGCGCCGCTGATCCCACACGCTCAGGGTGGTCTGGCCCGTCTGCTTGCCGCGCAGCATCAGCTCGCGGCGCCCGGCGGTCGGCTCATAGCCCGCGAGCGCGGACGACCCCAGGACGACGTCGCCCATCGGGTAGCCGGGGGACCACGTCGTGATCTCGTTCACGTAGATGGTCAGCTCCTCGCGGACCACGTCCTGTGCGACAGCCTGCCCGACGGTGAATGCCAGCGCTGACACGACGCACACGACGAGGCGGCGCCAACCACGGTCAACCTGGGTTACGGGTGTCATGACGTGTACCTCCTCACGAGAACAGGGGGCGGCTCCTAGAACAGGCCGCGCCCGACGTCACGGAACGACTGCCGTCGGACCGCGCGCGGCTTCAGGGGGATGTTCACCTTGAGCAGCCCCAGGGGGTCGAGGTTCGGCAGGTCCACCGTCGTGCTGTCGAGGCTCGACCGCAGCGCCAGCGTCAGGTCGCCGACCTGTTCGGCGAGCACCAGTTCCTGCGCACGGGACGGCTCGACCATCAGCGTCACCGTCTGCAGCGCCGCCTGACGTTCGGGACGCTGCCCTGATGTCTCGTCGGCGATACGCTCGCGGCGCAGCTCACGGTTGACGGCCACGACGAAGATGTTCTGCATCAGCAGCCGCACCTCGGTCTTCTCGTCGGCGAAGACCAGCTGGCCGCTCTGGTATCCGGTCGGACGTCCGAACTCGAACGTGCCGAAGATGTCCACGAAGTTCCCCGGCCTGACCAGGCCGCCGACGCCTGTGGCGTCGCTGACGGTGATCGCGACCGCCCGCCTGCCGCGCGGCACCTCGAACGACAAGGCCTCGGCACCCGCATCGGCGAGCATGCCGCCTGACAGCTGGCTGCCCGCCGCGATCGGGACGACGGCCACGCGTCCGACCACTTCCTCGACCGTCGGAAAGGTCTGGGGCTGCCGGTACTTGAGCGGGACCGCGATCTGCTGAAGCATGCTCTCGTCGAGCGCGCTGCCGGCCGTCACGTCGACACGCGACACGACCACGTTCTGCATGTCGACTTCCTGGTACAGGCGCGACTCGATGCCCCGCAGGTACACGAATACCAGGAAGACGGCGATCAGGCCGAGGGTGATGGACAACAGGAGTTTCACACGACCGGGCATACGTTTCGATCTCGGTGAAGGCGTCTCAGATGATTCCGAGTGCCGCGAGCAACGGGTACCGTTCCCTCAGGTATTCGCGCATGCACTCCTCGGCATCCTGTGCGCATGCTGCAGCTTCGGCGATCTGGTCCTGCAGGTCGGCGACGGCGTTGGCGTCGAGCGCATCGAGCGCCGCCGAGTCGAAGTTGTCACCGAGCCAGTCGAAGTAGCCGTCGCCGAGTTCCTCCAGCGAGTTGCCGATGGCCTCGAACAGGCCCATGCCCAGTCCGCCATGGCCCTTCGTGCGCTTGCATGGGGGGTAGGTCGGCTCGCAGAAGTCGTCCTCCTGCCCGGGCTGGTACAGGCCGCTGTTGCTGTAGATGCGCCAATCGGCCGGGAGCTGCTCCCGGAACAGGCCGAGCCGGGGCGGGCGCACGTCGAAGCCCTGCGACGAACTCCAGACGACGTTCGAGGCCTCGCTCGACCACGACGTCCCCTGGTTGTTGGCGGCGTAGTGGCCGGCCATCAGGCGCGCGTGGACGTCGGTCAGCGTGCGCTGCACCGTGCGGTTGGCCAGATAAATCTGGAAGGCCGCGGCGATGAACACGACGCCAATCGAGGCGAGCAGCATCGTCTCGATGACGGCCTGCCCCCGCTCGCCCTCCGGCGCGCGCCAGTCTGGATCCGATCCACGCCGTCGCTGCCAGCCCGCGAGAGTCATCAGAAGAGCACCGGGCGCTCGTGTCCCGTCCTGCTGTCGGTGATGTTGGTCTTCAGGAACGCGCCGAACCCCCAGCGCGCCGCCCTGAGCGGCACCATCCGTACGCGATACGAGTCGTCGCCCTCTTCGAAATTTCCGCCCACGGGACGTGCCGCGGCGGCGGCGGTCATCGACGGAATCGCGTCGGTGAACAGGTTGAAGGGATTGAAGAAGGGATCGACGGGCGGCGCCGTCACGACCCACACGAACGTCGCGGTGTCGTTGTCGTCACGCTTGTACCACTTGGTCAGCGTCCACGAGACGGGGTAGCAGACGTAGACGAACGTGATGAACTCGCACCCGACGTAGAGCAGGGTCTCCTCCACGGCTTCTTCTGGAATGAGACAGGGATAGAGCGGCACGCCGGGCGGATCGACCGTGTCGTCCAGATAGGAGTAGCAGACCGTCTGGCGCGATTTCAGCAGGGGCATCTCGCTTTCGCTGAACACGCCGCCGAAGGTGTCGGACATGCCTTCGTCCATCGTGAACGCGTCGTACGATTCGCCCGGGAACAGGTCGTTGAGATTGTAGATGCTGGCGTGCTTCGCCGAATCGTACGCGCGCTTGGTGAACCCGACGTTGATCGCCATGTCGAGCACGTTGATGACGGTCGTGATGGCGTTCCACACCTCGTGCACGGTCTTGTCGAGCCGCTGAATCGGCCCGAAGATGGGCATGCCCACCGACGCAATCGGCCAGATGTCGTGGCGGTAGCCGTTCAGCTCCGACAGCTTGTTGAGACCGATCGTCACGTCGGTGGCGCCGGCCCATGCGCCGGAGTCGGCGACGATCTGCAGCGCGATCCGCCGGTTCACCGCCTGACCGAGGTTGATCACCAGGGCCAGGAACAGCAGCATCACCACGAGAAAGCACAGGAAGAACGGCGTCATCTGGCCGGAGCGGTCGGCCAGCCCGCGGCCCCGACGCTGCGTCTCGAGATGCGCCCCTCCCTCAGAACCCGCCATTGTCGTCCCCACCCGTCGGAGGGTCGTCGTCGCCCATGACTGGCGCAGACGCCCGGATGCGGATGCCGTCGCCGTCGATGTCCGCGGAGCGATAGATGGGCAACCCGAACGGCACGTACGTCTCGACCACGAAACGCCCGCCAGACTTCGACACCGTCACGTCGGGCTCGCCACCTTTCCAGGCATACCAGTTCAGGTTGGCCATGACCGCACGCGCCGCCGCCGCGGGGCTGTTGCCCACCATGTCGGCGCGCGCCGCGGCGTACGCGGCGTAGTTGGCCACGTAGCGCGTGACGACGAACATCGTCAGGTGCATGAACCCGAAGATGAGCAGGAGCGTGAAGACCATCATCAGCATGGACTCCAGCATGGCCTGACCACGGCGGCCCTGCCGGCGCGACATCAGCCGCGCCCACGAGGCCACCGTTGAAACACGTGCCATCACGCGCCTAGGGTGTCGGCGACGTCTCGAGCCCTTCGCTCGACTTCACCGCGCCAGAGGCCTGCTTCGTCCAGCTCTTGGCCGCCCCCTGAATCTCGGGCCAGAAGTAGGCGACGAAGGCAATCAGAATCACCGCCGCCATGATGCCGACGATCATCAGGTACTCGGTGGGCGTCTGGCCCAGCTCGCTCCCCGGCCGGCGCGCCACGGCCTTTCGGCCGGCTTCCACGACGTCCAGACGGTTCAGGCGGCGCCGCATGGCTCGAATCGAAATCAACTCTGTCATTGCTGTGCACTCCGGTTGATGGTGCGCCCGCACGCGGACGCGACCCCTGCCGACGTCATCTCTGCCGTCCCTCACGAACTGGCAGGACTCGAGATGTACACGACCACGTGCTCACAGATCACCACGGTGATGTAGCGCACCGTCGGTACGATGATCCGCGTGAGCAGAATCAGCATGGCTGTCATGATCCCCGCGATCATCAGCCACTCCGTGGCCACCTGTCCGAGCTGCCGTCTGCGCCGCGTCCGCATCACAAGCCGATGGTGCGCATGCTGCCGGCGATCAGGAACACCATGTCCACCAGCACGGGAAAGACGATGCCGGTGACGATGATGGCCACGGCGGTCAGGATGCCCGCCACCATCAACCACTCGACAGCCACCTGCCCAGACCTCGCAGGCCGCAACGTGATGAAGCGCTGCCGGCCACCCTGGATGATGCTTGGTCGCAATTGTCTGATTCCTGGTCAGTACAACGTGCCTCTGCCGGCGAACGAACAGCTGACGTGAACGGTTGGGGGGATTGTACGCGGACTCAGCCCTCGACGTTGGCGATCACCCAGCTGCGCCCCTGCCTCGCGATGTCGAACACGAGCTGGCGGCGCAGGGTCAGGGCCGTTCCTCCCGAGAAGGCGGTGGCCGCCGGCTGCGTGAACCGGCACGTCGCGCGGGCTCGACCCGCACCGATCGCGTCGACGTCACAATCGGTCAACGTCAGGGGCGCCGAGAACTCGCCGGTCATGCGCCGGAGGGCCGCGTCGGTGACGGTGGGCCATACCCGGCGAATGCCGGCCGCGTGTGCCGTGTTCCGCGCCGCGACGTACGCGCGCACGAGCGACAGCGCCTCGTCACGGGGCGCATCGGTCGTGGCCGGTTCTCGACCGGTTGCCGCGGGCGTGCTCGTGTTCGCCGCGGTGGCAGGCGCCGGTGCGGGCGCCGGTGCCGGAGGCACGACTGGAGGGGCCGCGGGCGCGGCAGCCTCCGGGTCGGGTCGGGTCTCGACGGGTGCGGACGGCTGGCCAGCCAGGGCCCGTTGTGACGCGGGCGGCGATGGAGGCCGCTGTGGAGCGAGCCGCGCGGACACCGGTTCCGGTGCAGTCGCGGCTGGCGCCGGCGGTGTGACCGGCGCAGCAGGGGTGGCAACTGCGGCAGGCGGCGATGCCGTTCGCGATACGACGGCCGGCGCGGGTGCCGGCGCGGGCGGCGCACCTGTGACCTCGACCGGCGGAGGCTGGCTCCCGGGCGCTGCTTCTCCGAGCGGGGGCGCTGTCGCAGCCGTCACCACGTCCTCGGCCGCGACGTCGGTTGCGGAGACCGGGTCGATAAGACCGGCGAACACGCGCTTCAGCCACCACAGTGCCCCGAGTGTCGCGCCGACGAGCATCACGACGACGATGGCCAGCACGATCAGGGCAGGCAGCATGCTGCGTCGAGCCGGCGTGGGAAACGTCGAGGCCGGCGGATCCGCTTGGGCCACCGGTTCGGGTGGCGGCACCTCGTACACCGGTGGCGGCGCAGTCGCATCGGGACGCGTTCGCGCCATCGGTGCAGGCGACGCGGCCTGATGAGCCGCGAAGACGGGCACGACGACCGTCGGCGCATCGGCGTCGTAGACCCGCCCGGGGACGTCTGGCGGTTCCGACGGCAGAGGCCGCGGCGGCGGCACCACCACCGCCCGGGCCGACCGCCCGGGTCCGGATGCCAGGTGGCGCAGTACCTCACCTTCGTCACCGTCCGCCGGATCGGTGTCGGCCGAACCGGCGCCGCGCCCGGGCTCGGTTGGCGCATCGCTCGACCCTGCGCCGGTGAACGCCACGCTGCCGGGCGGCGCGGGCGCCTCGAGCGGCGCGGGCGTCTCGAGCGGCGGCGGCACGCCTGCAGGCCGTGCACCTGCGGCGGAACCCGTCGCGGTTGGGGCTGCCGCCGGCGTTCGAACTGGAGGCGCAGCAGGCGGCGACGGCACGGAGCGCGGCTGAGGCGGCCCGGGCGGCGCAGGCCGTGCACCTGCGGCGGAACCCGTCGCGGCCGGGGCTGCCGCCGGCGTTCGAACCGGAGGGGCAGCCGGCGGCGACGGCACGGCGCGCGGCTGAGGCGGAATCGGCACGACGATCGTCGCATCGAAGGACCCCGATTCGTACTCGGCCCGGCGTCTCACCCTCCCGATGTCGCTGCGCAGATCCTGCAGGCCCTGGTACCGGTCGTCCGGCCGCTTCGCCAGCGCGCGGTTCACGCACTGCACGAGATCCAGGTCGATGTGTGGCACCAGCACGTTCAGCGGCACGGGCTCGGCGCGCGTGACGCTTTCCAGGAGTTCTGCCGTGGTGGACCCGGTGAACGCACGCCTGCCCGACAACAGCTCGTACATGACCAGGCCCACGGCGAAGATGTCCGCGCGGTGGTCGATAGTCTCTCCCGTGAGCTGCTCCGGAGCCATGTAGGCGGGCGTGCCTATCAGGCTCGTCCCGGCCATGCTGGCGTCGGCCATCTCGCCGCGCGCGATGCGGGCGATACCGAAGTCGAGGACTTTCAGCAGGCCACCGCGGGTGACCATCAGGTTCGCCGGCTTGATGTCGCGATGGATGATGCTGCGGGAATGGGCAAACGCCAGGCCATCGGCCAACTGGTCGAGCATTTCGAGCTTGCGGAGCGTCGAGAACGGCACATCGTCCCGAATCAGCGTGGCCAGCGTGTCGCCGTCGATGTACTCCATGGCGATGAACAGCTCGCCGTCGTGGTCGCCCACGTCGTACACCGTCACGATGTTGGGGTGTTGCAGCCGACCTGCCGATCGGGCTTCCCGCACGAATCGCCGCCGGAGATCGTCGTCGTCCACCTTGAGCAGCTTGAGGGCCACGTGGCGGTCGATCACGGGATCACGGGCCAGATACAGCACACCCATGCCGCCCTGTCCGAGCAGGCTGAGCACCTCGTAGCGTCCGATGCGGGCAGGGAGCGGGGTCACGGCGGTACTGCCAACCTTAACGCGCTGCGCGTGATTCGAGAACAGCTCGGCGGTGCGGTGGGTATACTTCAGGGCGTTACGTAGAGTTGGGCCTGGCCTAGTGAGCGATCTGCCAAAGCACGTCGGACCATTCGAAGTACGAGATCGCCTCGGCCACGGCGGCATGGGGATGGTCTATCTCGCGTACGACCCGATGCTGGATCGGTCGGTGGCCGTGAAGGTCCTTCGCGTGCCCGACGACGAGACGCGCCGGCGTTTTCTGCGGGAAGCCCGCCTGCACGCCAAGGTCCAGCACCCGCACATCGTCAACATCTACGCCGTCGGGGAGCACGAAGGGCAGCCGTATCTGGCGATGGAGTACATCGCCGGCAGCACGCTGGCGGCCATCATCCGCAACGGCGACGACGTGCCCCTGGCCCGCAAGGTGACGTGGCTGGCCGAGTTGAGCGCCGGCCTCGACCACGCCCATCGGTACGGCGTCGTGCACCGCGATGTGAAGCCGTCCAACATTCTGATCGCCCGCGAGACCGGCCGCCTGCGCCTGCTGGATTTCGGCATCGCGTACGGCCAGGAAGCCATGGGCATGACCATGGCGGGCATGGTGATCGGGACGCCGCAGTACATGTCGCCCGAGCAGATCACGGGCAAACAGGTGGATGCCCGGAGCGACATCTTCTCGGTCGGGCTCGTGGGCTACGAGCTGCTGACCGGACGCCAGGCCTTCGGCGGCGACAACGTCTTCGACATCTCGCGGCGCATCATCGGTGAGCCGCCCGTCTCGCTGGCGTCCCTGTGCCGCGAGGCCCCGACGACGCTGCTCCGGATCATCGAGAAGTGCGTCGAGAAGTCGCCCGAGAACAGGTATCAGGAGGGCCGCCAGCTCGAGCGCGAACTGATGTCGGTGGCGCGGCGGCTCGACCCGGACCATACCCTCATCTCGATGCCGCTGACGGCTGCGACCACCGTGCTCGAACCGCAGGCCGACGGCACCGACGACCCGTCCACGGCGGCGGCCGCCCTGGCGGTGCGCGTCCGTGATGCCGTCGCCGCAGGGCAGTTGGCCGAAGCCGAGCAGCTGCTGCGTGACCTCCAGGCCCGCCACGCACGCGTCCCGGGACTGAGCGGCCTGCGCGTGCTCGTCGAGGAAGCCCGCCAGATGTCGCAGGCGGTCGACCTGGCCGCGGATGCCGAGCGGGCGCTGGCGCAATCTCACCTCACGGAGGCCCAGGCGCTCATCGACGACATCGAACGCCTCGCCCCTTCGTGGTCCGGCGTGTCTGCCCTCCGCCGACAGCTCCAGACGCTTCAGAACGAACGTCGCGTGGCGGACGTCGTCGCGCGCATCGACGCCAGCCTCGACGCCGGCCGGCTCGACGCTGCCGAGCCGGCACTGCGGGAACTCGCGGCGCTCTCGCCGACGCATCCAGACCTCGCCTCCCTGCGCTCGCGCTACCACGCCCGCATCGCCGAGCAGCAGGCGGCAACCCTCGCAAGCCGGGCGCGGACGGCTCTCCAGCAGGATCAGCTCGACGACGCCGCGGCCCTGGTCGCCGAGGCGCTGGCGATCGCCCCGCGCAACGACGACGCGTTGTCCGTCCAGGCACTCGTGGGCCAGCGTCGACGAGCGCAACGGCTGGCACGCGCGGCCCAGAAGGTGCAGGCCGCACTCGACGCAGGACAGCCGGTCACGGCCCGCAAGGCGTTCGACCACCTGGCGCGGACGGATGCCACACATCCGGACCTGGACGCGCTCCGCCTCCGCGTCGAGCGGCTCGAGCGCGGCGAGGAACCAGACACCGCGTCCGGACCGCGGGCCGCGGGCCCGGTCGCCGAGGCAGAGGCCAGGTCAGAGGTCGAGGTCGATGTCGAGGTGGAACGGCCGCCCGAAGAACCGCCGGCTGCCGTCTCCGCGACCGTGCCGCCGCCGGCCCTGGCCTCCAGCACGATGGCGCTGGACGACGACGATGACCTGCGCATCTCGCGGACTGACCTCCCGATCGTCGCGGACGAGGTGCTGGCGCAACCCCCGTCGTCGACAAAGAGCTGGATGGTCGCTGCCGCTGGCATCCTGCTCGTCGCGCTGGCCGGCACCGGGGCCTGGCTCATGTGGGGACGCACGCCGGCCGCCGACAGCGGGTCGCCGCCCACCGCCGTGACCGCGGGCGGCGCTGGGATGACCACTCCTGAGGACCCGACGGTCGACGAAGCGCAACCGACCGACGCGGCACCTGTCGCCATCGACGCCACAGACACCTCCGACACGCCGGCGGAGGCCGGCGGGACGCCCGACACGACCGCGGCCACCAAGGCGCCGCCGAAAGCGCCACAGACCAGGCCGGACCCAACCGCAGACGGTCTTCGGAGGGTGCAGCAACTGGCCGCAAGCGGGCGCTATCCCGACGCGTTCGCCGCCCTGGGCGACGTGCCGGGCCTTGCGCCGGCGGCCATTCAGGCCGAGCAACGTCGACTGGCCGAGTCCGCGCGCGAGCGCAGCGACGTGGCGCGCCGCACGGCGTCGGATTTCGGCGCGACGAGGACCGACGCCTTCATCCAGGGCGGCTCCCGCCATCAGCTCGGCGAGGACAACTTCAAGGCCGGGCGCATGCGACAGGCGGTGATCGAGTACGCGCGGGCCCGCGAGTCGTTCGAAACGGCACTGTCCACGCGCGCCACGCAGGCGGGGGTCGCGACGCCGACCGTGCCGGAGGTGCCTTCGCCCACGTCTGGCGGCGCCACAGACGCCGCGCCCGCGGAGGCCCCGAAGGAGGTGGCCCAGGCGCCGTCGATGGCCAACTGGAACAGCGAGCAGGTGCAGGACGTCATGCGTCAGTTCAGGAGTGCGTACGAGGCGCGCAACATCACGGCCCTGCAGCGGCTCTGGCCGTCGATGGACCCCGCCACCGAGCGCCGGTTCCGCGGCACGTTCGGCACCCCTGGTGAGTTGCAGTGGATTCCCCTGAGTCAGCGCGTGGTACGGCAATCGGACAGGGCGACGGTCATCGCCAGCGTCATGAACATCACGCCGCTGCCCGAGGGCACCGATCGTCGGACGATCGAAGTGACCGTCGAGATCGCCCCGCAGGGTGACACGCTCGTGATCACCAGCTTCCGGCAGAAGTAGACGCAGCCGCGCATGCCGTCAGCCATCGTTCTCGACGCCGTCACCAAGCGCTTCGGCACCACGGTGGCCGTCGACGACGTCTCGCTCGCGGTGCCGGCCGGGTCCGTCTACGGGTTCATCGGGCCGAATGGATCGGGCAAGACGACCACGCTGCGGATGATCATGAACATCCTGCTGCCCGACACGGGACGCGTGTCGGTACTCGGCGACACCCGCACCGCAGCCGCGCGCGACCGCATCGGCTACCTGCCCGAGGAGCGCGGGCTGTACAAGCAGATGCAGGTGAAACGCCTGCTGCGCTACTACGGCGAACTCAAGGGCGGCAGGCGGCATGACGTCGAACAGGAAGCGGACCGCTGGCTCGAGCGGCTCGGCCTGACCGCGGCGGCGACGCAGAAGGTGCAGTCGCTGTCGAAAGGCATGGCCCAGAAGGTGCAGTTCATCGCCACCGTCGTGTCGCGCCCCGAGATTGTCATCCTCGACGAGCCGTTCACCGGCCTCGACCCCGTGAACCGCGACGTGCTGCGCGACGCGGTGCTGTCGCTTCGCGCCAACGGCACCACCGTCGTCTTCAGCACGCACGACATGTCGATGGCGGAACTGATGTGCGACCGCATCTTCATGATCTTCCATGGACGCAAGGTGCTCGATGGCTCGCTCGCCGAGATCCAGGCCGAGTACGGCCACGACACGGTCAGGGTGCGCGTGAGCGGAGGCGCCGCCGCGATCGCGGCAATGCCGGGCGTGGAAGGCATGAACGACCACGGCAACCTGCAGGAAGTGCGCCTGAGCGTCGATCCGCAGGCGTGGTTGCGTGAACTGGTGACCCGCCGGGAGGTTCAGCACTTCGAGATCGCGCGTCCCTCGCTGCACGACATCTTCGTCGAGATCGCGCGTCCGTCACCGGAGGAGGCCTGACGCATGGCGCTCTCACGCACCTGGCTCATCGCGAGCGCGGAGTTCGAGGCGGCCATCCGCAGCAAGGCATTCATCGTCGGCCTGCTCGCGGTGCCGCTGATCATGGGCGTGGCGTTCCTGGTGCAGGTGTTCGGTGGCCAGCGCGACACGGCCGAGCGCCGGTTCGCGATCATCGATCACACGGGCGTCCTCGCCGGGCCGCTGGTGACAGAGGCCGAAGTGTACAACCGCGAGAGCGTGAGCGACCGCGGCGTCGCGACGCGGGCCCGCTTCGCCCCGCGCGTGGTGGACGCGGGCGGGCGATCTGCCGACGAGATCCGGCTGGCGCTCTCGGACGAGATCCGCTCGAAGGTGTTGTTCGCCTTCGTGGAGCTGCCCGCCGGGCTGCTCGACCCGGCCAGCGACGAGCGCCTGGGCTACTTCTCGCAGTCGCCGACGTATCAAGCGTTGCCGGAATGGCTCGGCAGGACGGTCTCGCGTCTGACGACCGATCAGCGCATCAGCGGGACGGGCGGCGATCCCGAGGCGATCCGCAGGCTGCTCGAGCCCGTGCGTGTCGATCGCAAGGGTCTGGTGGTGCGCGATCCGCAGGGCGCGGTGAGCGAGGCCCCGCAGGTGGATGCGGTCCGGGCGCTGGCCATGCCCGCCATCGCCATGTTCCTGCTGTTCGGGCTCGTGATGAGTTCGGCGCCGCAGCTGCTCAACAGCGTCATCGAGGAGAAGACGAGCCGCATCAGCGAGGTGCTGCTCGGGTCGGTGCCCGCCTTCACGCTGATGCTGGGCAAGCTGCTGGGCAGCGTCGCGGTGACGCTGCTGCTCGCGGTCATCTACGTCGGCGGCGGCCTGCTGATGGCCGCGCAGTTCGACTACTTCGGCATCATCAACTGGATGGTCGTGCCCTGGTTCCTGCTGTTCCTGGTGCTGGCCGTCGTGCTCTACGGGTCGATGTTCATCGCCATCGGCGCGGCGTGCAGCGAGGTCAAGGACGCGCAGGGCATGATGACGCCCGCGCTCGTCCTGGGCATGCTGCCCATCTTCCTGTGGCTCAACGTCGCGCAGAACCCCGACAGCACCTACTCGGTGCTGCTCTCGCTCTTCCCGTTCGCCACGCCTTACCTGATGCTGCTGCGGATCGCGATTCCCCCGGGTCCGCCCCTCTGGCAGATCGGGCTGGGGCTGGTGCTCGCGTGCCTCACGACGGCGGGCATGGTGTGGGTGGCCGGACGCATTCTGCGCGTCGGGCTGCTGATGCAGGGCAAGACGGCGAGCTATCGCGAGATGGTGCGCTGGGTTCGTGCCGAGTAGCAACCGTCGCGCGCCGGGTAGCGCCGGTCTGTCGGGGTCTCGTATTCTCGTGCGCGACAGCATGCTGAACGCCTCGCCCGAACGTATCACCCGCGACCTCACACGCCTCGTCTCGGACATCGGTGTCCGCCTCGCCGGCACGGCACAGGAGCGCGCCGCGGCCGACCTGGTCATGGCCTGCGGACGGGAGGTCGGCGCCGAGGTGTGGGACGAGACCTTCCCCGTCCGTGAGCGCCGCGTGGAGGCCGAGCAGCTCGAGGTGCGCATCGACGGCGAGTGGCGCACGTACCCCTGCTCGCTCTTCAGCAGCACGCCGGGCACCGACGGCGAGTGGCGGACGGCGGAGATCGCCTGCCTCGTGCCGACCGACGACCAGCGCGACGACCTCTCGCACGTGCGGGGCAAGGCGGTCGTCCACCTCGGCTGTCACATCGAGTCGCGCGACGCGTACCGGCGGCTCATGGCGGCGGAGCCCGCGTTTCTGCTGATGGTGGACACGCGCTATCCCGGCACGACGCCACTGGCCGACGGCATGTTTCCGGCCTACACGGCAGCGATTGGTGCGGTGCCGACGCTCAACGTGGCGCACCATGACGCGTGGACATGGATCGAGCGCCGCGCCACGCACGCGCGCTGCCGCGTGGCCGGCGGCATGGCGCCCTCCACCTCGCAGAACGTCGTCATCGACCTGCCGGGCACCGACTTCGCCGACGAGATCGTCTACGCCAGCGCGCACCACGACACGCAGGCCGACTCTCCCGGCGCGGACGACAACGGGACCGGCGTGGTCGCCGTGATGGAGCTGGCGCGACTGCTGGCGCCGCGTCCGCGGCGTCGCACCGTCCGCCTGATCTCGTTCGGCGCCGAAGAGCAGTTGTCGGTGGGCTCGGCGGCCTACGTGCGGGCACATCGCGACGAGGTGTCGCGCCGCGGGCGGTTCATGTACAACCTCGACAGCTTCGGATCGCACCTCGGCTGGCTGCAGCTCTACATGAACGGCCACGCGGACGTCGAGCCGGCGTTTCGGCCGTACTTCCGCGCGTACGACCTCTACTACCAGCTGCACACGGCGGTCGTCCCGTACGCGGATCACTTCCCGTTCATCGCGGCCGGTGTGGCCGGGCTGTTCCACTACCGCGTCAACTGCGACGGCGGGCGCTTCTTCCACCATCGTCCGGACGACGACCTGTCGCGCGTGTCGGCGGAGGTGGTGGCGCGCGACGTCTCGGCGGTCGCGACGTTCCTCGACGCGGCGGCCATCGCCGACGTCCTGCCGTTCACGCCAGGTGTTCCCGAGGGGCAGCAGGCGGAGGTCGCCAGCTGCTGGGAGGATCTGTTCGGTGGATGGGAGGGGTGATTTCATGCTTCATGCCTCATGTTCATGCTTCATGCCCGACGCTTCATGCCTGACGCCTCATGCTTCATGCCTTTGGCGTCTTGCCCGCTGACGAGCAGGTCGGCTCCACGCTGATTGAGACGACCGCATCCATCTGTCCACGGCGCGAGGTTCACGCAGGCCACGGTCGAGGAGACTCGCTTCGCCGCCGCGCCGCCACCCGAGCAGGCTGAAACGCCATGTCGCCACTCCCGCCCGTCCGCCGCTGGGATGCCGTGACGCATCCGCGCGCCGTCGTGCACGTCGTGCACGGCATGTCCGAGCACGCCGCACGGTATGCGCGCTTCGCGGCGGCGCTGAACGCCGCAGGCTTCATCGTCTGGGCGCACGACCACCGGGGCCATGGCGACAACCCGACGCCGCCGGTCGGGCACGGGCACTTCGCCGATGCCGACGGCTGGCGGGCGATCGTGGACGACGCGTGGGCGGTGTCTGCGGCGGCGCAGTCAGCGTATCCGGGTCTGCCGCTGCTGCTGTTCGCGCATTCGATGGGGTCATTCGTCGGCCAGACGCTGATGGGCGAGCACGGCGCGGCGTACGCGGGCGTGGTGTTGTCGGGTTCGAACGGTCCGCCCCGTGCACTGGAACACATGGTGCGTGCGCTCGCCCGCGCGGAGCAGCTGACGCGCGGCGCCCGTGCGCCAGGCACCCTGGTCGATCGTCTCGTGATGAGCACCTACAACCGGCAGTTCGCGCCCGCGCGCACGGCGTTCGACTGGCTGTCGCGCGACGAAGCCGAAGTCGATCGCTACGTGAGCGATCCGCTGTGCGGCTTCACGTTCACGACGCAGGCGTGGTTCGACTTCCTGGACGGCAAGCGGAACCTCGGTGACGTTGGTCATCTGAGGCGCATCCCCGAGTCGCTGCCGATACATCTCATTGCCGGCACGCGCGACCCCGTGGGCGAGAACGGTGACGGCGTGAAGCGGCTGCACGACATCTACCGCAAGGCGGGACTGACGCGCGTGACGATGCGCCTGTATGACCACGCGCGGCACGAGTTGGTGAACGAGACGAACCGCGATGCCATCACCGGCGATGTCGTGGCGTGGATGAACCGGAGCCTGTAGCCCGCCTTCGCCAAGGCTTCGGCGGGGCAAGCCCCTCATCGCCAAGGCTACGGCGGGCGAGCCCCGTGGGTCGTGGCCCGTCGACTGCAGTTGACGCCCCCGGGGCGCTCCACTCTAATGGAGCCACCGCATCACACCGCACGGCCGCGCGAGGGACGCCTTCGCGCGTGCTCGTCGCGCACAGGAGCGTCATGTCCGATCGCAAGTATCGCCAGCGTGGGTATCAGGACGACGACCGTGATCGGGCGCGGCAGCCCGGGGGCGACCGGCGTCCGGCGCCGACGCCTGGCGCGCCTGCGGCGACGCGCCGACTGTCGTCCGAGGGGGCCAGGAACCCGAACCTGATGGGGCACCACGAGGTGGCCAGGTGCGCGCGGTGTGCGGCGCCCGTGGACCCGCAGATCCAGTCGCTGAGCGCGTGCGCGCGCTGCGGACAGGCACTGCACACGTGCATCCAGTGCATGTCCTTCGACCCTGGCGCGCGGTTCGAGTGCACGCAGCCGATCAAGGCGCGGGTGTCGCCGAAGGACGCGGCCAACGACTGCGGTCTCTTCGCGGGGCGGACGTCGTGGGAGCGCGAGACGTCCTCGTCGACGGCGCCGTCGAGTGCAGAGAGCGCGAAGAAAGCGTTCGACGATCTGTTCAGGTAGGGGTGGGGGGCACATGCTGCCTCCCGTCCTCGAGCATGCACATCACAGGCGCCCCAGCCACCCTCGTCCTCTCACCATCCGACCTCTCGTCGTTCGTCGGCTGCCGCCACCGCGCCGGCCTCGACCTCGCCGTCGCACAGGGTGCGCTTTCGAAGCCCACCTGGTTCGATCCCGCCGTCCAGGCCCTGCGCGATCGCGGTGCCGAGCACGAACGCCAGTACGTGGAGTCACTGCGCGCGGCGGGCCTGACCATCGTCGACGTGCGCGAGGCGTCCGATCCCCTCGAGGCGACGCGCGAGGCCCTGGCCCGCGGCGTGGACGTCGTCGTGCAGGGCGCGCTGGCCGGCGACGGCTGGTTCGGCTACCCTGACATCCTCCGCCGCGTGGACGTGCCGAGCGCCCTCGGGCCATGGTCGTACGAGGTGTACGACACCAAGCTCGCGCGCGAGACGCGCGGCAGCACCGTGCTGCAGCTCATGGTCTACTCCGAGCTGCTCGCCGTGCTGCAGGGCCGGCGGCCCGGGACGTTCCACGTCGTCACGCCCGATCCGGTCGTGCCGCTGCACGCGTTCCGCACGGACGACTACGCGGCCTATTACAGGCTGATCGTCGCGCAACTGCGGGCCGCACTCGAGCGGCCGGCGGACGACCTGCAGGCGGCGTACTACCCCGAGCCGGTCGAGCAGTGCGACGTCTGCCGCTGGTACGACCGCTGCCACTCGCGGCGACGCGCGGACGACCATCTCTCGTTCGTCGCCGGCGCCGGCCGGCTGCATCGCGCGGAGCTGCAGGCGCAGGGCGTCGCCACGCTCGCCGCCGCCGCCGCGATGCCGGTGCCCGTGCCGTTCAAGCCGTCGCGCGGTTCCCGCGACACGTATGGGCGCATCCGAGAGCAGGCACGCGTGCAGCACGAGGCTCGCACGCTGAAGCGGCCGGTCTGGGAACTGCTCGCTCCGCCAGACGCGACGCCGACAGGGAAGCCCGAGCCGAACCCGGACGCCAAGGCGGCGCGCCCGCGCATCGGTCTCGAGCGCATGCCGCTGCCGTCGGACGGCGACGTGTTCCTGGACCTCGAGGCGGCCCGCTTCGCGCGTGAGGGCGGACGCGAATACCTCTTCGGCGTCTGGACGAGCGGCGCCTATCGCGCCTGGTGGGCGTACACCGACGCCGAGGAGCGGACGGCGTTCGAGACCGTGATGGATCTCGTCATGACGGCCTGGGCGCGCGATCCCGCGATGCACGTCTATCACTTCGGGCACTACGAGCCGTCGGCGTTCCGGCGGCTCGCGGGCCGACACGCGACGCGGACCGCCGAACTCGATCGCCTGCTCCGGGCGAGGCGCTTCATCGACCTGCACACGCTCACGCGGCAGACGCTGCGGGCGGGCGTCGAGAGCTACTCGATCAAGCAGCTCGAGCAGTTCTACGGGTTCGCGCGCGATGCCGCTCTGCGGGACGTCGGCATGGCGCTGCACGCCGTCGAGGTCGCGCTCGAAGGTCACGCGCCAGAGGTCATCCCGCCCGACGTGCGCGCCGCTGTCGAAACCTACAACGCGGACGACTGCCGCTCGACGCAGGCGCTGCGCGACTGGCTCGAGGGCGAGGTGCGCTCCGCGGCGCTCGCGCGCGGCGACGTGCTGACGCGGCCCGAGCTGTTGGACGGCACGGCTCCCGAAGACACCAGTGAGAAGGACGCCGAGGTCGAGGCGCTGAGGCGACGACTGCTCGCGGGCATCGAGGGCGACGCGTCAGACTCTGCTCACCCGTCACACGCCCGCTGGATGCTCGCGTATCTCATCGACTGGCACCGGCGCGAGGAACGGGTCGCGTGGTGGGACTACTTTCGCGTCCGCGAACTCGTCGGTGAGGACGCGCTCGACGAAACCTGCGTCGTTGCCGGCCTGCGGTTCGTCGCCCGCCAGGGATCGGTCACCAGCGCGAAGACCGGCAAAGCGACCCGGACAGTCATCGATCGCTACACGTACCCGCCGCAGGCGATCGAGATCGACCGCGGCGACAAGTTCACCGTGCTCGACGGCCAGTCGTACGGCACCGTGGACGCGCACGACCGCAGCGCCCGCACCATCGACATCGCCAAGGGCCCGAAAGCGCAGGCCCTGCCCGAGCCCGACACGTTGTACGCCACGAACGTCGTGCCCACGGCGACGCTCCAGGAGTCGGTCATGCGGCTGGCCGCTGATCCCGACGCGGTCACCTGCGGCATAGACCTCCTGCACCGGCGCCCTCCGCGTCTACGCACGGGCTCCCTCGAACCGCTGCCCGGCGAGACGACTGTCGACACCGCGGTCCGGCTCGTGCTGCAGCTCGATCGCACCACGCTTGCGGTGCAGGGACCGCCGGGCACGGGCAAGACGTGGGTGGGTGCCCAGATGATTCGCGCGCTCGTCCGCGCGGGCAAGCGTGTCGGCGTCACCGCCGTCAGCCACAGGGTCATCGTCAATCTGCTCGAGGCGGTGCGACGCCAGGCGGTTGAGGCAGGCGAGCCCGTCAGGCTGGCGCGCAAGTTGAGCGACGGCGACGAGCCCGGCCCCGGCATCGCCGGCATCGTCAGTCCCGGGGGCGCGGTCGCGGCCCTTCGCGACGGCGAGGTGGACGTGCTCGGCGGCACGGCATGGCTCTGGGCGAGGGCCGACGCCGCCGCATGCGTGGACGTGCTCGTCGTGGACGAGGCGGGCCAGATGTCGCTCGCGAACGTGCTCGCGGTGTCACCAGCGGCCGACAGCCTCGTGCTGCTCGGCGATCCGCAGCAGCTCGAGCAGCCGCAGAAGGGCAGCCACCCCGACGGCGTGGATGTGTCCGCGCTGCAGCACGTCATCGGCGACGCGCAGACGATGCCGGCGGACCGCGGTCTCTTCATGCCGGTGACGTGGCGTCTTGCGCCGGCCGTCTGCCGGTTCACGTCCGAGGTGTTCTACGAGGGCAAGCTCGAGCCGCGTCCCGAACTCGCGCAGCAACGGCTCGAGGGCGTCGCGCCGTTCGATGGCGCGGGGCTCTGGGTGGTGCCGGTTGCGCACACGGGCAACCAGAACGCGTCGCTCGAAGAAGTCGAGGTGGTCGAGCGCATCGTCTCGACGCTGCTCGCGCCCGGCGCGCGGTGGGTGACATCGACGGGCGAGGTGGCGCCGCTCACCGCGGCGGACCTGCGGGTCGTATCGCCGTACAACGCGCAGGTCAACCGGCTTGCGGCGCGCCTCGAGCCGCATGGCGTGCCGGTGGGCACCGTGGACCGGTTCCAGGGTCAGGAGGGTCCTGTCGTCATCTACTCGATGGCAACCTCGCATCCAGACGATGCGCCAAGGGGGATGGAGTTTCTGTACAGCCTGAACCGGCTGAACGTGGCGACGTCGCGGGCGCGGTGCGCGGCGATTGTCGTCGCGTCGCCGACGCTGTTCGAGCCCGAGTGTCGGACGCCGAGGCAGATGCGGTTGGCGAGCGCGCTGTGTCGGTTCCGCGAACTGGCAACTGAGGTGCCCCAGGCGTCAGGTTGAGGGGTCAGGTCTGCCGGTGCACACGCGTGGGGGTCAGGTCTCGCGACGCGCCGCAGTGCTGTCATGTGGCACGTGGCTGCCCTCTCTGGGCACGGGCGCAGACTCGGCCGTGTCCGCGAGCCGGGTGATCCGCCCTCTTGCGGGCGCGCCTCCGCGGAATGGTGCTTGCAGCGCAACTGGGCATGCCTACTCATCACATCGCCTCGAAGACCGCCAGCACCTGGAGGCTCGGTCACTCGTCGGCTGGCCGCCCGGCTCTTCGTGCAGCATGCTCAGCCCGGTCGCTCGCCTGTTGCCCTACGGCATCCACCATCCGCTGATCAGCCGGCCAACTTGGCCACGATCCACTGATTCAGGCTCACGCCTTCCCGCTCTGCTTCGCGCGCCAACCGCCCATGAAGCGACACGGGCAAGCGCAGGCGCAGGTTGCCGGAGTGACGCCTCTGCGGCGGAGGTATGGGCTCGCCGTGCTTTCGCGCAGTCGAAAGAAGGAGTGTCAGCACTTCCTGCGCGTTCGCTACCGCTTCCTCCATGGTGTCGCCGTGCGTCTGCACGTTCTGCCAGGCCGGGATGGTGACGACGTAACACCGATCCGGCTCGGACCACTGCACGACGATCTGGTAGTCGTGGGGCTCAGGTGTGTCGACGGACCGCATCGATGACGTCCTGGATCTGGCGATGGGATCCCTTTGCCGCCTGTCGGGTGAACCCGGCGGCCCTGAGCCGGGCGCGCAGCAGAAGCCCTGACGCGGGCGCTCACTATGCCCTGGGGACGGCGTGCGGCCGCAGGCCGGGCGCATTCAGGGAGACGATCTCCCTGCTGGTGGCCGCGTTCACGAAGTCGCACATGATGACGTTCGGCATGACGTTGCGTCGGGCGGTGGCGTCCGTGACCGCGATCGCGGCATCGCCGGGCCTGACGCCGGCCCGGAAGCACACCAGGTCCTTGAGATGGTCCATGTTGTGATGCGCCCCGCCCGAGATCCGGCCGCGCTGCCTGTCGCGGCTGGTCGGCAGCGCCTTCGTGTTCCGCTCGACGTTTCCCCACGTCTGCGTCCAGTAGAGAACGAACAGGTGGTGGCCGGCGTGATCGGCATGCGCGTCCATCTTGGCCACTTGCCCGTCAATCACGTTCTGCAGCCTGCTCGAATTCGAGTACTTGCCGCAGGTCACGAGGCCGAAGTCCTGAACCCCGTCTTCGTACCTGAAGAACGGATGCATGCCGAGGCTGGGGTGGAGGATTGAGAAGTGCTTCGGCTCGAACGCGCAGATGGCCTTGCCCCGGAGGGTGCCGAGGGCCGTGTTGGCGAAGTTGATGAAGCCGGCAGATTTGCAGAGTCGCCCGCTGAGCGACGACTCCACCAGCCGCTGGATGATCTGGTCGGTCGCCCCGCCTGCGGGCTTGGTGAGGCGCAGGATGACGCACTCACTCGGATGGGCGTCGAGGAACGCCGCGACGCTCTCCAAGGTGGAGTCCCAGCTTTCACCGACCGCGCCCTGCCCCTTCTTGGTGTGGTGTGCACGGATCGAAGTGCTCGACACCTTCAGGCGCACGTCGAAGAAGCGAGAGCCCGCTTCGCACTGCTCGAGCACGCTCGTGCTCTGGCATGTCGTCCACGACTTCGGAATCGACAGGAACCCCGCCTTCGTCGACACCTCGCGGTAGACGCCGGCATCGTGACTCCCCGGCATCAGGATCTCCCTGAGCGTGAGAGTGTCGGCAAGCGCCCCCATCCAGTTGGCCATGTCTGACAGGCCCATCGCTCGCTCCTTCTGCCGTGTGGCAGCAACTGCAGAGGTTCAGGCAATTGTATATGCCCGAGTCACCGCTTCTGCAGGGCGTACATCACCGACCACACGTCGTGCAGCGTGCTCGTATGGAGCGTGGGCACTCGTCCCGAGACGAGTCGAGGCTCACCGCGGCTTCTCGGCGACGAAGCGCACCAGCGGCGTCTTCTCCTCGACGTACCAGGCCGCCGCATCGACGACGCGTTCGTTGCGGAGGATGCGCAGTTGCTCGGCGGCCTCAATGGCCTGGCAGGCGGCGCGAAGGGCCTTATCGGTGCGTAGTGGAAGATCCTGTGTCACGTGGCGAGGTTGCTCCTGAAGTCCGACACGCGAATGCGTCGGCCTGTCGTCGCTCTTGCTGATAGACGGAGATGGCGGGCGAGGCCTGACAATCTTCCCGCTGCTGCCGGAGTTCGACGCGCATCACAGCGCACGATGACGACGCCGTCCCGTGACCTGTTCGGCATCATCGGCTTCGCCATGGCCGGCCAACCTGGTGCCACAAGGCACCCGTGCGGCACGCTGAGAGATGTAGTCGTACACTGCGACCAGGGTTGTACGCCCCCGCTCCAGCGCTTCCTCCGTTGCAGCAACCTGCGAAAGCACGTACTTGACCTGAAGGTGCGGCGAGACGTCCTTGACTGCCTTACCCGACCGCACCAGCGTGACCTCCTGCCGCGCCCGCCCTCGGTGGTGTCGCTCCTGGTCCAGACACTCCAGCGCCCGACTGACCATGTCTGCCCACCAGGGATCGCTGAGGCGATCGGCCGCCAGCGGAGCCTCCGGGCCGATGAACGACTCGCTGATTGGCAACCGCGCGGCCGCCTGCCAGCAGTCGCGCTCCAGCCACACTTCCAGGCGCCGGATCTCGGGCGACCGTCGAAGGACCTCGGGCAGTCCTGGGCGGGCACGCTCCTTCAGCAGAAAGGTGGCAATCGGCCAGTCGTCGTACTTCATTCCCTCGAGGTTGACACCGACAGTGACGACGCCCCTCTGGCGGTCGACGCCGGCGTTCCATTGCACGCCGTTTGCTCCGTCACTGAATCCCTGATATCGCGTCCTCGGCCTGCCGAAAGGACGCGGTATGACGCCTTGGCTCGTGCGAAACCAGCGTTCAATGACCGGAAGATTGTCGGCCAGAGGTGAGAGCTGAGAAGACATGGACGTATTATCCCTCCACCCGAGGAGCATCAGCCGGGCTCAGATCGTCAACCTGGCTGTAGTGCAGGTCGCGGTCGCTGTTGGCGAGCAGGTCGGCGATCTCCCGCGGACTGGTCTGGGGGGCATCAACCATCCGTTGCGTTGCCAGTCGCTCAAGCTCACGATCGTCTCCAATCAAGAACAGTTCCTGCCTGAGCAGAATCCCACTGACGAAATGGTGGGCGCGCGCATCGCGCGCCTGGAACTCGTCGCGCGTCTGGACGACGCAGTTCACCTCAGGGTTCAGGCGAGTCTGTACGTCCCCAAGGGCATAGATAACCTCACCCAGGCTGAGCGTGCCGACGACGAATGCGATGTCGATCCTCCGGCCAGCTGCGCCAGCGCCGTCCTGAGCACGTCGACGAGGCCCGTGGTCTTGATTGCGAGACTCTGCAGGTCTCAGTCGCCCACGAGTCCGAGAAAGCGCTGTTCGTCGATCAGCTTGATCGGGTGTCTCTCGTTCACCGGCGTCCGCGCGGGGCGCGGCCTCTCGCACGGCCTGGAAGACGGCCCGTTCCCAGGTGGCCGGCATGGGTCGCCTGAACGGATCAATCCCGCCGAGCTCCGATACCAGGTCGGTGCGCTGCCAGCCCAGGCGAGGTTCCTCGCCGCCTACGCCGGCCCAGGCGACTGCGAGCTGCGCGGTGAGGGCAAGGTCGAGGTCGGAGAGCGGCAAAGGTGCGCGCGGAGTGGCGTCGGAGGCGAGGGGTCGGTGTCGAAGAGGTTCATCGATTCCCTTCAAGTTGTGCGTTCACCGAAGAACTCTCGGACACGCGCGAAGTATATCGGCCAGACGCTACTCTTCTGCCGCCAGAACACCCCGTACGCGCTCGGGTGATGCGTCTGTAGCCACAGCGTGCTCGAAGGCGACAGGCCCGTGACAACGCCGTGTGCCCCTGTTGCCCCGTCAACCTTCACCTCTTGATAGCCGCTCACGGGAAACCGGCTGTGCACCGCTTCTCGCGCCTTGGCTCCCTGCGTCACGATGATGTCTGGCTGCAGGATCGCCAGTTCCTGTCGCAGATAGCCACGGCAATTCGCAGCGAGTCGGCTGGGCGCCTCGCGACGACCGGGGCGGTTGACGCTGCACTTCGCAGTGTTCACGTGCGCAAAGAACCGGGCGATGTGGCCGATCTCGAGACTTCTATCGAACTGACGCAGAATCTCCCAGGCAAACAGGTGGGTGAGGTACCAATGCTGTGTCTTCTTGAGGGTTGACACATTCCTGCACAGCTCGATCGTCTGCACGGCGAGGACCGTTCTTGCGTTCGCATCCGAGACCCCGTCGCCGGGATCGAGCGACAGGAAGAGGAGGCGCGGAAGTGTGCCGCGCTCGTATTCCGGCCCCACGAAGCTCGCCTTCGCTGACGTGAAGTTCGCCTCCCCACGGGAACAGTCGGCCAGGTAGCGGCACCGGAAGTCCGTCGGCGAGATACCAGCAGCACGGTAGAAGTCTCCGAGCGCTTCCGTCATGGGTGAACTAGGAGGCTCTGCAGGGATGGACCAGCTCATTGTCAGAGGGGCGAACTCGGGGGGCCGCAATTGAACATCACTGACGCGGTCTGAAACGACCTCTGCAGGCACAAGCACCTCTGCCCGCTGTTCACCCGCGGCGCGCGCGATAAGCACGATTGTGCCTACGACAACCCCGCCCACCAAGAGCACGACTGGCGGCGACCACGCGCTGCTCGCAGCGACCATCACCGCCGCGCCCCCTACCAGGCAGACGACAGCGCATCCGAAACATCCGCACCCATCGTCATTCGGCATCGGAACCCGACCCTCCCGCCCCACGGCGAGTCGCGGGCGCTAGACCGCAGGCATCTCGGTAGTCGTCGCTCGAAGGACCGAGCTCCAACCTCATCACGGATGCAACTTCATCGCGAGTTGCTGCTGTACGACCGACGGCAACGAGATGCGTGCTGCCTGGCGGTCCGTCGCGGCCTCATCCACCTCGTAGTTCTCCCCCATCACGACCTGGAACCACCGCTCGTGGTCGCGGACGACGCGAAACATCTTCTCGTCCTGGGTGGCCGTCGTGAAGTTGCTCAAGCCCATCAACAACAACACGTGCGAGTCGTTGCACAGGTACCGTAGCTGCGGGGCAATCACCACGAAATCCCACGTCGGTGCACCCATCCGTCTCGGCGCTTGCAGAGGTCAGTGCGTGCGCAATGCACGACACGTTTCGGGCCGCCTGATTGAACTCAGGGGCCCGGGTCGTTCCAACCGAAAGGCCGGTGCCCATCTTCGCTTCGACGACGAGCTGTCGCGCGCTGGGCAACAGTTCGACGTTCCCCCGCCGGTCACGCACTCTGAAGTGGCCTATGACGCCGTCGGCGTGCGTGAAGCCTTCACCCCCCAGGTCGCCGCGCCGCCTTGGCCGAAACCTGCTCCCAAGCAGCGCCTCGGAGAACTAGCGGCTATCTTCAGCGAACGTCAGTTCGCTGATCGCAATACGGTGCCGGGGGGCCCTATCGAGCGCGGCCAACAGGGCTGACACTGCTCGCTCGGGACTTCGTGGTTCACGGGCCATCGATTGAATCATCCTTCCGGTATCGCGTGCTCAGCCGGGGCTGATGAACCCGCGTTGCTCATGGCGAGCGGCCGCCGCACAGGCTCCGACTGCCGCCACGCAGGACGCTTCGTTGGCGAGGGAGCGTCTGTTCTACCTCAGGCGCAGCTGTATGTGCAACGGTTCGACCGCCGCGGGTCACCTGCGCTCAGCACGAGAAATCGCAGATCCACCCAGCAGGTCGGGCGCGTGCGTGCAGACGCGCGTCCAGCAGTCACCGGGGTTGCCGGTCGCGACGTATGTGTTGGCTATCGGCCAGAGACCTGCCGGCGCAGGGCGCTGAGGCAGCCGTGCAGGCTGGGAGAACGCGCAGCGGCAACCTCCGGTCGCCACCCAGCGCTCAGATCGGATACGAACTCCGCGACCCGGCTCGCATAGGCCGGCCCGACGATCCGACCACTTCCTGGTCTGGGCACCATGTCTTCGCGCACGTTCCGTATGCGAGAGCGAGATGCCAGCAAAACCAGTACCGCTTGGGGATCGACCACGGCATCGGGCTCCAACGGAATCAGGCTGGCCGAGATGCTGGGCGCCGCCGGCGGCATCGTCAGTCGGCAAACAGCATCAGCTGTTCGGCGCGGGCCGGCCTCGTAGCCGGGACGACGATGTCGGCGAGCGAGGCCCCGCCCTCGAGCAGGTGGCGCACATCCGCGACATCTCCGGCCGGGGTGACCGTAGTCCCCTCGGCACCCGGCGTCAGCAGCAGCACTTCGTCGATGCCGATCCCATCGTCGTCGAGGATGTCCTTCGAGTGCGTGCTGATGAAGATCTGGCGGCCGCTCTGCTGCTGCATCCTGACGAGCATCTGCGGCAGGTAGCGAACCACCTCGGGATGCAGCGACAGCTCCGGCTCCTCGAGCAGGAGTGGGCCCTCGCCATCGAGCACCGCCCACAGAAGCCCGAGAAGCCTGAGCGTACCGTCCGAGAACTGGTCCTCGTTCTGCCACGCGCCCTGCGGCCGCCAATGCTCGTACCGGCCGCGCAGGTGTGGCGCCCCGCGAGTGTCGCGGGTGAGTTCGAGCCCTCCGAGCTGGGGCACGGCGATCTCGAGGACGTGGCCGATCCGCCGGAGTCGCGACTCGAGCGTCTTGCGGTTGGTTGCGGCAAGCTGCTCGAGGAAGTCTCCGCCATAGGGATCGTTGCGGCGGCCCACGGAGCGGTCCGGCTCGCGCACGAATTGCGGGACGATGTGCAGATAGCGGATCGCGGCAAAGAAATCGGCGACGGCCCTGAACTCGCGGTTCACGTTGACCTGCTGCAGGTAGGTCTGTGTCAGCCGCTCCGGATCCTGCAGGTCCTTCTCGTCCGGCCGCTCGACCAGCGTTCTGCCACCGCGGGTGATCCGTTCGCGCTTGATCTGCGGGCGCTGGTCCTTTCGCCGGCCCAGAGACAGTTCGTACTCCCAGCGCTCGGCATCAAGGCCGCCACGGAGTTCGACTTCGATCACGACA
Organism: uncultured Vicinamibacteraceae bacterium; assembly: GCA_964388335.1. Taxonomy (GTDB): domain Bacteria; phylum Acidobacteriota; class Vicinamibacteria; order Vicinamibacterales; family Vicinamibacteraceae; genus JAEZDP01. The sequence goes on along the minus strand of CAYMAG010000050.1, from coordinate 4,353 downwards.
TCGGACTGGCGTCGTGCCGCGAGGCTCCGTAACCGCGACATCCCCAGGCGCTTGCGAACCGCCTCTTCGAGCCCGCCGCCCACCGAAACGATGTCGTGAAGGAAGCGGAAGGCGTCGAGGAGGTTCGACTTCCCTGAGGCGTTCGGACCGACGAGAAAGACGCGCTGGTGCAGGTCGGCTTCGACGCGCACGAAGTTACGCCAGTTCTCCAGCCGGAAACGGCTGACGGCCAGAGGAAGCTTCGACGAGCGTGCAGGTTGACGAAGTCGGTTCACGCGGCTGCCTCGTACGAATTCAGGGTCGCCCGACCTCGACACGGCAGGGCTGTCTTCAGTCTACCGCTGGAGTGGTACCAGGTCCGGTTGACGGCCTGGGCAAGAGTGCCTCAATCGTCCGGGGCGGGACTCCGTTTCTGCCCGGCGCCAGCACGTGAACACCCACGCCGTGCGCGGCCTGGAACTCGGGACCCTCGAGCTACGGCGCGCCCCCGCCCGCTGGCACGAGCAGCATCGATGACTCTCGACGGAGATTCGGTTCGCTGATGAGGGGCATGGTGAAAGGCGCCTCACGCTCTCCAATCGTCGTTGGGCATGATGCGCTTCATGAACTCGTCGAAAAGAGGCACGGTGAACGCAGTATCTCCGTGGTTCGGACTCCAGATCATCCCCTTCGCGATCAGCTGACTCCGTGTGGGCCCAAGCGACGTGACTTCCCGGCCGAGGGTCTCCGCGATCTGTCCAGAGCGGTGAGGTCCCGCTCCCAGTTCAGCCATCGCGCGCAGGTACCGCTTCTCGGCTGGCGTGAGCCTGTCAAACCGCACGCGGAAGAAGCTCTCATCGAGGGCAGCGACAGCGGTGGTCGAGGCGCGGTCGACATCGTGGGGAGTAATCGGCGACTGCGGTGCCACGTCCCAGGAATGCTTCCCCCACTCCTGAAGGAAGTACGGGTAACCGCGTGTTTCGACAATCACCTGCTCGAGCGCATCCTGGGCGATGTCTGCGCCCTGGTCGCGGATGGGCTTCTCAATGGCAAGCCGCGCGGCGGCGGCGGGGAGACTGCCGATCTCCGCGACGTCGAAGAGTCGTTCCGCGTAGGACTTGGCGCGCCCCATCCGGCCCCGCAACTGTGGCAGACCGGCCCCGACGAGCACGACCGGGAGCCGACGCTGCGCCGTGCGGTGAAGCGCAGTGATGAGCGCGGCGAGTTCTTCTTCTGGTACGTACTGAAGCTCATCCACGAAGATGGCCAGCGCAGTTCCGGCAGTCTGTGCCGCAACTCCCGACACTTCGAGCAGCGCCTGCAGGTCGTGCTCGAGATCCCCGTTGTCGGCGAGGCCGGGCTCTGGTTCGAAGTCGAGCCCTACCTCGAGGTCGGAGTACTTGATCTTCAGCGCACGCGCGAAACCCGCGAGCGCACGGAGGGCCCGGGTGGCAAGCGCCCGTGCACGCTCGTCGCGGGAGAGACGGAGCAGGGCCTGCCTGAGCTGAGGTGCCAGAATAGCTGGTAACGAGCGGTCTTCCGGGGCCTCAACGCGCAGCGTCTGAATACCTGACGCTTCCGCGTCGTCACGCATTCGGTCCAGCAGGACCGTCTTGCCTACGCCTCGCAGCCCGACCATGAGGACACTCTTGCTGGGCAAGCCGCGCCGGACTCGTTCCAGCGTGATTCGCACCGTTTCCCGCAATTCGTCGCGACCGGCGAGTTCGGGTGGCGGGGTCCCAGCGCCTGGAGCGAAAGGATTCTGCACAGGGTCCATCGGTGAATTATACGATGTTTTGCAGTATTAGCCTCATCGCATAATTTCCCTAATATTGCTCAACAGCTGACGACGCCCTGACCGATCCACATCAAGGAACCGGTTGGCAGCGCCGGCCAGCAAGCGCTTTCGCCCCTTGAGGAAGTCCTCGTAGCGATCAACGCGCCACAGCGCAGTGTGCGGGCCAGCGCGAGGAGGCTGTCCGGGCGAGGGAATGTCGCGGCGTCGAGGCCGAAGGTCTCCATGGCGTCGTGCACCGCTGAGAGCACGCCGGCCGGCGCCGAGTCGGGGACCTGGACGTAGAACACAGGACGCGTCGGCATGGCCTGAAGCGCCTGTTGCACCAGGGTGGTCTTGCCGATGCGCCGACGTGCTGTGATGCGCGCGAAGAACCAGCGGGGGCGCTGCAGGATGTCGCGCAGGTCGCGCAACTCCTGTTCCCGGCCATAGAAACCCCAGCTCATGTACGCGATCCACCTGAGACAAAAACTCTTTGCTTATCCGGGCACTCGCCGCAAGTCATTACACGATTGGCAGTTGCGGGACCACACAACGATGTCTGGCCACAGTCCTCGCGCCTGCCTGCGATGTGCGCCAGGAGCTGAGTCCGAATTTCGTCCAGCAGCGCTTCGACGTCGGGCGCTGACACCAGCTCACGGTCGGGCAGGCGGATCAGGGGCCGGTCGCCCTCCAGCCTGCACCGGCTGAACGTGGCGACGTCGCGGGCGCGGTGCGCGGGCGCTTGTCGTCGCGTCGCTGGCGCTGCTCGAGCCTGATTGTCGGACGCCGAGGCAGATGCAGCTGGCGAGTGCGGTGTGCCGGCTGAGGGAGCTGGCGGTAGCGGCTGACGGGGATCCCGACGAGTTGAGGGGTCAGGTCTGCCGGTGTACACGCATGGGGTGTTGTTCGTCACGCCCGAGTACAACCGCTCCATTCCCGGCGTGCTCGAGAACGCCATCGACCATGCCTCGCGGCCGTACAGTCAGAGCGCGTGGGAGGGGAAGCCGGCGGGGGTCATCGGCGCGTCGGTCGGGGCACCCGGTTCATCGATGGCACAGCAGCACGTGCGCAACATGCTGGGGTATCTCGACGTGCCGACGCTCGGGTCGCCGGAGTCTACATCCATGTCGAGGACGGCATGTTCGGCGAGGACGGTGCGATCGCCAACGACGAGACGCGACAGTTCCTGCAGCAGTGGATGGACGCGTTCGTCGCGTGGGTGCAGCGGTTGACGCCCGGAAGGTGACCCCCTCACCGTGCGGAGGGTCGGTCTGACTCATCCCGGGACGAGTTGACGTTCACCGCGGCTTCTCGGCGACGAAGCGCACCAGCGGCGTCTTCTCCTCGACGCACCAGGCCGCCGCATCGACGACGCGTTCGTTGCGGAGGATGCGGAGTTGCCCGAACGCCTCGGCCAGCGTGGCCGGTACGAAGCCCAGGCGGTTCGGGGGGTCAGCGAAGCCTTCGATGACCAGCAGGCCCCCGGGCTTCAGCGCGCGCAGGCCCCACCTGGCCCTGCGCTACACTGTCTTTCATGGCCGCGCGTCCATTCAAGATCCTGGGACCCGTGCCACGGCCGCTGACCGTGGACGAGACCGCCCGCAAGTTCAGGGTGTCGAAGTCTGTCGTACGTGTAGCCCGTGAGGCGATCGCCGGAACATCGCCAGCAGCCAAGCGAGCCCGCAAGGCCGGCGTGCAGAACGCCAGGATCTCCGGCAGGGGCCAGCGAAAGGCCGGGTAGTGGCACCGGCGACTGTAGCGTCGGCCCGGGACGTGTTCTGCAACTTCCCCGTTCGACGAGTCTTACGAGAAGCTCTATCTCGCCCTGATCTCGGCGTTACTCTGCACAGGTCAGACACCGCGAACGGTGCTCGAGATCCCTCCCGATGCGCATCGCCTGGAGCGGCTCGTTGCGCTCGTCGACGCATGCCCGTACTCGATCCACGACCTGTCCAGAGTGCAGCTGTCGTCCGGCTCGATGCGAGTGCCGCGCTTCAACATGCCCTTCGAGCTTGGCTTGGCCGTCAGCGCCGCGAAGCGGCCGGGTGGCACCCACCAGTTCAGGGTGCTCGAGGCCCGTCCCCACCGGCTGCAGCAGTCGCTGAGCGACATGAACGGCTACGACCCGTACGTCCACTTCAACCGGATCGACGGCATGTTCGATGCGGCCTGCGACATGTTCGTCGGCCTCCGCCCCTTCCCTGTGCCGGACGATAAGGGGTTTCGCAACGTCTACCGCTCCCTCCGAGTGTTCCGGCAGCACCGGTACGGAACGAAATCCGTCTACGCTCCGTCCCGCTTCGCCGAATTGGCCGTGGCCGGCCGGCAGTACGTCGAGCAGTTCTCTACCAGCTGACAGCGAGTGCTCGTGGTCGAACGTCTCCAGCCGTTCAAGTGTCGAGGAACCAGATGGTCGAGCGTCAGGGCGCTGATCCCACCGCAGTAGGCACCCGCGAGGCACCGTCATCTTCACCCGCTCATCATCGAGCAGGCTGCCGATCGACATCGTGCCCGTGCATAGCCCCTTGAACAGCTTCGCGAATCATGAAGTGCACGCGCGAGTACGATGTCGCCCCAGCCGTGACGGCCGCGTGCGC
>CAYMAG010000049.1:26622-34706 GCA_964388335.1 uncultured Vicinamibacteraceae bacterium | reverse complement strand
GAAGTCTGAAGCCCGCAGCCTGAAGCCCGCAGCCTGAAGCCCGCAGCCTGAAGCCTGACATGAAGCATGAAGCATGAAGCCTGACCCCGCCCCCATCGTCCTCCTCCCTGAAGCGGCCGCGCGCGTTCGCACGTGGCAGGCGGCGGGGCGCACGGTGGTCTTCACCAACGGCGTGTTCGACCTGTTGCACCCGGGGCACGTCCGGTATCTCTCTCGAGCCCGCGCCGAAGGAGACGCGCTGCTGGTTGCGGTCAACAGCGACGCGTCCGTCCGCCTGAACAAGGGACCGGCGAGACCTGTTCACCCCGAGCACGAGCGGGCCGAGCTGATCAGCGCCCTCTCGTGTGTCGATCTCGTCCTCGTCTTCGACGCGCCGACGCCGGCGGATGTGATCCGTGCCATTCAACCGGACGTGCTCGTGAAGGGCGCCGACTGGGCCGAAGATGAGATCGTCGGTCGTGACACCGTCGAGGCACGCGGCGGGCGTGTCGTGAGGGTGCCGATCGAGCCTGGACACTCGAGCACGGGCCTCGTGAATCGCGTCAGAGGCGCGTAGCAACTACCCAGCCGCCTGTCCGCGAGTTCCCACCTGGACGTGGCGACCCGCAGACGGACGCGGTTGGCCTCGGCCTTCTGCGCGCGGCGGCGCGGTTACGGTCTTGCAGCCGACAACGTCATGCTCGTATGGACCGACACGCTGCTCCTGGCGACCTTGTTCAACGCGTCTCGCCGTGGCACCGAAGAGTTGCGCGAACAGCTTCGTGCCACCGTGCGCCCTCCTGACCTGCAGCATTCTGCCATCGTGGGTCCCGTGCGCTCGAAAAAGGCGAAGGCTGCGGCCGAGCGCGCGGTGAACGAGGCCGACCGAATCGGCACACCGACGTCAAAGAGGAAGGCACCTCCGCCTTCGCCCTCCCATGACGCCACTCGACGACCTCGATCTCACGCCCGATCACGCAAGCGGAGCCCCGACGAGCCCGCTGGGCCATGAACCGCAGAGCAGAGATCCCAGACTCGCCCTGGCGGGCATCGCGGTGCTCGTCGCCTGTCTGTCGATCGGCGCCTGGTACTGGTGGTCGTCCGGCGACGGGGCCCCGGAGGCTGAATCAGCCGGGATCGCCGGCACCGACGCTGGCGTCGGTCCGCCTGAGACACTGGGCACGGCCGATCCCATTGACCTGCCACCTCTGGATGCTCTCGACCCCGTTCTTCGGTCCATGCTGCAGACTCTCTCTGCGCGTCCCGAGCTTGCCCGGCTGCTCGCCACGGACAACCTGCTGCGTCGGTTCGTCGTCTCGGTCGACAACATCGGCCGGGGGGTGTCACCTGTTCGGCAACTGCAAGGAGTGGTCATCGAAGGGCAGTTCTCCGTCGAACGACCGAATTCTTTGACCACGGTGTCGCCCGCAAGCTTCGCGCGCTACAACGGCCTGACGACGACCCTGGCGGAGATCGATCCTGCTGCGGTTGCTCGAATCTATGGTCAGCTCAGGCCAAGAATCGACGAGGCTTACGCGGAACTGGGCGGGGAAGACACATTCGACATGGCGATGGAGCGAGCCATCGTGCACCTGTTGCAGGTGTCTCCAGAACGAGGGCGAGGCCAGGTGCGCCCGGTCAAGGGCGTGAACTACTCATGGACGTCAGCCGAGACAGAAAATCTGTCATCGGCCCAAAAACAGCTGCTTCGAATGGGACCCGGAAACGCCGTACGTGTGCAGACGAGCCTCCGGCGATTTGCTCAGGCGCTCGGCATCCCGGCCGAACGCCTGCCCCAGGTTGGCGGCACACAGTAGTCGACAGCTCGGAGGCGCAGCCGCTGGCCGGCGGGCAGAGCCAGCCGCTACCAGATTGACCGCGACTGGATCCGGTGAGCGCCTGGACGCGCCCCACCCGCACCCACGTTCACCTGTCGTCTTCAGTCGTCCGCAGGTTTCTGGCGCGCAGACTCCTAGACGAGCTCGAGACCCAGCACGCGCTCCGCGTTCTGGTGGTACACCTTCCGCAGAATCTGATCCGACAGCCCAAGGCCGTAGATGCGCCAGCGCCCCTGCGGCGGCACCTTCGCCGGCGCGTAGTCGAAATATTCGTCCTCGGTCTCGAGGAAGCGGTGGTAGATGTGATACAGCTCTTCGCCGAACACCTGCTGCGGCGTCTGGAAACCCAGCGGAACGGCATCCGTGCCGAAGAGGACGCGGTCCTGGTACCGGTCGAAGAACTTGATTGACGTGCGCGGTTGCCGACCCAACTCGCCGATCCGCGCCCCGATCTCGACATGCACGTTCGGAAAACGGTCGAGCATCTCACCAACGGCGGCCAGGTTTTCTGCCCAATGCCCGACATGGAGCGCAATAAACGTCGTCTTAGGGTGTCTGGCAAAGACTCTGTCGCGCGCGTCGAGTATCTCCTGAAACGCAGGAAAGTCCCTCCCGTGGAATGACCAATCGGGGTGGGCACCGAGTTCTTCGTAGCGCTCGTTGAACCGATCTATCGGCAGGAAGAACGCTTCGGGGTCGCCCACGTGAATCGCGACCGGGAGGTTCAGGGCGCCGCACGCCTCCCACAACGGATCGAACCTGGCATCGTCCACCTTCACGAGGGAGCCTTCAGCGCCGCCATCGCGCAGAAACAGGCCCAGCTGCTTGAGCACTTTCACGCCGACCGCACCGGCGGCCTTGGCGCGGCCCGCCTCTTCGGCCTGCCACGCCGCGTAACCGTCCTCCCCCGCCCTGGCCCAGCTCGGTTCAGTCATCGTCACGAAGCGCCGGGGGAAGGCGCGGTCGAAGTTCTCGACATTTCGCGCGAGCACGTCACCGGTGCCACCGGTCAGGTTGACCATGGTCTTGAGATTCACCGCGTCCATGGTCTTCACGAGTTCGGCGGGCGGAACGCCTTCGCGGTTGCCGCGTGTCGACACATGTGTGTGGAAGTCGATCGACGGGAAGCGCGACCGCGGCACCTTCGTCTCGGGCACGTGCAGCATGCTCTTCGGTTCGAACTCCGCCACACGCAGGGGAAGCACGCCGTCTGCGGGGGGCATCTTCGTTGCGTCCGTCGCTACGTCGGGGGCCATCAGTACCTGACTCCCACGCTTCGGGCCTTCGCCGCACCCGACCGTGAGCGACGTGCCCACCAACCCGGTACCAGCCGCCGACAACCACTTCCGCCTCGTCCACTCGTTCACGTGCGTCTCCTTGTGCGTCTTCCGCGGAACCGTCTACCGCTCAGGCGTTCGTTCGACAGTACCTGGTCAACCTGGCATGGCGCGGAACTCCGCTTCTCTGCGTCTTCGTTGTACCACCTGCTCGCTCCGTCTGCTCTGCTGACGCGCGTTCACGGGGGGGCGATCTGTCGTGTCACCTGGGAACGGGGAGGTCACGGAGGAAACGGGTACACACAGAGAAACGAAGCAGCAGAGGATCGGCGCAGCACGTACTCGTGACATGACACGACAAGTGACGCTCAGGGGCCTTACCGTCTACCGCTCGCAGTCTACCGCTCGTCGTCTATCGCTGACCGCTGGTCCGTCTGACGTTGATTCGTCCGCCCGCCCCACCATCACGCATGAGGCATCAGGCCGACATGAAGCATCAAGCATCAAGCACTGAGCATCACGGTCAAGCATGAAGCATGAGGCATGAAGCATGAGGTGCATCAGTCATCAGAACACCCGCCGCGTGAGTCGATCCAGCGAGAACTTCGCCGTGTCGGCAATGGCCATGACCGCCATGACTCCTGCCTGCACCGGGTCGGTCACCACGAGATCCGACGCATCGGGCACGCTGCCCGCCATGTTGAGGCTGACGACGAGCAGCCCGCTGGCCCGCACTTCTCGCACGGCCTGCTCGATGTCGCCGCCCATGAGCGACCCAGCCAGCACCAGCACGCGTGCCCGCGGCAACCGTGCGGCCGCCCGAACCGCCTCCGCCAGCGCCTGCTCGCCGACCAGCGGAATCGTGTCCACCGAGATCTTCTCGCCTCGAATGTTGTGCCGATCGGCCTCCGAGATGGCGCCCAGCGCCACTTGTCCCACCTGCGCGCCGCCGCCCATGATGATCACGCGCTTGCCGAACACACGCTGGAGCGTCTGAACCTCGCCTACCGAGGTCACCGACGGCGATGCCCGCAGGTCGCGTGACAGAGCCTCAGGCTGGTCGGTCCGCACCTCGAGTGACAGCGTCGTCCACTCGCCGTCGGCGTCGAGCAGCATCACCGACGTGATGTCGCCGCCATGCCGCGCGATGATCCCCGTGACCTCGTGCAACACCCCCGGCCCGCTGCGCGTCGTCAGCAGGAGGGCCAAAGGCTCCTGCGCACCGCCGTCCGTCATGGCGAGATGGTAAACCGAGCGGGTTCACGGTGCTATTCTGAGAAGTCGGCCCACCCTTCATGCGCCCTGCTGCCGCCTCATCACTCTCGCTTCGGGCCCTGCTGAAGCGCACGGTTGTCGACGCGAACCTCACCGCCTCGCGTCCGATTCTGGCCGGACTCTCGCCCGTTGCGGGCGCGCTCGCGGTGGCCGCGGCGGCGGCGCACGGACCCTGTGTCGTCGTGGTACCGGCCGACCGCGACATCGAGGCCTTCGTCTCGGACGCGCGCTTCCTGCTCGGAAGCCTCGAGGGGCTGACCGAGGCCGCCCTCGACCAGGGCGTTCTGGCGTGTCCGTCGCCCGAAGTCGACCCGTACCGCAGCCTCGTGCCCCACTTCGACGTGGCATCGGCTCGCGCGCGCGCATTGCACGCGCTGGCCACGGGCCGTGCCCGCATCGTCGTCGCGTCCGCGGCGGCCCTGCTCCCCCGACTGGTCGAGCCCGACACACTCGTGTCGGCCTCGCTCGATCTCCGACCCGGACGCGAGATCGACCCGCTGCGACTTGCCGACACGCTCGTGCAGGCCGGGTTCAGCCGCGAGGATCCGGTCGACCAGCACGGTGAGTTCTCGGTGCGCGGTGGCGTCGCCGACATCTTCCCCGCCGGCGAGCGCCTGCCCGTTCGCCTCGAGTTCGTCGGCGACACCATCGAATCGATTCGGCAGTTCGATCCCTCGACGCAGCGGTCGGTGGCCACGCTCGACCAGGTGATCGTCGTGCCCGTGCGCGAGCGGCCCGACACGTTCGAAGACCGGCAGGAGGCACCACCCGCGACAATCTTCACGTATCTGGGCCGAGCGGCGCGCACTCGCCTGTTCGTCACGGAGTTCGATGCCGTGCGGGACGCGGGCGACAGGCGCTTCACCGCGCTGCTCGACAGCTTTCAGGACGCGCTCGCCCGAGGCGAGGCGCCCATCCCTCCCGCGCGCCTGATGCAGCCCTGGCCCGAGGTCGTGTCGCTGCTCGGCAGCGCCACCCGACTGGAGACCTTCGCCACCGACGAGGGCGACGACCGCGTGGCCGTCGTGTCGAGCCAGCCAGTGCCAGCGTTCCACGGGCGCGTGCCCGACTGGGTCGCCGAGCTGCGTGCAGCCCGCGCACAGGGGGAGACGTCGGTCCTCGTGGCCGAGACGCCGGGCCGGGCCGAGCGTATCGCGGAGATCCTGCGCGACTATGGGCTCACCACCAGCGACCTCGGCGCGGGCGAAACACACGCCGGCGCGGCACTCCTCATCACGACGGGCGCTCTGTCGCGCGGTGTCAGGCTCCCCGACGCGAAGCTCCGGCTCTACGCCGAGACCGACGTCTTCGACGAGGATCGCGTTGGCACACAGCGCCGTCAGGCCGCGGCGAAAGCCTTCCTCTCGGACTTCCGCGATCTGAAGGTCGGTGACCACGTCGTCCACGTGGACAACGGCATCGGCATGTTCGTGGGCCTGAAGCAGATCGCCGTCGGCAGCGAGACGCGCGAGTTCATGGAGCTGCGCTACGCGGGCGAAGACAAGCTCTTCGTCCCCGTCGATCGGCTCGACCTCGTCCAGAAGTACTCGGGCGGCGCGAAGCCCACGCTCGATCGGCTGGGCGGCGCCACGTGGGAGAAGGCGAAATCACGCGTCAAGAAGGCCATGCGCGACATGGCCGACGAACTGCTCAAGCTCTACGCCGCACGGAAGGCCGTTCCCGGCCACGCGTTTCCGCCCGACACGCACTGGCAGGAAGAGTTCGAGGCCGCCTTCCCCTACGAGCCGACCGTCGATCAGGCCAATGCGATCGCCGACATCAAGCGAGACATGGAGTCGACGACGCCCATGGATCGGCTGTTGTGCGGCGACGTGGGCTACGGCAAGACCGAAGTCGCGATGCGCGCGTCGTTCAAGGCCGTGATGGACGGCAAGCAGGTGGCCTTCCTCGCGCCGACGACGGTGCTGGCCCTGCAGCACCTCAAGACGCTGCGCACCAGGTTCGCGGCGTTCCCCGTGCGCATCGACATGGTGAGCCGGTTCCGGTCGAAGGCCGAGCAGCAGGACTCACTCAAGGCCCTGCAGGAAGGACGCCTCGACATCATCGTCGGCACCCACCGCCTCTTGTCGAAGGACGTCGTCTTTCGCGACCTCGGTCTTCTCGTCGTGGACGAAGAGCAGCGGTTCGGTGTCACGCACAAGGAGCGCATCAAGCAGATCCGCAAGCGCGTGGACGTGCTGACGATGAGCGCCACGCCGATTCCGCGCACGCTGAACATGTCGCTCGTCGGCATCCGTGACATGTCCGTGATCGAGACTCCGCCCCGCGATCGCCAGGCCGTGCAGACCAGCGTCGTCCCCTTCGATCCGAAAGTGGTCGCCAACGCGATGCGCAAGGAGATCGAGCGAGGCGGGCAGGTGTACTTCGTGCACAACCGCGTCGAGTCGATCCATTCGATGGCGGCCTTCCTGCAGCGCATCGTGCCCGAGGCGCGCGTCGGCGTCGGCCACGGCAAGATGAATGAAGACTCGCTCGAGAAAGTCATGGTCGACTTCGTCGAGCGGCGGTTCGACGTCCTGCTCGCGACGACCATCATCGAGAACGGCCTCGACATTCCCAATGCGAACACGATGGTCATCAACCGAGCCGATCGCTACGGCCTGTCGCAGCTCTATCAGTTGCGCGGCCGCGTCGGGCGTTCCGATCGCCGCGCGTACGCGTACCTGCTCGTGCCCCCGGCGGAGGCCCTCTCGGCTGTCGCGCGCAAACGGCTCGCCGCGATCAAGGAGTTCAGCGATCTCGGCAGCGGCTTCCGCGTCGCGGCCCTCGACCTCGAGATTCGCGGCGCCGGCAACCTGCTGGGCGGTCAGCAGAGCGGACACATCGAGGCGATCGGCTTCGACATGTATGCCAGGCTGCTGGAAGAGACGATTCGTGAACTCAAGGGCGAAGACCTCGAGGACGAACGACGCGCCTCCGTCAACCTCGGCGTGGAGTTCCGTATCGAAGAGGGGTACCTGCCGGACACCAACCAGCGTCTGGGCATCTACCGTCAGGTTGCTCAGGCGAGGACCGATCAGGAGATCGACCGCGTGCTGGCCGACGTCCGCGATCGCTACGGACCGCTGCCCCGGTCGGTCCATCTGCTGGGCTCGTTCGCGAAGCTGCGGGTCGCTGCAGACCGTCTCCGGCTCGACGCCATCGACCGTGACGGGCAGGCCGTCGTCTTCAGGTTCAGGGACACCGCGCCGCTCGACCCGACGAAGGTCCTCGCAGTGATCGGCAGACGTCGTGACCTCCGGCTGGTGCCGCCTGGCAGCATCAAGCTCGACCTGGTACCACCTGTAGTGGCACCGAGCTTCGCGCCTACAAGGACTGCGGCTCGACCGCCGGTCGCTCAGGGCTCGAAGCGCGGGCCCTCATGGTGGACCGTCCGTGCGACTGCCGGTGACGTCGCGCCTGGATTCTCCAAGGATGAAGTGCTGAAGCCCCTCCCCGAGGACCCGATGGCAGAGGGCGGGCTGTTCGATCGCGTGTCGGGCGTCCTTCGGGACCTGACGGATTCACTACAATGAGAAGGGTGGCAGGAGCGAAGCACAGCAGGAACGAAGGAACGAAGGACTGAAGGAACGAAGGATGGCAGGACGAAGGAAGTCAGGAACGAAGGAAGCAAGGAAGTAAGGACGAAGGATTGCAGGAACGAAGGATGGCAGGACGAAGGAACTAAGGAACGAAGGAATGAAGGACTGCATGA
>CAYMAG010000049.1:22012-26522 GCA_964388335.1 uncultured Vicinamibacteraceae bacterium | reverse complement strand
ACGAAGGATGGCAGGACGAAGGAACTAAGGAACGAAGGAATGAAGGACTGCATGACGAGATCGACGTTCACCATCATCCTCGGTGTCGCGCTGTGCGTGCCCGCGTCGGCGCAGGTCATCGAGCAGGTGCTCGTCAAGGTCAACGGCGAGATCCTCGCGCGGAGCGACGTCGAGGAGCTGCAGGTCGCTGCCATACGGCAGGCGAACCCCGACGTGAATGCCGCCGACCTCCACAACGACGCGACGCTCACGGCCATGATGGCCGAAGTGACGCCGCGCGTGATCGTCAACGCCATCGACGAGATGCTCATGGTGCAGCGCGGACGAGAACTCGGCATGAAGATGAGCGACGAGCAGTTCAACGGCATCCTCGACGGCATCCGCAAGGAGAACAATCTCGACACGGAAGAGAAGTTCCAGGCGGCCCTCAAGCAGGAGGGGCTCACGATCGCGGGTCTGCGCAAGGCCTTCGAGAAGCAGATGCTCATCACCAACGTCCAGCGGCAGGACGTGTTCCAGCGCATCAGCATCTCCGAGCAGGAGTCGCGGGACTTCTACAACGCGCACGCGGCCGACTTCCTGACGCCCGAAAGCCTGACACTTCGGGAGATCTTCGTGCAGGCGGGACCACCAACCCCGGGCGTGTCCCCTCCGCCCGAGGCCATGGCGGCGGCGCGCGAGAAGATCGACGCGCTGCGTGTCCGCGTGACGACGGGCAAGGAAGACTTTGGAACCGTCGCCGGCGAAGCATCGGACTCGGCATCGAAGGCCAACGGCGGGCTCATCGGCCCGATGAAGGCCGACGAGGTCAATCCCGACATCCTGAAGGTGCTCGAGCCCATGAAGCCTGGCGAGGTCTCGCAGCCGATGGATGCCGGTAATGGCTACCGCCTGCTGAAGCTCGACGCGCGTGTGGCCCAACGGCAGGCGACGTTCGAGCAGGCGCGCGACCAGATCGCCGATCGCGTCTTCGTGCAGCGCAGGGCCGGCGAGGTTCTGAAGTACCTCGAACGTCTTCGCGCCCAGGCGATCATCGAGTGGAAGAACGCGGAGCTGAAGGCCGCCTGGGAGAAGGGCAAGGCAGACGCCGCGGCGGCCGTCGCCCAGGCCGAGCAGCAGGTCGCGACCCGATGACGAGCCTCGCGCCGGCCCGCGCCATGCGCATCGGGCACGTCGCGCTCGACACGCCCTTGGGCGTCGCGCCGATGGCGGGCATGACCGACACGGCGTTCCGACGCCTGGTCAAGCGCCACGGGGGCTGCGGCCTCGTCGTCACCGAAATGGTGTCGTCTGAGGGGCTCGTGCGCGGCATCGACCGCACGCTGGAGTACGCCGAGTACACCGAGGAAGAACGCCCCGTCTCGATCCAGATCTTCGGCGGCGATCCCCACACGATGGCCGACGCCGCGCAGATCGTCGAAGGCATGGGCGCCGACATCGTCGACATCAACATGGGATGCCCCGTCCCGAAGATCTCGAAACACAACGCCGGCTGCTCGTTGATGCGTGATCCACGCCATGCGGCCGACGTTGTCGGCGCGATGGCCCGCGCCGTTCGCATCCCGGTGACCGTGAAAATGCGTGCGGGCTGGAACGACGACGACCGCAATGCACCGGTGCTGGCACGGATGGTCGAAGACGCGGGCGCGTCTGCGGTCACGGTCCATGGACGCACCGCGAAGCAGGCCTATACGGGGGTATCGGACTGGACGCTGATCGCCGACGTCGCGTCGCTGGTCAGCATCCCGGTGTTCGGCAGCGGCGACTGCCTCGAGCCCGAACACATCATCGATCGCTTACGACAGGGCCCCGAAGGCGTGCTGGTCGGGCGCGGCGTGCTGCGCAATCCCTGGATTCTCGCGCAGGCCGCCGACCTCGCGGCCGGACGTCCCGCACGCGTCGTCTCGTCACGCGATCGCGGTCAGTTCCTGCTCGACTACATCGATCTGCTCATGGCCGAGCGCGTGGACGAGGCCAGGGGCTTCAGGCACGTGGCACCGCAGTCGGAAGGCATCGACACGGCCGGTGCGCACCAGGCGACGCCACCGGCACGCGGGCGCGCGCGTTGGGTCGTCAACAAGCTGCGTGCGCTCAACGCGTGGTACACGAAGGGGATCGACGGGGGCTCGCACCTGCGGACGTCGATCAATCACGCCGAGTCGATCGACGAGGTACGGGCGTTGATCGCGACCTTCTTCTTCACGCATCAGGAATCACGAGCGAGTTGAAGTCGTAGATCAACGCGGCCTCCGCCGCGTCGTTGAACCGCCGGCCGAGGTCGACGTGGAACGGGTGCGACAGGTACGCCCGCAGCCCTGCCTCATCGTCGAACTCCAGCCACGCCACGTACGGGAAGTCCGGAAAGCCCGCGAGCACGTACGGCGGAGGGTTGGCGACGCGCGCGCCGATGATGAATCGCCGGACCGAGGGAATGCCCGCTGCCGCGGTGCGCATCGCGTCGAGCAGGCCATCGCGTTCGGCGTGCGAGATGTCCGGGCGTGGGCGGAAGAGCGCGAGGTGGAAGGTCACGGGGGATATCGTCTACCGTCCCACGTCTACGGTCTACCCTGAGCGAGCGCCCGCGGGTCGGAGGGTCCACCACCTGCCCTGAGGGAGCGAGTCGAAGGGCGCCGTGTGGTCGTGCCAGTATGGCAAGTTGATGACGAGCGATGCTGGCGTCACGCCACTCATGGGTTAGTGTCGGGAGGCGCTTCAGGAACCGCTGCGCTCTGGGCACGGTATCGCTGATCCCGGTGGCTGGGCTGGTCGGGATATTCGAGCATCAGCAGGCCTGCGGCGACGAGTGGGCCCACGTAACGGGCGCGAACCGTCTCAGGATGGCGCTGCAGGAGCCCTGCCAGGTCGCGCAGCCGGAGCGGTCGCACCGCACACAGCGCCAGCACCACCTGCCCGACGGCACCGGTGGAGGTCCGTCGCGTGCGGCGGACGGAATCGCTGATCGCGACAAGCCTCGGGTCGACAGACGCCTCTCCCTCCTCCGGGGGCATCACACCGTTACGTGGGGGGATCGGGCGGTGCACGACGTAGCGCGTGCCACGCCCGACACCTCTCGCGTCCAGCAGCCCTGCCTGGACCAGCCCGCGCAGCAACTTCGTGATGTCCACACGATGAAGCGCGAGCATCTCCTGCAGCCGCTGATTGGTGACCTCTCCCTCCGCCTCTGCCGCGACGAGTGCCTGAACCTCGTCCGGCGTCAGGGCACTGAATCGGCCACCGAACAACTCGGTGAGCCGCTCCACCGCGCCGGCGGGTAGCGTCGTCACCATCGGGAGGAGCAACTCCACGCGATCGGGCCGATGCGTCTCTCGCAGGCGCGGCGAACTCCAGTGCTGCGCGGCCCAGTTCGTTCGGATGCGGTCAATACCGGAACCGGCCTTGTCGCCCACGCCCAACATCTGGAACATCCGCTGGAGACTCTTGTTCCGGCATTCGCTGATGCCGCCCTTGAGCAGTTGTTCCCGTGAGACGAGCAGCGTTCCCGGGTTGGAGAACTCAAATCTGTCGATGTAGCGGTCGACCACCACGCCGCCCTGCCCGAAGTGGTCGGCGTGGATCAGCGCATTGACCAACGCCTCCTGCAGTGCTTCGTGTACTCCGGACCCGGCTTGCCGGTAGCCCTCGGCATCCACCTGGAAGCGTCAACTGCTGTGCCATGCTCGTCATTCCAGCGGAATCACCTCGAGCGACTCGATGCCCCGGTCGTCCACGATCTTGACGGCCACCTTCCGGTTCTCGCCCGCCTCGAACGACAGGCTCACCGTGGCTGTGTCGATGTGCGCGTCGTAGCGCCAGCGGTTGGCGTCTTCGCCGGGGTCGAGGTCGGGGTCGACCATGCCCACCTCTGGGTTGTTCACGCGCCGCCGATCGTGCTGGTACGCGACGATGTCGACGCGCGTCGGCGCACGCTTACGGGCAGCCTTCCTGACCATGCGCGGAAGGATACAGGGAAACGAAGAAGGGGAAAGGGGAAAGGAAAGAGGGGAAAGGGCGGCGCGCGGCACCGGCGTGCCGACGGGCCGATCCCGTCGACGGGGCCACGGTCCTGCGCGCCTCGCCCCACGCCGCGGCTACTCCTCTTCGCGCTTCTTCCGCTTCGGCGGCATCTCGCCGGCCTTGAACACGCGCGGCTTGCGCGCGCTGCTGGCTGCCGGCGGTGGTGCCGGCGGTGGACCTGGCGGCCTGGGCGGCCGCCCGGACGACGGAGGCCGGGACGAGGTGCTGGACGGCCGCCGGTCGCCACCCGGAGCGCGTCTGAAGCCGCCGGCTGCCGGCCGCTGACCACCGGCGGGTCGCTGGCCGCCAGTTCCGCCGTCGCGGGAGAAGGGAGGCCTGCGCCCGGCCCCGGCCGGCCGTCTCTCGGATGCGGGTCGACGATCATCGCGCGACGTCGGGGTTCGGCCCGGTACGGGCGGAGCCGCGCCGGCTGGACGCGCACGCGCGTCGCGAGGGTCCGGCCGCGCGCTGCTGGTCCTGCCGTCCTCCGTTCCTT
>CAYMAG010000049.1:0-21912 GCA_964388335.1 uncultured Vicinamibacteraceae bacterium | reverse complement strand
TCCTTCCGTCCTTCGTCCCTTGGTTCCTTCCTTCCTCCCCTCCTTCGTTCCTTCGTTCCTTGGTCCCTTCCCTCCTTGGTTCCTTCGTTCCCTGGTTCCTTCCCTCCTTCTTCACCCACGGCCCGCGTCCTTCGGCCGCCTGTGACGCCCACTTCTTCCGCTTCACGTCGCGCGGCTGCTTGTACTTGTCGCGAGGGTCCTTGTGGTCGCCACCGGGCCGCCACGCGGGGCCTCGCCGCGGCCGCGCCTCGCCACGCTTCGCGGCGGCGGCATCCTGCGCGTGCCCGGGCGTCTCCCACAACTGCCCCTTCTCGAACCACCGAATCACGGCGTCGGGGTGCTGGCGCTGCAGTTGGACGAGGGTCGGCTGCAGATCCTCGGGCAGAGGCGCGCGGAACGCCGTCGGACTGCCGCCGACGATGATGGTCCAGAATGCGTGACGTGACACTTACTCAACCTCCAGGCCCAGCCGCTGCAGCCGTTTGACCTTCTCCACCAGCGTCGTGCGTTTCACACCCAGCAGACCGGCCGCGCGACTGCGGTTGCCGGTCGTTCGGGCGAGCGCCTGCTGCACGAACCCACGTTCCACCGACGCCAGTGTCCGGTCGAGATCGAACCCCTCGTCCGGCAGCACCAGCGGCACCGGCCGACCGTCGTCTTCTTCGCCACGTATCTCCGGCGGCAGCACGCCCACGTCGATCAGCGATCTCTGCGGGCTCAACGCGAGCGCCCGTTCCACCGTGTTCTCGAGCTGCCGGATGTTGCCCGGCCAGTCATAGGCCATCAGGCGCCGCATGGCGTCCTGCGAGAACACCACGTCGCGGCGGGCCGGCACCGATTGCTCGCCGATGAGCGCCAGGAAGTGCCGTACGAGCAGCGGGATGTCTTCGCGTCGTTCGCGCAGCGCCGGAAGGTGCACCGGAATGACGTTGAGTCGATAGTACAGGTCTTCGCGGAAGGTGCCCTGGGACACCATCTGGCCGAGGTCCGCGTTGGTCGCCGCCACCACCCGCACATCGACCGGCACGGGACGGCCCTCGCCAAGGCGCTCCACTTCGCGCTGTTGCAGCGTGCGCAGCAGTTTCGCCTGCAGCGGACCTGGCATCGTCCCGACCTCGTCGAGAAACAGCGTGCCCTTGTGCGCCAGTTCGAACCGGCCGACGCGATTGGCCACCGCACCGGTGAACGCCCCGCGGACATGGCCGAAGAGTTCGGCTTCGAGCAGCGCCTCGGGAATGGCCCCGCAGTTGATGGCGACGAACCGTTCCTGGGCCCGGCGACTCAGGGCGTGGAGCGCACGCGCGACCAGTTCCTTGCCGGTGCCGGTCTCGCCCGTGACCAGAATCGTGCTCGACGTCGGCGCCACCGTCTCGAGCAGCGTGAACAGTTCCTGCATCCGCGGGCTGCGCCCGACGAGCTGATCCACCCGGTACCGATCGCGCAACTGCTGCTTCAGGTAGGTGTTCTCGGTTTTGAGCGCCTGCCGCTCGAGGGCACGGTCGAGCGCGAGCTGCAACTCGTCGAGCTGGAACGGCTTGGTGACGAAATCAGCGGCGCCCTGGCGAATCGCGTCGACAGCGGCGCGAATCGAACCATGGCCGGTCACGACGATGACGACGATGTCGGGGTAGCGCGTGCGGGCGGCCGCGAGTACCGCGGTGCCGTTTCCGTCCGGGAGCTGCAGGTCGGTCAGCACCACGTCGAAGGCGAAACCGTCGAGTTGCCCGATCGCCTCGTCCACGTTCGAGGCCTGCGTGACCTCGAAGCCCACGCCCTCGAGGAAATCCGCGACGGCACGGCGGAAGGCGCCCTCGTCGTCCACGAGCAGCAAGGGGCGGGGAGGAGCAGACATGCGCGACGGGATATTGACACTTCGTGCCCGCCTTCGCCAAGGGCTACGGCGGGCAAGCCCACTGGACTCGCCTTCGCCAAGGGCTACGGCGGGCAAGCCCCGCAGCCCGTAGCCCCGCGTTCGCCACGGCTCGGTGGGCCAGCCCGTAGCCGCCGTCTCTACAGTCTCCCCAGCGAGTGGCCGATACGTGCCAATGACGCGCCGCACATGAGCCCCCAAGACCCCATCGCCGAGGCATTCCATCGGCTGAACAACCACCTCGGCATCGTCCTCGTCAACGCCGAGCTGATCGAGCAGCGATGCCCGGATGGGCCGACGCGCACCCGCGCCGCTGACGTGGTGGCCGCCGCCCTGGCGGCGCTCGACGCCGTCAAGACTCTCCGTCTGGAGATCTCGGACGAATCGTCAAAGAAACGACGCCAAGGCCCGCCATAGCGTCAACTTGTTGACGACCGTGACGGATCTCCGCGCTCGGGCGCGTCCTCTCCCTCGCGGACCTTCCTTCTTCCGCTTCTCCCGAGCGTTGTCTCCAAGCTGTTACACGAGAGCAGCTTACGTGCACGTCTGACACTGCGCGCCTTTCCTCGACCCTCCCTCCTTTCCCTTCCCCTCCTTCCCCTTTCCTCCTGGCACTTCCTTTGCTCAACCAGCGACCGGACGCCGATTCCAGGCGGCTGGTAGACGACAGGAGACCGATACCGTGTTGCAGCCACTTCGTGATGACCAGCAGGAGCGCGTGCTCGCCAGTCGCACCTTCGTCGAGGCGCTGGCCCGACGACTGGCGGCGTCCATGCCGAGAGGCGTGGACGTCGGCGATCTGGTCCAGGACGGCATGATCGGCCTCATCGACGCCATGCACCGGTTCGACGAAGGGCGCGGTATCCGCTTCGAGACGTTCGCCGAGCGTCGGGTGCGAGGTGCGATGATCGATGCACTCCGCAAGGATGCCTGGCCACGCGGCGTCCGCCGGCAGCGCCGCGAACTCGAGACCGCGCGCGAGAGCCTGCGCACCAGCAATGGGGGAGCCGAGCCCTCCATCGGCGACCTCGCCGCGCTGCTCGGTACCGACGCAGAGCGGCTCGGGCGCACCATCCTGCGCATCACCACGATCGAGGCGACATCTGCGGCCGCGACCACCGACTATGCGCAGACCGACCTGCCGGCCGGGTGCGTGCCAAGTGCCCCGCCATCACCGGACGAGACCTATCGGGCCACCGAGCGCCGCCAGCGTCTCGGCCGTGCCCTGGCGAGCCTGGACGCGCGCGACCGCCAGCTGCTGACCCTCTACTATTTCCGAAACGCGACGATGAAGGACATCGGCTCGGCGCTGGGCGTGAACGAGTCGCGCGTGTCGCAACTGCATGCTCGAGCACTCACCCGTCTGAAGCAGGCCCTGCTCGCCAATGGCTACAGCGACGACATGCCGAGTCTTGCCCCGCTCGTCGACATCGAGCAGGCGCGTACCCGCCGGCAGCTATCCAGGCCATCTGGCACATCCGATGTCAGAGGACCGCGGGGGGTGGTGCTGGCCTATCCGACGACATCCCGGACCACGCGCAGCAACTCG
The DNA here is from genome assembly GCA_964388335.1 of uncultured Vicinamibacteraceae bacterium. GTDB lineage: Bacteria > Acidobacteriota > Vicinamibacteria > Vicinamibacterales > Vicinamibacteraceae > JAEZDP01. The sequence goes on along the minus strand of CAYMAG010000049.1, from coordinate 18,493 downwards.
GCCAGACGGAACGGCTTGGCGAGCCAGCGGCAGCCGGTCTCGTCCAGAAAGCTGGCCGCCTCCGCTCCCGTCACGTCGCCGGTCACGAAGATGACACGTCGCGCCTGAGGGGGCGAGATGGCCTCGATGGCGCGGTAGAACGTGGGGCCATCGACCCGGGGCATCCGCAGGTCGCAGATCACCGCATCGAACGTCTGGGCTTCGGCCAGTGACAGCGCTTCCTGTCCATCACGCGCGACGGTGACCTCGAAGCCTGTATCCCGGAGGGTTTCGGCGACGGCGCCGGCCAGTGCCGGTTCATCGTCGGCAAGCAGGATCCGCAGACCTCGCCCGAAGAGGGCATCGGGGTCTCCGGGCCGCACGGCCGCGGCTGGCGCGGGCGCCTGCACGGGCAAGCCCGCCGCGGGCAGCGTCACTCTGAACGTCGCGCCCTGGCCGGGCGTCGATTCCGCCTGAATCGTGCCCCCGTGCTCCTCGACGATGGCGTTGACCACGGCGAGTCCAAGGCCTGTCCCCTCCCCGACGTCCTTGGTCGTGAAGAACGGGTCGAAGATGCGGTCGCGGACGTCAGCCGTCATGCCGGGCCCCGTGTCGGTGACTTCGACCACCACCTGGTCCTGTGAGGACGCGTACGTCGCCACCGAGAGCGTGCCATGACCGGCATGCGCGACCATCGCCTGTTCGGCGTTGATGAACAGGTTCATCAGCACCTGCTGCAGCTGGTGCGGATCGGCGAACACGTCCGGCAGGGGCGTCGTGAGTGACGGGCGCACGTCGATACGGGCCTTCCTGAAGTCGTCCGCGCGCAACTCGAGGGTCTCGGCCACGACGGAATTCACCCCCACGATCAGCCGGGTGGTGTGCCGCTTTCTGGCAAAGGTCAGCAACTGGCGCGCAATACGTGCCGCGCGCTCCGCCTCGGCGTGCAGCGTCTGCAGGCTCGCCGCGAGAGGCGTGCCCCTCGTGTGCTGGCGCAGCCGCTCCGACAGCGCCAGGATGGCGCCCAGCGGGTTGTTCAGCTCGTGCGCCACGCCCGACACCGTCTGTCCGAGCGCGGCCATCTTCTCGGCCTGCACCAGTTGCTGGTAGACGTCGCGCGACTGCTCTTCCCGGCGGCGACGGTCACTGACGTCGCGCACCAGCAGCGCCGCGCGCAACGAGTCGCCGGGCAGCCGGATGGCCGCCGCCGACATCTCCACCCAGACCGTCCCCCCGTCGTCGCGGCGCAGACGCGCGAGGCAGTCGAGGGCGTGGCCCTGCTCACGAAGCTGCGAAATCAGCCGATGACGATCGGCAGGGTCGACGAAGCGTTCGTCATCGAACGCCGGCGTCGCGGTCGTGCCGTGGAGCAGGGCGCCGAGGCCTGCGCTGACGACTTCGGCCCGCAGCGTGTCGTCAGAGTGTACGTGGAGCAGGCAGAGGCCGGCCGGCAGCATGCGCGCCAATTGCGACCACGCCTGTTCGTCTGGAGGGGGATCAGGCGTTTCGATCAGTGCGGCCATGATCGTGGCGCCACTGTACCATGTGGACCACCGTGCCCGGGGGGTGGACCCCGACCGCGATCCGCCGGCCGATCCGGCGGCGCCGGGACTATCGAGAGGAGCTGGAAGCACCCATGCGCAATGTTCTTCGTTGGTTCGTGGCGCCGTTCGCCCTCGGGCTCGCGTGTGCGGCTGTGCCTGCCCCTGCGGCCGCACAGTCGACCCGTCCGACCGTGGCGATTCTCGATCTCGAGTTCGGCAGCGTGCAGCAGTGGTGGTCGGGGAATTGGGACATCGGCAAGGGCGTCGCCGACCTGATTGTGGACGAACTGGTCGAGGACGGTTCGTACCGTGTCATCGAGCGCAAACGGCTCGACGCGGTTCTCGCAGAACAGAACTTCTCGAACAGTGAACGCGCCGACCCGAGTGCGGCCTCGGTGGCGCAGATCGGCAAGGCTCTGGGCGTGAAGTATCTGATCGTCGGTTCGATCACCAAGTTCGGGACGGAGAACCGCAACCTCGGGGCCGGAGGACGCGGCCTGGGCGTCGGGAAGTTCGGCGTCGGGCGGGTCGGCACGTCCAAAGGCAAGGCGACCGTGGGCATCACGGTGCGCATGGTCGACACGACGACGGCCGAGATCATGGCCAGCGCGAAAGGGGAGGCCGAGTCGTCACGCAGTGGCCTGCTGCTCGGCGGCGGCGGTGGCGGCTGGGGGGGCGCCGGCGCCGGCGACATCCAGATGGGGTCGTCCGACTTCCGCGAGACGATCCTCGGCGAGGCCACCGAGAAGGCGGTCGCCGAAGTTGCGGCGAAACTCGTGCAGGCCAAGAGTCGCCTGCAGTAGTCGGCTCGCTCGACGCTATTGAAAGGGGGCGTCGGCCACAGGGCCGGCGCCCCTCGTCGTTTCTGCGCCGGTGTGCGTCGTTCAGATTGCGCGGCGTCCGCTGATGAGCCGCACGAGGATCACGATGACCGCGACCACCAGCAGCACGTGAATGAACGACCCCAGCGTATAGCCGCTCACCAGTCCGAGCAGCCACAAGACGACCAGGATGATCGCGATGGTCTCAAGCATGTCGATGCCTCCTCCTGCACGGCAGGCGCGAGATTACGCCTCCGGGGACTCCGCCGGCTCCTCGTTGCGCGGACCCAGCGCGAACGTCATCGTACCCTCGGCGACGACGACGTCACGGACCTTCGCTACTCCTTCGAGTACACCCATCCGGCTCCGAAGGCGTCGCACCGTGGCTTCGATGACCACGACGTCTCCCGGATGCACGGACCGCCGATAGCGTACCCGCTCGATGCCCATGAAATAGATCAGCTTCTCGCGGTTCTCTGGCTTGGCCAGGATGAGAATGGCGCCTACCTGCGCGACGGCCTCCGTCAGGATCGTCGGCGGCAGCACCGGCCGTTCTCCCGGACGCTGCCAGAGGTAGCGCTCGTTGCTGCTGATGTTCTTGATGCCGACGATACGACGGTCCACCTCGAACTCGGTGACGCGGTCGACGAGCAGGAACGGATAGCGGTGCGGCAGGATGCGCGAGATCGCCTGATAGTCGAAAGGCAGCGTGAGTTCCATGACGTTGGTCGGGTGCGGCGGCGCACGCGGGCGCGGCCGAAGGGGCAGTATAATCCGCCCCGAACCACGTGACCTACCCGTCTTCCCCTGTCAGCCTGAAACGCCCCTCGAGCCATTCGAGCGACCAGGCCACGCTGCGCTCGCTGTTCGACCTCGGACGGCGGGTCATGTCGGTGCTGGAACTGGACGACCTGCTTCGCACGATCCCGAGCCTCATCGAACGGCTGATTCAGTTCGACGCCTTCGCCATCTACCTGCTGGACGAGGCGTCCGCCACCTTGACGGTCGGCTACGCGCTCGGCTATCCGGACGGGATCGTCGAGACGATTCGTCTGCGCGTGGGCGATGGACTCGTGGGCCACGCGGTCGAGGACCGCCGGGCGATGCTCGTGAACGACCTGAGCCGCGAGCCGGCTTACAAGGGGTTCGTCGAGGACATGCAGGCGTCTCTCGTGGTGCCGCTGATCTACCGGCGGCGGGTCATCGGCGCGCTCAACATCCTCAGCGCACACAAGCACGCCTTCACGGAGCGCGACCTGGCCATCGTCCGTCAGTTCGGCGTGCACGCGGCGACCGCGCTCGAGAACGCGCGTCTGTACCGCGAGGCGCAGTCGTCCGCGCAGGTCTTCGAGACGCTGGTCGAGATCGCGCGGGACGTGTCGTCCACCCTCGACCTGGATGAGCTGTTCCGGCGGCTGGCGCCCCTGACGCGCCGGCTCATCGACCATCGCAGCTTTGCCGTGCTGCTCGTGAACGAGGCCGCCGATCGCCTCGACGTCCAGCACCTGTCGGTCCGGTACGGCAAGGAAGTGACGTTGCCGTCGGTGCCGCTCGGCCAGGGGCTCGTGGGGTACGCGGCCAGGCACGGGGAGCCGGTGCTCGTGGGCGACGTGCGCAACGATCCGCGCTACATCCAGGTGGCCGAAGACATCCAGTCGGAGCTGATCGTGCCCCTGCTGCATTCGGGCACGTGCATCGGCGTCCTCGCCCTGGCCAGCCCCACGCTCAACGCCTTCAACGATCGCGACGTCAGCCTGGCGACGCTGCTGGCCAGTCAGTTCGCGATCGCGATCAGGAACGCGCAGCTGTATCACCACGTGTCGCTGAACCAGGTCCGTCTCGAGCGCGAACTCAGGTTCGCGCAGCGCGTGCAGGCGGCGTTGCTGCCGCAGGGACTGCCCAAACGCATCCGGGGACTCGACGTCGGCGCGCGATTCGCTGCCGCGCACGAGGTGGGTGGCGACTTCCACGACTTCCTCGACCCGTTGGCGAACCAGCTGGTCGTGGCAGTGGGCGACGTCTCTGGCAAGGGGGTGCCGGCGGCGCTCTACAGCGCGTTCGCGTCGGAGCTGGTGCGGTCGCGCACGTTCCGCAAGCGGTACCAGCCCGGACGCGTGACGCCGGGCCTCGTGCTGCAGGCCGTGAACTCGATTCTGCAGGAGCGCCAGCTCGAGGAGTACTACTGCACCCTGTGCTACGCGCTGTTCGACGTGAAGCACCGCATGCTCACCGTGGCGAACTCCGGCCTGCCCTACCCCTTGCGGTGGACGGCAGGGCACGTGCTGCCCATCGAGCAGGCGGGTGTGCCCCTGGGAGCATTTCCCGGCATCGAGTACGAAGAGACCGTCCTCCAGTACGAGAAGGGAGACGTGTTCGTGTTCTGCTCGGACGGCATCTCCGAGGCCACGAACGAGGCGAACGAGGAGTTCACCTCGTCGAGGCTCGCCTCGGTGCTCGCCGACCACGCGGCTCGGCCGGCCATCGAGATCGCCGACGCCGTGTTCGAAGCGGTGCGCGTGTTTCGTGGCGCGGCGCCGCAGAACGACGACATGACCGCCGTCGTGGTGAGGGTGCCGTGAAGGCGACACGTGCCGTGGGACGCGCCGTCCTGCAGCTGATGGCGGCCTGCCTCGTGGTGCTGCCGCAAGCCGCGCCAGGCCAGTTCGGGGGCATTGCCGGTGCGCAGCCAGCGGCCGACGCGTCTGACGAGACCGGGAAGAGGGCCGAACTCGCGCAGGCGTTCGGCGGACGCCTCGATGAGATCGCGCGCCGTGTGGATGGCATCGTGTCGTACCAGGTCATCGATCTCACGTCCGGGCAGCGCTTCAGTCGCAGGGCGAACGAGCCGTTCCCCACGGCGTCGGCCATCAAGATTGGCATCCTGTACGAGCTGTTCAGGCAGGCGGACGAGGGACGGGTGCAGCTCGACGAACGCCGCCCGCTCGACGAGGCGAACAGAGTCGGGGGCGCCGGGATACTGCAGCAGCTCGACTCGCCGGCGCTGTCTCCGAGAGACCACGCCGTGCTGATGATCCTGCTCAGCGACAACACGGCCACCAACGTGCTGATCGAGCTGGTGGGGATGGACGCCGTCAACCGCCGGATGGCTGCGCTCGGCACCACGACCTTCGCCCTGGAGCGACGGATGATGGACGTGGCCGCGGCGGCGGGCGGCGCCGAGAACCTGTCGAGCGCCGCTGACCTGGTGCTGGTGATGGACGCGATTCGACGCGGCGAAGGCCTGACCGCGGCCAGCCGGGAGGCCGCACTCGACATTCTGCGGCGCCCGGGAGCCACCTCGCTTCGCGCCGCCGTCCCGGCCGGGGTGGCCGTGGCCTCGAAGCCGGGAGGACTCGACGGCGTCCGGACGGAGGTGGCCTTCGTCGACTTGAAAGGACGACCGTACGTGATGGCGGTGATGTCCAGCTTCCTGGCCGACGAGGCCGACGGCAGCCGGGCCATCACCGAGTTGTCGCGCGAGGCGTATCGGTATTTCAATCGGCTGGCGCGGGCCGGCCGCGAAGGTCGACTGCGCTAGCGCCGCAACGTGTTCCGGTTGCGCTCTTCGATGTGCAGACCTATCGAGTTGCTGCCGAAGCTGGCGACCTCGCGCACCGGTCCACGTACCCGCACCAGCGCGCCGCGCCCCGGCGAGGTGCGCTGCGAGATGACCGTAATCTCGGCCGTGCCGTCGTCGATCCTGTACATCCTGTAAGGAATGAGTGGGATGTTCCAGGCGCTCGTCACGCGGCCCGTGACCTCGACGGATCGGTCGGCGTAGCGGCCCGGGTCGTCCTTGAGGTCGGCGATGCTGCGTGCGCGCGCGGCGCACCCTGCGGACACGACGAGGACGGCGACCACCAGCAGTCCGAGTGTTCGCTTGAGCATGTCATGACCCCCATCCGCGCAGGAACGCGCCAGGTGCTGTCGGAGAAGGGTTGCGCACGGGTCGCCTGTGTTGCACGAAGTGCGGCGATGCCAGCGCCTGCCTGAGGAAACTCGCACCTCGTTGACCCGGCGCAACCTGCCCCTGTCCAGTTCAATACGCGTGCCAGGTACGAGGCGGGTGCGCGGATCGCGAGTGTCCTGTCGTGCCCGGGCATCTGGGCGGCGGGCGTCCTGCCGAACGGACGGTCGTGTGGACGCGAGTGCCCTCCGGTGAGCACAGTGGCGGATCGAGACCTGACCCCGCACGTCGCCGCTAATGCACTCCCTCTCGAGCCTCGACCAGGACGTTATCGGGCAGCAACGGAACAGCCAACCCCTCGACCACGCTCTGCGAGACACGAACGAGCGTCGACACCTGCGCGGCGTACGCCTGGACCGCCTGCAGCAGGTACGGGTCGTACTCGAAGCAGCGCGAGACCGGGACCCGCTCGATCGGCGAGGCCGGGTCGATCGGCAGGGGATCGACCAGCCTCAGGCAGCCGTCGCAATCCGGATCGAGCGAGACCACGACCAGTGGCAGCAGCACGGGGGCCTCATTGGCCCGTTGGGTGAGAAACAGCACGGTCGTCACGTGTCGGCGCACTCCCTGTCAGGGCTTCGGTCTGCGCGGGCCATCCGGACTCGTTCACGGCGCGTTCCCCGCGGACTGCTGAGGCAATCGGCCCGCTCCGCCAGAAGTCCAATCACGACCCGCGCAGCGTCTCGCGTGCGCGACGCACCAGCGCTTCGGCCGCGCCGACCGAATCGGCAACGGCCGTGAGGTGGCCCATCTTGCGACCTGCGCGAGGCGCCGTCTTGCCGTAGAGGTGCAGCTTGATACGGGGATCCTCCAGGGCCGCTGTCCAGCAGGGCTCCCCGGCATCCCAGACGTCGCCCAGGAGATTGGCCATTGCCGCCGGCCCGAAGGACGCCGTCGACCCGAGCGGCAACCCGCACACGGCACGAACCTGCTGCTCGAACTGACAGCTGACGTGGGCGTCAATCGTCAGGTGCCCCGAGTTGTGCGGGCGGGGAGCGAGTTCGTTGACGACGAGGTGTCCGGCCTCCGTGACGAACATCTCGGCACACAGCACGCCGACGAGGTCGAGCGCCTCGGCGATGCGCCTGGCCATCCGCGTGGCCTCGTGCGCCACGGCGGGCGCCACGCGGGCGGGCGACAGCGAGACATCGAGGATGTGGTGGCGGTGCGCGTTCTCGATGACGCCGTAGTCCGCGCACCGGCCGCTGACGTCGCGGGCCACGACGACCGACACTTCGCGCTCGAACTGCACCAGGCCTTCGAGGACGGCCTGCCCACGACCGATCGCAGCCCACGCCGCCGCTGCCTCGTCCGGGCGCTCGATGCGTACCTGCCCCTTGCCGTCGTAGCCGAAGCTTGCGGTCTTGAGGATGGCCGGGCACCCGATGGCGACGAGCGCCGCGTCGAGGTCGCTGTCCGTGTCGATGACCGCGAACGGCGCGACGGGAATGCCCGTCGCGACGAGGAACTGCTTCTCGCGCGCCCGGTGCTGCGACACGTGCAGGGCGTGGCCGGACGGGCGCACCGGCACGATGCTGGCGAGCGCGTCGACGGTCGGGGAAGGTACGTTCTCGAACTCGAAGGTCGCCACCGCGATGCCGCGCGCGAACGCCCGCACCGCATCGAGGTCATCGTAGGCCGCCGTCACCTCCACGTCGGCGACCTGGCCGGTGGGAGAGTCCTGGTCGGGAGAGAGCGTGTGGACCCGGTAGCCGAGGCGTCGAGCAGCGATGGCGAACATGCGCCCGAGTTGCCCGCTGCCCAGGACGCCGATGGTGGCGCCGGGAGTGATGACCATGTCTACTCCAGCCGCTCGTCGAGCACGCGCTGCTCCTGCTCGGCCCGAAATCGCCGCAGGCGATCCCGCAGGTCCGGGCGGCGCACGCCGAGCATCGCCACCGCAAGCAGCCCGGCGTTGCGTGCACCGGCGGTACCGATGGCCATCGTCGCGACCGGGACGCCCCCGGGCATCTGGACGATCGAGAGCAGCGAGTCGAGCCCCTGAAGCGTGCGGCTCTGCACCGGCACGCCGAGCACCGGGACGAGGGTCTGCGCGGCCACCATGCCGGGCAGATGCGCCGCGCCGCCGGCGCCCGCGATGATCACTTCGAGGCCGCGCTCCTCGGCCGTCACGGCGTACTCGCGCATCAGATCAGGAGTGCGGTGCGCCGAGACGACGCGCGCCTCGAAGGGCACGTCGAACGCCTCGAGCACGTCCACGGTGTGGCGCAGGGTGTCCCAGTCGGATCGGCTGCCCATGATGACGCCGACGAGGGGAGGAGGCGGAGACGTTGGCATGGCCGACCCAGTGTAGATCGGGCGGCGATGGCCTGCCTGACGTCAGGGTGCGAAGCGTGCGCGATAATGCCGCACGGGGACCGGGCCGAGCGCCATCATGCCGTCCATGAACGTCCGCAGGTCGAAGGTGTCACCGCCGGCCCGCCGGGCCGCATCGTAGACCTCCCGCACGTCACGGTAGCCCCGATGGTAGGTGATCATCTGCGGCGACGTCGTGATGGCACGTGTCCACATGCTGCTGGCGAACTGGTCCTCCTGCAGCGCCTCCTGCCGAACGAACCGCAGGACCTCGTCGCGTGACATCCCGGCGGTGTGGACCCGGATGTCCACGATGGTGCGCGCGACGTTCTCGAGCTGCTTCTTGAGGTGCGCCAGCCGCGGGAGCGGCCCGCCCCACCCGAGGTCGAGCAGCAGGCGTTCGCAGAACGTGCCCCATCCCTCGACGTAGATCGGATCGGCGAACACCGTACGTACCTTGTGCGCGTGTCGTGCCGCATACGCGGCCTGGACGTAGTGTCCGGGCAGCAACTCGTGCGGCGCGATCATGCGCATGAAGTGGCGGTTGAAGTCGCGGAAGAAGGCGATGCGCTGCTGGGGCGTGGCATCGTCGCGCGGCACGGGGAGGAACAACAGGGTCGGGGCGTCTGGTGCATAGGGGCCCGGCGAATACACGCCACCGACCGACTGGCCGAGGAAATACGGCGGTGACTCGCTGACGACCAGCCTGAGAGAGTCTGGCAGGGTCATCACCTGGCGCGCACGCACGAAGGCCTCGAGTTCGGTCGAGGTCTCCTTCCAGTGGGCGACGTACGCGGCGAGATCTTCGTCGTGGTCTTCGGACACCCGGCTGAACAACGCGCGCAGGACGCCCGCATCGCCGGGCGGCATCGGCCGCGACCCCATCACGGTGCGCCATACCGAGCGCCCGTACGCGGCGGCCTCCTGCCGCACGTCGACGAGGTCGCGTTCGGCCGAGGCGAGGATGTCGTCGGGCCGGCGCTCGGTGGCGAGGCCCGCCTGCAGGGTCTGCTCGTAACGACGACCCAGCCGAGGCGACCCCGTCGCCCGCAGCGAGGCCGCATCCAGCGTGTTGCCCAGCGTCGCGAGCGCGTCGGCGGCCCGGGCCCCGGACGCGGCCGCATCCACGCCACCGTCCGATGCGAACTTCGCAAATCCCGTGCGGTAGAAGGCGGCTGCCGCCTGCGCCTGGCTGGCAGCGAGGCGGCAGATCTCGGCGGACAGCCGCTCGTCGGGCGCGCTGGTGATGCGGCTGGTGGCCTCCGCGACGAGTGCCGGAATCTGTTCGACACGTGCCACGGCGTCGGCGATGCGCTCGGCGAGCGGCCGGTGCTCACGCACGACGTGGAAGATGGTGGCGCTGGCGGCGAGGCCGGTCCAGAACAGCGGATCGGTTTCGTGCCGCCGCAGCACGACGTACTGATGACGTTCGCGCGCCGCCTGGTGAAGAATGGACTCTGCGTCGAGTTCGTCGTCGTGTGTGGCATCCGGCCGTGCCAACGCGACCCGCAACGCCTCCGTCACGTCGTCCTGGTACAGCACCCACGTGCGGACGCGTTCCTCGGTCGGCAGTTCGAGCCGGGCATCGTGTTCAGCCAGGCCCTCGGCCGTGGCGCGCGACGGATACATCTCGAAATAACGCTCGAGATAGGCGTCGGCAATCTGCGCAACCGTGGCCGGCGGTGCCGTGCATGCGCAGGCTGCTCCGAACAGAACGAGCAGGGTCAGCCGGCGCATGGGTCATAGTACACGGGGCGCTTGCGGCGGCCGCCACGCGGCCATCATGCGGTACGACCTGCAGAGGTGACTCATGCGTGAACTCATCCTTCCACTTTTCTCTGCTGCCCTCGTTGGCGCTGTGACTCTGGCCGGCCTTCCTCTGCGCGCGGTGCAACCGGCCACCGCAATGCCCCCGCTCGCCGAGCGTCTTGGGTACAAGGCGACCGACAGGCTCCTGATCGTCAACGCGGACGACGTGGGGATGAGTCACGCGGCCAACGCGGCGACCATCGCCGGCATGGAGAAGGGGCTCATCTCGAGCGGGACGATCATGGTGCCGTGCCCCTGGTTCGAAGAGATCGCCACGTACGCCCGGCAGACGGCGACCGCCGACTTCGGCCTGCACCTCACGCACACCAGCGAGTGGAAGGTGTACAAGTGGGGACCGGTCGCCAGTAAGTCCGACGTCCCCGGCCTGGTCACGCCGGAGGGTTATCTCTGGCCGGACATCAAGAGCGTCTACACCCATGCGACGCCGGAGCAGGCCGGCATCGAGGCCCGCGCGCAGATACGGAAGGCGCTCGACGCGGGCATCGACGTCACACACCTCGATTCGCACATGGGCGCGCTGCAGTACGACATGCGCTACCACCAGGTGTATCGCGCGCTGGCAAAGGAGTTCGACCTGCCGATCCGCATGGGCAATCAGGACGTCCTCGCGCAGCTCGGAGGCGGCCACCTGCGTGGCGAGCTGGACGCCGACGGCACGGTCTATCCCGATTACCTGATTCACCAGCAGCGGAAGCCGGGGGAGCCCGTCGATGTCTACTGGCGCCGGATGCTCACGTCGCTGCAGCCCGGCGTGACCGAACTCTACATTCACCCAGCCGTCGCCGGTGACGAGATGCAGCACATCACCAACAGCTGGGCGGAGCGGGACACGGAGTACCGGCTGTTCACCGAAGACGCGAGCATCCGCGCGTTGCTGAAGGATCAGGGCGTCACGGTCATCGGCTGGCGTCCCCTGCGCGACCTGCAGCGCAAGCGGTAGACCGTGGACGGCCGGCGATGGACGTGGACGGCCCGCGGGAATCGCCAACCCGCAGCACCATTCGTGGTGCAATGACCCGCATGCAACGACACGCGCAGACTGGCATGGCCTCTCGATGAGGACGGTTCGATGGGGGATCATCGGGTGCGGCAACGTCACCGAAGTCAAGAGCGGCCCGGCCTTCGCGAATGCCACCGGCTCCGCGCTCGTCGCCGTCATGCGGCGCAACGGCGACCTCGCGCGCGACTACGCGCGGCGCCACGGTGTGCCCCGGTGGTACGACCGCGCTGAAGCGCTGGTGCAGGACGCGGATGTGGACACCGTATACGTCGCCACGCCGCCCAACGCCCACCACGAGTACGTCCTGCTGAGCGCGAGCCACGGCAAGCCGGTGTACGTCGAGAAGCCGATGGCCATGAACTCCGGCGAATGCGACGACATGATCCGCGCGTGCCGTGACGCCGGCGTGCCGCTGTTCACGGCGTACTACCGACGCGCGCTCCCGCGGTTCCTCCGGGTCAAGGCCCTCGTCGATGGCGGCGGCATCGGCCGGGTTCGCGCCGTCACGATCTCGCTGTACCGCCGGCACGTCGAGACGGACGGCGGGCTGCCGTGGCGCGTCGATCCCGCCGTGGCTGGCGGTGGGCTCTTCGTGGACCTCGCGTCGCACACGCTCGATCTGCTCGACTTCATCCTCGGCCCCATCGCACACGCCGTGGGCGGCGCCGCCAATCAGGGCGGCTACTACCGCGCCGAAGACATCGTGTCGGCGTCGCTCGAGTTCCAGTCCGGCGTGCGTGGGGCGGGCATCTGGTGTTTCACCGCCGATCGCGATGGTGACCGCGTCGAGATCGTCGGCACGGACGGTCGTGTCGGCTTCTCGACGTTCGACGAAGCGCCCATCACGCTCGAACGCGGCGGCGCGCTCGAGTCACTGGCGATTCCGCACCCGCCGCATGTGCAGCAGCCCCTCATCCAGACGATCGTGGATGAGCTGAACGGGAGAGGCACCTGCCCCAGCTCCGGCGTGAGCGGCGCACGAACGACCCGCGTGATGGACACGCTCCTGCAGAGCTACTACGCGGACGGGGCACGATGACGTTCGCCTGTCGTGCGGGCCTCGTCTGACTGCATGTGGCTGCCTGCAGGCATCGGCGCAGAGCAGTCACATCTGCTGCCGTCGAAACGGCAGGTCGCTCTGTTTCTGCCGACAGGCCAGGCGAACAGCTGAGTGCCACGTCAACGCATCAGGCGCTGCAGCGCAGGTGATGCCTCCCGCGCGAATCGATCGGACGACACCGCTGCCACACCGAGCGCCCGCGTCGTGTCGAGCGGACGTCCGCGCTTCTTCGGCCGGCCGGTCGGGACGATGCGCTCGCGCAGCGCGGGATTGGTGGCCACGTGGAACACGAGTTCGTCGCCGAGTTCCGCCAGCACGATCGGCAACTCCCGCTCGGTGGTCTGCAGCGCGCGCACCAGCCCCTGTCGCACGCGTGACGGATCGTCGTCCGGAAAGTAGGTGAGGAACTGGTCGAGGTCGTTCGCACTGCGCGGTGCGAGCGAGGCTCGCGTGAGCAGGCCGTCGGCCGGCGGGGTCGGCGGCAGCGGCGCCTTCAGCAGCTTCTCGACGTTCAGGATGCCCGCGCCATGCCGGTCGGTACGCCACCCGGCCGGCGTGTCGACCCCGTGCCGTACCAGGAGTTCCTTGAAGACCGCGGCCAGCTGACCCGTCCCGTAGCGGCCGATGAGCGCGTCGCGCCCGTGATACGCGAGCCACAGCGCGCAGGCGCCCGCCGTCGTCGCCACGGCGTAGGAGGTGCCGGACCCGACCTCCACGGAGTCATCGACGGTGTCCGCGTCGCGTCCAGCGTGCGCTACCCACACCGACTCGCCGGGTGCCGTCACGTCCACCGTGTCGCCGCTCGCCGACCGCTTCCAGATCTTCCGCTGGCAGTTGCACGCCGCGCACGCGATCACCTGGTCGAGGCGCGCCGGGTAGACCACGAACGGCCAGACGTTACCGGCTGCTGCCAGCACGATCACGCCGTGGTCGACAGCCCGCGAGATGGCGCGCGCGAGCGTCCGCGAGGGCGTCGGTCCCCCGAGGCTCATCGAGATGACGTGACAGCCCTTGTCCGTGGCGTAGTGGATCGCTTCCGCGAGGCGGTCGAAGCTCAGCAGGACGACGCGGGGGGTCACGCGCAGCGGGAGAATCGTCGCCGCGGGTGCCACTCCCGACACGAACGGCAGGTGCATGCCGCCCGCCGTGCTCATGATGACGCTCGCCGTCTTCGTACCATGACCGGGATTGCCGTCCTCCAGCGGATCGAGCGCGTCGGCCTGGCGCTTCAGGAAGTCGTAGCTGTCCGCCGCCAGCACTCTCGGCGTGGCGTCCCAGATCTCGGGATGCCGTGTGTAGCCCGTGTCCGGATGCCCGACGGTGATGCCTTCGCCGTGTGTGCGTCCGGCCGCCGTCGGAGGCGAGAGGGCCCAGGCTTCCCGAACCCTGCAGAGCGCCAGGCTCCACTCGTGGTCGGTGGCCGCGCACGGCAGTGGTGTCGCGTCGCCGAGGCCAAGGATGCCGGCCGCCGCCGTGGGGACGTCCTCGACCACGCCCGGTGGGGGTTCGAGCCCGGGCTGCACGATGGCGGGCTCGGCGTCGGCGATGTCGCGGTGCTGCCGCAGCCGCCGCGTCAGCGCCCACGCCCGGCCCATCGCGATCGCCCGGCCCGACGCGGGCGCCACACGATAGTCGCGCGCGCCGGGCCCGAGCGCCGTCACCGTCCAGCCCGCGCCGAGCGTCGAGGTGACGGCTGTCTCGGCCAGCGCCTGGGCCCGCCCGTCGTCCGCCTCAGCCGGAGCTGCGTAGATGAGCAGGGCGTGACAGGTGGCGATGTACGGGTCCGATGGCGAGGCGTGCTTGGCCATGACAACTCCGCGAGGGTTGGCAACGTTGGACGGGATGCCGTGAACATCACTCACAACGCCGCCGCCCGTCCCGACGAACGCTGTTCGCCAGCACGGCCCCCGCCGTTATTGCTGGTACATCCCTGCCGTGGTGTGTCCATTCAGACGTGGTGCCGCATGGCGCGCCGGTGCAGATCGCTGTCGACCTGCACCCCTGCGGTTCGCCGGCACCACATCCTGAAGAGGTTCTGATGGCTGACCTGCTTTTCGAACCGCTGGCGTTCCGCAGCCTCACGGTCAAGAATCGCATCCTGCGCTCGAACGTGTCGGGACGATTCGACAACTACGACGGTTCCGGCACGCAGACGCGCATCAACTGGGAGACGAAGTTCGCGCGCGGAGGCGTCGGCGCCATCGTCTCGTCGTTCGTACCGGTGACGATTCGCGGGCGCATCGTGCCCAACTACGCGACCATCGATCGCGACGAGCGCGTGCCGTTCTGGCGGGCCCTCGGGCAGGCCGTACACGCCCACGACTGCAGGTTCATCCTGCAGCTGTCGCATGCCGGCCGGCAGCGTGACATTCCCGGTATCGAGTACGAGCAGGCGCTCAGCTCCACCGACCGGGACGAGCCCATTCACGGCTTTCCCTGTGTCGCGATGACGCAGGCGCAGATCGGCGAAACGGTGGCCGCGTTCGCCGCCGGCGCGCGCCGCGCCCGCGAGGCCGGTCTGGACGGCGTTGAACTGCACGCCGCCAACGGGTACCTCTTCACGCAGTTCCTGAGTTCGGCCATCAACGATCGGACCGACGGCTACGGCGGGCCCCTCGTCCAGCGCGCCCGCTTCCTCCTGGAAGTGGTGGCCGCGATTCGGGGCCAGGTCGGTGACGACTTCCACCTGCAGGTGAAGATCAGCGCCGAGGATCACAACGACGCGATCACCGACGACGAGGGTCCGGGCAACACGCTCGCCGACACGGTGCAGGTGTGCCAGTGGCTGCAGCAGGCCGGCGTCGATGCCCTGCACGTCTCCACCGGCAGCTTCTTTCCGCATCCTCGCAACCCGCCTGGCGGCCTGCCCATCGACGAACTCATCAAGACCTACGACCAACTGTTGTCGAGCGGCGGGCTCGCGTTGCGCAACTACCTCTTCTATCGCGGCCGCCTGACGCGCGCCATCGTGGAACGTCGCTGGCGCGAGGCGGGGGGCGACCGCATCGAGGGCATCAACCTGCCGGCGGCGCAGGCCATCAAGCAGGCGGTGAGCATCCCGGTGCTGTGTACCGGCGGCTTCCAGACGGCCGAGATCATCCGTGAGGCGATTCGGCAGGGGTTCTGTGACGCCGTGACCATCGCGCGTCCGCTCATCGCCAACAACGACCTCGTGCAGCAGTTCGCGGCGGGCATGGGACGGCCGCCACGGCCGTGTACCTACTGCAACAAGTGCCTCGTGAACGCCGTCGAGAACCCGCTCGGGTGCTACGACGACACGCGCTACCCCTCCAGGGAGGCGATGATCGAGGAGATCATGTCGGTCTTCTCGCCGCCGCCATTTCCATGACCGGCCAGCCTGTCCGCCGGCCGTACGCGGCGATCGCCCTCGTCGTTCTGGCCGCGACCGTCTGTCTGCGTGCCGCGAGCGAACGGCCCGACGCCGCGTCGTTCCCGGACATCGTCGACCACTTCAAGTACGGGTCGGTGGGCGCCGAAGAGGGCTCGGGCCTGCCGTACCGGATCTGGCGCGTCATGCCCGACGTCTGTGCGGAGCATCTGCCGCCACGGCCCGGCACCGGGTACGAGCGGATTGGGTTCATCGACGAGGGCGCAGCCCATGGGCGGCCCGTCGGCACGTCATTCCGGCCAGGCAACGGTGATCGCGTCGGGCTCAACTGCGCGACCTGTCACGTGGGCACGCTCCGCGAGGCGCCTGAGGCCGAGCGACGCGTCGTCGTGGGTATGCCGGCGAACCAGATGGACCTGCAGGCCTATGCCCGATTCCTCACGGCCTGCGCGAAGAGCCCGGCCTTCGAGACCGGCGCGCTGATCGACGCCATTCGCCGCACGCAACCCGGGTTCGGCCCGTTCCAGCGCCTCGTGTACCGGTTGTTCGTCGTGCGCGCCACGCGTGACGGCATCCTCGAGCGTGCGCAGGAGAACGCGTGGTTCGACGACCGCCCGCCGCAGGGACCAGGGCGGGTCGACACCTTCAACCCGTACAAGCGGCTGCTCGGCGTGCCGATGGACGACACGGTGGGCACGGCCGACCTGCCATCCCTCTGGAACCAGGGACCGCGCCAGGGCCTGTGGCTGCACTGGGACGGCAACAACGATCGCGTCGACGAGCGCAACAAGAGCGCCGCCATCGGCGCCGGTGCGACGCCGAAATCGCTGGACCTCCCGTCGATGGACCGCATCGCCGACTGGACGCTCCGCCTTCCACCCCCGAGGTATCCGGCCGATCGCATCGACCCCATGCGCGTGCTGGAGGGTGAAGCCGCCTACGCGAAGGCGTGCGCGTCCTGCCACTCGTTCGCGGGTGATCGCATCGGTCAGGTGACGCCCATCGCCGACATCGGCACAGACGGCGAGCGCCTCGACTCGTTCACGCCGGCCCTGGCGGTCGCGATGAACACGATAGGACGGGGACGTCCGTGGCAATTCTCGCGCTTCCGGAAAACGGACGGCTACGCGAACATGCCGCTCGACGGTATCTGGCTGCGCGCGCCCTATCTGCACAACGGATCGGTGCCCGACCTGCGGGCGCTGCTGTTCCCCGAAGAGCGTCCGCGTGTCTTCTATCGCGCGTACGACGTGTACGACTGGGAGCGCGTCGGTTTCATCAGCACGTCCGCGGCAGCGGAGCGCGAGGGCGTGCGTCTCGACACCACGGTGCGCGGCAATGGCAACGGCGGCCACCTCTACGGTTCTGAACTGCCCGCGGCCACGAAGCTCGCCTTGATCGAATACCTGAAGACGCTGTAGCCTCGCCAGCACACGTCCCGGCGTCATTCGAATCGAACAGGAGAGCACACCATGGCCAGAGCGGCAATCGCGTTGGCAGCCGGAATTGCCCTGTCGGGCGCCACGCTGGCATCGCAGGATTCCACGACCTACAGGTCTGCCTACCACGGCTACAGGCTCGTGAAGGTGGTCGAGGGGTTGGTCAACCCCTGGTCCATCGCCTTCCTGCCGGGTGGCGACATGCTCGTGACCGAGCGCCCGGGCCGCCTCCGCATCGTGCGCAATGGCGCCCTGCTTCCGCAGGCGGTCGAGGGTGTGCCGGCCGTGCTCGCGCAGGGGCAGGGCGGATTGCTGGAGGTGGCCCCGCATCCGAGCTTTGCGACGAACCGGCTGCTCTACCTGAGCTATTCCAAGCCCATCGGCGACGGCAAAGAGGCGACGACGGCGGTCATCCGCGGCAGGTTCGAGAACGACAGGTTGACCGCGATCGAGCCCATCTTCGAGGCAGCCACCAAGGGCAACGGCCACTACGGCTGCAAGCTCGCGTTCGACCGCCAGGGCTATCTGTTCATCACGATTGGCGACCGCCAGGCGCTGCCCGCGGGCGACCTCGAGGCGCATCCGGCGCAGGATCTCTCGAACCACCACGGCGTCACGGTCCGCCTGCACGACGATGGGCGGGTACCGGCGGACAACCCGTTCGTCAGCCGGCAGGGCGCGCGGCCGGAAATCTGGAGCTACGGCCACCGCAACGCGCAGGGCCTGGCCATCAACCACGAGACCGGCGACGTGTGGGAGACCGAGCACGGCCCCCAGGGTGGTGACGAACTCAACCTCGTCAAGGCGGGCGCCAACTACGGCTGGCCGGTCGTCGGCTTCGGCGTCAACTATCGAACGGGCGCGGCCATCCACGCGGGCACGCTTCGCGAAGGCACCGAGCAGCCCGTCCACGTATGGGTGCCCTCGATTGGCGCCTCGGGGCTCATCCTCTACACCGGCGATCGCTTTCCGGAGTGGAAGGGCAACCTCCTGGCGGGCGGCCTGGCCGGCGAGCAGATCACGCGGTTCACGCTCGAGGGCACACGCGTGATGAACACCGAGACGCTCGTGCAGAGGCACGGCCGTGTTCGAGACATCCGGCAGGGGCCCGACGGGCTGATCTACATCGCCATCGACCATCGGCAGGGCGAGCCGACGGCAATCCTTCGGATGGAGCCCGTCAACTGA
>CAYMAG010000048.1:17731-34744 GCA_964388335.1 uncultured Vicinamibacteraceae bacterium | reverse complement strand
CCGCTCGTAGTCGGCCGCATTGCTCTCGAACGACCAGTACACGGCAACGGCCCGGCCCTTGACGTAGCTCTTGGGCAGAAAGCCCCAGTAGCGGCTGTCCTGCGAGTTGTCGCGGTTGTCGCCCATCGCGAAGAGGTGGCCGGCGGGTACGGTCACGGGGCCGTAGTTGTCGCGGACGTCGAAGGACGTGCGCTCGTCGTCGGAACGTGGGGGCAGCAGGAAGTGCACGTACGGCTCGTCGAGCGGCTCGCCGTTGATGTGGACCTTCTTGTTGCGCAGTTCGAGGGTCTCGCCGGGCAGGCCGATGATGCGCTTGATGAAGTCGCGCTCGGGGTCTTCCGGCGACTTGAACACCACCACGTCCCCGCGGCGCACGTCGCGAATCGGCAGGAGCGCCTTCTCGGGTCCCGCCGGGGCGAACAGGAACTTGTTCACGACGAGGTGGTCGCCGATGAGCAGGTTGTTCTCCATCGAGCCCGTCGGGATCTTGAACGCCTGGAAGCACCACGTGCGCACGAACAGCGCCAGGATGACGGCGATGACGATCGACTCGAAGTACTCGCGTGCCGTCGACTTCGCTGGCCCGCTCACGACTCGGTCCCCACTTTCAGCACCGCCAGGAACGCCTCCTGCGGAATCTCGACTCGTCCCACGCGCTTCATCCGCTTCTTGCCCTCCTTCTGCTTCTCGAGCAGCTTCCGCTTGCGCGAGATGTCGCCACCATAACACTTGGCGAGCACGTTCTTGCGGATGGCCTTCACCGTCTCGCGGGCGACGACACGACCGCCGATGGCGGCCTGAATCGCGACCTCGAACATCTGCCGGGGGATCAACTCGCGCATCTTGGCGGCGAGCAGCCGGCCTCGCTGGTAGGCCATGTCGCGGTGCGCGATGATCGACAGCGCATCGACGGGCTCGCCGTTGACCAGGATGTCGAGCTTCACCAGCGGCGACTCCCAGTAGCCGCTGACGTGATAGTCGAGCGACGCGTAGCCACGCGAGACGGTCTTGAGGCGATCGTAGAAGTCGAGCACGACCTCGTTGAACGGCAGCTCGTAGCTGATCACCACGCGGTCCGACGCCATGTACTCGATGCCCTTCTGCATGCCACGCTTTTCCTGGCACAACTGCAGAATCGATCCGACGTACTCGGCCGGCGTGATGATGGTGGCGGCAATCACGGGCTCCTCGAACTTCGATACGCGACCGGCGTCCGGCAGCTTCGAGGGGTTGTCCACCTCGTGCCATTCGCCGTCGGTCGTCATCACCCGGTACAGCACGCCCGGCGCCGTCGTGACCAGGTCGACGTCGAACTCGCGCTCGAGCCGCTCCTGCACGATCTCCATGTGCAGCAGGCCGAGGAAGCCGCACCGGAAGCCGAAGCCGAGCGCCGCCGACGTCTCGGGCTCGAACGCGAACGCCGAATCGTTCAGGCGCAGCTTCTCGAGCGCGTCCCGCAGCTCCGGATACTGATGGCCCTCCACCGGGTACAGGCCGGCGAACACCATGGGCTTGAGTTCCCGGAAGCCCGGAAACGGCTCGGTCGTCGGCCGCGCGGCCTCGGTAATCGTGTCACCCAGCATGGCGTCGCTGATGCGCTTGATGTTGGCGATGACGAAACCGACTTCGCCCACGCCGAGACTGTCGACAGGCACGGGCTTGGGCGAGAAGACACCGACCTGCTCGATGTCGAACTCCTGCGCAGCCACCATGAACCGCGCCTTCATGCCCGCGCGGATCTCCCCGTCGATCACGCGCACCTGCACGATGACGCCGCGATAGGGGTCGAACCACGAGTCGTAGATCAGCGCCTTGAGTGGTGCGTCCGGGTCGCCCGACGGAGGCGGCACGCGGGTGACGATCGCTTCGAGGATCTCGCGAACGCCGATGCCCTCCTTCGCACTCGCCAGAATCGCATCGTCGCCATCGAGGCCGATGATCTCTTCGATCTGCCGCTTGGCTTCGTCGGGTTGAGCACCCGGGAGGTCGATCTTGTTGATGACCGGAATGATCTCGAGGTTGTTGCCGACCGCCAGGTAGGCGTTGGCGAGGGTCTGCGCCTGGACGCCCTGTGACGCGTCGACGAGCAGCAGCGCGCCCTCGCACGCGGACAGCGACCGGGTCACCTCGTACGAGAAATCCACGTGTCCCGGGGTGTCGATGAGGTTCAGGACGTAGGTCTGGCCGTCGTTCGCGGCGTAGTTCAGGCGGACGGAGTGCGCCTTGATGGTGATGCCGCGCTCGCGCTCGAGATCCATGCTGTCGAGCACCTGCGCCTCCATCTCGCGCGCCTGCAGCGCGCCGGTAACCTCGAGGAAACGGTCGGCGAGCGTCGACTTGCCGTGGTCGATGTGCGCGATGATCGAGAAGTTACGGACGAGGCGGGAATCCATGCAGTAACTGCCCATTATACGACGCGCCCGCGCGGTGGTGCCGGGACGCCGTTCCCGGCAGCGGACGAACGATATGGCCGCGAAGGGCCCTCAGCGGGCGTCGCGAGGCACGAAGACCTGCGGGTACTCCGGTCCCGTGTACTCGGCCCGCGGGCGGATGAGGCGGTTGTTGGCGAGTTGTTCGAGTACGTGCGCCGTCCACCCCGAGACGCGGCTGACCGCGAAGATGGGCGTGTACAGGTCGAGGGGAATGCCCATGGCGTGGTAGGCGGACGCCGAGTAGAAGTCCACGTTGGGGAGCAGACCCTTTTCGGCGCGCACGACAGCCTCGATGCGCTGTGACATCTCGAACCAGCGCGGATGCCCCGCCCGCTCGCCAAGCTGCTTCGACAACCGGCGGAGATGCGTGGCGCGAGGGTCCTCCGTCCGGTAGACGCGATGCCCGAACCCGGGGATCTTCTCCTTGCGCGCGAGCTTCGCCCGCACCGTCGCCTCGGCGCGGTCGTCATCGGCATCCTCGCCGATCGCCAGCAGCATGCGCATGACGTCGGCGTTCGCCCCGCCGTGGAGGGGCCCCTTGAGCGTACCGATGCCCGACACGATGGCAGAGTGGACGTCGCTGAGCGTGGCGGCGGTGACCCGTGCGGCGAACGTCGAGGCGTTCAGTTCGTGGTCGGCGTGCAGGATGAGCCCGACATCGAACGCCCGCACGGACAACGGGTCGGGGCGCTGCCCGGTCAGCATGTAGAGGAAGTTGGCCGACTGGCCCAGTGCGGGATCGGGAGCAATGGCTCCGCCGCCCTGCACCATCCTGCCGTAGGTGGCGACGAGCGTGCCCATCTGCGCCGTGAGGCGGACGGCCTTGCGATAGTTGGCCTGCGGGCTCTGATCGGCGGCGTCGGCGTCGTAGTGAGACAGCGCGGAGGTCAGCGTCCGGAGGGCGTCCATGGCGTCACCGGCCGGGAGGCTGCGCATGAGGCGATGGACGCCGTCAGGCAGCGCACGTCCCGCGGCGAGCTGCGAGTGGAGATCACCGAGTTCCGCCCGCGTCGGCAGGCGCCGATGCCAGAGCAGGAAGCAGACTTCCTCGAAGGTCGCAGACTGCGCGAGGTCGTGAATGTCGTAGCCGCAGTACGCGAGCACGCCGCGCTCGCCATCGAGATAGCACAGCGCCGAGGTGGTGGCGATGACGTCCTGCAGTCCAGAGGGAGCAGCAGCCATGGCCGTAGAGTCTACTGCACGGCCAGCCTGACCCTACTCTCCCGCCGCCTGCGTGCTGAGTTCCGCCTCGGCGCCGCCGAATTGCTGGACGAACGACGTCAGGCCCGTGTAGAGGAAGCCCACCTGGAACAGCACGAGAAACGGCAGGGTGCCGTAGATGCCGTTGGCCAGTGCATAGAACACCGTGCCGGTGAAGTAGAGACCGAGCGCGACCTCGGCTGCGGGTTGCCAGATCATCGCGTGGTGATACTTCTTGCTCATCCAGTCGTCGCCCGACCGCTCGACACCGTGCTTCGGCGTGCGGACGAACTCCGTCTGACGGCCCATCAGTGCCTCGACGACGGCGCGGGTATTGTTGATGGAGAGACCGATGCCGACGGCCATCAGCAGCGGCAGGTGCTTCACGCGCGACTTCCAGTCGGCAGGGTGCAGTTGCATCTGGCAGAAGCCGTAGAAGTTCACGACCGAGAACGTCGCGGCGAAGAACAGCGGCACGTCGATCAGCATCATCTCTGACCAGCCCATGTTGTAGCGGACGTACATGGACGGGAACATGAGCATGCAGAGCGCGACCATCAGCAGATAGTTGAAGTTCGCGGTGAGGTGAAAGAACGCCTCGGCCTTGACGCGGAAGGGCAGGTCGGCCGCCAGAATCTGCGGCAGCAGCTTCATGCAGGTCTGGATCGATCCCTTGGCCCACCGGTGCTGCTGCGACTTGAAGCTGTTCATCTCGACCGGGAGTTCGGCAGGCGCGACCAGGTCCTGCATGAACACGAACCGCCAGCCACAGAGCTGTGCCCGGTACGACAAATCGAGGTCTTCGGTCAGGGTGTCGTGCTGCCAGCCGCCCGCATCGACGATCGCCTGGCGCCGCCAGATGCCGGCCGTGCCGTTGAAGTTGAAGAAGCATCCCGCACGATTCCGGCTGCCGTGCTCGAGCACGAAATGGCCGTCGAGCAGCATCGACTGGATGCGTGTCAGCGTCGAGTAGTCGGCGTTGATGTGCCCCCACCGGGCCTGCACCATGCCGACGCCGGCATCGGCGAATTGCGGCAGCGCACGCCCAAGGAAGTCTGGCGGCGGAATGAAATCGGCGTCGAAAATCGCGATGAACGGCGCGTCCGACACTGCCATGCCCGCCTCGAGCGCGCCGGCCTTGAAGCCGGTACGGTCGGTGCGGTGGAGGTAACTGATGTTGAACCCCTGTAACTGCCAACGTCGGACCGCGAGCGCCGCGACGTCACGCGTCTCGTCGGTCGAGTCGTCGAGTACCTGGATCTCCAGCAGGTGACGCGGGTAGTCCAGCCGACAGACCGCATCGACCAACCGGTCGACCACGTACATCTCGTTGAAGATGGGCAGCTGGATGGTGACGACGGGCAGCGGATCGAGTTGGGGGCGCGGACCGGGCACGTGCTCCGCGTAGCGTTTGTACCAGTAGACGAGCACGTACCTGTGCCATCCGTAGAACGCCAGGATGCTCAGCACGAAGAAGTACGCCGCGAGAACCGCGAGTTCCGGGAGGGTCATGGGGGATATCTGGTCACCCGCGCCCAGAGCGCGGATCCGGTAGTGTAGCGCCCGGTAGAGGCAGGGGTCAACGCAGGGCGACAGGAACAAAGGAACAAAGGAAAGAAGGAAGGAAGGAAAGAACAAGGGAAGCCTCCTTCGCTCCTTCTCTCCTTCGTTCCTTCCTCTCCTTCCTCTCCTTCTTTCCTTCGTTCCTTTTCTCCTTCACCCCTGCGAGTGGTATATTCAATGGTTGCCTCTCTCGCGGTGCGCACCGGCAGTGCGCGCCATGCGAGCCCGGATCACTCTCCCATGGACGAAGCTTCTTCCCGCGCGCTCGAGTTCGACCAGATCGTGGCCGTGGTGCGCAGCTACGCCGTGACGCCGCTGGGCGCGTGCCGTCTCGGCGGACTGGAGCCGAGTCCCGACCGCGCATCCGTCGACGAGATGCTCGATCTGACGGGCGAGGCGATGCTTCTGCTGCAGGACCATCCCGGTCTGCCGCTCCGCGCTGGCGAGGGCCTCGAGGCCACGCTCGACGGGCTGGCGGTCGAAGGTCGCCCACTCGAGGCGCTCCGGCTGCTCGAACTGGCCGATTTTCTCGAGTCCATCGACCGGTCGCGTCACCTCGTGGAGCACACACTGGGTGCGCGCGGACCGCGGTTGGTGGCGCTGGTCGGGGCGGCAGCCTCGTTCGCGGACGAGACCGCTGACATTCGACGCACGATAGGCCCGCACGGCGACGTGCTGGACAGCGCAAGCCAGGCACTGGCGTCCGTGCGAGAGAGGCTGCGCCGCCAGCGGCAGCGCCTGCGGGGCACGCTCGAGTCGTACCTGCGGGGCCGCGACACGGCGAAGTATCTGCAGGATCTCGTCGTCACCGAGCGCAACGGCCGCTTCGTGCTGGTGGTCAAGAGCGAGCACCGCAACGCGATCCCCGGACTGGTGCACGGCGCCTCGTCGAGCGGCGCCAGCCTGTACCTCGAGCCGCTCAGCACCGTCGAGGTCAACAACGAGATCGTGGCCCTCGAGGAGCAGGAGGCCGAGGAGGTCCGACGCATTCTGCTGGCGCTGACCGACCGCTTCCGAAGCCGCGCCGCCGACTTCCAGCGCACGCTCGACGTCGCCACCGAACTCGACGTCGTCCAGGCGAAGGCACGAACCTCGCTGGCGCTGCGCGGGGTGCGGCCTCACGCCGCGACCGACGGCCGCCTGGAGTTGCGGCACGCCCGACATCCGTTGCTGATGCCGGCCATCGCGCGCCGCCTGCCCGATGCGGACGACCGCGTGGTCCGCGAGACGGACCCGGTGCCGATCGACGTGCTCGTGATTCCCCCGGCGACGGCGCTCGTCGTGACGGGCCCGAACACCGGCGGCAAGACCGTGGCAATCAAGACCGCCGGACTGATCGCGCTCATGGCGCAGTCCGGTCTGTTCATTCCCGCCGAGAACGGCTCGGTCTTGCCGACCTTTCGCGTGGTGTTCGCCGACATCGGCGACGAGCAGTCCATCGGCGCCAATCTCAGCACGTTCTCGGGCCACATGGCGCATATCGTGGCGATGGACCGCACGCTGAGTCGTCCGGCCCTGGTGCTGCTCGACGAAGTCGGCAACGGGACGGATCCGGTCGAAGGCGGCGCGCTTGGCGTGGCCATCATCGACCACTTCCGGCAGCGCGGCGCGGTCGTGATCGCGACGACCCACTTCGAGACGATCAAGTCGTATGCGACCAGTACCCCCGGCGTGACGTGCGCGGCGTTCGGATTCGAGCCCGAGACCTTCGCGCCGACGTACCGGCTGCTGTACGGATCGCCCGGCGCGAGTCTGGCCTTCGAAATGGCCGCGCGGCTCGGGCTGCCGGCGTCCGTGCTCGACGCCGCCCGGCAGTGGCGCACCGAGAAGGACGCGAAGCTGGTCGATCAGCTCGCGCGCATGGACCACGACCTGCAGGCGCTCGACCACGAACGGCGCCTGGCGAGCCGCGCCAGGGCGCAGGCCGAGGAAGCCGGGCGTCAGTGGCGCGAGCGCGAGGACGCGCTGCGCGAGCGCGAGGCGCAGTTCGGCCGCAAGCTGGAGCAGCGTCTGAACGAGCAGTTGCGCACGGCCCGGACCGAGGTCGATCGCATCGTCGACGACCTCAGGCAGCAGGCGGCGCACCTCGCGAAAACGCAGCGACATGCCGCGCCCGTCACGACCGGCGACACGGGCCAGCTGCGGGGGGCGGCCCGGGATGCGCTCGACATCGTCGCGCAACAGGTGCGGACGGGCAGCCTTCCGGAGGCGGCCCCCGAGACGCCGACCGCGACCGGTCCCATCCGCGAAGGCGACCGGGTGGAGGTCGGCCCCTTGCGCCTGCCGGGCATCGTCCGCGCGCTGACGGGCCGTGACGCCGAGATCGACGTGCACGGCAAGCGGATGCGCACGCGGATCACCGACCTGCGCAAGGTGGGTGGACCGGTCCAGGCCTCGAGGCCGGCCGTGACGGTCGTGACGATCGCCGCCGGCTCGTCATCAGGCGGTGGCAGCCGCAGTGGCGACCTCAACGTGATCGGCTGCAGCGTGGACGAAGCGATCGACCGCGCCGACAAGTTCCTCGACGCAGCCCTGATGCAGGAGCTGCGCACCGTGCGCGTGATCCACGGACACGGCACGGGCCGGTTGCGGCAGGCGCTGAGCGGTTTCCTCGGACGCCATCCGATGGTGATCCGCCACGCGCCGGCGCCGAACGACCAGGGCGGCAGCGCCATCACCGTGGTCGACCTCAAGGAGTAGACGTGCTCTACCCCCGAGAGGTGATCGATCAGGTGCGCCAGGCCGCCGACATCGTGCAGGTGGTGCAGGAGTACGTGCCCCTGCGCAAGGCAGGCACGTCGTACAAGGGGCTCTGCCCGTTCCACGGCGAGCGCACGCCGTCGTTCACGGTCAACCGCGACAAGGGGTTCTTCCATTGTTTCGGCTGCGGCCAGGGCGGCGACGTGTTCAAGTTCGTGGAGTTGCAGGAGGGTGTCGGCTTCCAGGACGCCGTGCGGCGGGTGGCGGCGACCTTCGGCATCACGCTGCCCGAGCCGACCACGTCCGACGAGGTGCGGCGCGACGACGCCGAACGCGAGGCCCTGCTGCTCATGCATGAGGCCGCGGCGTCGTATTACAGGGAGCAACTCGCGTCGAACGAGGGCCGGGGGGCTCGCGAGATGCTGGAGGGTCGGGGTCTGACGCCGGCCACGACCGACCTGCTGGGGCTGGGCCTGGCGCCCTCCGGACGCGATGGCCTGGTCAGGGTGCTGCGGGGCAAAGGCTTCACCGCCGCACAGATCATCCGTGGCGGGCTGGGCACGGAGCGCGACCACGGCGTGGTGGTGGACAGGTTCTACCGGCGGCTGATGATTCCCATTTGCCGGGAAGGGGGGTCGATCGTTGCATTCGGGGGCCGCGCGTTGGCCGCCGATCAGGTACCGAAGTATCTGAATTCGTCGGAAACGCCTCTCTACACCAAGGGGCGTGTCCTGTACGGACTGCACCTCAGCAAGCACGCCATCCGCAAGAGCGGGGTGGCGGTACTGGTGGAGGGGTACTTCGACGTGGCGCAGGCCATCCAGGGAGGGGTGGGCAACGTCGTGGCATCGAGCGGCACCGCCCTCACGGTGCAGCAGGCCCAGTTGCTGCGCCGGTTCGCCTCGAAGGTGGTGCTGAGCTTCGACGCCGATCGGGCGGGCCAGGGCGCGGCGGCGAAATCGGGCGACTTGCTGATCTCCGAGGGCTTCCAGGTGGCTGTGGCCCTGTTGCCCGACGGGGAGGATCCCGATACCTACGTTCGGCGCCATGGGGGCGCGGCGTACCAGGCACAGCTGGATCAGGCCAGGCCGTACCTGGATTTCGTACTCGACCGAGGGGCGGCGGCGCACAATCTTCAGGATGCCAATGGCCGTCTGGCCTTCCTGAACGACATGCTCACCGTCGCGGCGCGGATTCCGGATGCCGCCGGCCGAGACCAGTTCGCCGATCGCCTGGCGCATCGCGCCCGGATTGGCGAAGACACGGTGCGACAGGAGATTCGCAAGGCGGCCGTCACCCGCCAGACCACGGTTCCGGCGGAAGCGCGCCGGTCGTCACAGCAGGGCGTGTCGGCATCCGAGCGTGAACTCATCGTGGCGGTGCTGACCCAGCCGGCCGCCGCGCAGGCGGCGCTGCTGGGGTTGGAGGACGAGGAACTCGAGGGGTTGCGGTCGAGCCGGCTGCTGCGGCTGGCGCGCGACCTCGAGGTGGACGATCCGGAGGACCTGCCAAGTGCGTTCCTCGGGCGTCTGAATGAAGAGGAACGCCGCTGGGTCACGGCCCAGGCGGCTGCAGGCGCTGCGGCGCCACCCGAGGCCTGCGCCCGCACGTTGCGGCTGCTGCACCTCGACCGCGAACGAGCCCGGATCGAAAGCGAGATCGACCACCTGCAGGAACGCGGTGGCAGCGCCGAGACGGCGCGCATTCACGCACTCTGGGCCAGGAAAATTGAACTCGTACAGCAAATTGAGGCGCTGAAGTGATAATTGAAGACCGCCCGAACGTCCCTCGCACGGGCCGAGGAGGCCAAAGCGACGTGTCCATCGAAGACAAGTACGACGAAGTCAGGCACCTGATCGCGATCGGCAAGGAGAAGGGGTACCTCCTCTACGACGAAGTCAGCGAAGTGCTGCCGGCCGACATCACCTCCTCGGCCGAAGAACTGGACGACCTGTTCAGCACGTTCGGCAACGCCGGCATCGAGGTCGTCGAGTCGGAGCAGAAGTACCGTGAGGACAAGCTCCTCGACCGTCCGGACACGGGCGACGAGCCCGAGCTGGATCTCACGCCTGGCGCGCTCGACAAGACCAACGATCCCGTGCGCATGTATCTGCGCGAGATGGGCACGGTGCCGCTGCTCACCCGCGAGGGCGAAGTGGCCATCGCCAAGCGCATCGAGCGTGGCAAGTTGTCGGTCATCAAGTCGATTGCCCGCACGCCGACCATCGCCAAGAAGATCCTGGAGATGGGCGAGCACTTGAAGTCGGGTCAGCGCACCGTTCGCGAACTCGTCATCTTCACCGACGAGGAAGTGACGGAAGACCGCCTCGAAGAGCGCGCGAAGGAAGTGCTCAGGCAGGTCGACGCCGTCAAGAAGGCCATCACGGCGTACAAGACCGCCGAGACGCGGGCCGGCTCGATCAAGAAGGGCAAGACCAGGAAGGAGTACGCCACGTGGCGGCGTGCCCGCTGGAGCATGCTGCGCAAGCGCATCCTCATCTCGAAGTACATCCGCCGCATCGAGTTCACCGAGAACGTGAAGCGCCGGATGATCGACGAGATCAAGGAGCAGGTCGAAGGCGTGCAGCGGCTGCAGCGCGAGGCCGACCAGATCGAGCGTCATGTCAATCCTACGAAGGGACGCAAGCCGAAGCTGAAGGAGGAGGAGAAGAAAGCCCTCCTCAAACGGCAGAAGGATCTGCGCGACCGCGTCAAGCAGATCAGCATCGAACTCGAAGAGACGCCCGAGCGCCTGCGCCACACGCTCGAGACCATTCTCCGCGGCGAGGTGCAGGCTGAACAGGCCAAGAAGGAACTCGTCGAGGCCAACCTGCGCCTCGTGGTGTCCATCGCGAAGAAGTACACCAACCGCGGGCTGCAGTTCCTCGACCTGATTCAGGAAGGCAACATCGGCCTGATGAAGGCGGTGGACAAGTTCGAGTACCGCCGCGGCTACAAGTTCTCGACCTACGCCACGTGGTGGATTCGTCAGGCGATCACCCGCGCGATTGCGGATCAGGCGCGCACCATCCGCATTCCGGTGCACATGATCGAGACGATCAACAAGCTCATTCGCACGTCGCGCGCGCTCGTGCAGGAGCTGGGCCGCGAGCCGACGTCGGAGGAGATCGCGCAGCGGATGGACATTCCGGTCGCGAAGGTCCGCAAGGTGCTCAAGATCGCCCAGGAGCCCATTTCGCTCGAAACGCCGATCGGCGAGGAAGAGGACTCGCATCTCGGCGACTTCATCGAGGACCGCAACATCGTGTCGCCGGCCGAGGCCGTCATCAACCTGAACCTGAAGGAACAGACCGACGACGTGCTGAAGACGCTGACGCCGCGCGAGGAGCGTGTCATCAAGATGCGCTTCGGCGTGGGCGAAGGCAGCGAGCACACCCTCGAGGAGGTCGGCCAGAACTTCGCCGTCACCCGCGAGCGGATCCGGCAGATAGAGGCGAAGGCGCTGCGCAAGCTGCGGCACCCGTCGCGCAGCCGGAAGCTGAAGGCGTTCCTGGAGGGGCGTTCGTAAGACGCTCGTCGAACGCCAACGTCATGCTTCATGCTTCATGCCTCATGTCAGGGGGTTGGGGCAGGGGCGATTCACAAGACGCATCAACCGGAAGGCGCGCACGTTCAATGGATCGTGCGCGTCTTTTTTGTTCGTGCTTCCAATAGATGATCTTGTGGTAAGGTGCAGCCCATGCCGAAGCGCGCGTCCGCGTCCCTCGATGCCGACCTCCTCCAGGGCACGCTCGACCTGCTGATCCTCCAGACGCTCCAGCAGGGCCCCGCGCACGGCCACACGATTGCCCACGTCATCGAGCACCGCTCCGATGCGCTCCTCCAGGTGCAGCACGGGTCGCTCTACCCCGCGCTCCATCGCCTCGAAGACCGGGGCTGGGTCGCCTCGTTCTGGGGGACCTCCGAGAACAATCGCCGCGCGCGCTACTACCGCCTGACGCCGCAAGGCAAACAGCAGCTCGCGGCGCGCACGAACCGCTGGCAGGAACTGGTGGCGGCGGTCAACCGTGTGCTCCGCCCCGTCGAGGAGTAGCACATGGGCTGGCGGCGCTTCCTCCGACGGCGCTGGTGGGACGACGAGCGGACGCGGGAACTCGAGTCGTACCTGGAACTCGAGATCGAGGACAACATTGCCCGCGGCATGCCCCCCGCCGCGGCCCGCCGCGCCGCACACCTGAAGCTGGGGAATCCGTCGCGCATCCGCGAGGAGATCTACGCCATGAACTCCGTCACGCTCATCGAGTGGCTGGTTCAGGACATCCGGTACGCGTCACGCGTCCTGCGCCGCAACCCGGGGTTCACCCTCGCCGCGATGCTCACCCTCGCCCTCGGCATCGGCGGCGTCACGGTCATCTACAGCGCGCTCCGCAACATCCTGCTCGACCCGTTCCCGTACGCGCAGTCCGATCGGATGGTCAACGTACACACCATGGACGTCGAGACCGGGCGCTCCGTCAGGGGTGCCCGGCTCACGGAGGACGAGTACCTCGACTTCGAGGAACCGCAGACCGTGTTCGAGTACGCGGTCGCCAGCACGGACTTCCGCGAGACGATGCGCCGCGACGAAGGGACTGATCTCGTGCGCGTCACGTACATGACGCCGAACACGTTCCCCTATCTGGGCGTCGCCCCGCTGGTTGGCCGGGTCTTCACCGACGAGGATGCACGCCCCGGGGCGTCACCGGTGGTGGTACTCGATCACGGGGCCTGGCTCCGGAGGTTCGCGGCCGACCCGTCGGTGGTCGGCCAGGTGGTCACCATTGGCGACACGCCGCGCACCATCATTGGCGTGATGCCCTATCGCTTCGCGTGGCAGGCGTCCGACATGTGGGTGCCCTACGCGCCGCGCCGCGGCGCGGTCTGGCCCGCGGAGCGGCAGCCGGCCTGGGCGTTCCAGGCGCGCCTCGAGCCCGGCGTCACGCTCGAACAGGCCTCGGCCGAGATGACGGCCATCGCCCAGCGTCGTGCGCTGCAGTTCCCCGACGACTATCCGCCACGTGTCCGCGTGGACGTGCTCGACCTCCGGCACCGGGTGGTCGGCCGCTTCGCCATCGTGCTCTACACGCTGCTGGCCGCGGTCTCGATGCTGCTGCTCATCGCCTGCTGCAACGTCGCCAACATGCTGCTCGCCCGAGCCACGACGCGTGAGCGGGAGATGACGGTTCGCGCGGCGCTCGGTGGCGGCCGGACGCGCCTCATGGCCCACCTGCTCACCGAGGCGGGCCTGCTCGCGCTCGGCGGGGCCGTCGGCGGCGTGCTGCTCGCCTGGGCGGGCATCCGCGCCGTCGCGGCGATCCTGCCGCGCGCGGGCGTGGCGTGGGAGGTGCAGCTCCGTCTCGTGCCCGAAGCGCTCGTCGCGAGCCTCGTGCTCGCCGCGCTGACCACGCTCATCGTCGGCACGGTTCCCGCGTGGAACGCAGCGCGGCAGGATCTCGCCAGCGGCATGAAAGAGTCGGGGAAGGGCGCGGGTGCGAGTCACAAGCACGGCTGGATCCGGCACTGGCTCGTCGCAGCCGAAGTGGCGCTGTCGCTCGTGCTGCTGCTCGGCGCGGGCCTGCTCATCCAGCGCTTCGTCGCGCTGGTGAACACGGACCTCGGCGTCGACGTGTCGCACCTCGCGTATGTCCAGCCGCGTTTCGAAAAGCCAGGCGAACCCGATGGCGCGCAGCGGCACCTGTACTACGCCGATGCCCTTGCGCGCGTCCGTGCCGTGCAAGGCGTCTCGGCCGCCGCGCTGACGTCCTCGACCTTCGGCGGCCGCGCCTTCCAGATCGTGCGCCCCGGGCTGGAGCCCCTACCTGGCGATCGTGGCGTGCTCGGCACGTTCTGCGACGAGCACTTCCTAGGTCTCATGGGCCTGCTGCCGATTCGTGGACGCTCACTCGCGGCGGCGGACATCGATGGAGCGGCACGCGTCGTGGTCATCAGCCGGTCGCTGGCCGAGCGCTACTTCGGCAACGAGGATCCGGTCGGGCAGTATCTCGATCTGCCGGAGTTGGCCAGGCCCCCCATCGCGCTGGCCGACACGATCTTCCGTGTCGTGGGCATCGTCGGCGATTTCAGGAACACAGGCCCGCACGAATCAGGCTGGCCGACCCTGTACCTGCCGACGACACTGACGGCGTTTGGCAACACCCCTCGAGTGATCGTCGCGCGGACCACAGGCGACCCCGCCCAGTTCGTATCGGCGCTCTCTGGCGCCGTGCGCCGCGTGTCGCCCGACGTCCCCGTCGGCTGGGCCGCCACGCTGGAAGACGACCTGCGCGAAAGCTTCTTCGCGCAGCCGCGCTTCTTCCTGGTCATCCTCACGACGTTCGCAACCATCGGCCTGCTGCTCGTAGCCGTCGGCGTCTATGGCGTGATGGCCTACGCGGTGTCGCGCCGCGCGCAGGAGTTCGCGATTCGCATGGCGCTCGGCGCCACTGGCGCCGACGTGCTGCGCACGGTCGTCCGGTCAGGGGTCGTCCTGCTGGCGTTCGGCATCGTCGCCGGGCTGGCGGCCAGCCGCGTCACCAATCGTGTGGTGGCCAGCTTCGACGCGGGTGCCACCAGCGCGGAGTCCATCTGGTCGGCCGCGGTTGCCGTGGCCGTGATCGTGGCGGTGGGCGTGGCGGCCTGCCTCATCCCGGCCCTCCGTGCCGCGCGCACCAACCCGATGCAGGCGCTGCGCGCGGAGTGACGCGGAGTCCGCCCGGCGTACGCGGACGAGCCGCCCCCTGTTTGCGACGGATGGTGCCCGGCCGGGTCGCGGCACGCCGGGGCGCCTGCCGGAGTCCACGCCCGCCGGCGTCCTCAGCCGTCCGGTCCGTGACGCGGCGTGGCGCCGCGTGGCACAATCGGCAGGGCCGCCAGCGCGGCGTGAAGCGTGAAGCATGAAGCATGAAGCATGAAGAGGGCCCATAGCTCAGCGGTCAGAGCCGCCGGCTCATAACCGGTCCGTCCCAGGTTCGAATCCTGGTGGGCCCACCAACCTCCGCCAAAACGCTCGCTTCGCTCGCTGGCTTCGGTTGGCAGGCAAGCGAGTCATCCGGGGGTTGTCCACCGTAGCGCCGAAACGCTGGGCGGCAGCGTGGAGGCTCCTTGCGCGAGGTGGACGGCGGGCCAGTCGTTCGCTTCGCTCGGTCCTGGTGGCCGCCACACGGCTCGAATCCACCTGGCGCTGTGCATCTTGGCGACAGGTGTCACGCCAAAGCGGCCACGCCGCGCAGGCGGACCACGCCAGTCACACCAGACGTCGATGTCCGTCGCCACCTTGACAGGCGGGCCACGTTCTCCTCCACCTGCGCCGGCCGCACCAGGTCTACGGGCGGGGTCACCCGGATCGGACGCGCTGCGTGATGCCTGGAGCGCTGCCGTGACGCAGCGCGGTATCGATGGCATGATGACCTGCCTCGAATGCTCGGGGGCGACAGAATGCCTGAAAGGAGACCCCATGCCGTGGAACCGTCGCGAGTTCCTCACCGCCTCGTCGCTGGTCCTCGCCGGCGCGGGGTGCGCACGTCCGGCGTCTGCTCAAGCGCCGCCGATCGCCGGGACGTTCAGGGAGGTGCGCGGCGGCGTGGGCGTTTTCCTCGGTCGCGGCGGGACGATTGGCTGGGTGATCGCACCGGATGCGGTCGTCCTGGTGGACAGCCAGTTTCCCGACGCCGCCGCCGTGTGCCTCGATGGCCTGAAGACGCGCACGACGCGGTCGATCGACGCGCTCATCAACACGCATCATCACGGCGATCACACCGGCGGCAATGCCGTCTTCCGTCCGGCAACGCGGACGATCGTCGCACATGAGCGGGCGGTGGAGCTGCAACGACGCCAGGCCGACGCGGCAGGCGCCACGCAGGCACCGCCGGTCGCATACGCCGACACGACGTTCGGCGACCGCTGGCGGCAGTCGTTCGGAAGGGTCACGATGTCTGCCGCGCACCACGGCGCCGCCCACACCGGCGGCGATGTCGTCGTGCTGTTCGAGGGTGCCAACGTCGCGCACATGGGTGATCTCGTGTACAACCGCCGGCATCCGAACATCGACCTGCCGGCCGGCGCGTCCATGCGCAACTGGGTGCGTGTGCTCGAGGCCACCACCGCCGATCTCGAGGCCGACACGCGCTACATCGTCGGCCACGCAGCCGAGGGGCAGGACGTCGTGGTCGGCCGCGCCGACGTCCTGTACTTTCGCGACTACCTCTCGGCCGTGCTCGACCACGTGCAGAAGAGCATCGCGTCGGGACGATCGCGGGACGAGGTGGCCGCGCTGCAGGCGCTCCCCGGATTCGCGGAGTTCCAGAACGTCGGCCAGTTCACCCTCGGCCGGCTCGTCGGGCTCACCTACGACGAGCTGACAGCCTGATCCTCTCGCCAACGGCGCTGCGCCGTGAGCGCGCGACGTGTCGCCTGCGAGCGCCCGACGTCGAGGCGCCAGATGCCCGAGTCGTCCGGCGCGACGACGTCCTTGCGCGGATCGGGCACGCCTGCGTAGCCGTAGCCGGGGCGTGTGTGGTTCAGCCGGCTGAAGTCTGGGGCAAAGCCCTCACGGCCGTCCGGGGTCAGGCGTGAACGTGTGCATGGGCCTCGATAGTTGTCGCGCGCGCGGGCGCGGCGCCCACCTGGGTGCCGGGGGCCTGGCATGACGCATGGAGCATGAGGCATGATTCCCCGTCATGCCCCCTCTACCCTTCGAGCATCTCGCCTTGAACGTGGCCGACCCCGTCGCGGTGGCTGCCTGGTACGTGGAACACCTGGGGATGGCGGTGGTCAAACGTGGCGCCCCGCCCGTCCATATGCACTTCCTGGCCGATGCCGGCCGCCGCGCGATGATCGAGCTGTACTGCAATGCGTCAGCACCGACTGACGCGTACGCGGCGATGGCTCCCGCCCAGCTGCACGTGGCCTTCTCGTCCGCAGACCCCGACGCCGACGCCGCGCGGCTGGTCGAAGCTGGCGCGGTTCGCATCGACCAGGTGCGCTACGACGACGGGGCGTACCTCGTCATGCTGCGCGACCCGTGGGGCCTGCCGATCCAGCTCGCGCGCCGCGCAACGCCGATGCTGTGATCCCACGACGCGCCCGCGAGGGCCGGACAAGTCCGGCCCTCTACACCTAC
>CAYMAG010000048.1:7581-17631 GCA_964388335.1 uncultured Vicinamibacteraceae bacterium | reverse complement strand
ATCTCATTCCGCCCGCAGCACGTCGGCCAGCGACGCGCGCGTGGCGCGCACGGTCGGCACGAAGCTGGCCAGCGCCGCCGCAGCGAGCAACACGAGCGCGCCGAGCACGTACGTCGTCGGGTCGAGTGCGCTGACGCCGAAGAGCAGCGACGACATGAGCCGCGTTGCCCCGATGGCACCCACCAGCCCGCACACGACGCCGATCGCCGCGAGCCGCACGCCGTCGCGCACGAACATCGCGCGCAACCGACGCTGCTGCGCGCCCAGGGCGAGACGGATGCCGATCTCCCGCGTACGCCGGGCGACTGCGTAGGCGATGACGCCGTAGATGCCGATGACGCCGAGCAGGAGCGCCATGCCGGCGGCAGTCGCCAGCATCACGAGGGCGAACGACGTCACCGCCATCGAGCGCTCGTAGATTTCGGCGAGCGTCCGAGTCTGTCCGATGGGTAAGTGTCCGCTGATGTCACGCGCCGCCGTGCGCAGGTCCGCGAGCAGGCCGTCGGTACCAGCCCGGCGACTGCGCACGATGAACGTGGCCGATCGTGTGGATCGGCTGGGGATACCCCAGAAGTCGTCCTGGAGCGCCGGCCAATAGACGAGGGCTGGTGCGGCCTGGTGCATGCCGTCTTCACGGACGTCGCCGACGACACCGATCACTTCACGCCACGTACCCGCGTTGTTCTCACGGACGCGTCGGCCGAGCGCGGCTGCAGGGTCACCCCAGAGCGTACGTGCCAGCCCCTCGGCGACGATGACGACAGGACGCCGTTGATAGAGGTCGGCCCAGGTGACGTCGCGGCCCGCGACGATGGATGTGCCGACCGTGTCGAAGTAGCCTGGAGCCACCCATCTGAAGCGCCTGATTGGCGGTATCTCGCCCTCGCCGTACGTATGGCCCTCCGCGAAGATGGGATCGAAGCTCGTGCCGGTGAGTGGCGCAGACGACGCGAACGTCGCAGAGTCCACTCCGGCCACGGCCGCCATCTTGTCGACCAGGGCCTGCTGCAGCCGCGTCACCTGCTCCGGATCCTCGACGTCGTTGACGGCGATGGTGATGCGAAGCGTCTGCACGGTCGCAGGCGCTGTGAAGCCGGGCTGCACCGTGCGCAGCGCCTGGAACGTGCGGATCATCAGGCCCGCGCCCGCAAGCAGCACGAGCGCCAGGCCAACCTGCACGACGACGAGCGCGTTGCGCGTGCGGTGCCGCTCGCGGCTGTCGCTGATGGTGCGCCCGGTCCCGCGCAGCGCGGACGCAAGCTCCGGCCGCGCGTGCCGGGCGATGGGGATCGCGCCAAAGAGCAGGCCAGAGACGACCGACGCGAACGCGACGAAGAGCATGACCACCGGGTCGATGCCCAACTCGTCGATGCGAGGCAGCCCTACCGGCTCGAACGCCACGATCGTGCGCACAGCGGCGTAGGCGACCCCCACGCCAAGCAGGCCGCCGAGCGCGCCGAGCACCAGGCTCTCGACGAGCAGGCTGCGGGCGATCCGCTTGGATCCCGCGCCCAGCGCCGCGCGCAACGCCAGCTCCTGTTGGCGGCCTTCTGCCCGCACCAGCAGCAGGTTCGCGACGTTGGCGCACGCGATGAGCCATACGATGACGATGGTGGCCATCACCACCCACAGCATGCGACCCACGTCGCCGACGACAACGTCCTTGAGCGGCACCATCAGCGGCGTGACGCGCGCGTTCTCGAAGGCGCCGGCGTCGAGGCCAGGGGGCACGGGCCACGCGCCGAGCCACACGCGCACCATCCGCGCGGCGTCCGCTCGTGCGGCCTCCAGCGTGACGCCGGGCCGCAGGCGCGCGACGCCGCGGAAGTTGAAGCCGCCGAGGAACTGCTCCTCGCGGTTGAGTCGAGCCGGCAGGACGACGTCTGCGTCCTGCCCGACCACCCGGAAGCCGCGCGGCATGATGCCCACGACTTCGGAGACGTCGCCATTGATGGTCAGACTCCGGCCAACGACTGCCGGGTCTCCGCCGTGCTGCCGCTGCCAATAGCCATAGGTGAGCAAGACGACGCGAGGCGCGCCTGGTGCATCTTCCTGCGCGGAGAACCAGCGGCCGAGCACGGGCTGGACGCCGAGGGCCTCGAACGCGTCGTGGGTGGCGAGTACGCGTCGGACCTCTTCCGGGCCCGCGGGACTGACGACGTTGGCCACGCCGGGCTGCCAGAGTCCGATGGCGTCGAAAGCGCGGGTCTCTTCGCGATACGTGAACCACAGCGACGCCGTCATGCCCATGTCTTCCGCAGCGATGCCTGGCGCCGAGTGCGAGACGCTTAGCAGCCGGTCTTCGTCGGGGTAGGGCAGGGGCTTGAGCAGCACACCGTAGACCACGCTGAAGATGGCCGCCGTGGCGCCGATGCCGAGCGCGAGCGTGACGACGGCCGCGAGCGTAAAGCCCGGCGCGCGGCGCAACGCACGCCACGCGTAGCGCACGTCGCGCCACGTGTCCTCGATGCCCACGAACCGCACTTCGTCGCGGGTGTACTCTTTCGTGCCGTCCACGGCGCCGAACCGCGTGCGCGCCTGGCGCCGCGCCTCGTCCGGCGGCATGCCCGCGCGGAGGTTCTTCGCCGTTTGCTGCTCGATGTGGAAGCGCAGCTCTTCGTCGAGGCCGTCTTCGAGGTCACGTCGTCCGAGGAGATCGCGCAATCGCCGCAAGGTTTCTTTCATGGTCATGCTTCCTGTCAGGCGTTCGAGCATTCGTTGCCTACGTCGGATGGACTGGTAGCCAGGGCCGGGCTCGCCCGGCCCTGGCTCCCTCATTCCGCCCGCAGCACGTCGGCCAGCGGCGTCCTCGTGGCGCGCACGGTCGGCACGAAGCTGGCCAGCGCCGCCGCCGCGAGCAACACGAGCGCGCCGAGCACGTACGTCGTCGGGTCGAGTGCGCTCACGCCGAAGAGCAGTGACGACATGAGCCGCGTTGCCGCGATGGTACCCACCAGCCCGCACACGACGCCGACCGCCGCCAACCGCACGCCGTCGCGCACGAACATGCCGCGCAGCGTCCCTTGTGACGCGCCGAGCGCGAGGCGGATGCCAATCTCGCGCGTGCGCCGCGCGACTGCGTAGGCGACGACGCCGTAGATGCCCACCACGCCCAGCACGAGCGCCATGGCGGCCGCGAGCGCGAGCGTGACGAGCGCGAACGATGTCAGCGCCATCGATCGCTCGTAGACCTCGGCGAGCGTCCGCACCTGCCCGATGGACACGCTTTCGCTGACGTCGTGCACGGCAGCCCTCAGGTCCGCGAGCAGGCCGTCGGTCCCGGTGCGGCTGCTGCGCACGATGAACGTGGCCGAGCGCGTCGGCCGCGTGCGTCCATAGACGTCCTGCAGAGCCGGCCAGTAGACGGTTGCCGGTGCCGGCTGGGCCATCCCATCGTCGCGGACGTCTGCGGTCACGCCCACGATCTCGCGCCACGCAACTTGCGTGTGCTCGCGAATGCGGCGTCCCAACGCCGCGGCCGGCTCGCCCCAGATCGCTCGCGCCAGGCCCTCTGAGACGATGGCCACTGGATGGCGCTGATACAGCTCGGCCCAGGTGAGGTCACGGCCCGCGACCAGGGGCGTGCCGAGCGTATCGAAGTAGCCGGGGGCCACCCACCTCTGGCGCCTGGCCGGCGGTAGTTCCCCGTCAGCGTATGTGTGCCCTTCGATGAAGACAGGATTCCAGCTGGCGCCGCCGAGAGGGGCAGACGACCCGAACGACACGGCAACAACCCCGGGCACGGCCGCTATGCTGTCGGTGAGGACCTGCTGCAGTCGCGTCACCTGCTCCGGATCCGCGACGTCATTGACCGGGATCGTGAGGCGCAGCGTTTGCACCTCGCCCGGACGAGTGAAGCCCGGCTCCACGGCGCGCAGCGCCTGGAACGTACGGATCATCAGGCCCGCACCCGCCAGCAGGACGAGCGCCAGGCCGACCTGCACCACGACCAGCGCGTTGCGCGTGTGGTGGCGTTCACGGCTGTCGCTCATGGTGCGACCCGTCCCTCGGCGCGCGAGCACAAGCCGTGGGCGCGCGTGTCGGGACGTGGGGATGGCGCCAAACAGCAGGCCCGACAGCACCGAGGCAGCCGCGACG
Organism: uncultured Vicinamibacteraceae bacterium; assembly: GCA_964388335.1. Taxonomy (GTDB): domain Bacteria; phylum Acidobacteriota; class Vicinamibacteria; order Vicinamibacterales; family Vicinamibacteraceae; genus JAEZDP01. The sequence continues at coordinate 13,533 of CAYMAG010000048.1, read as the reverse complement.
AAGAGCAGCACGATGGGATCGAGGCCCAGCTCATCCACGCGCGGCAGGCCCACCGGCTCGAGCGCGACGATGGTGCGCACGGCCGCGTAGGCCACGCCCACGCCAAGGACGCCCCCCAGCGCGCTGAGCAGCAGGCTCTCGACCAGCAGGCTGCGGGCGATCCGCCGCCAGCCCGCACCGAGCGCGGCGCGCAGGGCCAGCTCCTGCTGGCGGCCTTCGGCGCGCACCAACAGCAGGTTCGCGACGTTGGCGCATGCGATGAGCCAGACGATGACGATCGTGGCCATCACGATCCACAACATGCGGCCGATGTCGCCGACCACGGTGTCTCTCAGCGGGACGATCACTGGCGTGAGCTGCGCGCTCTCGAGCTGTGGCCACGCGTCGAGCCAGATGCGGAGCATCCGTGTCACATCCGCGCGCGCGTCGTCCAGCGTGACGCCAGGCCGCAGGCGGGCCACGCCACGGAAGGTGAACCCGCTGAAGGTGCGCTCGTCGCGATTGATGCGGGCGGGCAGGATGACCTCGGCGTTCGCCCCAGCAGCTGGCATCCGAAAGGCGCGCGGCATGACACCCACGACCTCGCGGACCTCGCCGTCGAGGGTCACGCTCCGACCGATGATGTCTGGAACTCCGCCGTGGACCCGATGCCAGTAGCCGTAGCTGAGGAGCACCACGCCCGGCCCGCCTGGCGCGTCCTCCTGCGCAGAGAACCAGCGACCGAGGACGGGCTGCGTGCCGAGCGCCTCGAGTGCGTCCTGTGTGACCGTCACCCGCAGGATTTCCTCCGGGCCGTTGGGGCCGACGACAGTGGCCATGCCCGGCTGCCACAGGCCGACCGCGTCGAACGCGCGCGTCTCGTCGCGATACGTGATCCACATGGGGGCGGCCATGCCGATATCGTCGACCCCGACACCCGGCGCCGCGTGCGAGAGGCTCACGAGCCGGTCCTCGTCGGGGTAGGGCAGGGGTTTGAGGAGCACGCCGTACACGACGCTGAAGATCGCGGCGGTCGCGCCGATGCCGAGCGCGAGCGTGAGGACGGCCGCGAGGGTGAAGCCCGGCGCGCGGCGCAACGCGCGCACGCTGTAGCGCACGTCGCGCAGCGTATCTTCGAGGTGGACGAAACGCACCTGGTCGCGCGTGTGTTCCTTTGCAGCTTCCGCGCCGCCGAACCTGATGCGCGCCTGACGTCGCGCTTCATCAGCCGTCATGCCGGCACGGAGGTTCTTCGCGGCCTGCTGCTCGATGTGGAAGCGCAGCTCCTCGTCGAGGCCGTCTTCGATGTCACGTCGTCGGAGGAGGTTGCGCAATCGCCGCCAGGTCTCGTTCATGGTCATGGTTCATGCCAGGCGTTCGAACATCCGTTGCCTACGTTGGATGGGCTGGCAGGGGCCGGGCTCGCCCGGCCCTGGCTCCCACGCCGCCCCGACGTGACACGTGAGGCGCTGTCGCGAGGGCCGGAAAATCCGGCCCCTACGCATCGTTGGTGTCATCCGTCCCAACCCTCGGTGTGGAACCCCTGCGCTCGACCTCCTGGCAACCCACCCCGCAGGAGGTGGACCCAGCCTTCGATGTGGGCTGGTTGCGCTCGGCCGCATGGCATGCGCGACCTGTCGCGCCAAGCTCGGTGCCGCTCGGCGAGCGACGGCGGATGACGACCTACGCCAGCTCCGCCGCCAGCACCAGCTCGATCGCGTGCGACATTCGCCTCCACTGCGACAGTTCGTCGGCAAAGTGCTTGCGGCCCTCTCGCGTGAGCGAGTAGTAGCGCGCGCGCCGGTTGTTCTCGGTCACGTGCCATTCCGATCGAATCAACCCCTGCCGTTCCAGCCGGTAGAGCGCCGGGTAGAGCGTGCCCTGGCCGGGACGGAGCACCTGCTCCGACCACTGCTCGATGCGCTCGGTGATGCCCCAGCCGTGCATGGGCTCGAGCTGGAGCGCCTTGAGCACGAGCATGTCGAGTGTCCCCTGGAGCAGGTCGTCGCGTTCTTTCGCCATCCACGTCCTTTCGATAGACGAAAGCAGCGTACGCGAGGGTCCTTTCGGATGTCAAAAGGAAACTCAGCCTCTGGACACGAGCGCGCCCGGTACGGCACTCTCCCTCGGGACGTAGTTGAATGGCAGATCAAGCGCTCCTGGATTGATTCCCATGGCAACTCCACGACGGCAATTGATGGTGTGCCCAGCGACGGTCGGCGTCGCCGAGCACGGCAGCTCGGCGGTGCTCGTCACGGTTGCCTCCGATGGCGCGCTCCTCGATCGCCGACGCATCGAACTCATCGATCGCGGCCTGCCGACGCACCCGCACCACCACGAAGGGTCGTGGGCGGTGGGCCGTTACCTCAACACCCCTGGAGCGCGGGCGCTGTCGCTCGCCGACGCCGTGGCGCTCGTCGAGCGCGTACGCGCCTCCGCCGCGCGGGGCGCGTTCATCGGCCTCGAGGCCCTGGCGGCAGCGGTGCCCATGCCGATTGCGAGCATCGCGATCCGCGCGTGCCCCACGCTTCCGCCGACAATCGAGGAGCGCATCGCCGACAATCGCGCGCAGACCGTCGCCGACTCCGTCATGTATCGCGAGGCCCTCGCCGCCGCCGCCGAGGCGCGCGGCTGGTCCGTGCATTGGTACGATCGCGAGCACGTGTTTCTCGACGCGGCAGCGGCGCTCGGCCGCGACGACATCGACGCGTTCCTGCACGCCATGGGCCGATCCGTTGGGCCGCCGTGGCAGGCCACCCACAAGCGTGCGGCGGCCGCGGCGATCGCGGTCACAGGGCACAGCGGGACGCAGCCGACCGTCGGATGACACGCCGTTGTCGTGGACGACGATGCGGCGCGCTGGACCTGACCGGCGGCGGCGGCTGCTGCTGCTGCTGCTGGAGATCGGCTTCGGAACGTCGGCGCGCCTCTCGGTTCCGGGTGCCTCTTCCATCGACAGACGATTGGAGTTGACTTCGCGTCGCGCGTGCCGCACACTCTTCCATCGTTAGACGATGGGAGAAGCCAATGGCCCGTTCGGTTCCGCCTGATCTGCTGCCCGGCACGCTCGACCTGCTGATTCTTCGCATCCTCACCCGCGAGCCGATGCACGGCTACGGCATCGCGCAGCGGCTGAAGCTGCTGTCGCGGGAGGTGCTGCAGGTGGGTGAGAGTTCGCTCTATCCGGCACTGCAGCGGCTGCTGCTCAACGGCTACGTCGACGCCGAGTGGGCGCCATCCGAGAACAACCGGCGCGCGCGCTATTACACGCTCACCAGGGCCGGGCGCAAGCACCTGGCCGCCGAGCGCGACGAGTTCAACGAGCTGGTGCAGGCGATCCAGCGCGTGTTGGAGACCGCGTAGCCATGACCGCCTTCTTTCGCCGCCTGCGCGCCCGGCTGCGCTACCGCCACTTCACTGCCGACCTGCAGCGCGAACTCGAGGTGCACCGCGCGATGGCCGAAGACGCGCTGCGCGCATCGGGCGAGCGCCCTGAAGACGTCCACCACCAGGCCACGCGCCAGCTGGGCAACGTGACGCTGGCACGTGCGTCCGCGCGCGACGTCTGGATCGCGCCATGGCTCGACAGCATCCGGCAGGACGTGCGGTACGCTGTGCGCAGCCTGCGACAGAGCCCGGGATTTGCGCTCACGGCACTGGCCACGTTGATGCTCGGCGTGGGCGTGAACACGACGCTGTTCACGCTGACCAACGCCCTGCTGTTCAGGCCCTGGCGCGCGCCGGATGCACACGAACTCGTGCTGGCCTATCACCGGATGCCTCGTGCGTCTGGAGAGATGCTCGTCGGTGTCTCGGCGCCCGAGCTGGAGTTCCTGCGGGAGCAGGCCACCACTGTGAACATCGCGGGCACTCGGCCCGTTGGCGGCCTGCTGGTCGATGGCGCCACGGCGCGAGCGGCGAGTGGACGCCTTGTCAGCGGCAACTACTTCGACGTCCTCGACGTGCCCATGGCCATCGGGCGTGGCCTGCAGCGCGAGGACGACCAGCCCGGGCGAGCCGGAGTCGTTGTCCTCGGGTACGACCTGTGGAGGTCCGCCTTCTCGTCCGACACGAACATCGTCGGCCGGACCATCAGATTCCGGAACGTGCCCGTGACCGTGATCGGCGTGGCGGGCCCCGGCGTGGAGGAATCGCCGCTCGCCGGGGTGCCGGAGCTGTGGGTGCCGCTCTGGTCGATGTCGGCGCTCTTTCCCGAGGAGACGTTCGCGCAAGAGTTCATGTCGAACGCGGCACATTGTTGCGTGGACCTCGTCGGTCGTCTGCGACCGGGTCTGAACCGCACCCGCGCCGAGGCCGAGTTGTCCGTTCTGGATCGGCAATTCAGAAGCGATGAGCCCGACGGCGCGGGCATGCGGGTCACCGGAACCGAGACCTTCCATACCCTTGAAGCCGGAAAGATGCTGGCGGTCTTCTCGCTGCTTCTCGCCGGGGGATCGCTCGTGTTGCTGCTGACGTGTGCAAACGTCGGCAACCTGCAGCTCGCGCGTGCGGCCGCGCGGCGCCGGGAAGTGACCATGCGACTGGCGCTTGGCGCGACGCGGCGGCGCGTCGTTCGCCAATTGCTGACCGAGGGCCTCGTGCTGGCCACCGCCGCCGTCTCGCTCTGCCTCATCGCGTCGTCGATGGTTGTCCGAACGGTGATGGCACGCGTCGACGCCTCGGTGGCGCGCAGCCTTGATTTCACGATCGATGTCCGCGTGCTGCTGTTTGCGGCGGGTCTGACCGTTGTCACCTGCCTCATCACCAGTCTGGCGCCCGCGCTGAGAGGGACGCGTCACCTCGTGACCGGACGTACGTCCGATCGGCCGACGCAGCGTCTGCGATCGACGTTCCTCGCGACGCAAGTCGCGCTCAGCGTCGTCCTGCTGATTGCCGCGGTGTTGCTCGGTCGGGGCCTCGCGCAGGCCGCATCCCAGGACGTGGGATTCAGACTCGACACGTTGATGGCAATCGGAGTCGAGCGCCCGTGGCAGGGGCCGGACGACGGTCGCCTCTTTCTCTACGACGTCATGGCTGCCGTCGAAGACAGGCCCGTGGCCGCCGCGGCGGCCATGCCGCTCGGCGACTACAGCTTCCACACCGGAGTCCGGCGTGCAGATGAGCCGTATGAAGCGGATCGTCCTGCGCGATATCAGCCTGTGTCTGCCAGCTACTTCGATGTGCTGCGCATTCCGCTTCGATCCGGGCGCGTGTTCAGCGACACGGCGTCGAACGAGGTCGTACTGAACGAGACACTCGCGCGCATGTTGTGGCCGGACGGTGAGGCGGTCGGCGGCTATCTCGCGGGGGCCGGCGGGACGGTCGGTCGCCAGGTCGTGGGCGTCGTCGCCGACGCGCATATCAATGGCCTTGGCGGCATCGTGCCGACGATCTTTCACAGCGGAGCGTTCAAGTCCCTCGGGGAGCCGAACGAGGCGCTGACCTACCTGCTGTTCAACGAAGGCGAGATGACGCCCGATGAGCTGCGCGCGGTAGTGGCAGGCGTCGACCGCAGCGCCACGACAACCGTGCAGGCTGTCGGCGACAACGTCGCGTCGTCGCTCGAAGCGGCGACACTGGGTGCGCGGATCGCCGGAGGTCTCGGGCTGCTGGCGCTCGCGATCGTCGCCGTGGGGACGGCGGGCGTCTTCTCGTTTGCCGTCGGCGAGCGCACGCGCGAGATCGGCATCCGCCTCGCTCTCGGTGCCAGTCAGCGCCGCATCCGCGCACTGCTGCTCCGCCATGCCGGACGCCCGATTGCCGCAGGCGTGGTAGTGGGCCTGTTGTTGGCCGCGCTTGCCGGTCCCGCACTGCGCGGCTTCCTGTACGGCCTCAGCTCGTCTGATCCCATGGCCCACATCGCCGTCGTCCTCGTCGTCGTGCTGACGGCGTGGACCGCCACGCTCCTGCCCATGCGCCGCGCCCTTCGCGTCGACCCGGCCATCACGCTGCGCCACGAGTAGGGGCCGGGCT
>CAYMAG010000048.1:2633-7481 GCA_964388335.1 uncultured Vicinamibacteraceae bacterium | reverse complement strand
GGGCCGGGCTTGCCCGGCCCTTGCCCTCGCACCTGCCCGGCCCTCGCACCGGCCACGATCACGTGGTGTACGGGCCGGGCTTGCCCGGCCCTCATATGGGCGAGCGGCAGGGCAGGCAACTTGGCCCCTACGTCGCTCGGCGCGCGTTTCACCCGCCTCCCACTCCTCGCTCGGCGATAGCTTGACTATCTAGTGATTCGTTCCTAGAATCACCAGACTGTCTGGTGATAGACATGAGAACCGACAAGTCCGCCAACGCCCTCCTGCACGGCACGCTCGACGTGCTCGTGCTCAAGACGCTCTCCGGCGGGCCACGGCACGGCTACGCCATCGCCCGCTGGCTCGAGGACGCCGTCGACGACACCCTCCAGATCGAGGACGGCTCGCTCTATCCCGCCCTTTATCGCATGGAGAAGCGCGGGTGGATCGAGGCGGAGTGGGGAGAATCGGAACTCGGGCGTCGGGTGAAGACCTATCGCCTGACGCCGGCGGGACGGGCACAGCTGCGCCGCGAGACCGAGACGTGGAAGACCTTCTCGCGCACGGTGTCGCGCATTCTGCTCGAGCCGGCTCGCTGAGGCAGCAACCATGCGTCGCCTGCTGCGCTCGTGGCTCTGGAAGCCGACGGTGAGAGAAGAGGTGGAGGGCGAACTCGCGTTCCACCGCGAGATGCGCCTGCGCGAGTACCTCGCGCAAGGACTGACGCCGGAGCAGGCGCAGGCCGCTGTCGACGCGCGCTTCGGAGACGCTGCCAACGCCCGCGAGGTCTGCGAGCAACTCGGACGGGAAAGGGATAGGACGATGCTGCGCCACCAGTACGTTGCCGAACTCCGCCAGGATGTCGGCTTCGGCCTCCGTCAGTTGTGGAAGAACCCCGGCTTCGCCTGCATCGCGACGCTGACGTTGGCGCTCGGCATCGGCGCCACGGCCGCCATCTTCAGCGTCGTCAACGCCGTGGTGTTGCGGCCGCTGCCCCTGCCGGAGCCGCACCGCCTGGTCTATCTCTTCGAGACCTGGCGCACCATCCCGCGCAGCAACGTGTCGCCCGGCAACTTCACCGAGTGGAGCCGCCGCAGCGACGTGTTCGCCGGCGTCACAGCGATACAGTGGGGCAGCTACAACGTCACCGATGGCGAAACGCCCGAACGCGTCGTCGGCGCGAGTGTGGCCGGGCCCTACTTCGAGGTGCTCGGCGTCGACTCCACACTGGGGCGCGTGTTCGGTGAGGCGGAGCAGGAGCCGGGCCGCGACGATGTCGTAGTGCTCAGTCATCGCCTCTGGACGCGCCTGTTCGACAGCGATCCGGAGGTCGTCGGCCGGGAGGTGCGCCTCAGCGGCCGCGCACGGACCGTCCTGGGCGTGATGCCGCCCTCGTTCGAGCTGACCGCCGACGGCGAGGAGCTGTGGGTGCCCGCCGCGTTCACCGTCGAGCAGATCGCCAACTTCGACAACCACCACCTCACCGTGCTCGCCAGGCTGAAGCCCGGTGCCACGCTGGAGCAGGCCCGCGCGCAACTCGTGTCGATCGCTGCGCAGTTGGTGGTGGAGCAACCGGTCTTCAATGATGGGCGCGGCGTCACGGCCGACCCGATGATGGCGGTCTTCGTCGGCGACACCCAGCGCCAGCGGCTCTTCGTGCTGCTCGGCGCCGTGGGGCTCGTCCTGCTGATTGCGTGCGGCAACGTCGCGAACCTGCTCCTGGCACGAGGCACGGCGCGTTCGACAGAGCTCGCCGTACGTACGGCAGTTGGCGCGGGCCGCGGACGTCTCGTCCGGCAACTGCTCACCGAGAGCACTCTCCTTGCCTCGATGGGCGCCGCGGCCGGTCTGGTGTTCGCGCGGCTGGCATTGGCGGCGTTCGTGCAGGCCAGTCCGCCGGGTTTACCGCGACTCGACCAGGCGCGTCTCGATGCGACCACCTTCGTGGTCGCGGCTGGGCTCGCGCTCGTCAGCACCCTGCTGTTCGGCCTGGCGCCCGCATGGCGCGGCGCCCGTGCGGCCGTGGTGGACCATCTGCGCGCGGGGCGGAGCGGCGGGCTCGGTGCCTCGCGCGATCACGTTCGGACCGCACTCGTTGTCGTCCAGGTTGCGCTCACGCTCGTCCTGCTCGTGGGGTCCGGACTGCTCATCCGCACGGCGCTGGCGCTCGACGCCGTCGACCCTGGTTTCGACCCGAAGGGCGTGGCGAGCGCCCGTATCGCTCTCCCGAGAGACGAGTACCTCGACGCCGCACGCGTCGAGTCGACCCTCGAGCGGATGGTCGACGAGGCTCGCTCGCTGGCAGGCGCCACCAGCGCCGCTGTCGTGTCGCAGGCGCCGCTCGGCTCAGGCGGGACCAGCAACGGCCTGGTGCCTGAAGGACGACCGATGGAGCCCGCGAGCGCCATCAACAGCCGGCTGCGTCTCGTCTCACCTGGATACTTCGAGACGATGCGCGTCCGCATCGTCGACGGGCGAGGGTTCACCGACACCGATCGGCACGGAAGCCAGAAGGTGATGATCGTGAGCGAGGAGCTGGCGCGTGAGGCGTGGCCGAACGAGTCCGCGGTCGGCAAGCGCATCGCCTGCTGCGAGCCGGGACCCGACGGTGCGCCCGTCTTCAAGACGGTCGTCGGCGTTGCGGCAGACGTGCGCTCGAGCGGTCCAGCGGTGGCGCCCGGTCCCGAGTTCTACCTGCCGATCGCGCAGGCGCCGTCCACGCCTCAGGGCTCCGCCTGGGACTGGATTCAGCGCACTGTTTACGTCGTCGCACGCACGTCCGGCGACCCGGTCACGCTCGTCGCCGGCCTTCGGCAGGCGCTGCAGCGCATCGACCCGAACCTGCCGCTCTTCGACGTGCGCACGATGGAGGAGCGCCTCGCGGCGTCGACCGCCACGTCCCGCTTCAACACCCTGCTGCTGACGACGCTCGGGCTGATGGGGCTCGTCCTGTCGGCGATCGGCATCTACGGGGTCATTGCCTACTTCGTCAGCCAGCGAACGCCGGAGATGGCCCTTCGCCTGGCGCTGGGCGCATCCCCGCGCGACGTGATTCGCCTCGTGATCGGCCAGGCGCTCAAGCCGGTTGCCATCGGACTCGTCGTCGGCCTGGTCGGCGCGCTCGCGGCGACACGCCTGCTCCAGGCGCAGCTCTACGGCGTCGGCCCGTACGATCCGGCGACGCTCGTCGTGGTCTGCGCGGGATTCGTGTTCGTCGCGGTGCTGGCGAGCTGGGCTCCGGCGTGGCGGGCCGCGCGTGTCGAGCCGACCACGGCGCTCAACCAGGGATGACTGTTGCGAGCCGGACGCTCGCCGGGCCAGGAGGGCCGCCTTGTGGGCCAGGCAAGCCTGGCCCGTACCCTCCCGGTGCATACGCGTAGGTATGCACAAATTAAACTTCACACTTTGAATCCGTGCATATCAGTCGTATCCTGTTGATATGATTGACCGTAACGCCTCGTCAGCGTTGTGCATTCTTGCCGGGCAGTACCCCGTCGTGACCGTGACCGGCCCCAGGCAGTCGGGCAAGACAACGCTGTGCCGGGCCCTGTTTCCGGCCTATCCTTGGGTCAATCTCGAACCGCTCGACACGCGCGAGGCGGTGCAGCGCGACCCACGTGGGTTCCTGGCACAGCACGCCGACGGTGTGATCATCGACGAGGTCCAGCACGCGCCCGACCTGCTGTCCTACATCCAGGCCGTCGTCGACGACGATGATCGTGCCGGTCGATTCATCCTGACCGGATCGCAGCACTTCGGCCTGAGCGAAGCGATCGCGCAATCGCTGGCCGGCCGGACGGCGGTCTTCCAGCTCCTGCCCACGGCCCTCGACGAGATCCGCCGGTTCCCGGACGGGACGGCCGATCTGATGACCACGTTGTGGCGGGGCGCCTACCCGCGGATCTTCGACCGGGGCATCGAGCCTTCGCGATGGTACGCCGACTACGTCACGACCTACGTCGAGCGCGATGTGCGGCAGATTGCCAACGTGACGGACCTCGAGTCGTTCTCGACGTTTCTGCGACTGTGCGCCGGACGCTCCGGACAGGAGCTATCACTGAACGCGCTCGGCGCCGACGCCGGCGTCTCGCAGCCGACGGCCCGCGCGTGGCTGTCCGTGCTCGAGACCAGCTTTCTCTGTCATCGGCTCCCGCCGTGGCATCGCAACGTGCGCAAGCGCACCATCAAGGCGCTGAAGCTGCACCTGCTCGACAGCGGGCTCATGTGTTTCCTGCTCGGCATCCGATCGCCCGCGCAGTTGGCGGCGCACCCGCTCCGTGGCGCCGTGTTCGAGACGTGGGTGGCCTCGGAGATCTACAAGGCCCGCGCCAACGCCGGGCAGCCTGTGTTGCTGTCTCACTACCGAGAGACACGCGGCGCCGAAGTGGACGTGGTCGTCGAGGCGGCTCGCGCGCTGCTTCTCGTGGAAGCCAAGAGCGGCGCGACTGTCGCGAGCGACTTCTTCGACGGCCTCGATGCCCTCGGCGTGCATGTCTCGCGCCTCGAGCCTGCACGCGCGATCGAGAAGATCCTCGTCTACGGCGGCGACCGGTCGATGACAACACGGGACACGCGCGTCGTGTCGTGGGCGGACGTCCCGTCGGTCGCATGGACCGATCGGCTGTAGGGGGCCGGGCTTGCTCGGCCCCCTGGGCTTTCCAAAATGTCTGTGTGCGACACTCTTTTTGGAATACAACAGGAGTGTCGTCCATGGCAAAGCGAGATGTTCAGCAAGGCACGCTGGCGCTGATGGTGCTCAAGACCCTCGAGGTCCTGGGTCCACTGCACGGGTACGGGATCGCGCGGCGTATCGAGCAGATCAGCGGCGACCTGCTCGCCGTCAACCAGGGCACGTTGTATCCGGTGCTC
>CAYMAG010000048.1:0-2533 GCA_964388335.1 uncultured Vicinamibacteraceae bacterium | reverse complement strand
GCAGATCAGCGGCGACCTGCTCGCCGTCAACCAGGGCACGTTGTATCCGGTGCTCTTGAAGCTCGAGCACGAGGGTGTGATCGCGTCGGCGTGGGGCACGTCCGAGAACAACCGCCGGGCGCGCTTCTATCGGCTCACCGCCGCCGGCCGCCGTCGACTCCGCGTCGAGGCGCAGGAGTGGGCGCAGACGACCGCGCTGATGGACCGGTTCATCGCGGTCAAGGCGGAGGACCTGGCATGAGGGCCGTGCGGCGGTTCATCAGACGGCTGACTGCCTCCGTGCTCGGACGTCGAGACGACGACCGCGTGCGGGAGGAACTGGCGGAACACCTCGCGCTGCTGACCGAGGAGTACGTCCGCTCGGGCCTGCCACTCGATGAGGCGCGTCGGCAGGCGCGACTCGAGCTCGGCGCGCCGACGGCGTCCGCGGAGGCCTGTCGAGACGAGCAGCGCCTGCGTTGGCTGGAGGATCTCGGGAGGGACATCCGCGTGGCGTTCCGGAGCCTGCGGCGGTATCCCCTCGCGGCGAGCGTCGCGGTCGTCTCGCTTGCGGCCGGGATCGGCGCGACCACGGTCACGCTCATCGTGCGCGACGTCGTCTTCAGGAAGTTCCCGGCACTGTACGTCGAGCCGCAGCAGTTGTCCTGGGTACACGTGGGCACCGCTGCGAGTCGGCCCGGCCGGGTTCCGGTCGATCTGTACAACGCGTGGGCGGAAGCTCGCGGCTCGGACATGGCCGCATCGGTCTCGAGAGGTATGCGTGATGTCCGCGCCGGTGACAGGACGGAGACAATCGCCGTTCGCGCGGTGACGCCGAACATGTTCGAGCTGCTCGGCGTCTCGCCAGTCGTGGGACACGGTTTCGCCGGCTCGACAGACGCTGCGGCGTCGGTGGTGCTGAGCCATCGCGCGTGGCACCAACTGTTCGACGGTCGCAGCGACGTGGCCGGCCAGATCCTGTGGATCGACAATCAGCCGTACTCCGTCGCTGGTGTGATGCCCGCGCCGTTCTGGCTGGCCGACATGTCGTCGCCGGTGTGGACGTCGATGGACACGCGGACGCTGCCGCCGGACGAGACACTCGACACGATCGTGCGGCGCCCCGCCGACGTTTCGGCAGCCGCCCTCGACGCGCAGCTGCGAGTTGGCCTCGAGGACTACGCGCAGCAACAGCCCGAAGGCCACCGGCAGTTCACGATGCGGGTGTCCGGTGTCGAAGGTACGCCGCACGGCCACCAGTTGGCGATCGTCCTTCCGTACCTGCTGGCAACGGCTGTGCTCCTCACGTTGCTCATCGCGTGCGCGAACGTCGCCGTGCTGATGTTCGCGCAGTGGACGGCGCGCGATCGCGAGATCGCCATCCGCTCCTCGATAGGGGCCAGTCGGGGACGCATCGTTCGATCGCTTCTGGCCGAGTCGACGCTGATCGCCGCGGCGGGCGGGGTGCTGGGCGTCGGCGTGGCACTGAGCCTTCGCGCGCTCATCGTGCGCAACAGCGACGGCCTCGCCTTCTACGATCTCTCGATCGATCCGGCGGTCTTCCTGAGAGTCGCCGTCGTCACACTTGCGGCAGGCGTCTTGACAGGCATCATGCCGGCGCTCTACGAGACGCGACGTCTGCACGTCAACCCCCTGCGTGCGCTTCGTGGATTCGATCACGTCCGCCAGCGCCTTCGTCACGGCCTCGTCGTCTTCGAGATCGCCGTCACGGTCGCGCTCCTCGTCGTGGCTGCGGCGATGGTGGACGGCTATCGGCGTGCGCGGCAGGCGAACATGGGCTTCGACGCACGCCCGCTCGTCACCGCTCGCGTCGAGAGTCCGACGGGTGTTTCGGGGGACGAAGTCCTCCGCGTCGCATCGGGGCTGCCCGGCGTGGTTGCCGTCGCGGCGTCCACGGCGGTCCCCTTCGGCACGTCGGGCCCAAGAGTAGAGGTTTCCAGCGCTTCGGACGGCGCGGCTTCGATCGCCGTGGAGCGCGTGGCCATCCGGGGACCGTTCTTCGCGGCGCTTGGTGTGTCGATGGTGTCAGGTCGCGCGCTCGAGGAGGGCGAAGCGCCCGAGGCGAGCACGGCCGTCGTCAACGACGCGCTCGCGCGGCGGCTGTTCCCCAATGGGGACGCGCTCGGCGCCACCATCTGGATTTCGTCGCAGGGACGCCTCCACCCTGGCCCTCCGGGCTACGGCGGACAGGTCGGAGAGGCGTCCCTGCCCTACGACGTCGTCGGCGTCGTTCGCGACTACGCGAGCAACCCGTTCCTCGTGGCCGCGGACCAGCCTCGCATGTTCTTACCGCTCTCGGGCGAGCCCACCGAGGCGCGGCTCCAACTGATCGTCAGAGCCGCGGGCGATCCGGCGAGCCTCGTGCAGCCGCTGCGGCGAGCGATCGGCCAGTCCGTGCCGGATACGGCTGTCAGTGGCGCAATCACGTTCGATGAGGTCATGCAGGTCACGGGGCAGGAGATGCTGGTCGCGACAGCACCGCTCGTCCCGCTCATCTCCATCGGGACGCTGCTGACGATGGCCGGGATCTACG
>CAYMAG010000047.1:9071-35057 GCA_964388335.1 uncultured Vicinamibacteraceae bacterium | reverse complement strand
AACGGTCTCGCAGCGAGCGCTGGAACCCTTGACACGCCGAAACTTGGCTCTAGCGCTAGCAGATCATCCACTGCATCACGACGGATCGATGACGTTGCCGACGTCTGCGCGACGAGTCGGCGTATGACGTTCGGAAGGGCATTCGCTGTGCCGCCTACGCGATCGTCATGCGACGCGCGAGATCCGTCAGGATTGCCTCACACGTCTCGACGCTCGCGAGATCCACGTACTCGACGGTCGAGTGCAGACCGGCTCCGCTCGGCCCGAAGATCACCGTGGGGATGCCCGCACCGCCGAGCACGGCGGCATCCGTCCAGTAGGTCATGCCCGTCGGCGTCGACAGCAGGCCCGCCGCCACGCAAAGCGCCAGCAGGGCCTGCGGCAGCTCGGCGCGCGCGTCGATCGCATGAGCGGCGCGGTCGAGCAGCAGCCGGGCGTGGGCCTCGTACTCGCGGTCGGCGCCCTCGAGCACCGCGATCATCTCGTCGACCTCGCGCAGCGCACGCTGCCCATCCTCGCCGGGCACCGTCCGGCGCTCGAGATGGAGGCGGCACTGGGCCGGATACGAACTCATCTCGCGCCCGCCCTCGATCCGCGACGCGTGCAGCGACCCGCTCCCGAGCAGCGGGTGCGTGGGCCGCGCGCGGAGTTCGGCGTCGAAGCGTTCGAGCACGCCGAGCAAGCGACCCATGCGCAGGATGGCATCGCGCCCCTCGTCGGGACGACTGCCGTGAGCGGCGCGCCCGCGCGCGTCGATCTCGAGCCATGCAAACCCCTTGTGCGCGATGGCAACCGTCAGGTCGGTGGGCTCGGTCACCACCGCGGCGTCGGCCTGCCAGTCGCGGACGAGCGCATCGGCGCCGAGACTCGCGTACTCTTCGTCCACGACTCCGGCACAGACCACGCGTCCCGACTCCAGGCCCGTGTCGGCCAGACGGGCCAGCACGCCGGCGCAGGCCGCCACCCCGGCCTTCATGTCCTGTGCGCCACGGCCATAGAGGCGACCGTCGCGCTCCGTGGGCGTGAAGGGCGCCTCCATGTCGTCGACCCCCACGGTGTCGAGGTGCCCGCACAGCAGGAACGTCGGACCTGGACGCATGCCTTCGACGACCGCCACGACGTTGGGCCTGCCGGCCGCCACCTCCTGAAGCTGCACGTCTATACGCCGCGCCTCGAAGAAGGCCACCAGACAGGCCGCCGCCTCGGCTTCACCGGGACTGCCCGGGACCAGCGACGGATTCACGGAGTTGATGGCGACCAGTTCGCGAAGCAGCGACACCGTGGTGGTCATGCGGCCATCATGATGCCTCAGGTACGCTACGATCGCCGGCATGAAGACGGCCGTCATCACGGGAGCCTCTGCAGGCATCGGCGCGGCGTGTGCCCGGGCCTTCGCCCGCGAAGGGCTGCACGTCGTGCTCGCCGCGCGGCGTCTCGATCGGCTCGAGGCGCTGGCACGCGAGATTCGCGAGGCGGGCGGGCACGCGTCGGCGGTGAAGGCCGACGTCACGGTCGAGGACGACATGGCGCAGCTCGTGTCGGGCACGGTCGCCGGGCACGGCCGCCTCGACGTGCTGGTGTGCAACGCGGGCGTCGGGTTCAACGCGCGGCTCGACGAGACGCCCACCGACGTCATGCGACGCCTGATGGACGTCAATTTCTTCGGCACCTTCTTCGCGGCGCGAGCGGCGGTGCGCCACTTCCGCGCCGCGGGCACGGGCCACCTGTTCATCGTGTCGTCCATCGTGGGACGCCGGGGCATTGCACGCGGCGGTGCCTATGCCGCCACCAAGTTCGCGCAGGTCGGGCTGGGCGAGTCGGCACGCGCCGAACTCGTCGGCACCGGGGTACACGTCACCCTCGTCCATCCGATCAGCACCGACACCGAGTTCCGGGACGCGATCGCCAGGGACTTCGGACAGGAGGTCCGGGGCGCCGGTCCGCGACAGTCGCCCGACGTCGTCGCGCGTGCCATCACCCGCTGCCTGCGGCGTCCGCGCGCCGACATCTACCCCTTCACGGGCTCACGGCTGGTGGGCGTCGTCGGCACCCTGCTGCCAGGCCTGACCGACCGTATCGCCGCACGGTTCGCGCGCACGCCTGGCACCGCGCGATGAGCGACGGTCCCTCCCGCGCGACGTACATCGCCAGCGAGGTTGCACGCCACGGCGGTCGGGCACTCGTGGTCGGGGGCTATGTGCGCGACCGCCTGTTGGGCACCCCCTCGAAAGACATTGACATGGAGGTGTTCGGTCTGCCGGCCGACGCCCTGCTGGCCCTCCTGAAGACCATCGATCGTGTGAACACCGTGGGCGAGAGCTTCACCGTCTACAAGGTGTGCGGAATCGACGTGTCGCTTCCACGGCGTGAGTCGAAGATCGGGCGTGGCCATCGCGGTTTCGTGGTGGAGGGCGACCCTTCGCTGACGTTCGACGAGGCGGCCTCCAGGCGCGACTTCACCATCAACGCCATCGGTTGGGATCCACTCACCGACACCTACCTCGACCCGTTCGACGGCCGGGGCGACCTCGCTCGCCGTGTGCTGCGCATGGTCGATGCGCGGACGTTCGCCGACGACAGCCTGCGCGTGCTGCGGGCGCTGCAGTTCGCCGCCCGCTTCGAGTGCTCGCTCGACCAGACCACGGCCGAGGTGTGCCGTGGCATCGTGCTGGACGACCTGCCGGCTGAACGCATCCGGGGTGAGGTCGAGAAGTTGTTGCTGCTGGCCGCACGGCCCTCGGTAGGGCTCGCGCTGGCCGGCACGCTGGGCGTCCTGGCGCAGCTCTGGCCGGAACTCGTGCCGCTCGCGTCGTGCCCGCAGGACGCGGAATGGCATCCGGAAGGTGACGTGTGGACACACACGTTGATGGTGGTGGATCAGGCCGCGGCTCGCCGGGACGGCCTGTCGCCCGCGGAGCAGCTCACGCTGATGCTGGCGGCATTGCTGCACGACGTGGGCAAACCGCTGACGACGGCAGTCATCGACGGCCGCGTGCGATCACCCGCACACGAGAGCGCCGGTTTGGCTCCTGCGACGCGGATGCTCGACCGGCTGCAGGTGCATACGATGGATGGCTACGACGTTCGCGGGCAGGTGCTGGCGTTCGTGCAGTACCACATGATTCCCGGCGCCTGGCAGAAGGCCGACCCGGCCGTGTCCGACGGCGCGTTCAGGCGTCTGGCACGCAAGACCGACCTTGCGCTGCTCGCCCGCCTCGCAGAAGCCGACTGCCTGGGCCGCACCGGCACGTTCGACTGCAGTGCGTCGGCGTGGTTCGTCGCACGGGCGCAGGCGCTGGGCGTGCAGCACGCGCCGCCGGCCCCGCTGCTGCGCGGACGCGACCTGCTCGCGCTCGGCATGTCGCCGGGTCCTGCGATGGGTCAGGTGCTGCGGGCGGTGTACGAGCAGCAGCTCGACGGCACGATCGTGACGCTCGACGAGGCCGTCGCGAGCGCGCGCGTCCTGGTCACGCGATCAACTGCGTGAACGCCGCGGCACCGATGTTGCCGCCGCTCAGAATGGCCACCACCGTGCCGCCCACGTCGACGTCCGCCGTCTGGCTCCTGGCACCGGCGACGGCCGTTGCGCCGCTCGGCTCGACGACGAGCCGTGCCGTGTCGAACAACCACCGCACGCTGTCGGCAATCCCGGCCTCGTCGACGGTGATGACCTCGTCGACGAACGCCTGCACGTGCAGGAAGTTCAGCAGGCCCGGCCGTACGGCGAGCAGGCCATCGGCCATGCTCGACACCGCGTCGAGCGTGACGAGACGTCCTGCTTCCAGGGAGCGTGACATCTTCGCCGCGCCGGCCGGCTCGACGCCCACCACGCGAATCGCCGAATCGGTGAGCTTCAATGCGGCAGCCACGCCAGAAATGAGGCCACCGCCGCCTACGGGCACGTACACCGTGCGCACCTGCGGCACCTGCTCGAGCAGTTCCAACCCGACCGTCCCCTGCCCTTCGATGATGCGCAGGCAGTCGAACGGCGGCACGATCGTGAGGCCACGCGCCCGGGCGAGGTCTTCGGCCCGCGCCTGACGGTGCAGGGTGGTCGTGCCGGCGAACAGCACCTCTGCGCCCCACCGCCGCGTGCCCTCCACCTTCACCGAAGGGGCTGTCTCGGGCATCACGATGACCGCGGGGACGCCAAGCCGCTGCGCGGCGAACGCAACCGCCTGCCCGTGGTTGCCGGATGAGTAGGTGATGACACCGGCGCGCAGACGCGTGTCCGGTATCTGTGTCATGAAGTTGAACGCCCCACGTACCTTGAAGGCGCCGATGGGCTGCAACTGCTCACACTTCACGCGGAGCGACGAAGCGGGCTGCAGGTCGAGGACGGGCGTGCGGCGCGACACGCCCTCGATGCGGGTGGCAGCCTCGCGGATGCCGGCAAGCGTGGCAAGCATGCGAGCCGAACCGCCTCACCGACCTGGCGCCGGGGTCTTCTCGACGACCGGGTACGCAATGCCGAGCTGCTCGAGGTAGGTCCGGTGCTTCGTCGCGTCGTAGTAGAGGGGACGCATGGCCTCGCGATACTCAGCCATGATCTCGCGGTTCAACTCGATCGCCGGCGTGTCCTCCGCGCGGATGAACGGTGTGTAGGTCACGTCTCTCGTCTGCACGTCGCGGAAGTACGTCCAGGCCTGGTCGACGAGCCTCGGCGTGGTGAGCAGG
Source organism: uncultured Vicinamibacteraceae bacterium (assembly GCA_964388335.1). Lineage (GTDB taxonomy): Bacteria > Acidobacteriota > Vicinamibacteria > Vicinamibacterales > Vicinamibacteraceae > JAEZDP01. Next base: position 30,380 of record CAYMAG010000047.1, on the reverse strand, counting down.
TCGATCATCGTTGCCGCCATGACGCGCGCCCCGGCCACCGACCCCTTGTGCGCGATCGGCGTCGCCATGGCAATGGAGTTCCACCAGCTGTGCCCGGGCAGGTTCTGGATGTTGGCCGGATAGCGCAGCGTGACGGTCGGGACGACCCACGACACGTCGCCGATGTCGTCCGACCCACCGCCGGTGTTCCTGTCGGCAGGGACGGGCGGTCCCAGGGTCTCGACCTCCGCGGTGAGCCCGGCCGGCGACACGTCGAGCGCCTGCTGCACGGCGTTCGCGAGCCGGATGTCGGCCTCGTCCCACGTCGGCATGCCGAGTGCCTTGATGTTCGCGTCCATCGTCTCGGCCACCACCTTGTTGAAATGGCGGGGCCAGGCGGATCCGAGGACGCGTGTGCCCGCGAGTGTCGTGCCGGTCATCATCGCCGCACCTTGCGCGATGTCGTCACCGGTCTTCCAGAGGTCGCGAATGCGATCGTGGTCGAGTTCGCGGAAGTAGTACCAGACGGAGGCGCTCGACGGGACGACGTTGGGCTGGTCGCCACCGTTGCGGATCACGTAGTGCGAGCGATGCTGCAGCCGCAGATGCTCGCGCCTGAAGTTCCAGCCGATGTTCATCAGCTCGACTGCATCGAGCGCGCTGCGGCCACGCCAGGGCGCGCCGGCGGAGTGCGCGCTCTGGCCCTCGAACGTGTATTCGACCGACACGAGGCCGCTGCCGCCCGCGTCACCCCAACTGACGCCGAGGCCGCTCGAGACGTGACTGAAGAGGCACACGTCCACGTCCGTGAAGATGCCCGCGCGCACCAGGTAGGCCTTGGCGCCCAGCTGCTCCTCGGCCACGCCGGGCCAGAGCACCAGCGTGCCCGACAGCTTCTCGCGGGCCATCACGTCCTTGACGGCGATGGCGGCGGCGATGTTGACCGCCTGGCCCGAGTTGTGCCCCTCACCGTGGCCCGGCGCACCATCGACGAGCGGATCGCGGAAGGCCACGCCGGGCTTCTGCGACGCCTTGGGGATGCCGTCGATGTCCGAGCCGAGCGCGATGACAGGCTTGCCGTTGCCCCACCGCGCGACCCACGCCGTCGGCATGCCGCCCACGCCTCGCTCGATCGTGAAGCCCTCGCGCTCGAGCAAGTCGGTCAGATAGCGCGAGGTCTCGACCTCCTGAAAGCCCAACTCGCCGAAGCTGAAGACGCTGTCGACCATCTGCTGCACCAGGGCGGCCCTGCGATCGACCCCATCCACGGCATCGGCCTTGAGGCGGGCCGTTCGCGGGTCTGCCGCCGGGGCCGTCTCGGCCGCGGCCTGTTGGTGCGTGGTCAGGCGCCCGACCAGGGGTCCGGAGGCAGCGGCGAACGAAACACAGCAGACGCAGAGCAAGGGGGCGAATCGACGCAGCATGCACACTCCCGGGGAACGAAGGACAGCCGTGGGCCGGTATTGTAGCCGAGGCGACGCACCGGCTACCGTCGCTATACTGCCTGCGACCGCCATGCCCACTGCCACGCCGCCCGGTCCCACGTTCGCCGCATGTGTCATCAGCGCCTTACTGTTCGCTGTTGCCGCGCCCGTGCAGGCCCAGGTGGAGGAGCCGCCGGGACCGTTCGTCATCGACGCGCGCGGGGCATTCTCGACCGTCCCGCGCTCGGAAGAACTCACGCTTCCGCGAGGTTTACAGCCCTCGGAGCTGCCGAGCCGCGTCCTCGGCCTCGACATCGGCGCGCATGTCTATCCGGTGCGAGGCAAGCTGACGCTTGGCATCGGCGCGGCATTCGTCCGCCTGGCCGGCACCCAGACGCCCGAACCGCTCGACGACACGTCGGCTGGGGATGCGCCGGTCACGGCCGGCACCTTCAGCCTGACCGGCATCGCGCCTCAGCTCTCGCTGAACTTCGGGTCGAGCCGGGGGTGGAGCTATATCGGCGCGGGGCTGGGATTGTCCAGGCTCACGCTCGGGCCGGCAGACGCCGACCTCGAGAGCAGTCCACAGTTGCTGACGCTGAACATGGGCGGCGGCGCACGCTGGTTCGTCAGCGAACACGTCGCCTTCACCTTCGACGTGCGCTTCTATCGCGTCGGCGAAAAGGAACTGTCGGGCGACTACCTGGGCAACCCCACCGTGTCGATGTTTGCGATCGCGGCCGGCCTCAGCTTCAAGTAGATGGAGACGAACGCCTCGGCCCGCGCGCCGAAGCGCCGCAGCGCGAAGGCGGGAGAGCCGTCGCTACCACAGATGCTTCTTGAAGAAGGCGAGCATCGTGGGCCATGCCTGCCTGGTCGCCTCGAGGTTCGCGCCCTCGCGCCCTGACTGCGCCCGCAGGAACCCATGACCGGCGCCGGCGTACGTGTGCGTCTCGAACACCTTGCCGAGCTTCTTCATCTCGGCTTCGGCGGGCGGCACGGTCGCGTTGACGCGTGCATCGTCCTCGCCGTACAGGCCGAGCACCGGGGCCCGCACGGCGGCGAGCGATGAGGCCTCGGCCGGCGAGCCCCCATAGTAGACGACTGCTGCGTCGAGCCCCGGCTGCCGTGTCGCGTACATGAAACTCGTCGAACCGCCCCAGCAGTAGCCGACGGTGGCTGTCTTGCCGTTCGAGGCCGGGAGGGCCGCGCCGAAGGACCGCACGGCGTCGAGGCGGATCGCCACCTCGTCCGGCGTCAGCCCACGAACGCCAGCCACGACGTCATCGCGACTGGCAAACGCCTCGGTTCCGCCCCCGCCGGGTCCCTTGCCGGTCAGCAGATCCGGCGCGACCGCGATGTAGCCATCGGCGGCCAACTGGTCGGCCACCGAGCGAATCCAGTCACTGAGGCCGAAGATCTCGTGGATGACGATGACGACAGGCGCCTTTTCCTTACGCTCGGGGTACGACACCCACGCCCGCAGACTGCCCCCTCCGGGAAGCGCGACCGTGGCGTACTCACCGTGGCGCGGTGTCGAGTTGAGACGATCCTTCGCGCCTTCCTCACCCGGGGGCAGCGCGGTGCTGCCGGCTTGAAGCACCCCGCCGACGGCAGGAGCAGCGGCGTGCATGGCGTGATCCGCATGCTCGTCCGTCGGGGCAGCCGTCTGAGCGGACGCCGGGTGTGCACCGCAGACAACGGCGAACGCCAGGAGCGCAGATGTGGTCGTGCTGGTACGTCTGGTCATGAAGGTCCTCACTGTTCCCGGTGTTCTTCTTCGGCCCGCCTGCCGCGCCGTAGTTCCTCGAACAGGCGTGCCACGTTGCCGGCCACGGACTTCAAGGCGGGCGACCAACCGAGGGCCCGCGCCCGAGGGCTTCGCACCCGCTGGTCGAGCGCCAACGCGTCGGCCAGTGGACCGAGCTTGCCCCGCGCCTCGGTGATGGGCACGTAGCGGATGTCGGGGGCATGCGGACGGTGCTCTGCGATGGCGGTCGCCACGTCACGCACGCGCTCGTCCCCTTCGTCGTTGGCGTGGAAGATGCCGGCCGCGTCGGACGCGCCCACCAGTCGGGCGTACAACTCGGCAAGGTCGCGGTCGTACACCAGCGGCCAGTGGTTCTCGCCGCTGCCGATGATGCGCATCAGCCCGTTCTCCGCATCGCGCAGCATGTCGCTGACGAAGCCACGCGAGCCGCCGTACACGATGCCCGGACGCACCACCACGGTGCGCAGGCCGGGCGCCGCCGCCGCGAGCACGCGGTCTTCCTGTGCGGGGCGCCACGCGACGATGTCGGCCGGATGGCGCGGCGCCTGTTCGTCCGCCGGGCCGTCCGTCGAGCCCAGTACCCAGATGCTCGAGGTGTAAACGAAGGCGGCCGGACCACGCGTGGCGGCATGACGCGCGAGGTCGAGCAGCGCGTCCACCGCGACGCGATCGATGTCGACCCGCTTCTCGGACGCTTCGAAGGCGGTGTGGATGAACACGTCGCAGGCGGCGGCGTCCTGCTGCCACATCGACGGGTTCCCGAGCGTGCCCACTGCGGCGTGGACGCCGCGCTCACCCAGCTTTCGGGCCTTCTCCGGATGACGGACGAGACCCACGACCTCGTGCGACGCCCGCTGCAGCGCATCGACGACCGCTGAGCCGATATACCCGGTCGCACCGGTCACGAACACACGCATACGTCAGACGTCCTCCCGGCCAGTCCCGTGAGCCGCGGCGCAGGTGCGCAACGGCGTGCGGGTGCCACATTCTAGCCCGAACCCCGCGAGGCTCCCGGCTGAGGTCAGATCTCCCACAGCTTCCGGGCGTTGTCGCAGGTGACGCGCGTCCGTGCCGGCCTCGAACACCTCCCCGACCGCGTCTGCAGCAGGCTGTCGTAGCGCGCACTGGCGGCGAAGGCCGGAGGCAGAGGCATGGGGCACGTATCATACCCAACGTGACCCGGGCCAGCCTGCTCGACTTCTTCCACGACTTCGCGTCACGTCCAGCCACGTTCCTCGTGCACGACGACGGCTATCGCACGTGGACGTACACCTACGCGGAGATCGGCCAGGCCTCGCACGTGCTGGCCGGGCGACTTCATGCCGCGGGGCTGGTGAAGGGCGACCCCGTGCTGCTGTGGGCCGAGAACAGGCCCGAATGGATTGCGGCGTTCTGGGCGTGTCTGCTTCGTGGCCTGGTGGTCGTGCCCGTCGACTACCGCTCACCCGCGAGCTTCGTCGAGCGCGTGCGCACCGTCGTCGGCGCGACGCTCATCCTCGTCGGCGACGATGTCGAGGTGGCGGGGCTGCCGGACGACCTGCGCCGCTGGCGGCTCGCCGGCGTGCTGCGGGATCTGCCGGCCGCCCGCCCTCCCACACTTCCGCCCGTCGAGATCACGCGGGACGACACGGCCGAGATCATCTTCACGTCGGGCGCCACCGCCGAGCCCAAGGGCGTCATCATCACGCACAGGAACGTGCTCGCGAACATCGTGCCGATCGAGCGCGAAGTGCAGAAGTACCTGCGGTATGCGCGGCCGTTCTCACCCATCCGTTTCCTCAACCTGTTGCCGCTGAGTCACATGTTCGGGCAGGCCATGGCCACGTTCGTTCCGCCGATGCTGACCGGGACGGTCGTCTTCATGAGCGGCTTCGCGCCGGCGGAGATCGTCAGGCAGATTCACGACCGGCGCATCTCGGTGCTGGTCTCTGTCCCGAAGATCCTCGACGTGCTGCGCGAGTACGTCAGCCATCGCTTTCCTGAGGCACTGGAGCCTCCCCCCGACGGCACGAAGTGGTACAGGCGCTGGTGGCGCTTTCGCCGGGTGCACCGCGCGTTCGGGTGGAAGTTCTGGGCAGCCGTCGTGGGCGCTGCGCCGCTCGACCCGGAACTCGAAGCCTTCTGGGGACGGCTGGGTTTCCTCGTGGTGCAGGGCTACGGTCTCACCGAGACGGCGCCCATCGTCACGCTGAACCACCCGCTGTCGGCCAGGCGTGGCTCGGTGGGCAAGCCGATCCACGGGGTCGAGGTGAAGATTGCCGACGACGGTGAGGTGCTCGTCCGCGGGGAGAACGTGACGCAGGGATATGTGGGCGGTGGTCCCGAGGCGGACCGCGCCTTCGAGGACGGCTGGCTGCACACCGGCGACATCGGCGAACTCGACGCGCAGGGTCGCCTGTCGATCAAGGGCCGCAAGAAGGAGATGATCGTCACGCCCGAAGGGCTCAACGTCTTTCCGGAAGACGTCGAGCGGGCGTTGCTGGACGTGCCTGGCGTGCGGGATGCCGCGGTCGTGGGCCGCCAGTGGGACGGCGAGGAGCGCGTCCATGCGGTGGTGCTGCTCGACGGCGACGGGGCCGTGGACGACATCGTGGCAGAGGCCAACCGGGGGCTGGGAGACCACCAGCGCATTCGCAGCGCGTCGGTGTGGCCCGGCGCCGATCTGCCGCGCACGGAAGGCACACGCAAGCTGCAGCGGCGACTCGTCAAGGCCTGGGTGGACAGCGGAGGGACGGAGATCCCCGCCGTCTCCGCGTCTGGCGACCCACTGCTGGCCACGGTCGCACGATTCGCTCACGGCCGGCAGGACCTCGACGACGACACGTCGCTCGAGGCCCTCGGCCTCAGTTCGCTCGAGCGCGTCGAGTTGCTGATGGCCCTCGAGCAGCGGTTCGAGACGACCATCGACGAGATGGGGTTCGCGATGGCCCGGACAGTCGGCGACGTGCGTCCGCTGATTGGACGGGGTGCGGTCTCCACGCCGGACCGCCCCCTCCGGGAGCTGTCAGACCGCGGGCCGTCGCCGGCCACGGTCGCCGAGACGTCGGAGCGAAGGGCCGAAGGGTCGGAGCGGCGTTCACAACAGGACGCCCTGGTGTTCCCGCGCTGGAACCGCGCCGGATGGGCGTACTGGACGCGACGCGTGAGCCTGGCCACGTGGATCCTGCCTCCGGCGCGATTCTTCGCAAGGGTGCGGGCGCGTGGTCTCGAGCACCTCCACGATCTCGGGGGCCCTGTCGTCTTCGCGGCCAACCACCAGAGTCACATGGACACGCCGTCGATCCTGATGGCGCTGCCGCCGCGGTGGCGATACCGCACGACGGTGGCCATGGCCAAGGAGTTCTTCGGCGCGCACTTCTTTCCAGCCGGCCACAGCCGCGCCGCGCGGGTGACCAACTCGCTCAACTACTACCTCGCGTCGCTGTTCTTCAACGCGTTTCCGCTGCCGCAGCGCGAGGCGGGCACGCGTCAGACCCTGCGCTACATCGGCGCCCTGCTCGAAGAAGGACAGTCGCTGCTGATCTTCCCGGAGGGCAAACGGACGATGGCGGGCGAGATCAATCCGTTCCGGGGCGGCATCGGGATGATTGGCGCGCGGCTCGGTGTTCCCGTCGTGCCCGTCCGCATCGTCGGTGCCGATCGCGTCCTGCACCAGCACTGGAAGATGGCACGCCCCGGGCCGGTCCACGTGACCTTCGGTGCCCCCCTGCGCCTTGAAGGCGACGACTACGCCGCCCTGGCTGCGCAGGTCGAAACGGCTGTGCGCGCGCTGGGGCCAGAGGCGTGAGGCGACGGCACAGCATTGCGCCCGTTGTCTCCCGCGTGTGACAATTACGGGTTGGGAGTGCTATTTGAGCAAAGACGATCTGATTGACGTGCAGGGAACGGTGAGCGCCGTCCACAGCGGTGGGCTCTATCGCGTGCAGTGTGATTCGGGACAGGAAGTGCTGGCGCAATTGAGCGGCCGCATGCGCCGGTTCCGCATCAAGGTGGTGCCGGGCGACCGCGTCACCGTCGGCGTGTCTCCCTACGATCCTTCCCGCGGCATCATCACTTTCCGCGTGCGCTGACCCTGCCGCGTCACTCGCTGAACTCCCGCGCGAGCGACGCCCACTCCCCATCCGGCGCAAGACGCAGGTACTGCTGCCAGTGCGGGCGCGCCCGTGCGGACTCGCCGAGCTTCTCGTACGCGACCGCCATGTAGAAGCACGCATCGGCGTATTCCGGCGCGAGCGCCAGCGCCCGCTGGTAGCACGTCACCGCCTCGGCACACCTGCCCAGATCGTGGTGCACGTTGCCCAGGTTGAACCATGCCTCGAACGCGTCCGGGTCTAGTTGAACGGCGCGGTCGTAGAGCGCGTGCGCCTCGGGCAGGTGTCCGTCGGCGTAGTGAAGGTTGCCGAGGTTGATGAGCGCAGGAACCAGTCCGGGGTCGTGGGTCAGGGCCTCGCGGTAGAGCGCCATCGCGACCTGCGCATCGGCGGCCTCGGCCTCGCGCGCCGTCGCCTCGGCAAACAGGGCCTCCGCCCGTTCGCGATCGCCGACGGCAGGGGTTTCGCCGCCCGTCGTGGGCGGGGCGGCGCGTTCGGAGAGACGCACGACCCGCGAGGGAGTCTGCTCGGCCGAGAGGTTCCGTGCACCGAACAACGACAACTGCCCCTGCCGCTCGGCGAGAATGCCTCGCACGATGGCACGGAAGGCCCGTCCTTCGTCCAGCGCCGCCTGCACGTCCCGCAGCACGGGAAGGTCGGCGAACGAGTAGCCGGGTTCGCCGCTCTCCCGCCGCACTTCGACGAGTCCCCACTGGGCCAGGGTGCGCAGGTGATCGTCGCGCAGAGCAGGAAAACGGGCGCGGACCACTCGTACGGGTACGCGCTCGCCGATCATGAGGCGAGCCTACCAGATCATGTATCCTCACGCGCATGCTGCTGGCCGGGGATCTCGGCGGAACCAAGACGCTACTGGGGCTGTTCAAGCCCACCGGCGGACGCCCTGACCTGCTCGACGTTCGTGAATACACCACGCTCGACTTCCCGGGCCTGTCGGCGATGCTCTCGGCGTTCCTCGGGGCCACGGGCACGCTGCCCCTCGAGGTGCAGGCAGCCTGCATCGGCGTGGCGGGGCCCATCATCAAGCAGGCCGTCGACGTCACCAACGTGCCGTGGGTCGTCGACGCGCGCGAACTGATGGCCAGCACCGGCCTGCGCCGTGTGTGGCTGCTCAACGACGTCGAGGCGATGGCGCATGCGGTGCCGGTCCTCCGGCCCGAGGAAGTGCACGTACTGCAGAAGGGCACGTTCAATCCCGACGGGAACGCGTGCCTGCTGGCCGCCGGCACCGGCCTCGGGCAGGCCATCCTGACGCGGCAACACGGCCGGCTCGTGCCGTCCGCGTCCGAAGGCGGGCACGCCGACTTCGCGGCACGGACGCCCCGCGAGATCGAACTGCTGCAGGTGCTCACCGCGCGCTACGGACGGGCCTCGAACGAGCACGTCATCTCGGGTCCGGGCCTCACCAACCTGCTGCGCTTCACGAGCGGCAACGCCTCGCCGCTGCTGACCGGCGACCTGAAGGACGTGCCCGCCGCAGTCACGTCTCGCGGGCTGGACGGCAGCGATCCCGAATGCGTTGAAGCACTGGAACTGTTCCTGCAGGTCTACGGCAGCGCCGCGGCCAACCTCGCGCTCCAATGTGTGTCGACCGGCGGCGTGTATCTTGGCGGCGGCATCCCGGGCAAGATCCTCGACGCGTTCGACCGGCCGCATTTCCTCGAGGCCTTCCTCTCGAAGCCGCCGATGGACGGATTGCTGCGCTCCATGCCGATCCACATCGTCCTGAATCGGCACGCCGGTCTCCTGGGTGCTGCCGCCTTCGGCTCGACGCTGGTCAAGGGCTGATCGTGCGGCGCCCTGGCAGGAAACCGAGACGGCGCTGCCGATCCGAAAATCGCGGCCCTGGTAGCCGAGGAAAGCCCAACCTGACCGCAGGGCCGGGCAAGCCCTGGGCAAGCCCAGCCCCTACTCGGATCGCAACGCGTCCGTCGGCCTGACCGATGCCGCGCGCCACGCTGGCAGCAGCGTACCGGCAAGCGCGACGAGGGCGAGCACTCCGCCTGCTGCAGCAATCGTGCGTGCATCGAGTGGCTCGACGCCGTAGAGTTGCGACTGCACGACGCGGCTCACTCCCCAGAGGCCTGGCAGCGCAATGGCGGCGCCGACGCCGACCATCACCGCCGCGTCGCGCACGACGCGACGCATCGCAGACGCCGGCGTTGCACCGAGGGCGAGCCTGATGCCGATCTCCTGCGTACGGCTCGTGACAACGAACGACATGACGCCGTAGAGGCCCACGGCCGACAGCAGCAGCGCGATGACGCCGAAGCCGGCCGACAGTGTTGCCAGCATACGCTCGGTCGTCAGGCTGCGGGCGACCTGATCGTCGAACGAACGCAGATCGAGCAGCGGGAGCCCGGGCTCGATGCGGTCGATCGCCGCGCGCACCGATGCAACGGCCGACTCCGGCCGGCCGCGGGCTCGCAGGTAGTACCAGGCGCCGGGCCCACTGCTTTCGAAGAACGCCACGAACGCGTGCTCGGACTCCTCGCGCAGGTTGCGGTAGCTGAAGTCCCGGACGACGCCGACGATCTCGATGTCGGTGCGCGTGTCCGTGTTGGCACCCAGGCCGACCCGGCGGCCGATCGGATTGTCGTCGCCGAAATACCGGCGGGCGAAGCTCTCGTTGACGACGATGGACCGCAAGACTGTCTCTGTCTCGCCGACCGGCCTGGCGTCGCGGTCGTCGAAGTCGCGGCCGGCGATGATTCGGGTGCCCAGGGTCGCAAAGAAGCCTGGACTGACGGAGTTGAGATGCACGACGCGGTCGGTCGTGATGCGCATATCGGCCTCGATCGTGAGGTTGGCGTTCCAGCTCCCGCCGAAGAGCAGGCCGTTGCCGCTGAGCGCCGCGCTCTCGAACTCTGGAGCCTCCTGCAACGCCGCCAGGACATCCCGTAACAGCCGGTGCGACGCTTCACCTGTGTAGCCGACGCGTTGCGCATTGAGGCCAAACGTCAGCAGATGCGTGGTCGAGAAGCCCGGTCCCTTCGTCTCGAGACGTGCCAGTGTTTGCACGAACAGCCCCGCGCCCACGAGCAGGACGAGCGTAAACGCCAACTGTCCCATCACGAGCGCCTTGCGCAGCCGCAGCCCGCCGCTGGCGCTGCCGGCTCGCTCCTTCAACGAGGCCATCAGCGGGATCCGACTCGCCTGCCACGCCAACGCGAAGCCACACAGCGTGGCGGTGACCAGGCCGGCGACCGTCGCGAACGCGAAGACACGCCCGTCGATGCGCGCCGTCAGATCGACACTGGCAACATCCTGCGGCAGGAACGAGAGCAGGACGTTGGAGACCACTGGCGCTGCCAGCAGACCGACGAACCCACCGCACACCGCAACGAGTAGGCCGTCGGCAAGCAGCAACCCGGTCACGCGGCTGCGCGACGCCCCCAGGGCCATCCGCACCTGGAGCTCGCGCACGCGTGTTGCGCCGCGCGCCAACAACAAGCCAGCGACGTTGGCCGACGCCAGCAGGTGCAGCAGCAGCGTGCCGGCCATCAATACCCACAGCGGCCCGCCGAGGCTGTTCCGTAGGTTCGACCGGCCGTGTGCGGCCGGCATGACCTCGATCGTCGACGCGACGAACGCGTCGCGCTGGCTCTCGCTGATCTGCGGGAACCCGTCGAGCGCCATCTCCGAGTGCAACATCTGCGTGAACCACGGTTGCAGGCCGGCTTTCGCAGCGTCGGCGGTGACACCGGGAGCCAGGCGACCGAACACGTGCATCCAGCGCGCCCGGCGGTCGAGGGGCTCACGACTCCACTCGGGCATGGCCTGCCGCTTCATCATCGTGGGCATCCACAGCGCCGGCACCTCGCCCAGATCGACACCGCGGAAGGCGGGGTCCGCGACGCCGACGATCGTCATCGGATGGTTGTTGATCCGGATCGTGCGGCCGACCACATCGGGCGCGCCGCCAAACTCCGTCCGCCAATAGTCGTACGCAAGGACGACGACAGGATGCGCGCCAGGATGGACGTCGTCTGAGGAGTCGAGCAGCCGGCCGAGCGCAGGACGTACGCCCAGCACCGGAAAGTAGGTGCCCGAGACGATCTCTGCGGCCACGGGCCGCGATTCGTTTCCGTCCGCCAGGTTCACCGTCGTCGGATGCCGGCAGAACACGCCCTCGAAGAACGCCTGCTGGTCCTGCAGATCGCGGCAGAGGGGGTACGACAGGAGATTGCCGCTGCCTCGCCCATCGGCAAACTGCGGACCGACCCAGTCGACGAGCACCAGGCGTTCCGGCTCCTTGACGGGCAGCAGACGGAAGAGCACCTGGTCGACGAGCGAGAAGGTCGCGGCGCTGGCGCCAATGCCGATCGCGAGCGACAGCACCGCGGTCACCGTGAAGCCGGGCCGGCGCGCAAGCGAGCGCATCGCACAGCGGGCGTCGCGACCTCGATCGGGCAGCCAACGCCAGGCCCACGCGTCACGTGCCTCTTCCTGCACGACGAGACGCGCACCGAACTCGACGCCAACCGTGCGACGCGCCTCGTCGGCGCTCAGGCCTGACTGCACGAGGTCATCGATACGGCGTTCGACGTGATACGCCAGCTCACGATCGAGATCCCGCTCGAGCCGACGCCGTCGCCACGGGAGGAGGTTGAACAGCTTCGTCATGTCGTCTTCTCGAGTGCCTGGCAAGCCCAGGGCAAGCCCGGCCCCTACGCGCCCTCGTCGAAGATCAGCTGCACGGCAGCCGTCAGTCGATCCCAGCTCGCCTTCTCGACGGCGAGCTGCCTGCGGCCGGCCGGCGTCAGGGCATAGAACTTCGCCTCCCTCCCCGTCTCCGACTGCCGCCACTCCGCGCGCAGCCAGCCCTTCTGCTCGAGACGATGCAGCGCGGGATAGAGCGAGCCCTGGTTGGCCTGCACCACGTCACGGGATGTCTGCTGGAGCCGTTGCGCGATGGCATATCCGTGCGCCGGACCGAGCGACAGGATGCGCAGGAGGAGCATGTCGAGTGTGCCCTGCGGGATGGGAAATCGTGATGGCGGCATGTTGCCTCAACCTTCTATTGCATCAACCTTCGACACGTACACTACAGGGCCGCCAGGTACGCAGTCAAGTCCCATCGATCGCCTTGTCCCGTGGATCGCTCGTGTTGCGATCGTGCGCTCACTCACCTGCCCCGCGCGCCGCCAACCTGCCGGTACGCTCCGTTCATCGACACGTGTGGAATGCTGCACGTGATGCAGGTCGGCCAACGCAAACGAGGATCGAATCTGGTCTGCGGCGGCGCCCTCGCCGGACGCCGGCCGACTCGAGATGAGCCATCGGATACGGCCTATTGACGCCGGCGCGACGACGATGGCATCGTCGTCGGCAGCGTTGCAGAATCCCCAAGGTCTGGCACACGGCACGATCGCGGCTTCTGCGACACGCTGCCAGCAGACAGCATGTTCAGGCCGGATCACGGCCATCTGACTCCTGGCACGAGCCTGGCACTGACAGCCGCTCGTGGACGACCGTACTGCGGAGAAGAGACAAGGAGGAATCCGATGCCTGTCACGACCGGCGCACGCCGGAAGTGGACGTACGACGATCTCCAGCGCCTGCCCTGCGACGGCAGGCGGCACGAGATCATCGATGGGGAGCACTTCGTGATGGCGGCGCCCTTTCGCCTCCACCAGGCGGTGCTGGGCCGGCTGTATCTGGCGATGGGCAACTTCCTGGCTGCCCATCCAGCGTTGGGCCAGCTCTACCTCGGGCCCTTGGACGTCGTCTTCTCGCTGTTCGATGTCGTCGAACCCGACCTGTTGTTCGTCGCGGCCGATCAGAGCGAGATCCTGACCGAGAAGAACGTGTGGGGAGCGCCTGCGCTCGTCGTCGAGGTCCTGTCCAGGAGCACACGCAGGCACGACGAGCGGACGAAGCGCGCGCTGTATCAGCGCGCGGGCGTCCGCGAGTACTGGATCGTCGACGCCGATCGACGCATGGTGGTCATTCATCGGCGCCTGGAGCGCGGAATGTTGTGCCGCGTGGCGAACCTCAGCGCGGCGACGGGAGACGTGGTCACAACGCCGCTCCTGCCTGGACTCGCCGTGCCGGTGGACGGGCTGTTCAGCTGATCACTGGACCCGGCGAGCCCGCGTCGGGGCCAGGCAAGCCTTAGGCAAGCCTGGCCCCTGCTGCACCTCGCCCCTACTGCTGCTGAAGCGCGATGACGGGGTCGACCTTCGACGCGGTGCGCGCCGGCAGGAACGCGGCGAGCGTCGCGACCAGCATGAGCACTGCCGCCGCGCCGCCCATCACGAGCGGATCGTACGGCTCGAGGCCGAAGAGGATCTGCGTCAGTACCGTACGTGCGGCGCGTGTGGCGCCGACGGCCAGCGGAATGCCGATTGCCACGCCGATGACGGCCATGAGGAGAGCCTGGCGTACGACCATCTCGACGACCGTCGTGCGCTGGGCTCCCAGCGCCATGCGGAGCCCGATCTCCGGCGTGCGCTGGACCACCGCGTATGCCATCGTCCCGTACAACCCGATGGCGGCGAGTATCACGGCTATGAGCCCGAGCAGCGTGGAGAACCGGGCGAACATCGTTTCCCTCGCCAGCGATTCCTGTATCTGATCGGTCTGCGATCTGACCTCGAACAGCGGCAGCGTCGCGTCGAGATCGCGCACCGCGCGTCGGACCGCTGGCGCGAGCGCCAGGGCGTCGCCCACTGTGCGAACCGCGAAGCTCGCCTGTCCAGGCACGTCCTGCGCGAAAGGGAGATACACGGTGGGCCCGATCGGAGTGCGGAGGTCGGTGTACTTCGCGTCGCGCGTCATCCCGACGATCTCGATGGGGGCGCGGTCGCCCGCATTCCCCAACCAGAGCCGATGGCCGATCGGATTGCCGCCGCTCAGCAGGGCGACTGCGAAGCGCTCGTTGACGATGGCGACCGTTGGCGCGTCGGCGTGATCGCGATCGTCGAACGCGCGTCCGAGCAGCACGGGTACGTCCATGGTCTGGAAGTAGTTCGGCGCGACAGTGTTGACCAGCGAGCCGGCGGCCGACGACTCCGCCGCGCCTTCGATCGTGACGCCGTCAGACCGCCGGCTGAGCGCGAGGAGCGGGTGTCGCGACAGCGTCGCCGAACGCACGCCGGGAATGCCCTCGATGCGTTCGATCATGCGTGCGTAGAGTGCTGATACTTCGGGAAGGGTGTAGCCATTGAGCTGCGGCTGCACACGGAACAGAACGAGGTTGTCGGCGTTGAATCCCTTGTCGACCGCGTGCAGATTCCTGAGGGTCCCCACGAAGAATCCGGCGGCTATCAGGAGGACGAGCGACAGCGCGACCTGCGCGACGACGAGCACGCGTGCCAGCGGCGCCGAGGCCGCGCCTGTCGTGCGCTTCGTGGCCTGCACCAGCTCGATGCGCGTTGCGCGCATGGCCGGCACCAGCCCGAACAGGATGCCAGTGCACATGGCGACGCCGCCGCAGAAGCCGAAGACACGCCAGTCGAGGGAACTCTCGAGCGGCGCTGCGCCGCCCCACGGCCGCCAGACGACCAGAAGGTCTGCACCCCAGCGCGCCAGCAGCAGGCCGACGAAGCTGCCGGCCTCGCGAGATCCGATCCCTCGCCCTGCAGCAGCGGCTCGGTCGTGAACGGCAGGGTGAAGTCCGGCGATTGCGTCACGTCCAGGGCACCGGCAAAGCCTTCCGGCGTGACGCCGACGATCGTGAACGAGACCTTGTTGATGAGGACGGCTCTTCCGACAGCGCGCGGGTCGCGGTCGAAGCGGCGGCCCCAGTACTGATGGGTGATGGTCGTGACAGGCGCAGCGCCAGGCCGGTCGTCCACGTCGGTCAACGTTCTGCCGAGTACCGCGTCGACGCCAAGGCCGCGGAAGTAGTTGCCCGACACATACTGCCCGGCTGCCACCTCCGCGTCGCCATCGGCGATGACGTTGAGCTGCTGGAGCGGATGGAACGCAAAGAGGTCGTGAGCGCGACAGAAGGTGGCGTAGGGGCCAAGCTTGCCCTGGGCTTGCCCGGCCTCCGCGTCATGGCGATGATCTACGCCGCTCCGCATCGTAGGCCAGGCAAGCCTGGCCTCCACGTCATGACGAAATGCCGCCCGCGGCTTCGAGCGCTGCCCAGTCGTTGTCGTCCACGGGCATCACCGACAGCCGCGGGACACGAACGAGTGGATGTGCAGCGAAACGGGCATCCGCTTTGACGCTCGCGAGTGTCACGGGCGTCGGCAGCGCCTCCACGGGACCGATGTCGACGGCCCAGAGCTTCCCGGTCGTGTCGCCTGGGTCCGGGTACGGCTCGGACACCACCGTCGCGATGCCGACGATGGCCTTCACGTCGCCCGTGTGGTAGTAGAAGACGCGATCGCCCTCGGTCATCGTGCGGAGATGCCTCTGCGCGACGGGGTTCCTGACCCCGGTCCACGACGTCCGGCCATCGCGCACGAGCGCCTCGAACGGGTAGTGGGTCGGCTCTTCCTTGACCAGCCAGTTCATCACCGCAGTGTAGACCAGAGCCTGCGCGTCGCTGCGCGCACGGCGCGTTGACAGCGCGGCGCGTCCACGCTTGACGCAACGCCATGCGAGCACGATCATGGCGCCGACATTCCAGCTCATGCGTCAGGAGGATCATCGATGGTGACACTTGCAGTAGCCGCATGTGCAGCGCTTGGCGCCGCGATGGCGCAGGCCCCGGCGGGCTGGCAGGACACGCACCGGCGTGCAGTCGAGTTGTTGCTGGACGACAAGGCCGTCGAGGCGATTGCGGTCCTCGAGCGCGCCGTCTCCGAGGCGCCCGACTTCGAGGATGCGCGCTACACGCTGGCCAGCGCCCATGAGTCCCACGGGCGTAAGCTGGGCCTCGAGGATCCGCCGCGTCTCGAGGAGCGCCGGCGTCACCTCGAGCAGGCGGCCGCGCATCTTCGTCGCCTGGCGGAAGGGCGATCCGACTATCGGTCGCTGGCAGTGATGAAGCTGATGATGCTGTACGGCGAGGACGACCTCGATGAGCCACGCGAGGCGGTCGCCTTCGCGCGGCAGTTCGTGGCGTTGGATCCGCAATCGGTCATGGGCCATGTGATGCTTGCGCGCGGGTTGCGTGCGCTCGGCGACAACGCCGCCGCCACGCAGGCGTTGCTCGCTGCCCGCAACGCTGTAGGGCCGGAGGGTGAGCACCCGCTCGCGGTGAGCATCGTCGAGTACCTGGTCGGCGGGGCCCCGAAGGGCGACAGCGTGCCCGTGCCTCCGGCGATGGCACCAGATGACCTGCGTGCGCTGATCGAGTACGTCGAGCCCATCTTCGACCGCGCCATTGCCGAGGATCCGGAGAACCGCATGGCGTCGATGGCGAAGGCGTCGGTCCTCCTGTTGCGCGCGCAACGTCTGGAGACCGATCCGGCGCGCCGGAAGGCGTTGGAAGAGGAGGCCGACCGCCTTGTGTTCAGGCAGAGATCGGAGGCCGACGGGCCCGCCGAAGACGCGCCCGCCATGGCGTTTTTCGACCTCCCGTCGCCGGAGTTCGACGCAGTGCGAGCCGAGGCCGATGCCCTCATGGAGCGCAAGGAGTACGACCAGGCCGTGAAGGTCTACGATGACTTCATCACATCGCATCCGACGAGTGTCGAGGCGCACTACGCCCGCGTGGGCGTACTGCTGGCCGGAGGGCGCGGCGATCTCGTTCCAGGCGCCCTCGCTGCGGCGCGCCGGGCGCTACCGGGCACCGCGGACGTCCGCCATCACATGGGCAGTCGCCTGCTCGACGTCGCGCGCGGGCCGGAGCTTTCGGAGGCCGACGTGCGGACACTTCTCGGCGAGGCGACCGTCCTGCTGGACGAAGCTCTGGCGCTCGCACCGGGTCGCGATGCGTTTACGGCCCTCGTGACCAAGCGCCTCGTGCTCACCGAACAGGCACGCCACGAGACTGATGCAGCGACCGTTGCCAGACTGACGGCCGAGGCCGTGAGCCTGGCCACCCGCGCCGAGGAACTGGCCGGACCGCGCCCTGGCTGGCCAGCGGGCTCTGCTGCCGTGGAGGCCGAGGCCGCGGTGCTCGAGGCACGCGGCCAATACGCACAGGCCGCAGCCGTCTACGACACGTTGCTGTCGTCTCAGCCGGGACTCCTCCACGGACACGTCGAGCGCCTGCGGCTGCTGGTCGCCGCGGGCAGCGCCGATCTCGTCGGCCCGAGCCTGCAGGCAGCGCGTACCGCGGCACGCACAGACGTGACGTCACGACACGCGGCGGGCCACGCCTATTGGGACCTCGTGTACCGTACGCCCGCACTCGCGCCGGCCGCTGCGCAGGCGCTGCTGGCCGAGGCCGTGATGCTGTTCGACGAGGTACTGGCGATCGATCCGGATCACGCCGAGACGCTGGCCTACAAGTCACTCGCACTCCGGCAGCAGGCCAGCCGGGAAACGAATGCGGCCAGGGCGAAGCGTCTGACCGCTGATGCCGACCGGCTGCGTGAACAGGCGGAGGCCGTGATGCGCAACCGGCAGCCCTAGAGCCGGGCTCGCCCGGCCCTGCCGCGTTCCCCGTCTCGTCAGTCGACGATGCCGTGGATGCGCAGGCTGACGAGCTGATCGATGGTCAGGTTACGCATGCCGCGCGACTGCAGTCGTTCGATGTACGCCGGCGTCACGCCGTGAATCCGCATGGTCACCAGCTGGTCGACGGTCGCGCCGGTATAACCAAGGGCCTTCACCTGCTTGACGAACTCGGCCGAGGCGCCGTGGATCCGCATCGTGACCAGCTGGTCGGCGGTCACGGTCGCGTAGCCGAGCGCTTTGAGTTCGCGTGCAAGGTCGGCGGTCACCCCGTGGATACGCATGGTCACCAGATCCTCGGAGCGCAGGGTGGTGTAGCCAGCCGCCTTCATCCCGCGGACGTATTCCGGCGTCACGCCATGAATGCGCATCGTGACGAGGTCGTCCGGCCGGAGGTTCGTGTAGCCCTCGTCACGCATCGCGCGCACGTACTCGGCCGACACGCCGTGGATGCGCATGCTCAGGAGCTGTTCGGACGAGTCGGGCTTCACGCCCAGCGCCTGGAGTTCACGCACGTAGTTCGTGCTGACGTCGTGCACGGCCATGTGGAAGACGGTCTCCGCCGAGAGACCCGCGTATCCCAGCGACCGCATGTCGGCAGCGAAGCCGGCACGCGGCGTGAAGGTGAACGTGCCTCCCCCACCGCCGTTGCTGACGCGACCGTCGCAGACGAAGGTGCCCGCATCGCGCGCCAGCTCGAAGCGGACCGCCTCTCCGGCCGATGCCAGATGTGCCGGCGTCAAGCCGCGAATCTCATGCAGGGCCACGCGCGACGAGCTGCTCATGTTCGAGCCGCCGGATCGGCGCTGAATCGTGAGGTGAATCGCGTCAGTCTTCGCTGACGCGTCGATGGTCCACTGCCCCGTGACGGGTGCGGACTCCTGCGCTCCTGCGGCAACGCAGAACACGGTGGCGGTCATGGCCAGAACGACGGCACGCAACATAACGGCTCCTCTCTCGACGAACGGAAACGGCTTCAGGGCCTACGGCTCGTCCAGGATGCCGGCGATCCTGAGCCGGATCATCTGGTCGAGGGTGAGGTCCTTGAAGCCCCTGGACTGCGCACGCCGGATGAAGTCCGGCGTGACACCATGCACCCTCAGCTGCGCCGCCCGGTCCGCCGAGGTGACGGGATAACCGAGGCCGGCGAGTTCGCGCAGTTGTTCGGCAGTCACACCGTGGACGCTCAGCTGCACGAGTCCGTTCAGGTCGAGGTCGCGGAGCCCTGCCTGCTGCATCGCTGTCGCGTACTCCGCCGTGACGTTGTGCACCTTCAACGCGATCAGGTGGTCGAACGTCGGCGTGCCCACGCCGAGCGCGACCATGCTCTCGAGCAGCGCCGGCGTCACGCCGTGCACACGCATCGAGATGAGCTGATCGAAGGTCGGGCGCTCGAGCCCAAGACGTCTGGCCGTCTCGACAACGGCCGGTGTCACGCCGTGTACGTGCATGGACACGACCTGGTCGGTGTCGAGGGTGTAGCCGAGGCGCGCCATCTCGGACACGACCGCGAAGTCGACGCCGTGGACGCGCAACGCGATGAGCTGCTCGAGTGATGGCGTCAGGCCAGCGGCCCGCGCCGTGCTGACGAACTCCGGCGTGACGCCATGGACACGCACGGAGACGAGGTCGTCGACAGTCGGTTCGAAGCCCTCGGCACGCAGGCGCTGCACGAGTTCAGACGTCACGCCATGTACCTTCAGCGCGATCAGCTGGTCGACCGACAGGTCGCGATAGCCGGCGGCCGCGAGGCTGTCGATGAACCCGCCCGAGCTGGCCGCTCGAGACGGCGTATCCGCCGTTTCGTCACGGTCGGCCTGGGGCGGAGACGTTGGCGTCTGCGCCACACCCTCAGAGGTATCGCTCGTGCTGGCCGCCGCATCTGCCTGCGCGGCCTCGGGTGAGAGCGCCGGTATGGCGCCGCTCGTGGGGGCCGTGCCCGCGGGCGCCGGCGCAGGATCCCGGTTCCAATCACCGGTGAACGATGCATACGACGTGGCGCCGACGGCCAGCAGACCAGCCACCACCGCAACGGCCACGCGACCGCCGTAGACGTGGTCCGAGGGCGCGTGGGCGCCGACGAGACGCTGAATGCGCTCGACGAGCGAACCGCGCGTCGCCGCCATCGCGAAGTGCGGCGTGTCCCGTCGAACGTGTTCGAGCTGGGCGAGTGCGCGGGCGTAGACGAGCGCATCGCCGCACGCCTCCACCGCGAGGTCGTCGCAGCAGTGCTCTCGCTCGATGCGGATACGGCGTCCTGTCCACCACACCGCCGGGTGATAGAAGAGCAACGTCTCCGCGGCCGTCTGCAAGAGGTTGACGAGGTAGTCGTGACGACGCACGTGTGCAAGCTCGTGCGCGAGCACCGCCTCGAGCTGCTGCGGCGTGAGCCCGGTCAAGGCGGAGGCAGGCAGCAGGATGACGGGACGCATCCAGCCGATGACCATCGGCACATCGGCGAGCGCCGACTCGCACAGGCGCACCGGGCGCGAGACGGCAAGCCGTGCGGCCATGCGTGCGACGCGGGCCTGCCACTCGCCCGCCACTGGCCAGGCCCGACGGACGGCCAGGTGCCGTGCCACCATCCAGCCGCCGGCGGATCGCAGAGCCAGCAGACAGACGCCGATGAGCCACACGGTCACGAGTGCCGGCAGGTAGGCCGTCGTGGCGTCCGTCGCGGTGAACGGCGCGAAGCGTTCGACCGCGAGCGCCGATACCAGCGGCGCGGCGACGATACCGGCGCTCGAGACCGCGAGCGGCGCACTGCCTGCCATCGTGCCGCCCGCGCGCAGGACGGCGAACGTGCCCGCCACCAGCATCAGCATCGTCAGCAGCGCGGCGCACGCGACGGTGTAGCGCACGCGCGCGGTGGCACGAGCCAGCACATGGTCTGCGGCGGCGAGGAGCAGCGCGACAACGGTCCCCTGCCAGAGGAAGTGGATCAACGTCCAGCCGAGGCTGTCGACACCGCTCATCTGACCCTCCGTTCATGTTCGTCCAGCAGCCGCCGAATCTCGGCGAGTTCGGCGCGTGTCGCGCGCTGCGTATCGAGCGCGCGCATCGCCAGCGCCAGCGCGGAGCCGCCGAAGGCACGCGCGGCCAGGTCGTCCACGAGTTGCCGCTGCGTCGACTCCTGCGACGGAACGGCGCGATAGACATGGGCTCGCTGGTCCTCGTCACGCAGGACGAGGCCCTTGTCGGCCATGATCTGGAGCAGCTTCAGGACGGTGGTGTAGCCGGTCGGCCTGGTACGCTGCAGATGGTCCTGCACGTCACGCACCGTGGACGGCCCGCGTGTCCACAGCGCACCGAGAATCTCGAGTTCGGCCCCGGTCGGCCGCGGCAGGTCGGACGTCGTCATGCGAGGGACATTAATACGAAGCGATTCGTAGTGTCAACGAAAGCCTTCGTAGGTGTGGCCACGCCCCTGCGAACTATTCCTCGCGCACCCGGGAATCTCCGCTGTTCGGCCACCCGGACGCGCACGCAGCCCGCGTCCATC
>CAYMAG010000047.1:0-8971 GCA_964388335.1 uncultured Vicinamibacteraceae bacterium | reverse complement strand
ACCCGGGAATCTCCGCTGTTCGGCCACCCGGACGCGCACGCAGCCCGCGTCCATCGGCGCCCACACGCGCACCGTCGTACGGCATTGCCCTTGCACGGCTACGGAGCAGTCCACTGCACGTCGGGACGCGCGGACTCGCCGCCGTGCTGACTCTGGACTCGGCACACTCGACACCGCCGGCGGAAGGTGCGGGAAGGCCGGCGCACAGGAGAGGCCATGACACGCTGGATCCGTTGGTTCGACGAACTCGGCATGGACGATGTGCCCGTGGTGGGAGGAAAGAACGCCTCGCTCGGCGAGATGCGGAGGGCGCTGACGCCGTTGGGCATCCGAACGCCGGACGGGTTCGCCACCACGACCGATGCGTATCACGTCTTCCTCCACGAGGGTGCGCTCCAGGGCCTGATCGATGACGCCCTCGGACATCTCGACGTCGCCGACATCGAGAGCCTGCAGGCCGCCGGGGCGCGGGTGCGATCGGCCATCCTCGCCGCCGACCTGCCTGCAGGACTCGTCGAAAGCGTGTCGGCCGCGTATGCGCAGCTCGAGGCGGAGTACGGCCCCCATTGCGACGTCGCCGTGCGCAGCAGCGCCACGGCCGAAGATCTGCCCGATGCGAGCTTCGCCGGCCAGCAGGAGACGTATCTCAACATCCACGGCACGGCGATGCTGCTCGACGCCGTTCGGCGCTGCTACGCGTCGCTCTTCACCGATCGCGCGATCGTGTACAGAGCACATCGCCACTTCGACCACTCGCAGGTCGCACTGTCTGTCGGCGTGCAGAAGATGGTGCGGTCGGATCTCGCATCTGCCGGGGTCATGTTCTCGATCGATACGGAAACGGGTTTCAACAACGCCGTACTGGTGAACGGCGCCTATGGCCTCGGTGAGAGCGTCGTGCAGGGCACCGTGAATCCCGACGAATACTACGTGTTCAAGCCCACGCTCGCCCGCGGATGCCGGCCGATCCTGCAGAAGAAGCTGGGCACGAAGGAGTTCAAGCTGATCTACGAGGAGGGCGGGACGCGGCAGACGCGCAGCGTGCCCGTTTCCCTCGCGGATCGCGAGCGCTTCGTGCTCTGCGACGACGACATCCTGACGCTCGCGCGCTGGGCGGTCAGCGTTGAGGAACACTACTCACGCCTCCGGGGCGTACCGACGCCGATGGACATCGAGTGGGCCAAGGATGGTCGCACCGGCGACCTCTTTCTGGTGCAGGCGCGGCCCGAGACCGTGCACGCGCAACGCGATCCGTTGGTGCTCGAGCGCTTCCTGCTCGAGCAGCGCGGTGAGGTGCTGGCCACCGGCCGCAGCGTGGGCGAGAAGATCGGGCAGGGCACGGCCCGGATCATCCGATCGACGGCCGACCTGGACCAGTTGCAGCAGGGCGAAGTACTCGTCACCGAGATGACCGACCCCGACTGGGAGCCGGTGATGAAACGCGCGGCCGCGGTCGTGACCAATCGCGGCGGGCGCACCTGCCACGCCGCCATCGTCAGCCGCGAACTCGGCATTCCCGCCATCGTCGGGACGGGCACGGGCACGTCGGCCGTGACCACCGGGGACGCCGTCACCGTGTCCTGCGCGGAGGGCGAGGAAGGCTTCGTCTACCGGGGCCGGCTCCCCGTGCGCGTCGAGCGAACAGACCTCGCGGACCTGCCGAGGCTGCGTACACGCATGATGATGAACGTGGCCAATCCGGCCGAAGCCTTCTCACTGTCGTTCCTGCCGAACGATGGTGTTGGTCTCGCGCGCCTCGAGTTCATCATCGCCACGCACGTGCGCACACACCCCATGGCGTTGCTGTACCCGTACCGCGTCACGAATCGGACCGACCGGCGCGAGATCGACCGGCTCACGCGCGGCTACGCTGACAAGGGACAGTACTTCGTCGATCGCCTGGCAGAAGGTGTCGCGATGATCGCCGCCGCCTTCTGGCCCAAGGACGTCATCGTCCGGCTGTCGGACTTCAAGACGAACGAGTATGCGGGGCTCCTTGGCGGCGCGGCGTTCGAGCCGCAGGAAGAGAACCCGATGATCGGCTTCCGCGGCGCGTCGCGCTACTACGACGAACGCTACCGCGAGGGGTTCGCGCTCGAGTGCCGCGCCATGCGGAAGGTACGCGAGGAGATGGGCCTCGAGAACGTCAAGCTGATGGTGCCGTTCTGCCGCACCGTCGAGGAAGGGCGGCGCGTCGTCGCCGAGATGGCGGCCAACGGGCTGGTGCAGGGCGAGCGCGGGCTGGCGATCTACGTGATGTGCGAGATCCCGAGCAACGTGACGCTGGCGGCGGAGTTCGCGGAGGTGTTCGACGGCTTCTCCATCGGCAGCAACGACCTCACGCAGCTGGTCCTCGGCGTGGACCGCGACTCGGAACTCGTCGCGCATCTCTTCGACGAACGCAACGAGGCCGTCACGCGCACGATCGCCCAGGTGATTGCCGCCGCGCATGCGGCCGGCCGCACGATCGGCATCTGCGGCCAGGCGCCGAGCGACTACCCGGAGTTCGCCCGATTCCTCGTGGCTGAAGGGATCGACAGTCTTTCACTCAGTCCAGACTCCCAGCTGAAGACGATGCTGGCGATCGGTGAGGTGGAGGCTGAGTTCACCCGACGTGCGTCAGACGTCGCGCGCGAGCCGACGAGCGTGTCGACGAGGTGAGGGCTCGAAGGAGGAAGGTCCGGCCCCAATCAGAGCGAGCGATCCGCGACGACCGGCAGCGTGGGGCGATGACGCGTCACGCGCACGCCACGGGCCGCGAGCACGGCGACGACCTGTCTGTCGCGGCACGAGACCGAAGCCGGCTCGGGCCACACGAGGCCCCACGGCTCGTGCGCACCGGCCGCGTCGAACAGCGTCACCGCGCGCAGCCGCCCGCCTGGATCGTGCTGGATGCCGTGGTGGATCGCCTGATGACCGGCTCCGTGCAGTTCGGCCGCCCACCGCCTGGTCACCGCCCGATCCCGTTCGACCCACAGCCCTGCGATGACGCCGGCCGTCAGGCACCGCCGATCCGACAGGTTCGCAGCCGGTTCCACCCCACGGGGCACGGTGACCGACGACACCACACGGCTCGCCAGCGCCGTGGCGGGCAGCACCGATCCCGCTCCCCAGTGCTCCTGGAAGGCTTCCACGATCGCCCCGGCGAGCGACGTTGCCGTGTAGCAGGATCCGTTGGGCGGTGACAGGTCGAACCGCCCGCCGGATGGTCCTGGCGATGACGAGGCGAACCACCACATCGAGCGCGGCGCCGCGCGGGTGTCGCCGAAGCGGTGGCAGCGCCAGAGCGTGCGGCCCGCCAGGTGGATTGTCGGGAGCCGCCACAGCCGGTGCCGGGGCGGCGGCTCATGCAGAGGCATCGCCAGCCCAGTCGTGGGCGAGACGCAGCACCGCGTCGACCTCGGCGGATCGGAGCGCGTCGAGAGGCGAGCGGCCGCCCAACGCGGGCTTGGGCGCGGTGAGCCACGCGAGCACCGTGAGGTCGTCGTCGCCGGCACCGGCCAGGATGGCCACGACGCGATCGAGACCCGCGACAGGTCGCGTACCGTCGAACTGGACCAACGGGTACACGACACGCCCATCGCCGTTGCGGAACGCGAGTAGGCGGTGGTCCTGGGCGACGGCCTGTTCGGACTTGCCCAACAGCCGCGCCACGGCCACACGCGTCAGACACGGTCCGACCTGCGTGGCCCACGCCCGGTTCTCGATGTCCTGGCGCAGGATCTCCTCGGCCAGGGCCACCGCTTCGGGGGAGGCTGCCTTCGCCATCCCGAACAACGACATCTCCTCAATCTTCTCAAGCATACGACTGAAGAATCTCTTGAGTCATCGTATCACTGCGCGGGCCGACTGCGTGGAGGCCGGGTCTTTGGACCCGGCGAACGGGCTACGGGCGGTCGAAGCCTTCGAGGGTTGCGTGAGTCGTTCGGGCGCCGCGCACACGCCGCGCGGCCGCGGATCGCACCAATTCGACGTTGTTTCTTGTCTTGATCACACGTATGGTCATCCGTATGCGGACAACGTTGATCCTTGACGACGAATTGCTGCGCCGGGCGAAGCGGAGGGCTGTCGAACGTAACCTCACCGTGAGCGACATCGTCAACGAAGCGTTGCGCGAGGTGTTCGGGCGTCGTGCCCCTGCCGCGCGGCCGTTCTCGATGACCACCTACGGAACGTCCGGCCGTCGCGTGCGCCATGAGCCGCCGGATTTCGCGGCCGCGCTCGAAGACGAAGATAGGGCCCGTCTGTCGTGAGCGCTCGACGTGATCGGCGCGCCGAGGGTGAACGTATCGGGAGCGAGGGCCGCGCCTCCACGGATCTGCAGCGACCATGCTGATGCCCGATGTGAACGTCCTTGTCTACGCCCATCGGCGAGACGAAGCGGTCCACGCACCGTACGCGGCGTGGCTGAAGGGCCTGGTCGACGGCGTCGAGCCGTTCTCGTTGAGCGTGCTCGTCGCCGTGGGATTCGTTCGCGTCGTCACCAACCCGCGTATCTACGGCGATCCGACACCACTGCCCGTCGCGCTCGCGGTGGTGGAGCAACTGGCGTCCCATCCGCGCTGCCGTGTGGCCACGCCGTCTGACGGCCATCTCGCCGAGGTGATCCGGCTGTGTCGCGCGACTGATGCGACCGGGAAGCTCGTCGCCGACGCTCAGCATGCCGCACTGGCGATCGCCGAAGGGTGCACGTGGGTGACGCGCGACCGCGACTTCTCGCGGTTCGAAGCGCACGGGCTACGCTGGCAGCAGCTGGTGCTCGAGCCTGCGGCTGCCCCTGTCGAACCCGTGTCCTCGGGCACAGGCGAGCCGCCAGCGACCGTTCCGCCGCCAGACGACGTGCAGGAGTGAGCCGCGTCGCACTCCACCGCCCGCAGACCTGCGCGTATCTCACGCGTAGAGGTCGGCGGGTGTGACCAGGTGCAGCCGCGTGTCGCCCGCCGCGTGGTCGCGCAGGCGCTTCGCAAAGCCCGCGCGCGAGAAGAGATACCGCTGCGGGAGTGGCGCGCGCGGCTCCACGTGCAGCAATAGCCGGTCCAGCAGGTTGAGTTCGTCGAAACCGACGCGCTCGTTGGTCCACTTGCACATACCGGCGACCAGCAGCGTGCCGTGCGCGTCCACGCCGGCTACGTCGACCTCTCGCTCCTCGGTCCTGCGGCCCTCGCCCGTCGGGACCTGTCCCCACCAGCGGCCGACGCGAACGACGCCTGGCACGGTCTGGTGGACGTGCTGGCGGCAGATGTCCTCCCAGGCGCGGGCCGTGTGGTGGTCGAGCGCCGGCAGGACGTGCTCGTCGACGTAGGCCTGCGCCAGCGCCGGCGTTCGCACCTGGGACCGGGCGGGCTCGACGAAGCGATAGTGGAAGCGCAGGAACTGGTCGACAATCGCATAGGCCGTCTTCTTGGCGCGAGACGAGGCGGTCACCGGGCGAAGACGTTCGACCGGGCCCAGCCGCTCCAGCGACTCGAGGATCTTCGTCACGTGCGCCGAGGCGAGCTGCGTGCGCTGGCCGATCTCGTTGTTGCGCGTCTGCCCGTGCGCGATGGCACGCAGGACGGCGACGTGGTTCGCCGGGTCGGCAATCGACTGCCGCAGCATCAGCTCGGCCTCGTCGTGGAGCAGACCGGTGCGCAGGAAGACCTCGCGGAGCAGATGCTCGGCCAGCGGCCGATTGTCGCTGAAGCGTTCCAGGTAGTAGGGGACGCCTCCGCAAATCGCGTAGGCCCGCACACGGTCGTCCGGCGAGTAGCGCGGGTGAAAGAGCGCAGCCTGACGTGCGGTGAACGGCTCGAGCTTCAACTGTCCGGTGCGTCGGCCGTACAGGCTGCCCGCCAGCACCGTGCTCTCGAAGAACGACAGCTCACTGCCGGCCAGCACCAGCACGATCGGGAGGTGGCGTCCGGTTTCCCGCCACCACCGGCTCAGCACGGTGGAGAGTTCCGGCGATCGGGCGGCGAGGAGCTGGAACTCGTCGAGAACGACGAGCGTGCGCTGGTGGCCGACGACCTCGGCCACCGCGGCCAGCGCCGCCTCCCAGGTCGTCAGGGGCTGCCGCTCCAGCACTTCGCTCGCCGAGACACGCGCGAGCTGGACGGTCAGGTCGCGAAGCTGATCGGCAGCCACGGTGTCGGTGGCCTCATAGTAAACGGCACGCCCCTGCGCCGCGAGGTGCGCCAGCAGCTCCGTCTTCCCGATCCGGCGTCGTCCGTAAACGACCAGCAGCTCGGCCTGCTGGCCGTCCATGCGCTGCCGGAGCATGGCGATGTCGTCTTCGCGGTTCAGGAAGCGCACGGTCGTGTCCTGAATGAGATTATCATGATTAAGATTATCCTGTTTAGGATTATCCTACGAAGGATAATCTCTCAGAGACGACGACTGGGCGCGCGGCGGCGCAGCCTGACGGCCGACGTCGGCCCGTCTGGGCACCCCGCTCGCCGGACTTGACGGCGGTGCCCGGCGCCGCGGCCCCGTCCCGGGAGGGTTCCGCATGGTCGTCCGTGCTTGCGCCACACGCCGCTCTGGTATCCCGGCCGTGATGGTGGTCGAGTTTCGTGAGAGTGCCCACGGGCCGGGCGCACCGACGGATGACACCTCCAACTGGTAGGCGGACGCCGTTTCGTCGAAGACGCGTCGCCCTCAGTCTCGACGGAGGGCAGACATCGGATCGATGCGCGCGGCCCGGCGGGCCGGGAGGTAGCAGGCGAGCGCCGCTGCGACGAGAAGCAGGACGGCAGTGACTATCACCATCGGCACGTTGGCCACGTCAGCGGGGAGCGGGCGAGGTCATGACGTCTCCTTCGACGTCAGGAACTGCGCCACGATGTCGGTGGCCGTTTCCCACGCCTGCGTCTCGCGTGCGATCTGCTTGTGACCGGCGCGCGTCAGCCGATAGAAGCGGGCGCGGCGGTTGTTCTCGGAGGTGCCCCAGGCCGAGGTGATGAATCCTTCCTGCTCGAGCTTCAGCAGCACCGGGTAGAGCGTGCCAGGATTGAGGACGAGGCGATTTCCGCTGGTCTGCTCGATGCGCCGCGCGAGGCCGAAACCGTGCAGCGGCCCCATGACCTCCAGCGTCTTGAGCACCATCAATGCGAGCGTGCCCTGCCAGACGTCGGCCTTCTGCGGCGTGGAGCGGCTCATTTGGGGAACCCAATCATGAAGCGCAGCGTAGCACCGCTCATTTGGGAAAACACGGGGGACGCGCCAGGCTCCCCGCTCGAGGCGTAAAGGCGCCAAGGCCGACCGTCAGGGCTGTACGCCCGCCGCCAGACCAGTGGATGCACGACGAAAGTCCATGTATGGTCGCTTCCGGCTGTCGGATGGTCATGAGCGGTCGGGTGATGTGGGGTGCACGACCAGCTCGAACGCGCTACCGTCGCGCAGACGAACGGCCGCCAAGTGCCGGACGTCGCGCGTGGCGAGGCGGCGAATGCCGAGGTTTTCGGCGAGGATGACGACCGAGGCATCGACGAGTCCGAGACCGAGGTCGGTATAGCGGCGATCGATCGCCATCGCGCGAGAGAGATGATCGAGCGCAGGCGGCGCGTACGTGAACGCTCCACGAGCAAGGTCGTCCATGAACGCGGCCATGGCCTTGCGCTCGTCGCGCAGGAAGTAGTCGACTTCAGCCAGGACGAGGCCAGGAACGTAGCGCGTGCCTGCTCGGTCGATCGCGTCACGAAACCGCTGGTGGTCTGTTGCGCTTTCGACGAGGTAGTCGAGGAGGGCGCCCGTGTCGCAGATCAGCGCCGCGGTGCTGAGGCTAGCGCCGGCCACCGAACAGCTCGCGCTCGTCGCCCCGTTCCGGCAACGAGCGGATGATGCCCGCACTTCGTGGCCTGGGATGACGACGGTACTGTTCCAGCACCAGCGCGAGCTGCTGGCGGATGAACTCGGAGCGCGACACGCCGCGTTCGCGCGCGGCTCGGGTGAGCAGTTCGTCGGTCTCGGGTTCGAGGGCGATCGTGGTGGCCTTCATACGCGCCAGCGCCATAGAAGTAATATGACTTCGGTGCGCACCCGCGTCAAGCGGTGTGTCACGCTCGTCGCAGTTCCGCAAGGAATCATGGTCGACAAGTCTCCGTGCCCGGCGATCGAGCGGACGCTTCTGCGGCGGAGGCCCGATGCTGCTGTGCGGCCTGCCGAGTGTCGAGGCCCTGAAGCCCGCCGTACGCGGCTACGCGAGCCACGGGCTGACAACGGCATCGAGCGACGCCGCGAAGCCGGCAGCGTTGCGGGTGACGACCGTCATCTCGTGCACCTGCGCCGTGGCGGCAATGAACGCATCCATGGGACCGATGGGGATGCCACGCGCATCGCGTGCCGCCACGATGGCACCCCACGCGTGGGCGACGGGCTCGTCGACGGGCAGCACGCGGCCCTCGAAGCGAAGCGGCAGATCGTCGCTCAACCACCGATCGAGGCGAGAACGTCGGCGGCCTTCGGGCAGGCGAGCGACGCCGTGCCGAAGCTCCGCGAGCGTGACCACGCTGATGTAGACACGGTCTTCGTCGACGTCGGAGAGCCAGGCGGCGAGGCCCGGATCTGGCCGTGGCTTCACCCACTCGGAAACCGCGTTGGTGTCGAGCAGGAACCTCACAGGTCGACTGGCCGCCGGCGCCGCGTGGAGCGTTCGACGGTCACACCCGACCCCCGCAACGGCGACGCCGCGAAGAACTCCGCGAGGTTGCCCGTGCGATGGCTCTTCCGCTCCCATTCGTCGGCCGACACGACCACGACGGCGGTCCTGCCGTGGCGGGTGATGGTCTGAGGCCCGTCGACCGCGACCCGATCGATCAACTCGCTGAATCGCGCCTTGGCCCGGGCGACCGTCCAGGTGTTCGTGGCGATCTCAGGAGTGGTCATACAGGTCAGTATAGTCATAGATGAGGCGTGGCGCGAGGCCATCCACAGCGTCGCGCTAGTCGCACCGCAGCGTCCGAACGGGGTCGACGCGCGCCGCGTTGAACGCCGG
>CAYMAG010000046.1:28577-36153 GCA_964388335.1 uncultured Vicinamibacteraceae bacterium | reverse complement strand
ACCCGCCGCCGCTTCGCCATGTAGTACAGCACCGGCACGGCCATGCGCGACAGGGCGAGCGACGCCACCTCACCGGCCATCAGCGAGATCGCGAGGCCCTGGAAGATCGGGTCGAACAGGATCACGCCGGCGCCGACGATCACCGCGGCGGCCGTCAGCGCCATCGGGCGGAAGCGCACCGCCCCCGCGTCCACCACCGCCAGTTCCAGCGGCATCCCTTCAGCGAGCCGCAGCTCGATGAAGTCGACCAGGATGATCGAGTTCCGGACGACGATGCCCGCGCCGGCGATGAAGCCGATCATCGACGTCGCCGTGAAGAACGCGCCCAGCAGCGCGTGCGCCGGCAGGATGCCGACCAGCGAGAACGGGATGGCGATCATGATGAGCAACGGCGTCTCGAACGACTCGAACCAGCCGACCACGAGCACGTAGATCAGAATCAGCACCGCCGCGAACGCGAGCCCGAGGTCGCGGAAGACCTCGATCGTGACGTGCCACTCGCCATCCCACTTGAGCGCCGGTTTCGTCGAGTCGGTCGGCTGCACCGCGTTGAAGATCTCGATCGCGTGGCCATCGGGCAACGTCAGGCCCGCAAGCTTCTCGTTCATCCGCATGATGGCGTAGACCGGACTCTCGTCCTCGCCCGCGAGGTCGCCCGTCACGTACGTCACCGGCTGCAGGTTCTTGTGGTAGATGCTGACGTCCTCGGTCCGCGAGGTCACGCGCGTCAGTTCGCCGATCGACACCGAGTGCTGCCCGCCCATGCGCAGCGACTGGAACGCGTCGAGCCGCTGGCGCGCCTCGCGGGGCAGGCGCAGCACGATCGGCACGTCCTCGCGCGCCACGTCGTCGTGCAGCAGCCCCGCCCTGTCGCCTTCGCCCGCCAAGCGCACGAGCGAGGCCACGACGTCAGGCGCGACGCCGGCCGCCGCGGCCTTCTCGCCATCGACCTCGAGGGACAGCCGCGTCTGGGGGTCTTCGAGGTACCAGTCGGTGTCCACGACACCCGGCGTGTCCTCGAAGATCGCCCGCACCTTGCGCGCGATCTCCTCGCGCTCTGCGGCGTCGGGCCCGTAGACCTCGGCGACCAGCGTCTGCAGCACGGGAGGGCCGGGCGGCACCTCGGCCACCTGAATCGTGGCGCCGTGGGTCTGCGCGATCGGCAGCAGGCGCTCGCGCACGCGGCGGGCAATCGCGTGGCTCTGTTCGCTGCGGTCGTGCTTGGCCAGCAGGTTCACCTGCAGGTCTGCGAGATGCGGTCCCTGGCGAAGGAAGTAGTGCCGCACGAGCCCGTTGAAGTTGTAGGGCGAGGCCGTCCCGACGAAGTCCTGGACGTGCCGCACCGCCGGGTCTTCGAGCGCCGCGGCGGCCAGCGCGGACGTCACGCGTGCCGTCTCCTCGAGTGGCGTCCCCTCGGGCATGTCCACCAGCACCTGGAACTCGCTCTTGTTGTCGAAAGGCAGCATCTTCACCGTCACGAGCTTCAACGGGACGAGCGCCATGGCGCCGAGCAGGAGCGCGACGACAGCGGCCAGAAACACCCGGCGGCGTCCGCGGCCGGCGATGAGCGACCCCATGAAGACGCGGTACCAGCGGGTCATCGCGTCCTCGGTGTTCCCATGGCCGTGGCCGGCGTCGGCCGGACGGCCCGCAGATCCGTCGCCACCTTGTCGATGGGGCTTCAGCAGGCGGACGGACGCCCACGGCGTCACGATGAATGCCACGATCAGCGAGAACATCATGGCCGCCGAAGCGCCGATGGGAATCGGACGCATGTACGGGCCCATCAGGCCGCCAACGAACGCCATCGGCAGAATCGCCGCGACGACCGCCAGGGTGGCGAGGATGGTCGGATTGCCGACCTCGTCCACCGCACGAATCGCGATTGCCCCGAGCCCGCCTTCTCCACCCGACTCGAGCCGTGCGTGCCGCACGATGTTCTCGACCACCACGATCGCGTCGTCCACCAGGATGCCAATCGAGAAGATGAGCGCGAACAGCGTGATGCGGTTCAACGTGTAGCCGTAGAGGAAGAACATGAACAGCGTGAGCGCCAGCGTGACCGGGATCGCGATGAGCACCACGGCCGCCTCCCGTCGTCCCAGCGCGAGCCAGATGAGGATCGACACCGACACGACCGCCAGCGCCATGTGGTACAGCAGCTCGTTGCTCTTCTCCGCCGCCGTCTCCCCGTAGTCGCGCGTGACGACGATACTCACGTCCGACGGAATGAGCGACCCGCGCAGCCCGTCCACCTTTGCCAGCACGCGGTGCGCGACGTCGATGGCGTTGGTGCCGGCGCGCTTCGAGACGGCGAGCACGACGGCAGGCCTGGCACCTTCGGCGGACGTGTAGTGCCGCACGTAGGTCGTCGGTGAGGCGTCGCGGTCCGAGACCGTGGCGACATCGCCCACCCGGACGGGGCGCCCCTGCCGGGACGTGATCACGACGTTGCGCAGGTCGTCCACCGAACGCAGCCGCGTGCCGGCGTCGAGTACGGTCTGCTGGCCGTCCTGCAGCGGCCCGGCGCCGCTCAACTGCACGTCGCTGCGCGCAATCGCGGTGCGCAGCATCAGCGGATCGACGCCGTACACCGAGAGCCGCGCCGGGTCGATGTCGACGGCCGCCACGCGCGGACGACCGCCGATGATCGTCACTTCCGACACGTCGGGTACTTCCTTCAGCGCATCGTGCAGCTGGCCGGCGAGCAGCCGCAGCTGGTGGTCGTCGTAGCGCGTCGACGTCAGCGCCAGCGACAGGATCGGCACGTCGTCAATGGAGCGAGGCTTGACGAGAGGTGCCTGCGCGCCCGGCGGAATGCGGTCCATGTTGGCCGCGATCTTCTGGTTGAGGCGCACGATGGCGCGTTCCTGGTCCTCGCCCACGAGGAAGCGGACGATGACCATCGACCGTCCCGGGCTCGACGTCGAGTAGACGTACTCGACGCCCGGTATCTCCCAGAGCAGCTTCTCGAGGGGACGCGTGACGCGCTGTTCGACTTCACGCGGCGTGGCGCCGGGCAGCTCGACGAACACGTCGACCATCGGCACGACGATCTGCGGCTCTTCCTCGCGCGGCAGCATGACGACGGCGAAGACGCCGAGCGCGGTGGCGGCGAGCATGAAGAGGGGCGTGAGTTTCGAGTGAAGGAAGGCGGCGGCCAGCCGGCCGGCCATGCCGAGTCCGCGAGACATCACTGCGCTCCCGCGCGCACTGGCGCGCCATCTTCGAGGGACGCCGGCGAGGTCGTGACGACACGCTCGCCGTCCGACAACCCGCTGAGCACTTCGTATCGGTCACCCGCCACGGGCGCGCCGAGCACGACCATGCGGCGGCGCGCGACAGCTCCGTCCACCACGAACACGGAAGCCACCTGGCCCATCCGCTGGACGGCGGCGGCCGGCACGGTGATGGTGCTGACGTCCGCGCCGGGCAGGCGTACCCGCCCGAACATGCCTGCGCGCAGCGACGGATCGTCCGGCAGGTCGACGCGCACGAGGAACGCGCGGCCGTCGGCCTGCATGGCACGCGCAACCTCTCGAACACGGCCGGACAGCGCGAGGGCACGATCGGCGTCGACCACCACGTCGAGCGTGTCACCGACGGACAGCCCCGTGACGTTGGCGGCGTCGAGTCGAGCATCGAGGGTGAAGCCACTGGTGTCTTCGATGCGGACGAGCGGCGTACCGGGCATCGCCATGTTGCCGGGCTCGATCAGCTTTTCGGTCACGATGCCGGCGAACGGGGCCGTGACCGTCGCGAAGCTGGCGGTGACGACCGCGACGTCGCGGCCTGCGGTTGCGCTGCCGAGAGCCGCGTCGGCCTCGCGGGCCCGCGCGTCGATGGCCGCCACTCTTGCCTCGGCGGCACGCAGGCCGGCCGTGGCTTCGTCGAGTTCCTGGGTGGTCGCGGACTTCCGCTGGTGCAACGTGGCGATGCGGCCGTGCGACGCCGTCGCGAGCGCGAGGGCCGCGGTTGCCGCCTGGCGCTCCGCGTCGAGGGCGGCGCGCCCTTCCTGCACGGCGGTCGCCCCGGTCGTCGCGCGTCGGGCCTGCGCCTGCAGGTCGCGGTCGTCCAACGTGACGAGCACCTGGCCCTGCCTGACACGGTCGCCCGGTGACACCCGCACCTCCCGCACCGGCGCCATGAGACGGCTCGTGAGGAGCGCGCTGGTCCGCGGCTGGACGAGTCCACCGACCTCGATGACCGGCGTGGTATTGCCCGCCCGAACGGTCTCGGCCTGCACGGTGACGGGGTCGCGCGCGGCTGCAGGTGCGGGCGTGTGATCGGACGAACATCCTGCGTGGACGATCGCGAGGATGACGGCTCCGAAGGTGGTGAAGGATGAGCGTGAGCGCATGGCGGGTGACATGGGTTCAGCGTCCCAGGACGCGTTCGAGGGTGGCCGAGGCAAGCTGCACGTCCACGCGGGCGCGCACCTGCTGCCGCGTGGCCTGCTCGACGTACTCGGCGGATCGGGTGAGGGCGGTGCCATCGGCCAGCCCCTGTTCGTAGCGGTCGCGGACGATGCGCTGGCCTTCTTCAGCCTGGGCCACGACCCGTTCCGCCAGGGCCTCCCGGGCGCGCGCGGCCTCGAGGGCGGCGACCGCGCTGCGCAGCTCGACGCGGATGCTGCTCAGCACCTGCTCGCGCTCCAGCGCCCGGCGTTCCGTGGCATGGGAGGCCTCGGCGAGGCGAGCCTTGTCCGCGAAGCCGCGGAAGACGTTGAACCGGACGCCGGCGCCGACCAGCCAGCTGCTCGCCCGCGTACCCCAGGTCGCGCCGTTGGCCTCCCATCCCGCCTGAGCCACGATCTGCGGGTGGAAGGCGGCCCTGGCGACGTCCTCTTCGGTCTTCGACAGGCGTTCACGCAGCGAGGCATCCGCGGCCTCGGGACGATTGGCGAGCGCCTCGGACTCGAGCGTGTCGATGTCGGGCAGGCTGGCAGCGGGCAGGGGCGCGACCGCCATGAGGTCGTACGTGGTGTCGAGCGGCGCACCCATCACGCGGTTCAGTTCGGCCTGGCCCATCTGGACGGCGGCACGTGCCCGGATGATCGACTCCTGGACCGCCGCCCGATGGACCTCGACGGCGAGCACGTCGGCGTCGGTCACCAGGCCGGCGTCGCGGCGATCGGTGACACGCGTCAGGTCGGCATCGGCCGACGCGAGCGCGGCTTCGGCAGCCCGGAGGGACGCATCCGCGACGAGAACACTGCCGTACGCCTCCGTCGCGGCGACCGCGAGCGACTGCCCCGCACGGCGACGGCCCGAGGCCGCGAGGTCGACGCCGGCGTGCGCGGCAGCGACACGGGCGCGCGTCTGTCCCCCATCCCAGAGGCTCTGCTCCACCGTGAAGGCCGCCCGGAAGTTGTCGAGCGCGTCGGGATCGTTGAGCGAGTCGAGAGCGAAGTCGTTCAGTGTGAAGCGCCGTTGCGAGAGCAGCGACCCGAACACGTAGACGGGCTGGTTGCCGCGCTGCCACGTCTCGATCGCGTCGGCGCGAGGAAAGTAGCCGGCCTTGGCCTGGGTCACCCGCTGCACGGCCTCCTGTTCAGCGACGGCGGCGATGCGTGCGTCGGGATTGCTCGCCGCAGCCCGCGCGATGGCCTCCTGGAGCGTGAGGGGCGTCTGGCCGTGAGCCGCGGCGGGCCCCATGAGGGTCGCGCCAAGGACGATAGGGAGAAGGCGACGTATCATCTCAGTGCTCATGGATGCAGGGGTGGCGACAAAGGTGACACCGGACGAGTACCCGGCGCTGGTGCGAGCGGCGGCCGCCGGAGACGAGCGCGCGATGGAACGCCTGCTGCTGCGGGCGCAGGAGTCGGCCTACAGGTTCAGCGTGATGGTGTGCGGGCGCACGGACGAAACTGAAGACGTGATGCAGGACGCGTTGCTGAGCACCTACCGGCACGCGAAGCAGATTCGCGAGCCCGAGGCCTTCCGCGCCTGGCTCTATCGCACGGTGCGCAACGCCTGCCTCATCAGCCGCCGCCGAAAGGTCGGCGAACCGGCACACGTGCTGTCGCTCGACGCGCCCTCCGGCAGCGGCGGCGGGCGCCCGTTCGACGCGCCGGATTCCGGGCCGAGCCACGAACTCGCCGTGGACGCGAACCGCCGGCGCGACCGCGTCCGCCGGGCGATCGCCAGTCTCCCGCCGCCGCAGCGCGAGGTGCTGGTGCTGCGCGATCTCGAGGGACTGTCCACGCGCGAGGTCGCTCGTGTCGTGGGTGTCTCGGAGGACAACGTGAAGACCCGGCTGCACCGTGCACGCATCGCGCTGCGCGCGGCGCTGGAGGCGCACTGAATGACAAGGAACTGCGAGGCCGAACTGGTCACGCTGTCGCAGTACCTCGAAGGCGATCTGACCCCGCGCAGGGCCCGGGCGCTGGAGGAGCACCTTGCCGCGTGCTCATGCTGCGCGACGCTGGCCGACAGTCTGCGTGACGCCATCGCGCGGTGCCGGTCCGCCGAGGCCCGACGCATTCCCGCGGACGTGCGCGCCCGCGCCAGGGAGCGCGTGCGGGCCCTGCTCGCCGGCAGGCTGGACCCGACACCCACACCCGCGCCAGCCGTCTCGCCGGCGCGCCGACGGAGAACGCCATGAACACGACACCCGTGAAGGCCACCATGGGCGAGCATCCGACCGCGCGGGGACTCGATGTCCAGTTGCGCGACATCGAGAAGCGCCTGCCGCTGCGCGTCCTCTCACCCGACGCCTGGCGCCACTGGACCACGTACGGATACGTCGTCGTTCCGCAGGCCGTCCCGCAGACGCACGTGGACCGCCTCGTGGACGTGCTCTGGGAGTTCCAGGACATGGATCGGCACGATCCCTCCACCTGGGACAGGCCGCAGCTGCGCGACCACCAGATGCGCGAGCTGAACCACAGCGGGATGGTCGAGATCTACAACCATCAGGCGCTGTGGGACAACCGGCAGCACCCGCGCGTGTACGACGCCTTCGTCGACATCTGGGACCGCGAAGACCTGTGGGTGACCATCGACCGCGCGAACCTCAACACGCCAAACCGTGGCACCAGGAAGTTCACCGGGTTCATTCACTGGGACGCCGATACGTCACGCGATCCGCTGCCGATCGGCGTACAAGGGGTGCTGTCGCTCGTCGATACCGACGACCAGGTGGGCGGATTCCAGTGCGTGCCCGAGCTGTTTCGTACGATGAAGGACTGGCTGCCGACGCAGCCCGCCGATCGGAACCCCTATGCACCGGACACCGGCGGCTTCGACATCGTCGCCGTCCCGATGAAGGCCGGCGACCTGCTGATTTTCAACAGCCTCCTGGCGCACGGCATCCGGCCGAACCGGTCCGGGGATCGGGTGCGTATCGCGCAGTACCTCTCGATGCATCCAGCAGAGGAAGACAACGCGGAGGAGCGGGAGACCCGGGTTCGCAGCTGGCGCGACCGGGAGGCGCCACAGCGCGCGGCATTTCCGGGCGACCCCCGGGAGTGGGAGAAGACCCGGTACGAGACGGCTGTGCTGTCGCCGCTCGGCGAGAAGCTGCTCGGGTTGACCTCGTGGCGCTCCGCATCCTGACGCGTCCCGCCTGCGAC
>CAYMAG010000046.1:21340-28477 GCA_964388335.1 uncultured Vicinamibacteraceae bacterium | reverse complement strand
CCGCTGAACGCGCGCGTCACCCGCACGCAGCGCCGCGAGGGGTATCGCATCGAGCACGTGCTGTTCGAGAGCCAGCCGGGGTACAAGGTCACCGCGCTCGCGTACGTACCCGATGGCCCTGGCCCGTTTCCCGCGGTGCTCGGCACGGCGGGCCATTCGGACGTGGGCAAGGCGCATCCCCTCTACCAGCATGCGTGGATCTCGTTTGCGCGCCGAGGCTTCGTCGTGCTCGCCTACGACCCGCCCGGCCAGGGTGAGCGCGTCGAGTACCTCGACGAGGCCACGGGCACGTCGCAGGTCGGCGTGGGCGTGCGCGAACACGTCATGACGGGCCAGCAGGTGCTGCTCACCGGCGGGACGCTCGCGGCGTACATGGTGCAGGACGGCCGGCGGGCCATCGACTACCTGCTGTCGCGCGGCGACGTCGACCCGGCGCGCATCGCCGTGGCGGGCAACTCGGGCGGTGGCACCCAGAGTGCGTTGCTCACGGTGTTCGAGCCGAGGCTCGCCGCCTCGGTCGTGTCGTGCTACATGACGTCGTGGCAGCAGTTGTGGCGGGGACCCGGGCCGCAGGATGCCGAGCAGATCATCCCCGGCTTCCTGGCGCACCAGCTCGACTTCGCCGACTTCGCCCTCGCCGGCGCGCCGCGCGGCTTCCTCGTCAGCAGCGCGATTCGCGACTACTTCCCGATAGAGGGCGCCCGCGGATGCCACACGGAACTGCGCCGTCTGTACGGGCTGCTCGGCGCGGACGACCGCGTCGCCATGGTCGAGAACGACGCGACGCATGGCTGGTCGCAGCCGCTGCGGGAGGGTGCCTACACGTGGCTGCGCACGTGGCTGTCGGCACCGGATGCTCCGGAGGCCGAGGCGCCCCTCACGCCCGATGATGCTGCCGACCTGCGCGTGACCACGACCGGCCAGCTCGCGACGGCCGAAGGGTCGCGCACGACCCGCGTCATCAACTACGAGCGCGGCCAGCACCTCGCGAAGAACAGGCCGGCGGCGACGAACGACAGCGTCCGTACGCTCGTACAGATGACGGACGCGCGAACGCCGGCACGTGTCGTCGTACGCGCTCCGGTGAGCGGGCAGGCGACGCATGAGCGGCTGGTCATCGAAGTCGAGCCAGGTGTGCGACTCGACGGGCTGCTCGTGCGTCCTGGCGCCGGACAGACTGCGGGCGGCGCAGCGCTCGTCGTCGACGACCGCGGAGCGATGGCGTCAGCGGAACGTGACGCGTTGGTGAAGGCCGGCCACACGGTGCTGGCGCTCGACATCCGCGGCACCGGAGCCCTCGGGCCGTTGAAGGGCGAGAGCGGGTACGCCGCTGCCTATCAGTTCGCGGCGCGCGCCTGGCTGCTCGGCACCAGCGTCGTGGCGTGGCAGGCACGTGACGTGCTCGCGGGCCTCGACGTGCTGCAGGCCGAAGTACCAGCCGCAACGACGCACACGGTGTATGCACGGGGGCAGACCGCGGCGGCGGCGCTGTTCGCGGCGCAGGTCACCCGCCCCGACACGCTCGTGCTGGACGACAGCCTGGTGAGCTACATCGACCTGGTGGCCGCGGATCGCTACGACGAAGCATCGCTGATGATCCTGCCCGGCGTGCTGCAGGTGACCGACCTGCCCGAGCTGATGGCGATGGCGGCTCCGGCCCGCGTCGAGTTGCGCCGCCCGCGGACACCGCTCGGCGCGGCGGTCACGCCGGCGCAGCTCGCGGGACGCATGGGCGTCCCCGTTCCCGCCAACGTCCGGGTAAGGTAAGGCCCGCTCTCCGAGCCGTCCCTACCTTACTCGGGCAGCAGCCGATAGCTCACGAAAGCGACGGACCGGCTGTCGGGCGACCACGAGGGCACGTTGATCGTGCCCTGTCCCCCGAACAGCGTCGTGAGCACGCGCGGCGTGCCGCCGGTCAGCGGCATGATACGCAGCGAGACGTCCTTGTTGGGCGGATGCCCGGTCACGTCGGCCGCATACGACAGCCACACCAGCCAGCGTCCGTCCGGCGACGGATGCGGAAACCAGTCGGCGTACGCCTCGTCGAACGTCACCTGCTCCTGTCCGGTGCCGTCTGGACGCATCCGCCAGATGCGCATCGTTCCCGTGCGTTCGGAGTTGAAGTAGATCCACGCGCCGTCCGGCGTGTAGTCGGGCCCGTCGTCGAGACCAGACGCGGTCGTCAGGCGGCGAGGCTCGCCGCCCTCCACGGGCACGGTGTAGATGTCGTAGTTGTCGCCGGCTCGGCCGACGTACGCCAGCGTGGCCCCGTCGGGTGACCAGCCATGCCAGTAGGCGGGCGACTTACC
The DNA here is from genome assembly GCA_964388335.1 of uncultured Vicinamibacteraceae bacterium. Classification (GTDB taxonomy): domain Bacteria; phylum Acidobacteriota; class Vicinamibacteria; order Vicinamibacterales; family Vicinamibacteraceae; genus JAEZDP01. The sequence goes on along the minus strand of CAYMAG010000046.1, from coordinate 26,168 downwards.
GACGACGAGGCGAGGCGTCCCGCCTTCCGCGGGCACGACGTAAATCCGCGATCCCTTCGGCCCGCAGCTGATGGCGAGCAGGCGGCCGTCGGGCGAGTACCCGTGGTCGTTGTTGCAGGCGGCGACGGGCGCGGTATCCACCTGGACCGGCGTGCCGCCGCCAACGGGCACGCGGTAGAGCAGCCCCTGCTGGTTGATCAGCAGGTGCGCACCATCGCGGGACCAGTTGGGCGCCTCGAACCGCACCGGCGCGCGATGCACCACACGACGGGCGCCGGTCGCGACGTCGATGATCTCGAGCAGGCTCTCGACGCGAGGTTGTTGCGCGCCCAGGGGCGAGGCGAGGACGAGCGTGAGCAGTGCGGCGCACAGAGCGTGTACGTATCGCATGGCGAGCATCCTCCCCAACCTCCGGCCGCGGCTCGGCGAGCCGCGGCCTACCTGACCCCCGGGCGCGGCTACTATCGGGATGTCGGACCGCGGCCGCCGGGACGACCGCGCCCAGATCCACCGCCAGGACGTCGGCCGCTCGGGCCCCAGCTGCCGCTGGTTGGCCCACCGCCTGTGGCGCCGCCAGGCACCGAACCACGGGGACGTGCCGGACCCCTACCGACCCCCGCAGGACGCGCCGTCCGGACACCGGCCGCCGTCGCCGGCGCGTGGCCGCCGCGCTGGCCGGCCGACGTCCGCCGTTCGGCGTTGATCTTCGCACGGGCGCGCTCTTCCGCCTTCCGCTTGCGGATGGCCGCGATGCGCTCGGCGTGCGGCATCTCGAGCGGCGCGTCGGCCCGCGCCGTGTAGTCGAAGTCGGGCAGCGTGACGCGTGGCAGCCGGCGGCCCACGGCCTTCTCGATGCGCCGGAGATCCTCTTCCTCGCCGCTCGACACGAACGTGAACGCGTCGCCGGTCAACTCGGCGCGCCCGGTCCGACCCACGCGATGGATGTAGTCTTCCGGCACCAGCGGCACGTCGAAGTTCACGACGTGGCCGAGCGCGGTGACGTCGATGCCGCGCGCCGCGATATCGGTAGCCACCAGCACCGGATAGGTGCCCGACTTGAAGCCGGCGAGTGCCTGCGTGCGCTGCGCCTGCGAGCGGTTGCCGTGAATGCGTTCGGCCTTGATCCCCGAGCGCACGAGGAACGCCGCGACACGGTCGGCGCGGTGCTTCGTCCGCGTGAACACGAGCGCCTGCGTCATGTGCCCGCGCTTCAGCAGTTCGAGCAGCAGTGACGACTTGAGGTCCTGCGAGACGGGATACACCGCCTGCGTGATGCCGACCGCTGGCGTGGCCTGCCGCTCCTGGTTGATCAGCACCGGGTCGCGCAGCATCTCGCGCGTCAGGATCGCAATCGGCGGCGGCATCGTCGCACTGAAGAACAGCGTCTGCCGCTTCGCCGGAATGTGGCGGAGGATCTTGCGAATCTCGGGCAGGAAGCCCATGTCGAGCATGCGGTCGGCCTCGTCGAACACGAGGAACTCGAGACCGGCCAATCTCGCGTACGACTGCCGGAAGTGATCGAGCAGCCGTCCCGGCGTGGCGACGATGATGTCGGTGCCGTGGCGGAACGCGTGCTCCTGCGGCCCCATGCCGACACCGCCGAACACCGGGGCGGCGTTGACGGGCGTGTGCACGGCGAGGTCCTCCACGTCTTCGACGATCTGCGCGGCCAGTTCGCGCGTGGGCGTGAGGATCAGTGCGCGCGTCGTCCCGCGAGGACGATCGATGAGCTGGTGAAGGATGGGCAGCAGGAACGCCGCCGTCTTGCCGCTGCCGGTGGCAGCGCACGCGAGGACATCGCGGCCTTCGAGCGCGGGCGGAATGGCTTCCGCCTGAATGCGTGTGGGCCTCGGAAAACCGAGTTCCTTGAGTCCCGCGAGCAGGGACGGGTGAAGCGGGAGACTGCTGAACGGCACGTGAATCCTATCGACAGAGCGCGGCAACATGAGCCTCGCCGCAGGCTTGCGGTCGGGCGACCGCCGCCCTGACGCTGTGCCGTGGGACGGCCTGCTCAGGGAGAAACAACCTCCTAGTGTACCGCGCTCCGCCGATTCCGCTTGACGCGAACCCGACGGACCAGGATAGTCGCCGATCAGCCACCAGTCCCCGCGCGGTACGTCACATGGAGGAGACGTGCATCTCACCACGGCCCTGCGACTCGAGTACGAGCACCTGTTTCGCACCTGCACGCTGCGGCCGGCTGCGGTGGCGAAGGTCGATGCCGCCGTTGCGACCATTCGCGCAGCGCGCCCACGCTACGAGATGGTCGCCGACGAGACGAGCGTGCCCTGGACGGTCATCGCGGTCATCCACATGCTCGAAGCCAGCGGGCGCTTCACGAAGCACCTGCACAACGGCGACCCGCTGACGGCGCGCACCGTGCAGGTGCCGAAGGGCCGGCCGGTGACCGGGGTGCCCCCCTTCACCTGGGAGGCCAGCGCCACGGATGCCCTGATGATGAAGCGCCTGCACCTGCAGGGCGATTGGAGTCTCCCGCGCACGCTGCACACGCTCGAAGGCTACAACGGGTGGGGGTATCGAAAGCATCACCCGGAGGTGCTGACGCCGTACCTGTGGGCCATGTCGACGCACTACCGGGCCGGCAAGTACGTGGCCGACGGCACGTGGTCACCAACCGCCGTGTCGGCCCAGTGCGGATGTGCCGTGCTGCTGAGGCGACTGGCCGAACTGGGTGACGCTGCGTTCGACGACCAGCCGGAACCCGTGCCTGATACCCCGCTGGTGCGATTCTCGGAAACCCTCCCTGCCGACCCTTCGGACGTGGCGCGTGCCGCCGACCTCCAGCGCTGGCTCAACACGAATCCCGGGATCTTCGTCCGAGTGGACGGCGTGGCAGGCCCCCGCACGTCAGATGCCTTCCGGAAGGTGATCGGTCGATTCCTGCCCGGTGACCCCCGCGGAACAGCCTGATCCTCTCTCTCGCGTTTGACACTGCCGACGCCTGTTGGTAGCGTCGGCGCCACACGGGCTCACTGGAGGGCCGATCATCGACACCTCGCGGGTGTGGCGCTGGATGGTGGAAGGGCCTGGCTTGGCGTCAGGTCCGTGGTGGCCTGGCTGGGGGTCAGGTGTCGCCGCGTTCGCACCGGCCGGCGCGTTGCCCACTCCCTTCACAGATGCCGGCCTCGCAATGGCCGATGCGGGTATCGCCCCCGGCGACGGCGTGACAAGAGGTGGCCGGGCAACTGGTGGATACTTCACGCGCCTCGGCAGGCGGGTGGCCCGATCGTTCTGACCCAGCGACTTCCGGAGAATGCAGCCACGCATGCGCGTACACCTCGTCAATCCAAGCAGTCTGTCGTTCGGCACCGCCGTCATCACCCCCCGCTGGCTGTTCGTGCTGGCCGCCGCCACGCCCGCGCAGTACGGCACGCCGGTGATCGTCGACGAGACGCTCGACCCCTTCGATCCCGAGACCGTTGCAGCGGGCGATGTCGTCGGGATCGGCATCCATACGGGCAACGCGTATCGCGGCTATCAGGTGGGGGAGGCTGCCCGGGCCAGGGGCGCGTGGGTGGTGTACGGCGGGTCGCACGCCGGGCTCTATCCCGAGGAACCGCTGGAGCATGGCGCCGCACACACCGTCGTCAAGGGGGACGGCGAGCACGTCTGGCCCGTGGTCCTGGACGCGTGCGTGAACGGCACGCCGCTGCCGTTCTACGACGGTGGACGCGTGCCGGGCACCTCGTTCCGATCGGCGCGCTGGGATCTGCTGCCCGCGGGCCGGTACATGTGGGGCTCGGTGCAGACCGTGCGCGGGTGTCCGAAACATTGCTCGTTCTGCTCCGTCTGGCGCACGGACGGCCAGCAGCCCCGTCAGCGCGGCGTCTCGGATGTGGTCGACGAGATCGTCGCCCTGCGCCGCGAGGGGTTCCGGTTCATCCTGCTGGCGGACGACAACTTCTATCCCGTCACCTTCTCGGACGTGAAGATGGCCGAACGCCGGCTCGACCCGACGCGGCTCGAGGAGCTGCGGGAGATCCGCACGCAGCGCTTCGAGTTGATGGACGCGCTGTCGCGCCTGCCGCAGGACATGGTCTTCTTCACGCAGATCACGATGGAGGCGGCGGAAGACCCCGAGTTCCTGGATGCCATGCGCCGCGCGAACATCAAGGGCGCGCTCGTGGGCGTGGAGTCGGTGACGCCCGAAGGTCTCAAGGCGGTCTACAAGGACTTCAACTCGGCCGGCACCGATCTCGTCGGACGCCTGCAGGTCTTCCGCGAGCACGGCGTGCATGTGCTGGGCTCGTTCATCTTCGGCCTGCCGACCGACAAGCCAGACACCTTCGAAGCCACGACAACGCTCGCGCAGCAGGCGGGTGTCACGTTCGCGCAGTTCGTGATGCTCACGCCGTTCCCCGGCACGCTCGACTTTCAGAAGTGGGAGAAGGAGTTCACCGGCGAGGCCATCGACGGCGTGCCGTTGACGCGCTACTGGCTGCTGCCCCCGTCGAAGCGTCCGAAAGTGTATACGCCCCACCCGGCGATGACCACGCCGGAGATTCGCGAAGGCACACAGCAGGCATGGGATCGGTTCTACAGCCTGCCGCTCGTCTGGCAACGTTCGGCGTGTGTGCGCACGCTCAAGTCGCGCGTGGCGTTCGTGCTGATCTCGAAGCTGTATCGGCAGATGTACGCAAACACGGGGCTGGCCACCGACAGCGCCCGCGCCTCCCGGTCGGCACGCTGGGCCGGTGTCATCGCCTCGGCCGCACGACGCCTGTTCGTGGCTGCGCCGATGCCGGGGCTCGCTCCGCCGCCGATGAAGACGCAGACGTCGGCGACGTCGTAGTCGGGCTTCGGGCTT
>CAYMAG010000046.1:18783-21240 GCA_964388335.1 uncultured Vicinamibacteraceae bacterium | reverse complement strand
GTGATCGATGCGCGGCTCGAGGGGGTACTGGCGCCACTCCGGCTGTCGATGGCGAAAGTCGGCGTGCTGCGTCACCTGGTGCAGGAGGGCGCGCCACTGGCGCTCAGCGTGCTCGCCGAGAGGAACCGCTGCGTGCGCTCCAACATCACGCAACTGGCAGACCGCCTCGAAGCTGATGGTTTCCTGCGCAGGATCGCCGACCCGCAGGACCGGCGCGCGGTGCTGGCCGAACCGACCGCCGCCGGCATCCTCGCGTACCAGCAGGCCGTCGAGCTGCTGTCGGCCGAAGAGGCGCGACTCATCGAAGGATTGTCGGACGAGGTGCGCGCACGACTGCTGCACCTGGCGGCGTACGTGGGCGAGTCGGGCAACGCGCCATAGGGGCTCTTTTTTTGGCCCATATAATTCATCGCTTCACAATCTATCAATACATCATCCATGAAGGAAACATTCGCGGCCGTACTTCCCAGGAGGTTTCACCCATGACCACCACCAACACTCCCTTTCCGGCACTGCTTTCGCCCACGACCGTCGGACACATCGACGTGCACAATCGCGTCGTGATGGCACCGATGACGCGCAGCCGCGCCACGAGCGGCACGCTCGAACCGACCGCCTCGACCGCGACCTACTACGCGCAGCGCGCGTCGGCAGGGCTCATCATCACGGAGGCCACGCGGGTCTCGGCCGGCGCGGCGGGCTACCCGTTCACGCCGGGCATCCATACGGACGGCCAGGTCGCCGCCTGGCGGCGCGTGACCGACGCGGTTCACGCCCGCGGCGGACGCATCTTCGTGCAGTTGTGGCACACGGGACGCATCTCGCATCCGTCCATGCAGCCCGACGGGTCGGTGCCGGTCGCGCCATCGGCCATCGCCGCCGAGGGTACGATGACGACCTACGACGGGCCGAAGCCCTTCCCCACGCCCCGTGCGCTCGACGTGGCGGAGATTCACGGCATCGTGCACGACTTCGCCATGGCCGCGCGGCGCGCCATCGAGGCGGGGTTCGATGGCGTCGAGGTACACGCCGCCAACGGCTACCTGGTGGACCAGTTCCTGCGCGACGGATCGAACCACCGCACCGACGCGTACGGCGGCTCGCGCGAGAATCGCACGCGTTTCCTCCGCGAGATCGTCGAAGCCACCTCAGCGGCCATCGGCGCCGACCGCGTCGGCGTCCGCATTTCACCGTCCGCGACGTTCAACAGCATGTCCGAGAGCGAGCCCGGGCGTCTGACGACGTACGTCGCACAGGTGCTCGAACCCTATGGCCTGGCGTACCTGCACATCGTCGATCCCGAGTCGGCCGATACCGACGCGCGGCGTCCGCTCACGGCGCTGGCACGCCAGGAGTTCAGCGGCACGCTCATCACAAACGCCGGCTTCACCGCCGAGACAGCCGAGCAGGTGCTCGAGTCGCGCGTGGCCGACCTCGTGGCGTTCGGCGCGCCGTTCCTGGCGACACCCGACTTCGTGGAACGGCTACAGGAGGACGTACCGCTGAACACGCCCGATCCGGCGACTTTCTACGGCGGGGACGACCGCGGCTACATCGACTACCCGTTCCGCGACGGACGCCCGCGACTCGATCTCGCCGCGCTGGTTGCGACGGTCTGACGGGGCGCGGGTGCCTCCCTCCAGCCGGCGGCTCGCGGCCGGAGGGAGGCGCATCCGCTCAGCTGTCGCGTTTGCCCTGGGCGCGTTGCGTGCGCGCTCCGGCGTGGCCCTGCGCACGGGTGATGTGGGTAGCGGCGAAATGCTTCTCCACTGTGGCCAGCCTGGCGTCCTGGCTGCGCGCCTCGACCGATGTCCTGGCTGCAGCCACGGCTTCGGCTGCGGGCGTCGTCGGCTCGACGGCATCGGGGAGAGCGGCCGCCGGATCACCCGTCGTCCTGGCCACGCGCCTGCGGACCTTGGCGACCAGCGCGCGGGCCTCGCCCTTCGTGATGGGCGGCGCAGCTGCTGCAGTCTTCTTCGCCGCGGGACGTGACGTCCGGCTCGTCGTGCGCCTGGTGGGCGTGCGCTTCGTGGTGCTGGGCGTGCGCTTCGTGGTATGCCCTGTCTTCTTCGCCGCGGCCCGTGCCGCCTGCTTCTCGACCTTTGCCAGCTGCGTCGTGAAGCGCGTCAGCACCGCGTCGAACACCTCGGCCTTCGCCGCCATCGTCTCGCGATCGGTGCGCGCCGCAGTACCTCTGGGCTGTGCCTTGCCGCGGCCAGCCCGACCGCGGGCCCTGGCCAGGTCCGAGTACTTGTCCTTCAGGCGACGCGCGCGCGCGACCTTGCTGCGGAGGCGTGCCGCCGTCAACTCCCTGAGGGACGCGGCCGATGCGCTCTCCACGAGCGTGCGTTCGCTCGCGTTGAGCAGTCGCTGCACCGAGGGGGACGTCAATCGCATGTGTGCTCCACTGATTGGTAAGCCATACCCGTCATTGTGTCACGTAGCACGAAGCATGAG
>CAYMAG010000046.1:3460-18683 GCA_964388335.1 uncultured Vicinamibacteraceae bacterium | reverse complement strand
GGCTGCGTGCTACACCAACCTGGCCCGGCGCAGGCGCAGGCTGTTGCTGACCACGCTGACCGAACTGAACGCCATCGCGGCGCTCGCCACGACCGGGCTCAGGAGAATGCCGAACGCTGGATAGAGCACGCCGGCCGCGACGGGAATGCCGACGACGTTGTAGACGAACGCCCAGAACAGGTTCTGCCGCATCGTGCCGAGCGTCTTGCGTGACAGCTCGACCAGCCGTGCCACGCCGGCCAGATCGGCCTTCAGCAGCGTGATGTCACTGGCCTCGATCGCCAGGTCTGTGCCCGACCCCATGGCGATGCCGACATCGGCCTGCGCGAGCGCCGGTCCATCGTTCACGCCATCGCCGACCATCGCCACGACGTCACCGGCGGCCTGCCGTCTTCGCACTTCGGCCAGCTTGGCGTCCGGCAGCACGCCGGCCACCACATCGTCGATGCCGACGCTCGCAGCGACGGCGCGCGCGGTGTGTTCGTTGTCGCCCGTCAGCATCACCACACGAAGGCCGAGGGCACGGAGCCTCGCGATGGCATCGCGCGACGATGATCGCGGGGGATCCATCACGCCGAGCACACCGCTCGCCACCCGATCGACCGCCACGGCGACCAGCGAGTGGCCGGTGGACGCCAGTTGGTCGGCCTGCGCGTCGATGGCTGCGGTCGAGACGCCCTGGTCACGCAGGAACGCGAGGCTGCCCACGTGGACGGCCTGTTCAGCCACGCGTGCCCGAACGCCCTGACCTGCCACACCGACGATGTCGGTGACGGCAGGGGATGGCGCGGATACTGCTCCCGTCTGCGTCTCGACGTAGCGAACGACCGCCGCGGCGAGTGGATGCTCTGACCGGCGCTCCACCGCCGCCGCCACTGCCAGCCAGTCGGGCATCGAGGCGTGTTGCTCGAGCGCTGACGCGACTGCTACGACTTCAGGACGACCCTCGGTGACCGTTCCGGTCTTGTCGAGTACGACGGTCGTGACCTCGCCGGCACGCTGCAGGGCTTCGCCGCCCTTCACGAGGCCGCCAAGCTGCGCGGCACGGCCGGTGGCCACCATCACCGCGGTGGGCACGGCCAGCCCCATGGCGCACGGACACGCGATGATGAGCACCGAGACGGCCGCCGCCATGCCGCGTACGGTCGCGCCGTCGCCGCCGAACACCCACCACACCATGAAGGTCACCACCGAGATGGCCATGACCACGGGGACGAAGACCGCGCTGACCCGATCGGCCAGGTGCTGGATCGGCGCGCGCGAGGCCTGTGCGTTGCGCATCAGGCGCACGATCTGCGACAGCACCCCGTCGCGGCCGAGCGACGTGGCGCGATAGCTGAAACCGCCCGTCCCGTTGACCGTGCCGCCGATGACGCCGTCGCCAGGTGACTTGCCGACCGGCATCGACTCGCCCGTCAGCATCGACTCGTCCACGTGGCTCGTGCCCGCCGTGACGACACCGTCCACCGGCACGCGTTCGCCCGGACGCACGAGGACGGTGTCGCCGACCACCACCTGCTCGAGCGGCACCTCCCTGGTCGCGCCCTCGCGCTCGATGCGCGCCGTGCGCGGCTGCAGCGAGACGAGCGTCCGCAGCGCCAGCGACGTGCGCCGCTTCGCGCGTGCCTCGAACATGCGCCCCGTCAGGATGAGCGCGAGGATGAAGATGACCGCCTCGTAGTAGACGTCGGGCATCAGGCCGCGCGACGTGAAGACGTGCGGCGCAGACGTGGCGACGAGCGAGTAGAGGAAGGCGGCGCCCGTGCCCACGGCGACGAGCGTGTTCATGTCGGCCGCCCGGTGCCGCGCGGCGGCCCAGGCCCGCGTGTAGAAATCGCGGCCGGCCCAGGTCATGACGAACACGGTCACGGCGAGCAGGGCCCACGACAACACGTCGCGATCGACGCGATAGAGTGCCGGCAGCCACTGCGCCATCACGGGCGAAAGCGTCGTCATCACCCACTGCATCAGGGGATCGGCAGAGGGACCGTGGCCAGCGGCGGCGCCATGTGACTCCGCACTGATCGGCGCAACGACAGGAGCCATCAGGGGCATCGAGACGACCATGGCCACGGCACCGAGCGCGAGGCTGGTCAGCGCCTTCACGCGCAGCGTCAGGTACTCCCGACGGTCGGCCTCGTCGCGCGCCTCCTGCTCGGCGACGAGATCGTCCTGCGGAAGCGGCAGCTGCGACTCGTAGCCCGTGTCCCTGATGGCCTGCACCAGCGTCTCGGCCGACACGCGGCCGGCGTCGAACGTCACGACCGCGTTGTTCAGCATCAGGTTGACGCTGGCGTCCTGGACGCCGGGCACCTTCGACAACGTCCGCTGCACGCGGGCCTGACACGCGGCGCACGTCATGCCGTCGACGGGCAGCGTCACGCGAGCGATCGGGAGCGCGTCGGTGGTGGTCATGCCCTGTCCAGCGAGTCTCCTTCGTGCTCCCAGGCCGTCACCGGCTCGAGGGTGAAACCTGCCTCCTCGATCGCCGTACTGAGCTGCGCCATGGTGACGTCGTCTGGATTCGCTTCGATGACGGCGCGTCCGACGGTCACCTCGTGCACGGTGACGCCCAGGGCCGAGAGGCTCTTGCGTACGGCGGCGACGCAATGGTCACACGACATGCCGCGGATGGCGAGGGTGGTCGTCTGCGTGCTCATGGATCGAGCCTATACCGGGTAGGGGTATCGGTCAAACTCATGCGGCGCGGGGTACGATGCGAGCCGTGATCCGCATCGCTGCCGCCTTCGTTCTGGCGGCCACTGCCACGGCCTGCTTCAGCCCTCCTCCACCGCCGGCCGATGGCCGTACACCGATCTGGATCGACTCGGACGTCTCAATCGGCGAGCCCGACGGCGACGTGGCCGACGGGTTCGCCCTGATTCAGGCGTTCCGTTCGGACACGGTGGTGGTACGCGGCGTGTCGGCGGTCCACGGAAAGGCCCCGCTCGTGCGCACGTGGCCAATCACGCAGGACCTGGTGCAGCGATTCGGGCCGGAAGGACTGCGTCCCTGGCGTGGCGCCGCAGGACCACACGAACTGCGGGCGCCGACCGAGGCGTCCGAAGCGCTTGCGACCGCCTTGCGCGCCGAGCGGCTCACCATCGTCGCCCTGGGTCCGCTCACGACGATTGCGTCGACCCTGCGGGGCGACTCCGACCTCGCGGTCCGGATGGTACGTATCGTCGCTGCGGTCCGTCAGGCACACGTCGCGCTGGATGCCCCCGCGATGCGTGCCGTGCTCGAGAGCGGCGTGCCGCTGACGATCGTGCCGTTCGAGGCGTCAGCGAACGTGCGGCTGACCGACGAGGACCTGGCGCGTCTGGATGATGGTCCCGTAAGCGCACGCTTTCTCGCTGAGTCGTCGCGGGCGCGACGACGGGCGGCGGGTGAGACGTCGGACGTGGACGAGGTGCAGTTGTTCGAGACGCTGGCGGTCGACGTGGTCGCCGCACCGGACCGCTTTGTCTGCGACAGCGCCACTGCGTCGGTGGACAGCGATGCTGCGCCGGTGCTGGTCATCAGGGAGGGCGCGGGCGCACGCGAGGTGACGCACTGTCACACGCCGGACGACGGGTTCAAGGAGCGGCTGATGAAGACGCTGGCAGGGCCTGATGATTGATGCTTCATGCTTCATGCTTCATGCATCACTGCGGGCTTCAGGCTTCGGGCTTCAGGCTTCTGGCCTCACGTGCCCGCCTTCGCCAAGGCTACGGCGGGCAAGCCCTGAACCCCACCGTCGCCGAGGCACGGCGGGCAGGCCTGTAGCCTGCAGCCTGTAGCCCGCCTTCGCCAGAGGCTACGGCGGGCAAGCTGTAGCCGCCCGTCAGTGCGCGTTGACGATCGCCTGGAACCCCGTCGCGCGCGGCAGCACGTCGACGGTGGCGCGCCGTCGTGCCGGGGCGGTGTCCTCGAGCAGCGGGGCCGAGCACTGTCCCGTACGGACGACGTGCAGGGCTTCCTTCAGCGACGCTTCCTCCGGGTCGCCGATCTGCCGGGTGATGTCGTCGCCCGCCGCGCAGTCGGCGGGAATCCCACCGAAGTAATCGCCCTGCCCGAGCGCGTTGCGCAGCGTGAACGCCACCGGATACAGCACCTTGTCGCAGAAGTTGATGCCGTACTGTCCGACGGGCTTGCCGTAGGTGGCGTCGCCCACCGTGATGACGGGCAGGAAGGGGCGCAGCGAGTTGACGATCATCTCGCTCGCTGATGCGGAACTGCGTGTCGTCACCACGACAATGCGCTCGAGGGGCAGCGCGTGCTCGCGCGGTTCGAAGCGGAGCACCTCGTTGCGGAAGGCGTTGCGCGTGTTGTGGAAGTACTCGGCCATGATCTGGCCATCGGTGCGGCTGCCGCCAATCAGGCTGGCCAGGTGACGGGCGACGGAGACCAGGCCGCCGCCGTTGTAGCGCAGGTCGAGTACGAGTTCGGTGACGCCTTCGCCCCGCAGCGCCGCGAACGCCTCGTCGAGTGCCGCGACGGACGGCGTGACGAAGTTACGGAAGAACAGGTACCCCACCTTCCGCCCGTCCACGTCGTACAGACTGAGGTGCGACACGGTGGGAATGGTCACCGGGCGCTTGACCATGCGGGCGTCACGCGTGCCGGCGGCGGACCGCACCTGCACGTCCACGGCGTAGCCCTCCTGGGACGGTCCGAGCGCGGCATTCAGCTGGCCGGACACGATCAGGTCGAGCACGGTCTCACCGTTGATCGCGGTGATGACCTCGCCGCGCTGCAGGCCGGCCTCTGCAGCCGGACTGTCGGGAAACACCTGACTGATCTGCAGCCCGTCACCGTCGAACCGGTTCGAGAAGCCGAAGCCGATGAACTGGCTGTCGGAGTAGTAGGCCTCCGACTCCGCACGCGATCCAATGTAACTGAACGACTCATCGAGGGGCCGGTAGCGCACCCGGTCGAGGTACGCCTCGGGCGAGTTGAACTGCGCGGCGTTCACCTGCGGGATCTCGGCGCTCCAGTAGTAGATGTCGGCCATCACGTCGCGCACGAACAACGTCTGGCTGGTCGTGGTGCAATTGGTCAGGTTCTGGGCGACAGCGGGCGCCGGCAGCAGCAACGGCAGGACGAGCGCGCAGGGGATGAGGACGCGAATCATGACGGGGAACCGGCCGGAAGTCAGCGTAGCACGAAGGAGGGAAACGGAACGGGGAAAGGGGAGAGGAAAGAGGGGAAAGGAAGGTCGCCGCTCAGCTCGGCGGGTTGCGCAGCTTCTTCACCGACACCGTGAGCATCGCGACGAACTCGCTCGCCTCCTGGAGCAGCCACGCCACTTCTGCCGGATCGCCGTGCGGGACGGCCTGCAGCACGCGCAACCACGTCGTCGTCTCACGCGCGTCGCCGAGGGCGATGCTGTAGTACCGGGCCATGCGCTTCCGTGTGATCGCAGATTGTGCCTCGCTCAGGTTGCTGCCGATTGCGGTTCCTGCGTCGGTGAACTGGTCGATGGTCCTGAAACGACAACTGGCGCTCGTCGCGCAGGCGGGCCGAAAGCCGCAACACGCGCACGGAAACCGCAGCGCCGCGACGGGATCGAGCGTGGTCGCGCGTCGGGCCGGAAGATGGCTCGCGATCGAGGCCAACAGCACGAGCAGCACGCAGCGAGTATGGGGACGATCGGCTCGAGCCCGGAGAGGCCAAGAGCAGACCTGACACAAGGTGCGTGGCGCCAATCGCTGCGACCGATCCCGATACCTGGTCCGACCAGCGCCAGCGTAAGGCCCTTGCCGGCCACGCGCGCCGGGACGCCGCGCGTCTGCGCACGGAGTACAGCGATCTCCGATGGTCGTCAGCGCTGGCGTGCGCGCAGGGCTGCGGAGGCCGTAGAGGGCGCCACGCAGTCACTGGGCGCGGCGCCCATAGGCTCAGCTCACTGGCTCGTCTCGCGCACGCACAGCGCACGCTGGTAGAAGGTGTCTTTCGGGGCGGTTTGTTTGCCGTCGAAGAAGGAGACGGGCCACGCTTCGACGGCGTCGTCCGGCGTGGCGGTGCTCAACCAGACGCTGGACCAGAAGACGGCGCAGCTCGCCTCGATTCCTGGAACCGGCCGCCAGCGGAGTCCACACGCGGTCTTCGCGTGCGGCTGGTCTGCAACGGCGCGGTACAGCGCCTCCAGTTCGTAGGCACTCGGCAAACGCCAGGTGTCCCCAAGGCTCCTGCAGTAGTCGTAGGCCCGTTTCCAGTTCATGCCCGCGCCGCTGTCTCGTCGTGTCCACTCCAATCTCGTGGTCGTGTCGATGACCGCCCCATCCGCCACTTCGAAGCGCTCGGCACCTGACGCCTGGGATCTCGGGTCGGCGAGCTGGAAGTTCACCGTGACCGCCATGACCACTGGCACGGGCGTGCCGTCGAGCACGGTCGGTTCGTATTCCCACTGTTTCACCGCCGCGATCGCGGCGGTGTCCAGCGCGGGAACCGAGCGAAGCACGGTGACGTCACGCACGAGGCCATCCGTGCCGATGACGACCTCGAGTATGACCGTCCCTCGCTCACCGGCGTCCTGGGCCTCCTGCGGATAGACCGGCGCCACGTGCCTGGTCCTGGTCGGAGCGGGGACGCCCGTGCCAACCCGCACCGGCGCCTGTGAAAGCAAACGGCCCGCGACCGGAGCGGAGAAGGATTCGTAACCTATCGGTGCCACGCACAGAAGCAGCGTCGCCCCGACGGACACCGCCATTGGGCCAATACGTCGCGCCATCGATAACTCCCGAACCGCCAGCCAGGCACCGGATTTGGAGGCTCATCATACACTCGACCGGGCGACGACAGGCATGTAGATGGCGGCGCCGGCCCGGACTGTTCATCAGGGCCCGAATAGTCCGCCCTGCGGGCACGGTCAGGTTGGCCAGGTGTTGCGCGGAATCCTCTGCGTCTCCGTTTCTCCGTGTGCACCCGTTGCCTCCGTGATCTCCGTGACCTCTCCGGCCGCGGGTGCGCACCACTATCGCCGACGGGAACGGGACAGGGCGACTGCGTCCCGTTGTATGCTGGCGTGCGATCAGGCGTGTTTCGTCCTGCGGGAGGGCATGTATGCGGATCGAGCTGACTCGGCGACGGGCATTGAGCATGGTGCTGGCGGTGGCGCTTGCCGCTGCACACGCGTGGGCACAGGCCGCGCTGCCGCTCGGCCTGTCCGAATCGGCCGCGCGGGAGGGCTTCTTCGAGTCGGTCGACAGGGGCAGCCCGGCGTTCCGCAGCAACGTCGCCAAGGCATTCGTCGCGCTGCCAGCGGCGGGCCGCGCTGCCGCCGTCGACGCCGGCTTCGCCTGGGCGAAGCGCCACACCGCGAGCGAGGCGTTCACGTCCGCCTACGCCAGGACGCGGGAGGAGCGGATGCCCATCCCGCCGGAGTTCGAGCGGACGGTCGATGACGAGCTGAAGCAGCAGCTCGAGAAGGAGACGGCCGACCGTGCCCAGATGTTGGCCGCGCTGCCCGCCGAGCAGCGCGCCCAGATGGAGACCGTATTCACACAGCTCGCGGCGCAGCAGCAGGATCCGCAGATGGTCGCCCTCCGCCGCCAGGGCATCGAGGCCGATCGCGCGCGGGAGCAGCAGAACTACCAGGAGAACCTGACGCACTGGGAGACGAACATGCCTGCCGATCCGCTCGTGCTGGTCGGGCGACGGCTGCGGGCGTTCCTCGACGTCAGCGCCGACGTGAACTACGCGGCGGAGCTGGTCACCGTCGGCAGCCTGCGGCGCTTCGCCGACCCCGCCCTCGAGTCGAAGCCCGGCGAGTGGAAGTCGTGCTACCGCGCCGGCAAGGAGGCCGTCACCGCAGCGCGGACGCACGCGCAGGAGTGGCTCGAGACCCTGCCTGCGCAGTAGCGCCGCCGGCTGCGCCACGCACGAGGCACGCCGGGGTGCCTCGCATGGTGGTGGAGTCGTCTGCGCACGATCGGCTGCAGGACAATCTCAACCCGGTCGGCGTGCGCTTGCGCCGAGAAACCTCGTCGAGCGCCCGAAGCGGAATCGCGAGGGAGAGCGTCAGACGCGATCACTCCTGCCTGAGCGCGCCGACCGGATCGATCCGCCCGGCACGCCGTGCAGGGATCAACGCCGCAGAGGCGCATGCCGCGACGATGCACAGCAGGCTGACGGCGTAGGCGATCGGGTCGAAGAGACGCACGGTGGCGGAAATCTGCTCCGCCGCAGGTGTCGCCAGCAGCGCGGCGCCGACCGCGGCCGTGAGGCTGGTGCCGATGAGTAACCCGATGCCGACTGGTCGCGCCGACTGTGCCAGCACGAGCGCACCGATACTTCGGCTGGTCGCGCCAATCGCCATCCGTACGCCGATTTCCTTCGTCCGCTGCTCGACCAGATACGAGAGCACGCTGAACAGTCCCGACACCGTGAGCAGCAGTGCCAGCGCGCCAAGCACCAGCGACAGCCAGAACGGTATGCCGAGAAGATACGCCTCCAGACGGGCGATGGTCTGCAGCGTGAAGACCTCGCTCATGTTGGGATCGATCATCCCCAGCTGCTCGACGAGGACATCTCGCGCACGCTCGGCATCGCCGCGCACGCGCAACACCAGCGACGTGCCGGCCGCTTCGGCGCTCGTCGGGATGTACACGCCGCCCCTGCCCAGGTTCGCGCCTGCCATGCGAAAGCCCGCCACGTCCTCGACGACGCCAACGACGAGGAAGGTGCCCGGGACGCCTTCGGCTTCGCTCGAGGCCGGGGCCTCGACGTCCGCCGGGGCGCGCCCGCTATCGGGGCTCCGGGCCTCGTCCGTCTCCTGCGTGGCAGCCGGTTCGAGCCGCAGGACCTGCTCGAGCGGGTCGAGGCCGGGCCACAGCTCGCGCGCCGCGCGTGCCGAGACGACCGCGACCGCCGCATGTGCGTCGCGCTCGGTCTGCGTGAAGCCGCGTCCGCGCACGAGGTCGATGCCGAGCACGTCGAAGTACTCCGGCGAGACGCGCTGGTAGGTGATCGTCGATCGGCTGGTCACGCTGTCGGCGAGGCCGGCCTTGGGCGCCGAAGTCTCGGCCAAAGCGGCGCGTCCGCTCAAGCCACCGGGCCACGAGGCCGCGACCACGTCGACGGAGGGCTCGTTCCTCATCACCTCGAGGATGGTCTCTCGCCGCGGCTCGGCGAGGATCGACACGTTGACGGTGTCGGCGGTGCGGATGCCCGGGTCGACGGCGGCCGCTTCCCACGTCGCGCGCAGGAAGATGGCCGCGCAGATGAGGAGCAGTGCGGATCCCGTCACCTGCAGCGCGACGAGCGCATCCCGCGCGCGGCCGGGCCGGGCGTCACGCACCACTTCGCCACGAATCGCGCGCACCAGCTCGATGCGCGTGGCCTGCAGCGCCGGTGCGAGCGCGAAGAACACCGTCGAGGCCATTGCCCCTGCCACGAGGAACAGCGCGACGCGCCAGTCCGCTGGCGGCACGCCGAAGCGCACGTCGCCGAACGCCTGCGACCACGTGCTCGTCAGCGCGTACGAGGCGACGCGGAGTACGACCCGCGACACGCCGAAGCCGACCGCGGCGGACACCAGGGCGAGCAGCAGACTTTCGGTGAGCAACTGCCAGACGATGCGGCGCCGAGAGGCGCCAATGGCCAGCCGGACGCCAATCTCGCGCTGGCGGGCGACCGCGCGCGCAAACAGCAGGTTGGCAACGTTCGCGCACCCGATCAGCAGCACGAGGCCGAAGGCGAAGAAGAGCGGCGAGAACACGACGAGCGCCTCGAGCGGCTGCGGCACCGTGCCGAGCCTCGGTTCGAGCGCGAGGTTCACCACAGGCCGATCGGCACCGCGCTCGGCCGCACGATTCGCATCCCACGCCTGGAGCTGCGCGAGTGCCTGGCCGCGGGACAGACCAGGCCGCAGCCTCCCGATGATGCCGAGGTCGGCGACGCCATCGCGTTCGTCGTCGACGCGACGGAAGTCGCCGACGAGCGAGAGCGGCGCCCAGAAGTCCAGCGGCGCCACCGTGAGCCCGCGAAAGCCGTCCGGCATGACGCCGACCACATGGAACTGCGTGCCGTTCACCTGCACCGGACGACTGAGCACGCCGGGGTCGCCGTCGAAGAACTGCGTCCAGGCCCGATGGCTGATGACGATGACCCGAGCACCGCCGGGCTCGTCGGCGGCGGGTGTGAAGGTGCGTCCATACGCGGCGTTGACGCCGAGAACCTGGAAGACGTTGCCCGTCGCCAGCGCACCTTCCATTCGGCGGCCCTCGATCCAGGCGTCGACGTCCGGCGTTCTCGCGAACGCGTTGGAGAACACACCCGTCTCTCGAACGAACGTCTCGTACCGCGCGCGGGTGAAGTGTTCGGGCTGCGCGTCGGCCGATCGCTCGCGTTCGACCGCGAACAGTTCGTACGGGTTGTGAACCTGGTCCACTCGAAAGACGAACACGTTGAGCATCGTGAACACGGCGGCCACCAGCCCGAGGCCGAGCCCCACCGTCGTCACGATCGTCAGGGCCACCAGGGGCGTCCGCTGGAACGAGCGGCCGGCGAACCTGACGTCCCGCACGACATTGTCGAGCAACGCCGTGCCACGCGTGTCGCGGCAGGCCTCCTTGACCGGCTCGACTCCGCCGAAGGTCCGAAGCGCCTGCTGGTGTGCCGCATCGGACGGCATGCCGGCCGCCTCCAGCCGCTCCGCTTCTCGTTCGACGTGGAACTGCAGCTCTTCGCGCAGGTCGGATTCGCGGCGATCGCGGAAGAACAGCGATCGCAGGCGGGCGTGCAGGATGTGCCAGACGCGCATGCTCATGCTCCTTCGACGACGAGGTTGACGCCTGCGGAGAGGCGCTGCCACTTGGCGACTTCGAGGGCGAGCTGCCTGCGGCCCGCCCTGGTGAGCGCATAGAAGCGGGCGCGCCGGTTGTTCTCCGACGCGCCCCACTCCGCCGTGATCCACCCCTGGTGCTCGAGGCGGTGCAGCGCGGGGTAGAGCGATCCCTGCTGGACGCGCAGCAGGTCGTTGGAGATCTGCTGGATGCGCTGTGCGATCGCCCAGCCGTGCATCGGCTCCAGGGCGATGGTTCTCATGATCAACAGGTCGAGTGTGCCCTGCAGGACGTCGGTCTGGTCGCTCATGCGCCTCTCTTGTAGATTGCCATAGGGAAGAGACGGAGTTCACCAGAGAAAAGTTCAGGCCCGATGAGCGCGTCCCCGCCAGCGCTGCCGGGCGCCGGTGCCGTGGATCATGGAAGGGCGACCATGGCTGGGGCCGGGCAAGCCGCCTTCGCCTGACGGCTTCGGCGCCCAAGGCCCGGCCGCTGCGCGAGAGCGAGGCTTGTCACGACGGACGCGGGGAGAGGCCGGCAGGAAATCTCCGCGACTCGGGCGTTCGACGCGCGTCACACAGCGTCTACGAAGGGATTCAACACGGCAACACCGGTCGGCCCGTAGTGCGATACGTTCCGCGTGACGACGGTGAGCCCGTAGACGAGCGCCGTGGCCGCAATCTGCTTGTCGAGCGGATTCTCGGGATGGGGCACACGAAGTCGCCCCCACACCTGGGCGATCTCCTCGTCGAACGTCAGGATGGCGTCGGCGTAATCGGTCGTCACCGTCCGGAGCCAGCGGGCGAGGCGCGCCGCCTGCGGCCGATCTCCGCGGTGACGAACCGCTTCGACGCCCTGGCGCAGCTCACCAATGGTGACGGCGTACAGATACAGCGGCGTGCTCTTCCTTGCAGCGTCGCGGAAGAAGCGCCGCACGCCGGGGTTCGCCCGCGTGCGCCGTCGAGCGTTGCTGATGACGTCGGTGTCGACGAGGTACATGTCAGCGACGGGGCGACGTCCGGCGATCGGCCTGCCGGCGTGCGAAGTCCTCGTCGTCGCCGACGTCGGGCATCGCTGCCAGGACATCGGCGAGCGGCCGCCGCCTGGGGCCCAGCAGCGCGCGCTCCAGGATCTCTCGATGCTCCTGTTCCGCGCTGTGATTGCGTTGCGCCGCACGCTTCTCGAGCGCCCGAACGATCGCCTCGTCGAGATTGCGGACCATCAACTGCGCCACCCTCGCGTCACCTCCACATGCTAGCAATGCTAGCACTCGCGCCCCGGGCCCCGCTGGAAGCGCAGCAGCACGCTGGCGGCAGGGCTGTGTCAGAACCCCCGCACGACCGGCAGCACGATCGCGCTGGGCCGCGCTGCCGAGTGCCAGATCGTCTGCTGTGCCACGCGCGGCTGTGTGCCCTTGCCGAGCGGATCGCCCGTGTTCAGGTTGCGATCGAACTGCGGGAAGTTGCTCGACGTGATGTCCACGCGGATGCGATGTCCCGGCTGGAAGACGATGGCCGTGCCCACCATGTCGACCTCGTACTGGTACGCCGTACCGGGCTCGAGCAGCGCCGGCGCGTCGAGGCCGGTCCTGAAGCGTGCGCGAAGAATGCCTTCGGCCATCGGATAGGCCTTGCCATCGGGGTGCACGTCAATCAGCTTGACCATCCAGTCGGTGTCACGGCCGTCGGTGGTGGCGTGCAGGTCCATCTTCACGGGCCCGGCGATCGTCACGGGCTCGCCGAGCACGTCACTCGTGAAGCGTACGACGTCCTGCCGTGCGTCGAGGGGCGCCTGATCGACCGGCCCGGGCACCGTGGGTGCGCCGCAGCAGTTGTTGCCGCCGGTGGTCGGCACCGGGTCGTTCGGGTCGTATCGATACGACGTACTGCCGTCGCCGGTTGGTGCGCCTGGCGCCAGCCTGCCGCCCGGCTGCAGATACCAGCGCGTGTCGCGCGCGCCGGGGATGGGCCAGTCGCTCTCGCCGCGCCACCGGTTGATGCCCATGTAGAAGATCTGGACGGGCGCGTCCGTGTCGACGCCGTTCGCCACGCCCTTCATGTGGAAGTCGTGCCAGCGGACTTCGTAGTCGAACAGCTGTCTGTCGGCATCCGGGCCGAAGTCGAGGTCGCCGTACTTCCGGGACGGACCGTGGCCCCACGGGCCGATGACCATGCGGGTGAGCCGCCGCGCGCGTTCGTTGGCGGCATGGTGGCGTACGCCGGCGAAGCCGTTGATCGTGCCCGGCAGGAAGATGTCGAACCAGCCGCCCTGCGTCATCACGGGCACATGCACCCGTGAGAACTTCTCCTCGTCGCTGACCTCCTTCCAGTACGCGTCGTAGCTCTCGTGTTGCAGCCAGTCGCGCCAATGCTTGACGGGGTGTTGAAAGGCGCGCTCGTCCATCGTCTCGAGCGGCAGATGGCGCAACAGCTCCTCGTAGCGCAGCTCCGGTGCGGCGTCCTTCCCTGTGTAGTACAGCTGCGGCTGCATGATGCGGTACGGCATGCGCACCACGCCCCACCCGAAGTTGAACGCGAGGTGGAACGCGCCGCCCTGCGTGATCCAGTTGGCGTAGAGGTTCGTGGAGGCGACGGCCGGGAACGCCGAGACGAGGCTCGGAGGCTGTTCGGAGAGTGCCGCCCACTGCACGTGGCCAAGATAGCTGCCGCCCTGCGACGCGACCCTGCCGGTCGACCATGGCTGCTTCGCGGACCACTCGATGACGTCGTAGCCGTCGCGGCCTTCGGCGCGGAACGGGTCCCAGGCGCCCTCGCTTTCGTACCGGCCGCGGACGTCCACGTTCACGACGGCGTAGCCCATGCGTGCGAGCATGATCAGCCTGTCGTGGACGCCCACGTTCTCGCGCTGCACACCGTACGGCGTCCGCGCGACCAGCGTCGGGAAGCGTCCCTCCCGGGCCGGGCGGTAGATGTCGGCGTACAGCGTCACCCCGTCGCGCAGGGAGATGGCGCGGTGATGGTCGATCAGGATGCGTTCGAGGTTCTGCGCGGTGAGCGGAAGCGTGGCGAGCATCACCACGGCTCCCATGGCGCTGGTCAGCTGTCTCATGTGTGTCTCGTGTCCGGAGTGAGTCGAAGCGTCGATTGTGGCCTCGCGCGCCGGAAATGGGAAGACCGCCGGCCGGCCGGTTACCTCCGAAAGCCATCGGATCGGGGGCTTCGCGGCATCTCATTCGAATCTCAGCGGCCGCTCACCGTTTGGTGAAGACTCCGCGGCCGGGCCTCGGTCACACTGCGGGCATGAACACCACTGTGACGAACCCCGTGAGAGTATTCACCCTGGTCGCCCTCGGCCTGGCCATCGCGACCATGGGCATCTATCTGGCCGAGGCCGACGACGCGCCAGGCGCCGCGGTCTTCGGCATGCTGCTGATGGTGGCCGGCGTCGTGCTCGGTGTGAGGGCCGCGCGCAACCGGCTCCCGATGTGGGCGGCCCGCACGGCGCTTGCCGTCGGCGTCGGCGTCGCCGCGTTCGCGGCGTTTCTGACCCACGGGGTCGTCGTGACCGCGCCGCTCTTCCCGCAGTCGCGGGAGGTGTCATCGGTCGTCGGTTCGGCGCCGTCGCCGCAATATGCGGCGGCCGTGGAGCGCGCGCGGGAGATCGTGCGCTCAGCCGTACTGGAGCAGAACCTGCCAGGGGTGTCCGTGGCCGTCGGTGCCGGCTTGCCCTCTGAGGCCCTGGCGAAGGAGGGCACCATCGTCTGGGCCGAAGGGTTCGGATGGAGGGACGTCGGGACGCAGACGCCCGTGACGCCGGACACGCGATTCAACATCGGCACGGCCGCGTCCGCAATCACTCCCGCCGTTGCGCCGCTCGGACTCGCCAAGACCGGCGCTGATGCGGCGAAAGAATGGAGCCCTGAAGCGATCGGCGAGGAGGGCGAGGATTTCCCGCCCTTCACGCTCCTCCGACACCTCATCTTTCAGCCGCTCGGTCTCATGCCCGCGGAGTACCCGCTGCCGGGCGACCGCGCGACGTTCTACGTCCCGAGATCAGAGGACAACGATCCCCGCCGTGGACGACGACTGATGTACATGCGCGACCTGGCCTGCTGCGCGAACGGGATGGCGTTCTCTTCCACGCCGTCCGATCTCGTGCGCTTCGCGCTGGCGACGAACCCCGCCAGCGTCGACGGTGAACTCGCCGGCGGCATGGTGATGTCGCTGATGACCGGGCGCGACAGCGGCATCGTCATCGCTGTCACGTCGAACATCGCGCACGCGAACACGTCCTCGCTGGCGCGGCGAGTCGGGGAGGCGTTCGCGGAGCAGACGCGATGATCGCGCAGGTCAGCGGGCTGGGCGCGTATCCGTCGAACGGAAGCGCGCAGCGCCCTCACTTGGTCGGGGAATGACGCCGACGAGCGTGCTGCAGGAAGGCCGCTCGAACCTGCTTCTTGTCGTCTGGAAGCAGGTCTCGACCAAGCCTCGTGC
>CAYMAG010000046.1:0-3360 GCA_964388335.1 uncultured Vicinamibacteraceae bacterium | reverse complement strand
CGCCCGCTCACCCGCGACCGAGGTACGGCATCTTCGTGGCCATCACCGTCATGAACGGCACGTTCGCGCCGAGCGGCAGGCTGGCCATGTAGACGACGGCGCGTACGACGTGGGCCACGTCGAACAGCGGCTCGATCGCGACGCTCCCGTCGGGCTGCAACGCGCCGCCGGCATGACCCGCCGCCATGTCCGTCGCCGTGTTGCCGATGTCGATCTGTCCGCAGGCGATGTCGTGGGCGCGTCCGTCGAGGGCCGTGGCGCGCGTCAGGCCGGTCAGGGCGTGCTTGCTGGCCGCGTAGGCCGCCGCATGGGGGCGCGGCACGTGCGCGGCGACCGACCCGTTGTTGATGATGCGGCCGCCGCCCGGAAGCTGGGTCTTCATCAGCGCGAACGCCTCGCGCGTACAGAGGAAGGCGCCGGTCAGGTTCACGTCGATGACCCTTCGCCACGCCGCCGGCGGGAGTTCGTCGATGGGTACGACCGGCGCGTTCACGCCCGCGTTGTTGAACAGCATGTCGACACGCCCGTACCGATCGCGCACCGCCGTGAACAGCGCGTGTACCGAGTGTTCATCGGTCACGTCGGTCGGCACCGCCATTACGCGCGCGGCGCTGTCGCCCGCCGCCCGCACGGTCTCCACGAGGGCGTCCGCGCGGCGGCCCGCCAGCGCGACGTCGTACCCCTCCGCCAGCAGGCCGAGCGCGACCGCTCGACCGATGCCCGACCCGGCGCCCGTCACCACCGCAACCCTGACTGGTGAATCCACGGTCCGAACGGTACCATGACGGGCCATGAAGGTTCTCGTCACCGGCGCCGCGGGATTCCTCGGCCAGCGCCTCGTCCAGGCGTTGCTCGATCACCCCGTCGGGTGGCCCGACGTCACGCAGGTCGTCGCCGTCGATCGCGTGCCCATCGGCCTCGATGACGCGCGCGTCGATGCACGCGTCGGCTCGATCGAGGACGCCGCCTTCATCGAGACCATCGTCGATGCCGACGTGGACGTGATTTATCACCTGGCCGCCGTCCTCAGCGGTGAGGCGGAGGTGTCGTTCGACCTCGGCGTGCGCGTCAACGTGGACGCCACGCGCCATCTGCTCGAGCGGTGTCGCACGCTCGGCGGTTCGCCGCGTTTCGTCTTTGCGAGCACCGTCGCCGTCTTCGGGGGGCCCCTGCCGGACGTCGTGCCGGAGGACATGGCCCTGCGTCCGCAGTCGTCCTACGGCACCGAGAAGGCCATCGCCGAGCTGCTCGTGAGCGAGTACAGCCGGAAGGGTTTCGTGGACGGGATCGTGTGTCGCCTCGCCACGGTGACGGTGCGCCCCGGGCAACCCAACTCCGCGCTGTCGTCGTTCGTGAGCGGCATCATCCGGGAGCCCGTTGCCGGGCTGCCCAGCCTGTGCCCCGTCCCTCTCGACACGCGTCTCTGGATCAGCGCGCCTTCGACGGTGACGCGCAATCTGCTGCACGCCGCACGCGTGTCCGCCGCGGACCTCGGTCCCGTGCGCACGGTGACGCTGCCGGGTCTCACCACCACGCCGGCAGACATGCTCGACAGCCTCGAGCGCCACGCAGGGGCCGAGGCCCGAGCGCTCGTCCGTTGCGAGGTGGACGAGGCGGTGAGCCGTATCGTCTGCGGCTGGGCCGGCGGGTTCGACGTGCGACGTGCCCTTGCCCTCGGCTTCGCCGGCGACCAGGACGTCGACGCCATCGTCCGTGAGTTCTCCCGCCTTCGCGCTGCGCGCTTCGGCGAGACCACGCCCCGTGGCCCGTGGCCCGTGGCCCGTCGCCCCGGCAGCCTGTAGCCCGCAGCCTGGATCCCGTCGCCCGTCGCCCGTCGCCCCCAGCCTGCAGCCTGTAGCGTAGCGCGTAGCCCCTGGCCCGCAGCCCGGTGGCCCATAGACCGCTCCGCTGGGCAGTCGGTGTCAGCCGGCATCCCGAGCAGCGACACCAGGTCGTCGAATGATGCCGACCAGTGCGGGGCGGACGTCGAATGTCCTGTCGTGTTCGAGCGTAGAGGGCGACAGGACGCGGGGCCATGAAGGGGAATTCGCCAGCACTCCGGTTCGCATCAGTCGAGGTGCGCGGCAGTCGCGTTGCAGTAGTATCGCTGAAGGTCCAGCCCCGGTCGCGGTGACAGATGGAGGGATACGACGTGAGGAACGACGTGAGGAACGACATGACGGCCGGCGCGATCGCGGTCGGATTGCTCGCCGGCATCGTGGCGACTGCCGGGGCACAGCCGACCGAGCGTGTCAGCGTCAGTGACACGGGCGCCCAGGCTGTGGGGGGCACGAGCACGCGCCCTCAGCCGAGCTTCACGGGCAACGTGGTGGCATTCCTGTCGTCGGCAACCAACCTCGTGCCTGGTGATGTGAACGGCACCGTGGACGTGTTCGTGCGCGACGTCGCCAGGGGCACGACCACGCGTCTGCCTGTTCCTGCCGGCCTCGAGAGCGTGAACGCCAACTGGGTGAGCATCAGTCACGATGGGCGCTGGGTGGCGTACAACCGCTTCGCCTCGTTCCTGCACGATCGCAGCACGGGCACGACCGTGCCCATCAGCGTCGCGTCGGGGGGCACCGTGGTCGAAGCCGCGCAGCCGAGGATCAGCGCCAGTGGACGCTACGTGGCGTTCGTGACGTACGCCAACGTGTCGAGCGACGACACCAAGGGGCTCGTGAACGTGTACGTCTTCGATCGCATCACGGGCGTCTCGACGCTCGCGAGCCGCACCAGCGCCGGCGATATCGGCAACGGCCACTCGGTCAGTCCTGCCATCAGCGGTGACGGCCGCTACGTCGCCTTCGCCTCCGAGTCGTCGAACATGGCGCCCGATGACCTGAACGCGGCCTCCGACATCTTCGTGCGCGACATGGTCAAGGGCACCACGACGTGGGTGAGCAACGTGCCGTTCATCGCCGGGTTCGATTCGCGCGATCCCGGAATCAGCACGGACGGACAATACGTCTCGTTCCTGCACCTCACCACGACCGCGACGGGGACGGGCACCACGCCGTCTCGTGTCTACATCGCGCGCAGCGATGGCCAGGGCGCCCCGCGTGGGCCATTGAGCGCGCCCACCGAAGGGGCCGTCATGGACAACGACCCGGCGGCATACGATCCGACATTGAGCCTGTTCGGACGCTTCCTGTCGTTCCGGTCCTACGACACCGCCCTGGTGGGAGGCGACGGCTCGGCCCAAGTCGTCGGACGTCAGGTGCTCGACGAGACCGGCGGGACAACCTTCGGGACCGCGGTGCTCGTCACGGCCGCGACCGGCGGCGGCACCTCGACCGAAAACCCCGAGATCAGCGGCAACGGCCCCGTCGTGGCGTTCCAGTCAGGCTTCACGACGCTCGT
>CAYMAG010000045.1:0-36648 GCA_964388335.1 uncultured Vicinamibacteraceae bacterium | reverse complement strand
CCGAGCGACTCGCGCGTCTGGTACGCCCTCGCCGGCGACGTACGCAACGACGAGACGGTCGCCGCCGAGGTCGCGACGTGGCTGGCGAGCCATCGGGTGAAGCAGACGACGAGCTACGACCGCATCATCGGCTGCCCGCATCAGGAAGGGATCGATTACCCGATGGGGCGCGTGTGTCCGCAGTGCCCGTTCTGGGCGCACATCGATCGCTTCACACACGAGCCCGTGGTACCGCCTGAAGCGACAATGACGGCAGACGAGGTACTGGCCGAGCTGATGGCCGACCGGCCCGTTCAGCCGCTCGACGCGCTCGTGTCCGCCGATGCGCATCGCGAAGCGCTCGTCGAGCCGTTGCTGCAGGCCATGGCCTCCGCGCTTGCCGATCCGAAGGGCACGTCCGATCCGCAGGCGGCGCTCTTCAGCTACGCGCTGTACTTGCTGGCGAAGTGGCGTGAGCCCCGGGCGTATCCGCTCGTCGTCGGGTGGCTGTCGCTGCCCGGCGACGGCGCGCAGCTGCTGGCGGGCGACGTCGTGACCCAGGACGGCGGGCGCATCCTCGCCGCGGTGTGCGACGGCAACCTGGGTCCGATCAGCACGCTGATTCTCAATCGCGATGCGGACGAGTTCTGCCGCGGCATGGGCGTGGCGGCACTGGCGCGGCTCGCCGCGTGGGGCGAGGTGGCGCGCGACATCGTCGTCGCCGAACTGCTCTGGCTGGCACGCGAAGGTCTGGAGCGCGAGCCGTCCAACGTCTGGAGTTCACTGGCGGCCGATTGCGCGGACATCGAGGCGCTCGAGGTCTTTTCGGAGATCCGCCGTGCGTATGCGGAAGGCCTCGTCGATCCGTTCGTGATGGCCGAGGAGGAACTCGACGAGGTGGAAGCCGGTCCGCGCTGGTCGTGGCTCGAGCGGGACCGGCGCGACCACCCGCCCATCGACGACGTGGCCCGCGCCACGTCGTGGTGGGCCGCCTTCCACCCGGCATCCGGTCACCATGCGGAGGAACTGGCGCTCGCCGCTGCCTCCGGCGCCGGCGAAACGTTCGAGCACACGGCGCGGATCGATCCGTACCACGCGCCGCCGAAAGTCGGCCGCAACGCGCCGTGTCCCTGCGGCAGTGGAAAGAAATACAAGAAGTGCTGTGGCGGGTAGCGTGGCGTCGAGGGCGGTTTGCCGACGAGGCCGAGCGGAGGCCACCCACGCCGATCAGACACGTAAGCACTGACTTCTCGAGCACGGTCACCGGCCGCGGTCGATGGCCGTTGGTTGCCCATTCGATCGACGAAGCTCTACTGACCGGACGGCCGGTTGCCGGTGGTGCTGCCCGGCCCGCCGTCTCCCGGCGTGCCGCCGTGGATGACGCGGCCATCGGGCAGCGTGACCAGGCGGCCGTCGACGATACGCGCGCCGCTCTTGGCCAGGTAGCCCTGCACGACGAGCGTGTCGCCCAGCTTGACGTCCCCCCTCCTGAACCCGCGCCGCGAGAGCGCTCCGGGCCCCGCGCCCTCGATCGTCCAACTGTTGACGCGGCCGTCGGCGCTGGTCACGTCGATGTAGAAGTAGCTGTGCGGGTTGGTCCACTCGATTCTGGTCAGCTTGCCGACGAGCCGAACCGGCTTGCTCACGTCGTACATCGCCGCGAAGGAATGGTGGGCTGCGGCGGTCGGGCCGATAGCGACAGCGCCCGCGACGAGCAGGCAGATGGCAAGCGTTCTGGTTCTCATGGTGGTGTGCCTCACGACAATGGCGGCCGGGGCTTCAGACCCGGCACACAACGACCGGCGCAGGGGCCGAGCTTCCTGGGGCGCCGTCTCTTCCACCGTAGCCCCAAGGCGAAGATGGAAGCCTTGGCGAAGGCGGCGCCCGGCCCTAGAGCCCATATTCCTCCGGCCCCGGCGGGTTCTCTGGCAGCGTGCGTCCGTAGCCGTACCCGCGGTTGCCGTCAGGTCCGATCGGTCCGGCGCCAGGGCCGATGTGATCGGCGTCGATGTTGTTCTCGTTGCAGGCATACTCGGTGAGTCCCTGCCCCGGGTCGCCGTGTACCCACGTGCGGTTGAACGAGAACGGACGCGTGTAGTACTTCAGGTCCGTCACCGTCATCTCCAGCGTGATGTGATGGAAGTCCGGGCGCGTCCAGCGCTCGACGACGTGCGTCTGGTCGCTCGTCGGGTTCCCGTTCTCGTCGAGCCAGATCTTGTCCCTGGAACTGTCGCGCAGCCCGACGGTCTCGATGACGAGCGTGTCGCCGTCCCAGTGCGCGATGGCGTGCCCGAAGTACCGCGGCTGCGGGTTCTCCGGATGCCGGAGGTTCTCGCCGATCGTGACCCAGCGATGCGTGTTGTAGAGGTAGAGCGTCGCGAGCCGCTGCGGCGTGTGCAGGATCTCGAACGGCAGGCCGCTGCCGTTGTGGCGCGGGATGCCTCCGAGGATGCAGACCGCCTCGGGGTCGACCGTGTGGTTCTGGCTGTACAACTGCGCGCGTCGTCCGAGCGGGCTGAACGGCAGGATGAAGTCGGGCTCGTCTTTGCCGAGGTTGCCGCCCGGCTTGTCGGGTTCGCGCAGCGGACGCCAGTAACCCGTCAGGTCGGGCTTACCGTCGAGCCCGCGCGGTGTCTCGACGATCGGCCCCGTGTACTCGCGGCCGCGGATATCGCTCCCCGTGAGTTCGAAGGGTTGTGACCGCGCCCCGGACGGTGCGGCATCGGACGGCTGGCGCTGCGCCGGCTGCGCTGGGGCGGGCGGCTGTTCCTGCGCGGGCGGAGTGACGGTGGCTGCCAGCACGAAGAGGGCCACGACGACGAGTGTGGTCAAGAGGCTGCGCGCAGACATCATTCGCTCCCGAGCTGTGGAAGATCGGACGGCTTGGGCTTGTTCTTGCGGTACAGCCAGTACCCCGTCCCGCGCGAGTCGTAGACCGACCCCAGTGGAAAGTCCGGCACGATCTGATTGTCGGGACCGAACCCGCGGTTGCCGTTCGGGCCAATCTCTCCCGGTCCCGGCTCGAGATGGGTCACCACCCACGGCGTGTTCCACTCACAGGAGAACTCGGTGAGCCCTTCGCCGGGCTCGCCGTGTACGAAGCTGCGCCGGTAGGCGACGGGCTCGGTGTAGTACGCCGTGTCGCTGTAGGTCAGCTCCAGGTGCAGGTGGTGGAAGTCGGGCCGCGTCCAGCGCTCGACCACCGACGCATCCGCGCCGATCGGGTTGGCGTTGTCATCGAGCCACACGTTGCCGCCGGCGCTGTCGTGGAAGCCCGACGACTCGATGACCAGGGTGTCTCCATCCCAGCGGCCGATGGCGTTGCCCAGATAGCGGGGATCCTGCTCCGGGTCGCGCTCGCGGCCGTCCAGCCAGACCCAGCGGTGCCAGCTCAACGCGTGGAACGTACCGAGCCGATGCGGCGTGTGCAGGATCTCGAACGGCAGAACGCCGGTCAGCAGGCGCGGGATGCCCGTGACAATACAGCGGGCTTCCGGATCCACCGTCGTGTAGTTCGCCGCCAGCACTTCCTTGCCCTTCGCCGTGTACGGCAGCGCGAAGTCGGGCCGGTCCTTGCCGAGATTGCCGTCGGGCTTCCCGTCCTCGTGCAGCAGCTTCCAGTAACCGGTAAGCAGCGGCTTGCCGTCGACGCCGCGCGGCGTCGCCCGCGGCGAGCCCGTGTACGACGTTCCAAGCAGGATCTCGGCCGAGGACCGCGCGGCAGGAGGCTCAGCAGGCGTGGCCCGACTCCCGCCGCAGGCGGCGAGCGCCACCGTGGCGATCAGCGCGCCAACGCCAGTGACAAGGGTTCTCGACATGGAAACGGGTGCACTCCTGAAGCCGGGGTGTCGTTCACACGCCAACGGGGAGGACGTCTGCACGTCGAGCCCGCGAGCGTACCGCGGAGGGAGAGACGCTAGGAACAACAGCGGCGGGGCGAGCGCGCGGCGCAGCCGAGTCCTGCAGTCGTGCTGCAACGACAACACCCGGCAACGCACCACGTGGCGTGCCGAAGCCTCGCCGAGGCGGCGTAGCCGCGAAGGCGGGGCAATGGCGGGCGGCTCATGGCTCCCCTTATAGATCGTGCGGCGCGCGGGTATCAAGGAGGCGTGACCGCTATGTCAGAGATCGCCCCGGCGGCTCACTCGTGGCCGGAACGCGCGGACGTCAGACCCAGGCCCAAGTCCGAACCGCCCCCGAGCCGGGAGACGATCCCTGGGCCTTCCCACAGCTATGACGCAGCCCGTGGTTGCGCACGGCGAGCGGTCCAGTAGACTCGCACGTATGGCCCTCCGCGCACGCCCGCCGGCTTCGGTGTGCCGTCCGATGTTCGGACGCCCGAGTTCGGCGTGCGCCCCGCGCTGTTGTCGCTGCTCCTGTCGTTAGTCCCCTGCACATGTGCCGGCACCGCCGGCCACCCGCTCGCAGGAGACCCCCATCAGTTGTTTCGCTGAGGCGTCGTCCCTCCAGGACGTGCCGTTGCCGCATGGCGCAGACACGCCCGCGGTTCCCTGGCGGGCGCGTTGCTACTCAGAGGAGTTGGAGCACGACATGAAGACCATCACGTTTCTGAAGAGCCTCGCTGCAAGTGCAGCCGTGACGATCGCCGCCGCAAGCACGTCCGCACAGACACCCCCGCCCGCCAACCCGGACGAACCCGCCGACGCGGTGGTGGAGCGCGTGCATCGGCGTGTCCTGACGATCGATCCCCACATCGACATCCGCGACGACTTCAACACGCCTGGCAACGACCCGGGCGGCGAGACCACGGGCCAGATCGATTTGCCGAAGCTCGAGCGCGGTGGGCTCGACGTCGCGACGATTGCGCTGTTTGCCGACCCGGCACACCGGACGCCCGAGAACGTCGCGGCCGCACGCGCGCAGACCGATGCCAAGCTCGACGCGCTGCGCCGCTTCGTCGCCGCGCATCCGGACCGCCTGGCCTTTGCCACGACCGCCGCGGACCTCGAGCGGATTGCCGCCGTCGGCAAGCACGCGATCCTTCTGAGCTTCCTGAACGCGCTGCCGCTCGGCCAGGACCTGTCGCGCATCGACCACTACTACCAGGCGGGCGTCCGCGTCTTCGGCTTCACGCACGCCGGCAACAACGACTTCGCCGACTCCTCGCGTCCGAACGCCGGCTTCGGCGACACGCCGAACGAGGCCGGCGGCCTCACGGCGCTCGGCAAGCAGGCCGTGTCCGTCCTCAACCGGCTCGGTGTGGTCATCGACGTCTCGCAGCTCACCCCCGCGGGCGTGTTCCAGACGTTGCAGACCAGCCGCGCACCGGTCATCGCCTCGCACTCGGCCGTGCGCGGACGCGTGAACGCGACGCGCAATCTCTCCAACGGCGAGATCCGGGCGATTGCCGCCAGCGGCGGCGTCGTCCACATCGTGACCTTCGCGTCCTACCTGCGCGACGCGTCGGAGCTTGCCGCCGAGCGTCAGGCCAAGGTGCTCGATCCGTTCGGCCTGAAGCCGGGAGACGATCCGCGCGCCAGGCTGGACGCCGAGACGTACGAGACGTACCGGGCCACCTACCGCGCCTACTCGGACCAGGGCTGGAAGAACGCGAGCCTCGTGGACTGGCTCGACGCGGTCGACTATGCCGTGCGTCTGGTTGGTATCGATCACGTGGGCCTCAGCTCCGACTTCAACCATGGCGGCGGTGTCCGCGGCTACGCGCATGTCGGCGAAGGGCCGAACGTGACGCGCGAGCTGCTGAAGCGCGGGTACTCGGAGGCCGACATCGCGAAGCTGTGGGGCGGCAACTTCCTGCGCGTCTTCAAACAGGTGGAGGCCGTGGCCGCGGATCTCCGCCGGCAGACGGACGCGGAGAAGACGACGGCGCAGCGCTGACCGTCAAGGCGCGCCGGGTGCAACGTGAGCGAGCGGTATGAGCGGACGACGTGAGTCGAAGGGAATGCGCGTGCTGCGGCCGGAGTGTCGACCAACGTGACGCGGTCGGATACCGGAAGGCCGGCCTCTCACCTCGTGGGCGTCGGGGCGCTGATCGGCGCGCTGGCTGGCGCGACGACGATCTGGCTTGCCGTCGGGGGCGGCGCATGGGCTCGAGACGCCGCGCCGGTCGCTGCGGAGACGGCGAGCACCTCCCCCACCGTGCCGGTGGCCACGGTGAAGGAGCTGATGGCGGAGATCCTCGACCCCGCCGCCGACGAGGTGTGGGCCGCGGTGGCCGTGATCGAGAGTGCCGACGGCGTGGAAGAGCGCGCGCCACGCACCGACGAGGAGTGGGCGTACGTGCGCCGTCATGCGCTGACGGTGGCCGAGTCGGGCAACCTGCTCGCGCTGCCGGGCCGTGCCGTCGATCAGGAGACGTGGGTGGCGATGTCGCGCGCGCTCGTGGAGGCAGGCATCCGCGTCGTCGAGGCTGTTGACGCCCGCGACGCCCCTCGTCTTCTCGACGCTGGCGAGCTGGTGTATGCGGCGTGCGTGCTCTGCCATCAGGCGTACTGGGACGAGGATCCCACCACCTTGCCGCCGTTTCCCGCCGATCCCGACTGAGGCCACCGCATCGTGCCACTCATCACCGACGCCCTGGCGTGGCTTGGCGACACGTCCTGGAGCATCGCGCTGCGCGAGTCGATCTGGGCGTATCCCATCGTCGAGACGACGCACGTCGTCGGCATCATGCTGTTTGTCGGGTTCGCGGCGCTGCTGGACCTGCGCCTCGTCGGTCTCGCGCTGACGCGCACGCCGGTCACGGCGATCGTTCAGCGTCTCGGCCCCTGGACGTGGACGGGCTTCGGCGTGATGGTCGTCACCGGCGCGCTGCTCTTTGGCGCCGACCCCGTGAAGTTCTCGGCGAACACCTTTTTCCAGATCAAGCTGGGGCTGCTCGTGGTGGCGGGACTCAACGCCGGCATCTTCCATGCGACGGTCTATCGGCACGTGAGGACCTGGGACCATGTCTCGCCGACGCCGCGCCATGCGCGCATCGCGGCATGGGTGTCGCTCGCCGTGTGGACAGGCGTGGTGACCACCGGGCGCCTCATCGCGTTCGCGCCGATCTGATCCGGGAGCGTCACGTGTACCACGCATGGCCCAGGACTCGAGGCTCACGGTAGACGATGTCCTTGCTGCCCTTCGTCGAGTGGTGCGACAGCACGGCGATTGGCACCGTGATCAAGGAGTCGGTGTGGCTGTTTCCGGCCATCATGGTCGTGCATCTGCTGGCGCTCGCGCTGTTCGGGGGCGTGCTGCTCGCCGTGGATCTCCGGCTCATGGGATTCGGCCTGCGAGCACGCCCGGCCGCCGACCTCGCACGCGATCTCCGGCCGTGGACGACCGCTGCTCTCGCAGCGCTGCTCGGGTCGGGTGCGCTGCTGTTCGTGTCCGAGGCGCTGCGCCTCTACGAGACGCCGCCGTTCTGGGTGAAGATGGGTCTGCTCACCGCTGCGCTGCTGTTCACGTGCACGGTGCGTCGGCGCGTTGTCGGTGCCGCGGTCGGGCACGTGCGACCGGGGGAGCGATTGACGGGCGCCTTGTCGGCGACGCTGTGGGTGAGCGTCGCCGTGGCGGGCCGGGCCGTCGGCTTCTGGTAGGCACCGCTCTCCGAGCGGTCCGCCGTGGCGTCGGCGTGCTGGGACCTCGGAGCGGCGGCCCTACCTGCGGGCGTCGTGCGCGACTGTGACCGGCGTCGAGTGCGGCGATGCTGTGCAGGTTGTCAAGGGCTGTCCATGCGCTTGTCGAAGCGCTGTGGCTGTCCATGCGCCCATGGCGTCACTCGCTCGTGGTGCCGGTCCTTTGGTGTGACGTTGCTCGTTCTCGGCCCGGGCTCGTGAGCCGGGGCCACCTGGTGAACTGATGACAATCCCTGGGCATTCGACTCGGCTCCTGTGTCTGACACTCGTGACGACGGCCGTTGTGTTGGTGGTCGTCGCGGCTCTGGCCGGCGTGCGGTCGTACGGCGGCACCGGCGCGGCCACGTCGTCTGACGACATCGTCCAGGTGACGGTGCGCGAAGGGACGTCGATGGCCATCGCGCTCTCGCCGGACAAGCGTCAGGTGGCCATCGATCTGCAGGGCGTGTTGTGGGTGGTGTCTGTCGAGGGTGGCGCCGCGCGCGCTGTCACCGATGAGTACGGCGATGTACGCCAGCCGGACTGGTCACCGGACGGCTCGCGCATCGCCTTCCAGAGCTATCGCGACGGCGTGTGGCGGATCTGGACCGTCCAGCCTGACGGGGCGGACCTGAAAGCGGTGACGAGCGGCCCGTTCGACGACCGCGAGCCGCACTGGTCGCCGGACGGAACGCAGATCGCGTTTGCGTCGGACCGCGGCTCCAGCTACGACATCTGGGTGCTCGACGTGCGGACGGGAGACGTCCGGCAGGTGACCAACGACCCGGCCGACGCGTTCACGCCCACGTGGTCGCCCGATGGACGCGAGATCGCGTTCGTCTCCACGCGTCCGTCAGGACCGGGCGTCTACGCCACGACGCTGGACGGCACGGAGCGGCTCGTGGCGCAGGCCTGGGGTGCCGTGGGCACGCCATCGTGGAGTCCGGATGGCGAGGTGCTGTTCACCGCGATCCCGCGCCCGCTCGGGCGGATTGCGGCGGTGCCTGCTCCGCCTGACGCGCCGGATCTGCCTGCCCGCCTCGTGCTTGGCGGCGATGTATTGGCCACCGGCGAAGACTACTTTCCGTTCCGCGCGCAGTGGCTGTCCGACGACGAGTTCCTCTATCCCGCTGACGGCCGGATCAAGCGACGCTCGCGGCGAACGGGTGCGCTGGCGCCCGTGGCGTTCACCGCAACGCTTGCCGTGAAGCCGGCGGCCTACACGCGCAAGCCGCGCGACTTCGATGCCACGACGACACGGCCCGCGCTCGGCTTGCTGCGGCCTGTCGTCTCGCCCGATGGCACGCGCCTGGCATTCGGCGCGCTCGGCGACATCTGGGTGCAGCCGATTGACGGCACGCCCGAGAAGCTGACAGACGATGCGTTCGTGGACACGGACGCGGCGTGGTCGCCCGACGGCACGCAGATCGCGTTCGCGTCGGATCGCGCCGGCAGCATGGACATCTGGACGCGCGACCTGCGGACCGGCGCGGAGCGGCGCCTCACGTTCTCGACAGACGCCGAGATGGCGCCCGCGTGGTCGCCTGACGGGCAATCGATTGCGTACATCAGCAACCAGGCCTACGAGCAGAGCGAACTCCACGTCGTGCGCGCCGCGGGAGGCGAGCCGCGCCGCCTGACGGAGCGCCTCTTCGGTCTCGGCTATCCCTCGTGGACGCCGGATGGGAGCATCGTGATCGTCTCGGCGGTCCAGCCGTACTCGAATCGCTTTCGCGAGTCGATGAACTACTACTGGACCGTGCCCGTGGACGGCGGTCCTGCGGACATGGTCGTGCCCGAGGCGCACACACCGGTCGGCAAGCGCGCAGGCGATGGCCCGGCGATCGCGCCAGACGGCCGCCATATCGCGTATGTGTCGAACGGGTTTCTCCACGTACAGCCGATCGACGCGCGCGCGCGGCCAATAGGGCCGGCGCGGCGCCTGACGCAGGAACTCGCCGATGCCATCAGTTGGGCTGGCCCCGACCGCGTGCTCTACGTCGCCACCGACCGTCTGAAGCTGGCCTCGGTGAGCGACGGCTCCACGCGCGACGTCCTGGTGCCGCTCACCTGGCAGCGGAAGGTTCCCGACGGCCGTGTCGTCGTCCACGCCGGACGTCTCATCGACGGCGTGCAGCCCGAGCCGCGCGTCGGCGTCGACGTCGTCATCGAGCGCAACCGCATCGTCGCGATCGAGCCGCACGACGCCGCGCACCACACGGGCCATGTCGTGGACGCCGGCGACCAGACCGTGTTCCCCGGCCTCATCGAAGGACACGGCCACACGCTCATCGAGCACGGCACGTTGTTCGGGCGGGTGCATCTCGCCTATGGCGTCACGAGCTTCCGCGATGTCGGCGCCTTGCCGTACGACGTGCTCGAGAGCCGCGAGGCCATCGATGCGGGCCGGCGGGTCGGCCCGCGCGTGTTCACCACCGGGTATCTCCTCGACGGCGCGCGGCCGTACTACCCCATGGCGTCCACGGCGCCCACCGAGGCGGTGGTCGATCTCGAACTCGAGCGCGCACGGCGTCTCGACTACGACACGTTCAAGACGTACGTCCGGCTGCCGGATCTCCTGCAGAAGCGTGCTATCGAGGGGGCGCACGCGATCGGCATCCCGACCTCATCGCACGAGATCTATCCCGCCGCGTTGTCCGGCACCGACAGCGTGGAGCATACCGGCGCGACCAGCCGCCGCGGGTATGCGACCAAGGCGTCGCTGACCGGCCGCGCGTACGATGACGTCGTGAAGATCGTCGCGGCGAGCCGTATGACGATCACGCCGACGCTCGGGCTCGGCGGGTTTCAGGCCGGCGTGGCGCGGGACGGGACGATCGTCGACGACCCCCGCTGGCAGCGCCTGCAGCCGGCGTGGACGCAGGCGACCGTGCGCGCACGTCGCTCATCCGCGCGCCCGGACGCCGGCCTGGTGCCGGGGCAACACACCGTGCGTGCGTTGCACGAGGCAGGGGCGACGATCATCGCTGGCGTGGATTCGCCGCTCTCGCCCTATGCCACGGCCTTGCACATCGAGTTGCAGGACTACGTCGCGGCCGGCCTCACGCCCTTCGAAGCGATCCAGACCGCCACGCGGAACACGGCCATCCTGCTCGGCGCCGGCAACGACCTCGGGACGCTCGAGGCCGGTAAGCTCGCGGATCTGGTCATCGTCGACGGCAACCCGCTCGCGAACATCGCCGATACGCTCCGCGTGCGCGTCGTCGTGAAGAACGGCGAGGTGTTCACGGTCGAGCAGCTGCTTGCCGGCGAGGCTCCGATCACAGGGTCTCGGTGACGCAGGAGAGGCATGAAGAGAA
This sequence comes from uncultured Vicinamibacteraceae bacterium, assembly GCA_964388335.1. Classification (GTDB taxonomy): domain Bacteria; phylum Acidobacteriota; class Vicinamibacteria; order Vicinamibacterales; family Vicinamibacteraceae; genus JAEZDP01. The sequence continues at coordinate 25,766 of CAYMAG010000045.1, read as the reverse complement.
CGACCGTCATGGTCATCCGGCTCGCACGGACGGCCGCACGCGTCATGCGACCGCGTATCCCATTGCCTGGGCGTTGTCCCGTACCCGTGCATCCCGCGTGACGATGGTCACGAGTTGCGGCGGCTCGTCCAGTCGCTCGGCCGTGGCCAGGTGGATGGCATCGAGCGTACGAATTGGTTCGACAGGAAACGCTCGACTGACGCGACTCAGCACGGCGCGGTCGACATCGAGGACGAAGCACCGGCGTCTGAACGTCCGCAGGCCGCGGACGGCGGCTCGCTCCTGCTCCGGCGTCAGCCGACCAGTGGCGCGCGCCCGTACGATGACGCGAGTGGTCTCCGCGAACGTCAGGGCGGACGTCACGTTCCGCGTGCCGCGCGCCAGGGCCTCGATGGCGGCCGTGTCGTGCTCCAGAAGGGCTGCCGCGAGAGCGCTCGACTCCACGTATCGAACGCCTGGGACGACAGGCGCCGTGGCCCGGCCAGTCGCCCGCTGTCGTGGTGAACGTCGCCGTGGAGTACTACGCTTCGCCACGGTCGCTGTCGATCCACGAGGCGGCGGTTCCCCGAGGGAGCCGGATGTCAGGCCAATCCTCGAAGGGATCACCGGATTCAACTGGTGGATGGAGCACACCCGCCGCAATCAGCTCATCCCACCGGCTTCTGTGGGGCGCGGCGCCCGTTCCCGGCGGCACCAGTTCAGCGACGACTCGTCCGTGGGCCGTTACCGAGATTCGCTCGCCCGCCTCGACGCGGCGAATGTAACGGCTCAGGTTATCCTTCAATTCGCGAATGCCAGCGTCCACAGTGCTCTCACTATAGCTACATGTGGCCACAGGCGCAAAGGCCGCTTCAGACCGCCTCCGCCCGCGTAGTCAGTGCCGCCACATGTCGGCTCCCTCCGTCTCGCAGTGTTCGACCGTGCGGACGACGTGTCGGCTATCCCTGTCGCAACGCAGCGATGGGTTCCACCTTCGTGGCACGCCGTGCGGGCACGTAGCACGCGCCACCCGCGATCGCGATGAGGGCGATGGCGATCGTCACGAACGTCAGCGGGTCGGTGGCGGTCACGTGGAACAGGAGACCCGCGCCGGCATGGCTCGCGGCCAGTGCTACCGCGAGGCCGATCGCGAGCCCTGTCGCGCTGAGCTTCAGCCCTTCGCGCACGACCATGCGGAAGATCTCTCCGGCTTGCGCGCCCACCGCCATGCGGATGGCGATCTCGTGCGTGCGCGTGACCACGGAGTACTGGATGAGACCGTAGATGCCGATGGCTGCCAGCAGAAGCGCCGCGGCGGCGAACGCGATCAGCAGCGACGTCTGGAAGCGGCGCTGCGCGAGGAACGTGCCGATGTGGCTATCGACCGTCACCGCGTCGCCGACGGGCGCGCGCGGGTCCACATCGCGCACGGTCGTTCTGACCGTCTGGACCAGCGCCAGTGGCTCGCTGGTGGTCGTGCGGACGAGGACCTGTGCGGTGCCTGGCGGATTCTGCGCCATGGCCTCGAACATCTGCGGGATCGGTTCGGTTTCCACCTGCCGGCTGCGGCGCATGTTGCCGACGACGCCGATGACGGTGAACCAGGGCGTGTCGGCGTCTGCAGGACCGATCTTGAAGCGCCTGCCCACCGGATCGCCGTCTGGCCAGAGACGCCGCGCCATCGCGTCGTTGAGGACCGTGACCAGCGGCGCGCCCATGGCGTCTTCGGCGGAGAACGCACGACCGCGGAGCAGCGGTGCGCCGGCTGTGTTGAAGAAGTCCTGGCTCACTTCGTCCCGTCTGAACTGCAGGCGTTCCGACGCGGCGCTCACGCTGCCGTCGACGGTGACGAATGTGTTCGCGACGCCGCTGGCAAACAAGTCGCTGACGACCGCCACGTGTTGGACGCCGGGCAGCGACGCGACGCGTTCGAGCACACGGTCGTAGAAGTGGACGCGCTGCTCTGGCGCCGTGAAGCCCGTCGCGGTGACGTGTGCCATCAGGAGGCGTTCGGACTGGAAGCCCATGTCGACGCGCTCGGCGTGCCACCAGCTTCGGAGCAGCAGCCCAGCGCCGGCCAGCAACACGACCGCGAGGGCGACTTCCGCCGCTACCAGCGAACGACGTAGGCCGCGTGCCGCCGCGCCGCCAGCCACGCCGCGGCTGCCTTCCTTGCCGGACGACGATATCTCCCGCCGCGTGGCGGTGATGGCCGGCGCGAGGCCAACGAGTACACCCGCCAGACCCGAGATGGCGACCGCCCACCCGAGGGCACCCGGATCGAGGCTGACCTCCCGCAGGCGTTCCACGTCGCCAGGGCCGAATGCCCGGACGAAGCGAATGCCGACAACGGCCAGGCCGGTGCCGAGCGCGCCCGCGATGGCGGCGAGCGTCAGACTTTCGACGACGAGCTGTCGCGCGATGCGCGCGGATGTGGCGCCGACCGCCGTGCGGATGGACATCTCCCGTGCACGGCCGACACTGCGTGCCACCGAGAGCCCGGCGATGTTGGCGGCGGCAATGAGCAGGACGCACGACACCGCACCGGTCAGCATCCACAACGCCGTCCGCGACTGCGATCCGACCAGGTGACGGCTCAACGGCACGATGCCGACCGTGCGGCCGCGGTCTGCTACAGGGAGCTGTTCGTCGAAACGGCGCGCGATCGCGTTCATCTCCGCCAGCGCCTGGTCGATCGTGACCTGTGGTCGCAGGCGCGCGAGAACGAACCACGATCCTTCACCCGCCGTGGCGCGCCGTGCCTCCCAATCTGGGAACAGCGTGTGCGGCTCCCAGATGTCGTGGTCGCCGATACGGCCGTCTGCCGGAGGGAGGACGCCGATGACCTCGGAGGTCAGTCCGTTGATCTCGATGAGCGTGCCCACCACGTCAGGCGAGCCGGCGAATCGTCTCTGCCAGAAGCGATGGCTGATGACGGCGACACGCTGGCGTGCCTCGGCCTCCTCGGCGGAGAAACTGCGCCCGAGCAGCGGCTCGATGCCGCGCACGCGAAGGAAATTGGGTGTGGTTCTCGAGACGCTGAGACGCTCGGCGCCGTCGGCGCTCGTCAGTGTCGCGGTCAACGGGTCGGAGGCGACGATCTCGCTGAAGCTCTCGCTGTGACGCCGCCACTCGTCGACGTTCAGCCACGCAGGCCGGACCTCCCGTCGGCCCTGGCTCGGACTCTCGATCCACAGCGTGACCAGTTGTTCCGGCGACGGGTACGGGAGAGGGCGAAGCAGCACGGTGTTGAGCACGCTGAACATGGCCGTGTGCGCACCGATGGCGAGCGCGAGCGTGGCGATTGCCGTGGCGGCGAACCCCGGGTTGTGTCGCAGCTGACGGAGCGCGTACCGCAGGTCCTGGCCGATCTCTTCCGCCCACGAGATGCTGTTCATGTCGTACAACTCCTGTCGCATCGCGGCCGCGTTGCCGAACTGGCGCCGCGCCGCCGTGTACGCCTCGTCGCGAGGCAGCCCCTGCCCGACGTACCGATCCGTCAACAGGTGGATGTGCGCGTCGATCTCCTGCCTGGCGTCTTCGTCGAGTCGCCGGCGCGCCCAGGCGAAACGCAGCCGAGATACCCACGCGAGCAGGTGCTGCCACATGTTGCGGCGGGTGCGCGGTGAGCCTGAGGTCGACCCTTTGGTCACAGCAAAGGAATATACACGCTGACATTTGCGATGTCAAAAGGTAGAGTTGCACCGCTCCTGTCTTGTGTCGGCATGCATCTTTGCGTACGCTGGTGGCATGTACGCGACAGCCCTCGTGCAAGGCAAGGTCGTTCGGTTCAAGCTGTCCCCGGCATTGGCGCGGGCGCACCGGGAGAATCGCGGCAAGACGATGACCGAACGGGAAGCCGTGGCGTTGGTCGAAACCAAGCGACGGGCGCGGACCCTGCGTCGCGCCAAGCCCTACCTTGAGAGTCGTACTTGACACGTGCATTCTGAAGCTCGCCACGTTTCCGACCGAGCCCAACGCGTCTGCGCTTGTCTTCGAGTTGGCGCGTGCCGGTCTGATTGAGGCGTGGGTCAGCCCGGCCATATTGGAGGAGTACGCGGACGTGCTGGGTGACCAGCCAGTATTCCTCGCTGACGTGGTCGAGTGCAGCCACATCTGTTATCCATTGACGGAACTCAGCGTCATCCGCCACGAGCCCGACAACCGTTTTCTCGAGTGCGCGTTTGCGGTGACCGCGGACTTCATCGTCACGGTCAATACCGCGCCAGGCCATTTCGACCAGAAGGCGTTTCAGTCGGTCGGCGTCGCAAGGCCTGGCGAGTTCCTCAACCGCCCGGACGTTGGCCGGCTCGTGAAGAGGCTCACTCAAGACTGATGTCAGGGCTCCGCGGTGCGGAGGCGGGCGATCACACCCGCGATGCGGTCCCAGTTCTCCACCTCACGCGCCAGCTGCCGCCGGCCGGCAGCGGTGATCGTGTAGAACTTGGCCTTGCGGTTGTTCTCCGACGCGCCCCAGCTCGCCGTGATCCACCGGTGGTGCTGCAGCCGCATGAGCGACGCGTAGACGGTGCCCTCGTTCAGCCTGAGGATGTCGTCGCTGATCTGCTCGATGCGGCGCGCGAGGCCGTAGCCGTGCTGGGGGCCCATGCTGTCGAGCGTCTGCAGCACCATCAGGTCGAGGGTGCCCTGCAGCACGTCGAGGCGTGTCGAAGCGATCGCTTCTCCTTTGGTCATGGAAAATGACGATACGCCTCGACCTTTGCGATGTCAATAGGACGGCGGCGGGACGCCGGCAGACGTCGGGGGGGACGTCCGGCGGGCTCGGCAGGCCGCGCGCTATACTCACGCTCGAAAGTGGGGCCGACACGATGAGCTACTGCGAGCACTGCGCGGGGCAACGATTCGACAGGGCGCAGATCCTGCGCGCCTTGCGGGCCATGCGGCGCAGCCTGCGCCACCGCGGACGCACCAGTCAGGCGGAGATCACCCTGGCGGCGGCGATCCAGGCCGTCCGCACGCTCGAGATCCCGCACCTCGACGTCGACGACGATGCCGATCACGATCACGTCGTCCACTGACATGGCGGTGCGGACACGCGCCGGCAGACTGGCGTAGCCGCTGCACGATTACGTGTCGAGTGACCAGTCCACGGTCGCCCGCCCGCACGTCGAGTGGCCCGGCGCGGCGCCGCCGACGTACGGACACGCCAAGTCACCGGCGCATGGCCAGCAGACCCCTCCCACACACGCGCGGCGTCATCACGGTTGCGCACGACGATGGTGCCGCCGTGTCGATTCACGATCGATCGCACGCTGGCCAGGGCGAGCCCTGCGTGTTCGTGTCGGGCAGACGCAGCAGCTACAACGGCTGGCCCAGGCGCGCCTGCAGACGCTCACGGAAGCGGCGGCCGACCCGCACTTCTGTCTGGTCGCGAAGCACGGCCACGTAATCGCCGTGCGCATCCTGGCGCAGCTCATGGACGAGGTCGATGTTGACGATGGCGGAACGATGAATGCGAACGAACCGGCGGGGGTCGAGCACCGAGTCCAACGAGCCCAGTAACCCGCGATGCAGGTGCACCCCGCCGTCACGCGTGTGCAGCTTCACGTACATCCCCTCGGCCTCAATCCAGCTCACCTGCTCGACCGGCAGCAGCCGGATGCTGTGTGTGCCCTTCACGACGATCTTGTCGAGCGGCCGCTTCCGCAGCGGAGCGGGAGCCGACTCCCCTGCTGTACCGGCTCCCGGCGCCTGCGCCAGCAGCGCCTGCATCCGTGTCATGAGCGCCTGGGCGTCGCCGGCCCGGATGAACCGGACCGCGCGATCGAGGGACGCCTGAAACCGCTCGTCGCTGAACGGCTTGAGGAGGTAGTCGATGGCATGGACCTCGAAGGCCCGGAGCGCATACTCGTCGTGTGCCGTGATGAAGACGATCGCGGGCAGCAACTCCGGCGAGACACGACGGAGCAGCGTCGACACCACGGCGAATCCATCGACCTCCGGCATCTGGACGTCCAGAAACATCAGTTGAGCGGGACGCCCGGACTCGACCGCCGCGGCGAGCGCCTCGAGGGCCGCGGCGCCGCCGCCGCAGACGGCGACGAGTTCGACGCGCGAGTCGCGAGCGACGAGGCGACGGACCCGCTCGCGTCCCGGCTTCTCGTCGTCGACGACCACCGCACGAATCACGTTCATACGGTGACGACGTCCGGTGCGGTGACCGAGGCCGACGCTGGTGGGCGTACGGGCAGCTCGAGTTGCACGTCCACGCCGCCGGATGGCCTCGGGACGAGACGAAGGAGATCGGTGCGGCCGTACAGGTGCTCCAGCCTCGATGCGATGTTGCCGAGGCCGACGCCGGCGTCCCGGTCGAGCTGCCAGTCCGCCGGCAGTCCGACGCCGTCGTCCCGCACGCGCAGCGCCAGCATCGAGCCGCGCTGCTCGGCCGATACGTCCACCCGTCCTCCGGCCGCGCGCGTCGCGACGCCATGCCTGATCGCGTTCTCCACGAGCGGCTGGAACAGGAAGCTCGGCACCATGACATCGAGCACGCTGTCGTCCGCGGTGACCGACACGGTGATGCGGCCTTCGAATCTGGCCGACTCGATCGCGAGATAGTCGTCGAGGAACGTCAGTTCCTCGGCGAGCGTCACGAGCGGACGTGCGGCGTGCGTCAGTGAGGCCCGCAGCAGGCCGCCGAGCTGCTCCATCAGGCGCCGGGCGGTTCGAGGGTCGGTCTCCGTGAAGGCGCTGATCGTATTGAGGGCGTTGAACAGGAAGTGCGGATGCAGCTGGGCGCGCAGGGTCTGCAGACGCGACTCGACGAGCCGGCGTTCGAGGTCGGCCATCCGAACGGCCAGATCGGCCGCCTGCCGTTCGCGCTGCCGCACCTGCGCGGCGTAGTCGCGCGACATCGAAACACCCGCGATGACGGCGTAGATCAGCAGGTCCGAGTAGAAGCGCTCGAGGAAGAACGCGCCCATGTCCGTCGGCAATGGCGCACCGCGAAGCGGCCGCGTCGCGAGCCGAAGCGCGATCGAGAGCAGCGTGAAGGCGATGCCGATCGGCACGTGCAGCGCGAACCGCGCCACGGGCGACGGCAGGCCGTGCAGCCGCCGGTCCATCCAGAAGATTGCCGGAGCCAGCAGGCCCCACGAGTACCAGCGCGGCACGCTCCATTGCAGCGCCTGACTCCACGAGAGGCCGGCGAAGTAGAGCTGCGTGGCGAAGGCGATCGCCAGCGCCGTCCAGAGCAGGAACGCGAGCAGGGCGATGAGAAGCGATCGCCCGACGGTCCGGGCCGGTACGCGCGTCGGTGAGGCGTCCACGACCGACATTATCGGCGCATTCCAACGCGGTCGAGGCGCGGGATCAGCCACTCCTCGATCGTCGTCGCGTACTCCGGAACGAATCGGCGGAGCGTGGCCATCTCTGCGTTCGTTCCTCGCACGGCTTCGAACTGCAGATGGTTGGCTCCGGGCAGTACCTGCACCGTGAAGTCGGGATGACCGCCCGCGTCGAGCGCAGCCTGCCATGCGGCCGCGTTCTTCGCCGCCAGGATGTTGTTGTCGAGCGCGCCGAAGATTGCGAGCGTCGGCACGCGCAGCCGCCGAAGCGTCGGTGCCGGGTCGTGGAAGTACAGCCGCCGGATCATCTGCCAGTGCGGGTGGTCCGGCGTGCCCGGGAAACTCTCGGGAGGGCCGCCCATCCGCGACGCGAGCGCGGCCCGCTTGACCAGATACTCGTCCCACCCGCGACCGGTCCGCGCGTATTGGTGCTGCAGCGTCATGAGTTCGACAATCTGCTCGACCGCAGGCGCCGGCATACCGCCTGCCGTCATCTCGCTGCGGGCATGATCGATGACGGTCTCCGCCGCCGCAACACCCGCACCCGAGACACTGATCAGGAACGCCAGATCGCTCGCTTTCACGGCTGCCAACGGCATGATCCATCCTGCCTCGCTCACGCCGAGCAAGCCGACACGGGTGCCATCGATATCGCTGCGCGTCTTCAGGTACTCGAAGGCCGCGATGGCATCGCCCGCAAGGTCGTCCAGCGACGCCACGTTCCAGTCGCCCGTCGATTCGCCGACGCCACGCTTGTCATAGCCGAGCACGGCGATCCCGCGACGGATGAGGAAGCGTGCAAACGGCAGGACACTCTCGCGATTCGCGGGCCCCGAGTAGTGCACGAGGATGATCGCCGGATGCCGGACGACACTGGCGGGGGCGGCGGCGGTTGCCGGCATGAGCAGCGTGCCCGCCAGCTGAACGTCCCCGTTCGAGAAGCGAACGGCTTCATGGCGCTCGATCTCGACGCGCTCGGCGATTCGCGGCGGCGCGCCCTCGCGTGTCCACGTAAGCGAGCCGATGGTGCCGTCGCTGCGGCGCTGAAACTCGACGTGCGATTCGATCGAGGACGAGACCGCGGCACCGGGGCCGGCGAAGAACCTGTCCGGGCCGGTCGGATACAACGTCCGGACGTCTCCGGACTCGGCGAACGCCACGAGCTGGTCCGTGCCGGCGAGTTCGTTCCACAGCTGGAGATACAGGAACGCGTCGGGCCCCGAGCGATACACGCCGGTGTACTCACGAAGGACCTTCGCCTGGAGCGCCAGAACCGCGGGCCGCTGAGGGGACCACCCGGCGATCGCTGCGCCGACGCATGTTGCCACGACCGTGGCACCGACGATTGCGCGCACGCTCAGCTTCATTGCCGTCCGACTACTGCAATGGACTGACACGCAGGTTCGCGAAGTCGCCGTCGCTCCCGTTGCCGACCCAGAGGCCGATCATGCCACGCTCGAGCGTGCCGAGCTTCGGCACGTCGAGGGTCGGCGCCTTCACCGCGCCGACATAGACCTCGACCGTCGCCGCGGACACGATCAGACGAACCGGCACCCAGCCGGTGGGCGACACCGACGGGGCCACCGGGTTCTCGAACTCCTCCGGACGCTCCTTGCGGAGGCGTGGCCAGTCGAAGTCCGGCAGCGATACGTACTGCACGGCATGCTGGTGCCGCACCGGATCTGCTGCGCGGAAGTTGAAGGGTCGCAGATACACCGCTTCGTAGCTCGTGTCGTCGCGCCCGCGAAAGGCAATGCCGACGAAACTCTGCTGCAGGACGTCCTTGCCGCGGATGTCGATCTCGATCGTGCCCTGCGCGACGTCCGTGCCCTCGATCCACGCGAGGCCGGCGCCTGGCGCGGCACTCAGGCGCACGCCGCCGGCGACCCCCTCGATGCTGGTCGCCTCGCGATTGACGACCCTCAGCTTCCGCGCGGCCAGCCGCTCGGCAAGGTCGATGCGTTGAACGCAGGCTGGCTGCAGTGAGGCCGCTGCAGGGCGATTGACTGCCGCGGGTGCCGCGATGGCTGACAACAGGACACCGGTGAGTACGACTCTGGTGGCGAACCGCATGACTCCTCCCGGCGCCAATGCTACTGACGACCACTCGAGGACTCGTCGGGAATGTGACCAACGCCGGCAGGCCGCAACAAACAGGGCGCAGCGGATGCGAAACGCGGCCGCACGCACGGACTGCCGACTCGTCGCATCCTCAGGCTGCGGCACGGTCTGCCACCTGGTCCCGGTCCCCTGCACCTATCGTGAACGTGTCTTTGTTCGTACTGCAGTAGTCGTTTCAGCGTATTGCGTCCCCGCCGCCAGCGACTGAGAATGCCCCGCACGAAACTCCTGGAACCTCGTCGTACGCGTGCGACGACACGCGGAGTGGGAGATCCATGCCACACATCAACCTCCCGGACGGTGTGCCGGGAATCAGAAGCGCCTTCGAGTTCAGGCCCGAAACCGCCGGGCCGCTGCTCGAACTCGCCGAAGTCCTGCTGCGAGCGCCCAACAGCCTGACGAGCGGCGAGCGCGAGCTGATCGCCACGGTGGTCTCCGGGCGCAACGAGTGTCAGTTCTGTCAGGCGAGCCATCGTGCCGCTGCCGCGCACAACCTGGGTGGCGACTACACGCTGGTCGATGCCGTGCGCTGCGACTACACGACGGCGCCCATCTCCGACAAGCTCAAGGCGCTGCTGGCGATCGCCGCCAAAGTGCAGGAGAGCGGCAGGAAGGTTGCCACCGGCGACATCGACGCGGCGCGTGCCGCGGGTGCCACCGACGTCGAGATTCACGACACGGTCCTCATCGCGGCGGCCTTCTGTATGTTCAACCGCTACGTGGACGGTCTGGCTACCTGGACGCCGACCGACGAGGCCACGTACGACGCGATGGGACAGCGCATGGCGCATCACGGTTACGCCTCGCGCGTTCCGCAGCCGCGAGCATCGACATCGTGAGCGACTCGACACCGGCAGGGACGCCGCTCCGACCTGTCCGGCCACTGCACCTTCCGGACGTCGAAGCCGGCGCGAAGCCCGGTCCGTATCGCACGCTCATCGAGGCGGCCCGGGCCGAGGGCCGCGAGCACTCGAAGATCTGGGACCTGTTTGCCTACCAGCAGGACTTCACGATCCACATGGGCCGCTTCACGCACGGCCTGCTGCGCACACCGGCGAGCATCAGTCCGGGGCTGCGCGAACTCATCGCAGCCTACACGTCTTCCCTCAACGAGTGCGGGTTCTGCACGCAGGCGCACGCGTTTGCGGCCGCCGCGCTGCTCGAGGACGAAGCCCTGGTCTTCAGCGTGCTCCGCGACCTGGAGTCGTCTGCGCTGCCCGATCGCGAGAAGACCCTGCTGCACTTCGTGGCGCACATGACCAGGGACCTGCCCACGGTCACGGCGACCGACGTCGAGACCGTGCGCCAGGCGGGGTGGGACGACGAAGCGATCTACTACGCCATCACGACCTGTGCGCTGTTCAACTTCTACAACCGCTGGATCACGGCGACCGGCGTTCCGGAGATGTCGGAGGACGCGCACCGCCAGCAGGGGCGATCGCTCGCCACGCGCGGCTACACGCGCGACTGACGGAGAACCCCATGGCACACATCACGCTGCACAACACGCTGCCCGGCATCCGCGGACTCATGGCGTATCGTCCCGAGACGGCGCGGCCGCTCAACGACCTGGTGGACGTGCTCCTGTGCGGTCCTGGCACGCTGACGCCCGGCGAGCGTGAACTCATCGCCGCCTATGTCTCCTCGGAGAACGACTGCCGGTACTGCCAGACGATTCACGGCGCCATTGCCGCGCACCATCTCGGCGGCGATGAAGCGCTCGTCGTGCAGGTGAAGAGCAATCCCGAGCAGGCCGATGTCTCCGACAAGCTGAAGGCGCTGCTCAATATCGCCGGCAAGGTCGCGCGCAGCGGACGCGACGTGACTGACGCCGACGTGGCGCGCGCGCGTGCGGCCGGTGCCACGGACCTGGAGATCCACGACACGGTGCTCATCGCGGCCGTGTTCTGCCTCTGCAACCGGTATGTCGACGGCCTGGCCACGTGGGCGCCGGACGACCCCGACTTCTACCGCCAGCGCGCGGCCCTCGTCGCGGAGCTCGGGTACGCCGGCGCCACGGCGCTCGGGGCCGCGCCGGCGGCGCCAGACGCGTAAGCGCTTCTCGACGGAGCCCCTCCCCGTGACCATCTCCACACTCCTGACATCATCCTTGCGTCGCCGGCTGCGGCGCGCCGTGGTGCCGTGCGCGCTGCTCGGCGTGGTCCTGACCGTGTTGCCGGCGGCGGCGCAGGATCCAACCGGCACCATCGAGGGCGTCGTCTCCGACAGCACCGGCGACGTCGTCCAGAACGCCGAGGTGCTCGTGGTCAACCTCGGTACCGGCCTGGTACGGCAGACGACCAGCGCGGCCGATGGCTTCTACCGTGTGCCGCTGCTGCCGGTGGGCGACTACAGCGTGACCGTCACCGCGCCGCAGTTCGCCCCGCTCGTGCGCGAGCCGCTGCATGTGACCATCGGCCAGTCGCTCCGCGCCGACCTGCAGTTGGCGGTCGCCACGCTCGAGGAGACAGTCACCGTCCCGGGAGGCGCGTCGCTCGTGGATTCGACCTCCAATACCCTCGGGCGCGTGGTGACCGGCCGCGAACTCGTGGACCTGCCGCTCAACGGCCGCAACTTCACGCAGCTCGGGCTACTGCAGACCGGCGTTGCACCGTTGACCTTCGGCATCGCCACCGCGGGCGGGTCCCTCAGACAGGGCCAGGCCTACGCGGTCAACGGCATGCGGCCGGAGCAGAACGTCTATCTCGTGGACGGCGGCCAGAACCACAACCGGGTGGATGGCGGGTACGCGCTGCGCCTTCCGGTGGATGCCATCGCGGAGTTCCGGATCCTCACGCAGAGCGCACCGGCCGAGTACGGCGGCACGGGCGGCGCCACCACGAGCGTCGTCACGCGATCGGGTGGGAACCAGTACCACGGCAGCGCCTACGAGTTCGTGCGCAACGACGTCTTCGACGCGCGCAACTTCTTCTCCGAGGACGTCGAGCCGCTCAACCAGCACCAGTTCGGCGGCACGATCGGTGGCCCCATCGCCCGCAACCGCGCCTTCTTCTTCGGCTACTACGAAGGGTTCCGCAACAAGCAGGGCATCACGACGTCGGCCACCGTGCCCACGCAGCTCGAGCGCGAAGGCGACTTCTCGGAGATGGGCGTGCCGCTCCTGAACATCGCGGCTGGCGGTGTGCCGTTCCCGGACAACAAGATCCCGCAGGCCGCCATCAATCCGGTGTCGCGCAACGTCATCGCGATGTACCCGGTGGCCAACGTGTCGCCGTCGGTCTATCGCGACACGCTCATTGCGCGCAACACGCTCGACCAGGTCGGCGCACGTCTCGACTTCAACCTGTCGCCCCGGAGCCAGCTCTTTGCGCGGTACTCGTACTCCGGCGGCGACAACATCAACCCCATTTCGACCCGCGGCACCGATGTGCCCGGCTTCCCCACGCGCGACGACATCGACACGCACTCGCTGGTGCTCTCGCACACGCAGATCCTCTCGCCAACGCTCACCAACTCGCTGCGCGGCGGGCACCTGCGTCACAAGTTCCTCTTCGACCAGCGCCTGAACCGCACGCCGCCGAGCGCGCTCGGCTTCAACCTGCAGTCGTCCAACGAGCCGGGACAGGGGCCGCCGTTCTTCAATATCACCGGCTACACGCCGATTGGCGGGGCCATCACCGGCCCGCGCTTCAGCACGCAGGACGCCGTCGAGATCCAGGACAGCCTGACATGGGCGAGCCGCAACCACCTGGTGAAGGTCGGCGGCGAGTATCGCCGCACCCATCTTGACCTGTTCCAGGCGATCGCGCCCAACTCGTTCTTCGTGTTCGCGGGGACGTTTCCCACCAACAACGCCGTGGCGAACCTGCTGCTCGGCGCGCCGGTGGTGTTCTACCAGGGGCTCGGCGACTTCGCCCGCGACCTGAGCGTGTGGCAGGGCAGTGTGTTTGCGCAGGACGAATGGCGTCTCACGCCGCGGGTCACGCTCAACGTCGGCCTGCGCTACGAGCGCATCAACCCGTTCATCGAAGCCCAGGATCGGTTCAACGGGTTCATTCCAGGCGTGCAGTCGCAGGTGCGGCCCGAGGCGCCGACCGGCTCCGTCTACCCTGGCGATCCGGGCATCGGCCGCGGCATTGCCCACAGCTACAACGCGTGGATGCCGCGAACGGGCGTCGTCTGGGATCCGACGGGCGACGGCACGTGGGCCGTGCGTGCGAGCTACGGGCTCTTCTACGACCAGTTCCAGAACGGCGCAGGCACGGGTGCCTCGGTGCCGATCAGCTCGGTGCCCTGGGCGCAGTTCAACCAGTTCAGCGGTGCGGGCCTCAACTTCCAGGATCCGTACGCCAACCGCCAGTACCCCGAGCCCGAGACCTTCATTCGGCCGAACACGCTGTTCGTGCTCGACCACGAGGCCAAGCCGCCGTATTCGCAGACCTGGAACGTCGGCGTCCAGCGTGCGCTCTTCAGTGCGTACCTGCTCGAGGTGCGGTACGTCGGCGCGGCGGCCGCACGTCTGCCACGCAACGTCGAGGCCAATCCGGCCGTCTTCGGCCCCGGCGCGACGCCGCAGAACGCCGACCAGCGCCGCATCTACGCCGGCTGCCCGCCGGATGGCGGACCGTGCACCTACTCCACGATCGCGATGCTGCGCAATATCACGAGCGCGTCCTACAACGCGGGCCAGGTGAGCCTGTCGCGGCGCTACGTCAACGGGCTCGGGATGAACCTGTCGTACTGGTACTCGAAGACCGTCGACGAGCTGTCGTCGATGAACCTGTCGGGCGCGGCCGCCAAGCCGCTGGCGGGCGAGAACGACCTGGCGCAGAATCCCTTCGACGTCGCCGCCGAGCGCGGGCCGTCGCTCTTCGACGCGCGCCACCGCATCGTAGCCAGCGCGAGCTGGGAGCCGCGGCTTCCTGACACGACTGGTGCGGCGACGCAGGCGATCTTCAACGGGTGGCAGTTGAACCTCATCGGCGCGTACAACTCCGGGACGCCATTCACGGTGTCAGACTCGACCAACGTGTCGATGCAGGCCAACAGCCCGCCGATCTCCGGGTTCGTGGCGAGTCGTCCGAATCTCGTCGGCGACCCGAACGACGGCCCACGCACGGTCGAGGAGTGGTTGAGCCGATCCGCCTTCCAGCGGCTCAATCCGATCACCGATGCCGGACAGTTCGGCGATGCGGGTCGCAACATCGCGCGCGCCGACTCGTACCTGAACTTCGACGTGTCCATCGTCCGGCGCTTCGCGCTGACGAGCGCGCTGCGACTCGAGGTGCGTGCCGAGGCCTTCAACGTCGCCAACCACGCCAACTTCGGCCTGCCGGTGGCCGACCTCAACTCGCCGACCTTCGGACGCATTCTCTCGGCCGGCCCGCCACGGCTGTTCCAGTTCGCCGCGAAGCTGATCTTCTGATGGCAGCCCCGCCTGCCGATGTCGAGGTAGGGCCCGTGTCGGCGGGCGCCGCCCCGAGGACGGCCACCGAGCACGACGCGCGGTACGAGGGCTGGCGCGTCACGGCGGCGTCGGCCGCCGGCGTGTTCGTTGGGTTCGCGTCGCTGTTCGTCTACACGTTCGGCATCCTGCTCAAGCCGCTCGCGGACGAGTTCGGCTGGTCGCGCCAGGCCATTTCGTCCGGGTTCGGCATCGCGGCGATGAGCCTCGCGCTGGCGTCGCCGGTGCTGGGGTACCTGCTCGACCGTCTCGGACCGCGGCGCGTCATCGTGCCGTGTCTCACGGTCTTCGGCGCGGCGTTTGCGTCGCTCGCGTGGCTGACGCCGCATCTCTGGCACTTCTATCTCGTGTGTCTCGTCGTCGGTGTCGTCGGCAACGGCACCGCGCAGATGGGGTATTCACGGGCCGTGGCGAGCTGGTTCGCGCAACGGCGCGGCCTCGCGCTCGCCGTGATGATGTGCGGCGGAGCGGTTGGCGCGATGGTGCTGCCGCCGCTGACACAGCGGCTGATCGACACCCTGGGATGGCGCGCGGCGTGCGCCGTGCTGGGCGCCGGCGTCCTCGTCGTCGGGCTGCCCGTCGTCGTGCGCTGGATACGGGAGCGGCCGGCACCGGTCAGCGTCGTGGGACGGCGGGAGGAGATGCCAGGAGCCACGACGCGCGAGGGGCTCCGCTCGTGGGTGTTCTGGGTGCTCGTCGCGGTGCTGTTTGCCGCGTCGATTTCGCAGAACGGCGCGCTCGCGCACCTCTCGGCGCTGTTGACGGACCGCGGCATCGAGGCCCGCGGTGCGGCGTTGGCGCTGGCCGCGATGGGTGGCGCTGGGCTCGTCGGGCGACTCACCACGGGCTGGTTCCTCGACCGGTTCTTCGCGGGGTACGTGTCGTTCGCGCTGCTCGCGGTCGCGGCGTGTGGCGTGTTCCTGCTGTCGGGCGCGCAGTCGCTCGCCGTTGGAGTTGCAGCCGCCATGCTGATCGGCTTCGGGATGGGCGGCGAGGCAGACGTCACGCCGTACCTGCTCACCAGGTACTTCGGCCTGCGATCCTTCTCGACGCTCTACGGCTTCACGTGGACCGTATACGCGTCTGCCGGCGCCGTCGGTCCGATCCTGATGGGCCGCGCGTATGACGTCACGGGGTCGTACGAGCGCCTGCTCGCATGGCTCGCCCTTTTCACGGTGGTCGTCGCCGCGCTCATGCTGGTCGTGCCGCGGTACGGCCGCCTTGCCCACGCCGCGACGTCGGCGGCGGAAGCGCGCTGACGTTCTTCCTGAGGAAGGACGGCTGTGCTTGACGTACGCCGCACCATTCAGGGACGCTCGACGCATGTCCACCATGCGCGCCCTGTGGCTCACATCGGCCGCGTGCGTCGTGACGATGGTCGCCGCGCCCGCGCCGGCGCTCGCGTGTTCCTGCACGATCAGTGGGCCACCCTGCCAGGCGACGTGGCAGGCCACGGACGTCTTCGCGGCCGAGGTCCTGGACGTGGAGACCGAGACGATGGAACGCGACGGGTTCACGTTCCCGATCCGTCGTCGCGTGCGTCTGCGTGTCGAGTCGTCGTGGCACGGCGAGGCGTCTGGAGAAGTTGCGTTGGTGACCGGGGGCGGGGGTGGCGACTGCGGCTACGAGTTCGTCGAAGGCCGCCGCTATCTGGTCTATGCGCAGCGCGCTGGTGACCGGCTCACCACGAACAGTTGCACGCGGACTCGGCCGCTCGACGACGCGCAGGAGGATCTGACCTATCTCGAGAGCCTGACGAGTGCCGCGCGCCGCGGTCAGGTCGTCGGCCGTGTTCGCCGTTCGCTGTCGTCGGAACGGATGGAGACGGAGCCGGTGCCAGGCTACACCGTTCGTGTGCGGCACGATGCCGGCCTGTCGCAGGTGACCACCGATGCCGCCGGACGGTACGAAGTGACGGGCGTCCCGGTGGGGCCCGTCCGTGTGGAGGTCGACCTGCCCGCGGGCGAGCACGCCCGGAGCCAGTCCAGCGAACTCCACGACGAACGCGGATGCGCCGCGGTCGACTTCACGGTCATCCCCGGCGCCGCGATGACGGTGCGCATGGTGAACGAAGCCGGCCAGCCGGCCCCTCGAGTGCGGGTCGACCTGGTCCGGCGCGGTTCGGTCGACGCGCGCTATCGGGATCACACGATGGTGATCGCCGACGACGATGGTCTGGCGGAGTTCGTGCCCGTGCGGCCTGGACGGTACGTCCTGGGCGTCAACCTCGCCGTGGGGCCAGACGAGCGCGCGCCGTATCCCGAGTGGTTCTACCCGGGTGTGCGCGACATCTCCAGGGCCCACGTGTTCGACGTCGTCGCGGGCAGGGACATCGATCTCGCCGCGTTTCCCCTTCCGGCCCGGCTTGTCGAACGGCGCCGCGACGGGCTGGTCCGCGGACCCGACGGCGCGCCGGTGCCAGGCGTGCAGATGCTGCTGCAGCCGCTTCGGGCGGGCGACTTTCCCTACGGCTCTGCCCGGCAGGTGATTGCCGACCACGAGGGACGGTTCCGCCTGCGCATGTTCGATGGCGTCCGCTATCGCCTCACCGTGACGCCACGCCACCCTGCGCCCCCGATCGACTGGCAGAGCGCGCCCATCGAGATCGTCGCGACCGAAGACGCGTCCATGATCGAGGTCCGCGTCACGGCACGCCGCGCCGCGGGTTCACGATAGCCTGGCGCCAGCGGAGCCACACATACGTCGATCGGCGGACGACGATCAGCGAAAGTTTCGAACGTGCATCCGACATCGGGCGGGCACGGCGTGTCGGGCGCGCAACCCGGCCGTCATGCGTCGGCCTGCATGACACGCCGTGACTTCACGTACGGCGCCTCGTGTACGACCGGCGCCTTGCGACGCGTCGCCACGGCCACCCACTCTCGCGCACACGCGGCAATCACCACGAGGACGACCACCATGAAGAACGACGCCAGCGCGGCGTTCACGTAGTCGTTGACGATCATCCGGGCGGCGACGGGATCAGGCGAGTTCGCCAACGCTCGCGCGTGCGCCAGGAAGCCGAGCGCCGGATTTGACGAGAACACTTTCTGATACGCCGCCGTGAGCGTCGCCGCCACCAGCCACACCAGGGGCAGCATCGTCGTCCACGCGTGTTTCAGCTTGCCCATGTTGATGAGGATCGTTGTCGCGACGGAAAGGGCCACGGCGGCAAGGAGTTGGTTCGCGATGCCGAACAACGGCCACAATGCCTGAATGCCGCCCAGCGGGTCGATGACGCCCTGGTACAGGAAGTAGCCCCACGCTGCGACGACCATGCCCGACGAGAGGATGATGCTCGGGTACCACGAGTAGTGGCCGAGCGGTTTGTACACGTGCCCGAGCAGTTCCTGCAGCATGAAGCGGCCGACGCGAGTTCCGGCATCGATCGTCGTCAGGATGAACACCGCCTCGAACAGGATCGCGAAGTGGTACCAGAGCGCCAGCGTCCCGCCGCTGAAGACGCCACCGAGGATGCCGGCCATGCCGACCGCCAGACTCGGCGCACCTCCGGTACGTGACAGCAGCGTGGATTCGCCCATCTGCTGTGCGAGTTGATCCATCTGGTCAGGCCTGAGCACGAACCCCCACTGCGCGATCGCCTGCGCGGCGCTGTCCGCTGTGGTACCGAGCACCGCGGGACCGACGTTCATGGCGAAGTACACACCGGGGTCCAGCGTGGCCGCGGCGATCATCGCCATCAGGCCGACCAGCGATTCGGTCAGCATGCTGCCGTACCCGATCAACCGTGCGTCGCCTTCGCGCGTGACGATCTTCGGCGTGGTGCCGCTCGCGACGAGCGCATGGAAACCCGAGATCGCACCGCAGGCGATGGTGATGAACGCAAACGGAAACAGCTTGCCGGCGAACACCGGCCCGGTGCCGTCGACGAACTGCGTGACCGCCGGCATCTTCAGCGGAGGCATCAGCAGCACGATGGCGGTGCCGAGGACGATGATCGTGCCGATCTTCATGAAGGCCGACAGGTAGTCGCGTGGCGCCAGCAGCAGCCACACGGGCAGTACCGACGCGATGAAGCCATAAATCATCACCGCCCACGCGAGCCGCGTCCCCGACCACGTGAACGCCGGCGCCCACAGCGGACTCTCTGCCACCCACTGGCCGGCGAGCAACGCCGCGATCAACAGCACGATGCCGATGATCGTCGCTTCCGCGACCTTGCCCGGGCGGAGGTTGTTCATCCAGATGCCCATGAAGAGCGCGATGGGAATCGTCGCGGCGATCGTGAACAGCCCCCACGGACTGTCGCGCAGCGCGTTCACCACGACAAGCGCGAGCACCGCGAGGAGGATGATCATGATGGCGAACATCGCCACCATCGCGGCGACGCCGGCCACGGGGTTGACTTCCTCCTTCGCCATCTGCCCCAGCGACTTGCCATCGCGTCGGATCGAAGCGCAAAGCACGATCATGTCCTGCACCGCACCACCGAGCACGACCCCGACAATCAGCCAGATCGTCCCGGGCAGGAACCCGAACTGTGCCGCGAGTGTCGGCCCGACCAGCGGCCCTGCGCCGGATATCGCGGAGAAGTGATGCCCTGCTGCCACCCACTTGTTGGTGGGCACGAAGTCGCGGCCGTTCTGCAGACGTTCCGCCGGCGTGGCCCGCTCGTCGTCGAGTTCGAACACCGTGTGGGCGAGATAGCGGGAGTAGAACCGATAGGCGACCAGGTAGGTGCACCCGCCAGCCACGATGAGCCAACCGGCGCCGATCGTCTCGCCGCGAGACAGCGCGAGCACCCCGAATGCCGTCGCACCGAGCGCCGCGATCACCACCCACATGAGCGTGGACAACACCTTGTTCATTGGATACTCGCGTTCCTGCAGCCGGGTCGAGGACGTGGCACTGGACGGCGTGGTGATGGGCGTGAACCCGGGACGCACCCGAGGCTGACGGCCAGTGTTGGCGCGAGCGGGCCGACACCGCGATCACCGGGCCAGGGCCATCGGATTCCCATCACGGTCGCGTTGGGACGAGCGCGCTCGAAGGGCGCCGCGCATCGCCCTGCCACTGGATCGTTGCGGCTGACACGGGTTGCGAGAATAGCGTGTCGCGTGAGGATTGTCACCAACCGGCGGCCAGCTCGAGTCGGCGCGCGAGCGCCACGTCGGTGAGCTTCGTCCTGTTACTGCACGACGAGCCGACGCACACCGCCCGGTGTGGCGCCGAGCGCGCGACGGGTGGCGAGTTCGTTGGCGCCGTTCTGGTGCTGCTGCTCGCGGAGGTACTGGCCGCGTATTGGCCCGTGCGGCAGGCATCGCGGCTCGATCCTGCGACACTGCTGCGGCACGGCGAATGAGGAGCTGCCTCGGAATCACCGGGCACCCCCATGCGCCGACCCGTTCACACACCGAGATCGCCTGCCCAGAGCCGCTCGAGGAAGTGCCGCCACGGTAGCACCTCGATGCCGTCGGCCAGTGTGCGAGGCGCCGGCTCGAGGCACACGACGATCCGCCGGCCGAGACGGTGTTCCTCGGCAAGCGCGCGCAGCCCGCGCAGGTCGCCGTCGTGTACGCGGCTGCCGCCTTTGATCTCGATGGCGAGATCGAGATCGCCAGCGATGACGTCGACCTCGTAGCCGGACGCGGTGCGCCAGTACGACAGGTCAAGGTCCGGCGCGCGATAGGCCTGGTACGCGCGGAGTTCCATCAGCACATAGTGTTCGAATGCCTTGCCGAATTCGAGGCTGCCGGGCTGCGGCTGCCTGCGCGCGAGGTGGTTCGCCACGCCGACGTCGAAGAGATAGAACTTGTCGGTCTCGATGAGGCGCCGCTGTCTGGCGCGTCGCCACGGTGGCAGACGAAAGCCGAGATACGTGTCCTCGATGATGTCGAAGTAGGTCCGCACCACCTTCGCCGACACGCCAGTCTCTCTCGCCACGTTTGTGTAGTTCAGCAGCTCGCTGCTGGTGAGCGCAGCGACGCGCAGGAACTCGGCAAACGCCGGGATGTTCTGCGTCAGCGCTTCGGCGGCGATTTCCTCCTTCAAGTAGTCACTGACATAGGCGCGCAGGTCTTCTTGCGGGTGTGCCGAAAGGAAGTGCGGCGGCAGCATGCCGGTCGTCATCACACGGGTGAGATCCAGGTCGTCCACCTCGGGCAGGACCAGCGGGCCCATGGTGCGCCGCCAGGCTCTACCGGCGAGCAGGTTGGCATGGCCTCGTCGTAGCTTCCGAGCGCTTGAACCAGTCAGGAGGAACGACAGCGCCGTGTGTTCGATGAGCCAGTGGACCTCGTCGAGGAGCGCCGGGACCTTCTGCACCTCGTCGATCACGACCAGGCGAGCACGGCTGCCGGCGAAGCGCTCGCGCAGCAATGCCGGACGGGACGCGTAGTCGGCGAACACGTCTGTCTGGAGCAGGTCGATGAGAGGGGCGTCAGGATGGTGCTGCCGAATCCAGTAGCTCTTGCCGACACGGCGGGGGCCCCATAGAAATGCCGAGGCCCGCGGCGGTAGCGGGATATCCAGCAGACGCCTGACTATTCTCCCCACGTGGAAACTTTATCATGATAATGTTTCCAGCAACGACATCTGGTCACCTGCGCCATCCACTGCCTCTGCGCCTCGATCCAGGGCGCGAGCGATGACGCGAGATGACGCGGACGCGTGAGGACGACCTCGACGCGCTCCGCCGACCGCTGCCTGCCGTCAGGCCAGCAGCACGCATCGTGCTGTTGGCACGGCCCCACAACATCGCCCCGGACGTGACAGCGAACGTCAGGCCGGCGGCACTTACGCCCGCAACGTCGACGCCAGCGGCGTCCGGGCCGCCCTGCTCGCCGGCTCGAGACACGCGGCGATCCCAACGAGCAGCATCGCCACGACTACGCCCGCGACCACCGTCGGCTGCGCCGGCGTGACACCGAACAGCATCGACGCCACGATGCGCGCAGCACCCACGCCGAGCACCAGCCCCGCTGCCAGACCGAACACGACGGGTATCAGCCCCTGCTGCACGACGAGCCGACGCACACCGCCCGGTGTGGCGCCGAGCGCGAGACGGATGGCGAGTTCGTTCCGACGTCGCTCGACGGCCGATGCCGAGACTCCGTAGATGCCGAGGCAGGCGAGCAACAGGCCCACCGCCGCGAAGGCGACGACCAGGTTCAGCTGGAAGCGGCGAAGCGCGAGTGCGTCGTCCAACACCGCGTCGAGCGTGCGCACGCGCTGGAGCGGAAGCTGCCCATCGATGGCCTGTACGGCGTCGCGGATGCGTCCGATGGCTACGGCCGGTGCGACGTCGGGCCGCGTCCGCACCACGAGCGACAACTGCGGCTGCGTGCTCTGCGGTCCGTAGGGGACGTACGCCACGAGGCCCGGCTCCTGCTCGAGCCCGCGCAGACGCGCATCGGCAACGACCCCGACGACCTCCCACGACACATCGCCGCGGCTGCGCATGAAGCGGCGACCAACCGCCTCCAGCGCCGAGGGCCAGACCGCCCGCGCGGCGCGCTCGCTGATGACCGCGACGTTTCGACCGCGGTCGTCCGCCGTGAGCAGACGTCCATGCACCAACGACACCCCGATGGTGCCGAGATAGCCAGGGCTCACCTGCACATGGCTGGCGACCGGCTGCTCGCCGACGGGTCGCACGTCACCATCTGGCACGAAGGCGTCCACGGCGCCCTCTCCTTCGAGCGGCACTCTGCGCGACAGCCCTGCCGCTTCGACCCCTGGCTGGTCGTCGAGTGTCGTGAGCAGTTCGTCGAAAAAACGTGCCCGCGCGGCGGCATCGGGATAACGCGCCCCTGGCAGCGTGAGATCGGCGGCGACGATCGACGCCGTCGAGAAGCCGGGATCGACACGCAAGACGTTGACGAAGCTCGCGAGCAGCAGGCCGCCGACCACGAGCAGCATCGTCGTCAGCGCGACCTCGGCGCTGACGAGCCACCGGCGCAGTCCCGCCCAGCGGCCGCTGTCGGTCGTCGTGCGCGCGCCGGCCTTCAGCGTATCTCCGGGATCGACACTGGCCGCGCGCCACGCCGGCAACAGGGTGCAGAGCAGCGCACAGCCGCCTGTCAGCGCCGCGGCGAAGGCCAGCGACATCACATCCAGTCGCACATCATCGAGGCGCGGAATCGCCAGTGGCACACGCGCGACGACCGCGTCCAGCACCAGCCACGCGGCCACGGCGCCCAACACGCCGCCGCTGCCCGCGAGCAGCAGACTCTCAGCCGCGACAAGTGATGCCAGGCGCGCACGCCCTGCGCCGACCGCGGTGCGGATGGCGAGTTCACGCTGCCGTCCCATCCACCGCGCGGCGAGAAGGTTGGCGACGTTCACGCACGCGATGAGAAGCGTTGACAGAACCGCACCGAGCAGCAGCCACAGCGGCCGCCTGGCGTCCGAGGTGATGGTCGCCGCGAGCGGCTCGACCACGGGATACGGATGAATCGGCGCGTCAGCGAACTCGGCGTCGGTGAGGCTCGCGAGTTCCGCGCGCGCGGCGTCCGCAGACACGCCGTCGCGCAGGCGCAGGACGACGGCGTTGTCGTACTCGCCCCATGAGGCGCGCAGACCGTCCGCCCACGCCAGCGGGCGGAGGTAGTCCGGCGCGTTGACGATGCGGCCCGTCAGGTCGCGATGAGCGACCGGTGGAGACCGGAAGGTACTCGGAAGGACGCCGACGATCTCGATGGGCACGTCGTCGAGCCGGAGTGTCTGCCCGATCACCCCTGGATCGCCGGCGAAACGCCGCTGCCAGAAGCCATAGGTGAGGATCGCGACACGGTCGTTGCCGGGGACAGCCTCGGCGTCGGCGAACGGCCGGCCGTGCAGCGGCACGACGCCGAGCAGATCGAAGAACGACGGCGACACACGCGCGCCGACCAGTCCTTCCTGCTCTCCGACGCCGGTGAGCGTGGCCGTGTCGGAGGCAAAGGCGGCCATCCCGTCGCAGCTTGCGCGGCAGGACGCCTGCCACCGGAGGAACGAGCGCGGGTTCACGCCGACCATCGGATACTGGTGCGCGATCTCGGGCACGACCTGGCGTACGAAGACCAGACGGTCGGGCTGGCGGTACGACAGCGGCGAAAGGAGCACGGTGTGGACGAGCGAGTACGCCACGGTCGTCGCGCCGATGCCGAGCGCGAACGTCAGGAGCGTCGTCGTGGTGAAGAGCGGCTGCGCGCGGAGGGCGCGCACCGCGTGGCGCATGTCGCGGAGCAGCACGGTGAACAGCGCCGCGAACGGCAGGCGGCGTGCGGCGGGCTCGAGCGCCTGCGCCAGCGTGCGCGGGGGTGTGGCGACAGGGCTGCGCGCGTGCAGCACGTCGTGCGCGAGCGCGTGCCAGTCCGTCACCTCGGCGCGGGCGTGGGCGTCCGCGGCGTCGTGCGAGGCGCCGGCACGGAGCGCGCCGTCGTAGATGTCCTGCAACTGCGCGGCGATCTCTTCCACGATTGCCGCTTCGCGCGCCGCGTCGCACGCCAGCGGCGGGAGGTGTTCGCGGACGTATGTATGCCAGTTCACGTCATGCTTCATGCTTCATGCCTCACGCTTCATGCATTGCCGGACGCACATCGCCACGCACTTCAGAGGTTGCGATGCCTGCCTGCCAAGCATGGATCACGTCATCACGGCTTCCGTGCCACCGGCTACAGGCTACGGGCTACGGGCTACGGCACCCCTACCTATTGCGCGCGGAGCGCGCGGGACGGATCCACCGATGCGGCGCGGCGCGCCGGGAGCGTCGCCGCCAGGCACGTCGTCACCAGCAGCACCACAACCGCGAACGCGAAGACGAACGGGTCGCGTACGGTGACGTCGTACAACTGCGCGGCGAGCAGGCGCGCTGCGGCAAACGCCAGTGGGAGCCCGAGCGCCACGCCAATCGCCACCTGCAGCAGGGCGCCACGCAGGATGCCGCGGACGATGCGCGCGCGGTCGGCGCCGAGCGCCATGCGTACGCCGATCTCGTGTTGCCTGCGGCGAACGCCGTAAGCCAGCACGCCGTAGAGACCAAGTGCGGCGAGCAGCAGCGCGAGCACGCCGTACGCGCCCGCGAGGTGCGCCAGCAATCGCTCGGTCCGGAAGTTGCCCGCAATCTGCACGTGCATGGGCGTGACGGCCGTCACGGTCAGATCCGGGTGTGCCTCGGCAAGCGCGCGTCGGATGGCGGGCTCGAGCGTGCCCGCACGAGCCGTCACCTCGAGGCCGACCATCCGGACCAGCGTGGTCGCCGTCTGCATCTGCTGCCCCACGCTCCCGCCCTCGTACGTGGCACGTTGCACGGCCGGCAGAAAGATCATCGGCAGAGCCGGCTCGCGGGGCCTGCTGTACTTCACGTCCTCGACGACGCCGACGATCAAGTAGTCGAGCGCCTGCTCCGCCCCGCCGATACCCAAGCGCTGGCCCACAGGATCGGCGCCGGGAAAGAACCGCTGTGCGAAGGCGAGGTTGACAACGGCGATGTGCTCGGACGTCTGCGTATCAGTGACGACCATGGCGCGCCCGCGCAGCACGCGCGTGCCGATCACGTCGAAGTAGTCGGGACCAACGCGATTCACGGACGAAAAGTCCCGAGCCTCGTCGTTGACCGGACGTCCGGCGATGGCGATCGGGCCGGAAAAGTTGTTGCCCTCCATGGGGCTGTAAAGCGCGTATGTCGCGCGCCGGACACCAGGCAGCTGCTCCAGCCGCTGCAGCATCGTCGCATAGGTGGCCGCGAGCCGCGCCGGTTCGTCGGCGAGCGACGCCGGCACATCCACGTACACCACGAGCCGCTGCTCCGGCTGGAAGCCGAGCGGCTGACCTTCGAGCTGCACGAGGCTTCTCGTAAGCAATCCCGCACAGACGAGCAGTGCGAACGACAGCGCGACCTGCACGACCACGAAGGACTGCCGCGGCATGAACGCCACGTCGGCGCCCTCGCGTGCGAGCCCGCGCAGCGCCTCGATCGGATCGACGCGGGC